>NZ_JBVVQL010000002.1:0-449488 GCF_055811195.1 Mesorhizobium sp. WSM4823
GGGGGGGGGGGGCGGCGCGCCCGGCCCTCCCCCCTGTGGGGTTTGTTCCCCCCCCTCTGCCCCCCCCCCCCCCCCCCCCCCCGCGCCCCCCCCCCCCCCCCCCCGCGGTGGCGACAAGCGCGTCCAAATCGGCTATGATGCCGCCTATTCTTGAAGTGGCAGCTGCGGGCGGCCATCCTGGCGGTGACCGCCCCGACACACGGGAGAATGGTCATGGCCAGTTTTCATGTCATGTCGGACGCGCGCGGAATGCACGTGCAGCCCACGGTGCGCCGCATCACCACGGCGGACCTGATGGATGTGCTGCGGCTCGGCGTCGAGGACTTCTGGGCAAAGCCATCGCATTACGTGTTCCTGTGCCTGATCTATCCGGTGGTCGGGTTGATCCTGGCGCAGTGGACGACATCCGGTTCCTATGCCATCCAGCTCCTCTACCCGCTGATGTCCGGCTTCGCCCTGCTTGGACCCTTCGCCGCGATCGGTCTCTACGAGATCAGCCGCCGACGTGAGCTCGGCATGGACACGTCCTGGTGGCACGCGCTCGACGTGCGCCACTCCAAGGCGCTGCCGGCGATCGCGGTCATCGGCGTCATGCTCGTCGCACTGTTCCTGCTCTGGCTGTACACCGCGCAATCCATCTACACCGGCCTGTTCGGCAGTCAGCCGCCGGCTTCGATCGGCGGCTTTGTGCGCGAGGTGCTGACGACGCCCAAAGGTTGGGCGCTGATCCTGCTCGGCAATGCGGCTGGGTTCGTCTTCGCCGCGATCGTGCTGGCGACGACCGTCGTCGCTTTCCCGCTGCTGCTCGACCGCGATGTCGGTGCTGTTTCGGCAATCGAGACATCGGCGCGGGCGGTGATGGCTAACCCGCTGCAGATGGCGCTGTGGGGCCTGATGGTCGCCGTGCTGCTGGTCATCGGCTCGATCCCGCTGTTTGCCGGGCTCGCTGTCGTCATGCCGGTGCTTGGCCATGCGACGTGGCATCTCTATCGCAGGGTGGTCGAGCCGGAGCGGGTGCAGCAGGACCGGCGGCCGATGTAGGCAGGCGCAGGGCTAGCGCTGCGCGTCGGTCGCCATCTTCAGGGCTAGCGCGGTCAGCACCGTGCCCATCATCCAGCGCTGGATCACCAGCCACAGCGGCCGGCCGGCGAAGAAGACGGCGATCGAGCCGGCCGTCACTGCGATGATCGCGTTGACGGTGAGACTGATCGCGATCTGCGTGGTGCCGAGCACCAGAAGCTGCGACAGCACATGGCCCTTGCCGGGGCTGATGAACTGCGGCAGCAGCGACAGATAAAGCACCGCCACCTTCGGGTTGAGCAGATTGGTCATCAGGCCCATGGCGAACAATTTGCGCGGCCCGTCCTTCGGCAGTTCCCGGACCTGGAACGGCGAGCGTCCGCCGGGCCTCACTGCTTGCCAGGCAAGCCATAACAGGTAGAGCGCGCCGGCAAAGCGCAGCACATCATAGGCGTAAGGCACGGCAAGCAGCAGCGCAGTGATGCCGAATGCCGCCGACAACACGTAGAAGACAAAGCCGAGCGCCACACCACCGAGCGAAATCAGGCCGGCCTTCGGCCCTTGTGACAGCGACCGCGAGATCAAATAGATCATGTTCGGGCCAGGCGTCAGCACCATGCCGAGGCAGACCAGCGCGAAAGCGAGATGGTTGGCGGCGTCGGGCACAGGCGCATCTCCGATGGTGGAGGACACTCACCATGTCCGTTCGACCGCCGCAAGGGCAAGGTGACGATAGCCTTTGCGCCAGGCCCGCTATCAGCCGGAAGAACGGTTAGTCAGCGATCCCTTCGCGCCCTCCGCTGCCGGC
Source organism: Mesorhizobium sp. WSM4823 (assembly GCF_055811195.1). Lineage (NCBI taxonomy): Bacteria > Pseudomonadati > Pseudomonadota > Alphaproteobacteria > Hyphomicrobiales > Phyllobacteriaceae > Mesorhizobium > Mesorhizobium sp. WSM4823. Next base: position 1,829 of record NZ_JBVVQL010000002.1, read on the forward strand.
GATCGCCGGCAGGCCAGAGCGGCGCTGTCCCGCCAGCCTGTGGCTTCTGGGCAATGGCGCGCCGCTCAGCCGACGATGCGCAGGTTCGACAATTCGTTGGCGATTTCCTTGAAATTGTCGGACAGCGTCGCTCCGGTCGCATTCCAGAACAGCTTGGCCGGCTTGGTCGGATCGGCGGGATCCTTGCGAAAGCGCGAGTTCGAGGAACAGGCCTTCAGTGCGTCGAGTGCTTTCTTGTCGCCGGTATCGGTGGTCGACAGGTCGAGCGCAACGGTCATGACGAGAATGTTCGAACGCTTGGCGTTGGCGCAAAGCGTCTGCATCTGCTCGTCCAGCGCGGCCGTGTAGTTGGTGCCGGTGTAGGTGGTCTTGCCGATGTCGCCGCTTGTGTTCATGAACAGGCGCGTCACGCTTCCCGACCCCGGATATGTCAGGCCGGTGTAACCGTAAGCGGCGTAGGTCGACCTGCTATTGGCATAGCCGCTGTCGCTGACGGCGCTGTAGGTATTGGCGCCGTCGGTCAGCACGATGACGACTTTGTCGTTGCCCTTTTCGGTGTTCGGTCGGCCTTCGGTGAAAGGTTCGTTGCTCGACACCGTCCGCCAGCCCCAGGCAAGGCCTTCCGGCACGTTGGTGTTGCCGTTCGGTGCCATGGCGTCGATGGCGTCGTTGATTTCCTTCTTCTGGGCAAGCTGGCTCACGTCCTTGAGCGGCGTGATCGGGTTGGTCGTGCAGGACGAATTCGGGCCGTCGCCCGAGGCAGCCGACCTCGAGCCATAAGGCTTGACCAGAAAATATTTGCGCATGTCCGACTGCCGCTCGGAGGCGGTCGGATTTGCGATGTAGGGCCAGTCGGCCCACCAGTTGTTGCCGTAATTATACGACGTGCTGTTGACGTCGTTGACACCGTCGCGGTTGAAATCGAGCCATAGGGTGCCAGCCTCGTCCGGTGCGAACATCGGCACGAACAGCGTGGCCGGCGTGGCGGCAACAGGCGTCGTGTCGTCGTTATTATACGGGTACGGCCTCGCCTCCACGCAGCCCTGCCAGCTCGCATAGCGGCTGGTGGTGTAGATATATTCCGGGGTGGTCCAATGGCCGCTGCTGCAGTTGCCTTTTTTGTTATAGGTGTCACAGATGTACTGTTTCGTGTTCGGCACTTCTTCGCGGCCTGACTCGACCGTGATGTCGGCGTACAGGCTGAAGCGGGTCAGAGGCTGGTCCTCGGTGTCTCCCCAGCCGGTGCCGCGCTTGTACCAGACGCCGTTGAGCTTCTCGGCATATCTGTTCGGGTCGTTGGCCGCGGTCATCGTCGTCCAGTCGAAATCCTCATGCTGGATCGGGGAGATGCCGTCCTGATCCATCCAGCCATCCTGGTCATGGGTCGGGCCGACATTGACCGACGCGGCGAACGGCACGAGAGAGAACTGCACCGGCTTGTTGACCTGCCTCATCTGCTGTGCCTGCAGCGCCAGCGTATCGACAAGCTGCTTGGCGGCGGTTTTCAACAGGTCTATTCGCTTCGCACCGGTGCCGGAACCAAGGTCGTTCATCGAGCCGGAATTGTCCAGCACAAGGGCTACTTCCAACGTGTTCTTGAGGCGGATCTCCGAGCAGGCCGTGAAGGTTGTATCGCTGGCGGTCCCGCCCGTCAGCATGGCGGCAGCCGGTAGAAAATAGGGGCTATACGTCACGGCGCTGCAAAGCTTCAACGTGCCGCCACCCGCATTGCTGTTGGGCAGGGTGACGGTAAGCGACGTATTCGCCGGATTGACGCGGCCAAGATTGGCTTCGAAGAAGGTCTTGGCATAGGCCTTGGCGTCGTCGTCGCTTGCGCCGGCGACGATCTGCTGAGCGGTGGCGATGCCGGCGGCATCCAGGGCGTTCAGGGTATTGTGCTTCTGGCGAAGCAGTTCCGAGTAGTCGACGCCGAGCGCCAATCCGCCCATCAGCGGCACCATTGTGATGACCGTCATCAGCGCATAGTTGCCACGCCGGTCTCTACCGAATTTCCGGATCATTGCCTTCAGCACCCGCCAGAACCCCTTTGTCGGCGAACGATGCCATGAATGTTTAAATTTCGGATTGCTAAAATGCGTCCAAGATCAGCACACTTTTTCAAAACCTGTTAACCACGCGGTAGTCGGCGACGAACTGGATCGCCGCGAAGCCTCCAGAACGGCCAAGGCTCCGGAAAATGAGGGACTTTTGTGCTTGCGATCCTGCCTTTATCGCTGGCGGCACTCCTGAACGTTTGCAAAAGCTGGTGACAGGCTGAAGAGCTTCGGTTAATGCGGGCATGCCGCGGCGGACCGTCGGCGGCGGCGCTCGCTACCATCATGATTTGGGAAACGATATGGCGGATTCGCCCGATATCATCGGCTCGCTCGCGGCTTTGTCGGGAGCCTATTCTGCCATCCTGTGCGATGTCTGGGGCGTGGTCCACAATGGCGAACGGCATTTTCCGGCCGCGGCTCTGGCGCTGGCCACCGCGCGCGAAGCGAAGATAGCTGTGGTCCTGATCACCAATTCGCCGCGCCGAAGCGCCGATGTGGTGGCGCAGATGGATGCGATCGGCGTTCCCGCGGCGGCCTACGACCGCGTCGTCACCTCCGGCGACGTGACACGCGACCTGATCGCCGAAGGGCCGCGAAAAATCTTCCACATCGGCGCCGATCGCGATTTCACGCTCTATGGCGGTCTCGATGTCGAGCTGGTCGAGGAGTTCGAAGCATCCGGCGTCGTCTGCACCGGGTTGTTCGACGACGAGGTGGAAAAGCCGGAGGACTATGCCGATCTTCTGCGGCGGCTACGCGCCAGGAACCTGCCGTTCATCTGCGCCAATCCCGATATCGTGGTCGAGCGCGGCGAGCGGATGATCTGGTGCGCCGGGGCGCTGGCTCGCGACTATGCCCAGCTCGGCGGGCGCACGCTGATCGCCGGAAAACCTTATGCGCCGGTCTACGACGTCGCGATGAAGGAGGTCGCCGACCTGCTCGGCCGTCCGGTCGAGCGTTCGGATGTGCTGGCCATTGGCGATGGCATGATGACTGACATCAAAGGTGCTGCCGACAACGGCTTCGACGTGCTCTACGTGTCGGGCGGCATCCATGCCCGCGACTACGGCAATCCGCTGCAACCGGATCCGGCCAGGCTAACAGCCTTTCTTGAAAAGCACGGCTATCGGCCGGTCGCGGTCATTCCAAAACTGCAATAGGGCCAAAACTGCAATAGGGCCAAAACTGCAATAGGGCCAAAACTGCAATAGGGCCAAAACTGCAATAGGGCCAAGACTGCAATAGGGTCGCTCGATGACGGAAGCCTCTAAATGACGGAAGCCTTCGAACACGTTTCTGCAATCTCGCCGCTGCCGGCCCCTTTGCGGGGCGGCGTGGTGGCGATCGGCAATTTCGATGGCGTTCACCGCGGTCATCAGGCCGTGCTCGAGCGCGCGCTTGCCGAGGCCCGCCGGCGTGGTGTACCGGCTCTGGTGCTGACGTTCGAGCCGCATCCGAGAAAGGTGTTCCGGCCTGATATGCCGCTGTTCGTGCTGACGCCGCCGCCGATGAAGGCACGGCTGCTGTCGTATCTGGGCTTTGCCGCACTCGTCGAACAGCCGTTCACGCGCGACTTCGCTTCGCTATCGGCGGAAGCATTCGTGACCGACGTGCTGGACAGGAATCTCGGCATCATTCACGCCGTGACCGGCTTCGATTTTCACTTCGGCAAGGACCGACAGGGCGGCCCGGCCTATCTGATGGCGGCCGGCGAGCGCCACGGCTTCGGCGTTACGCTGGTCGACGCGTTTCGCGACGAGGGCGCCGAGGTGGTGTCGTCGAGCCGGATCCGCGCGCAGCTCGGCGAGGGCGCGGTGGCTGAAGCAGCCGGCCTGCTCGGCTATCGCTTCACGGTCGAGAGCGAGGTGATCGGCGGCCAACGGCTTGGCCGGACGCTCGGCTTTCCAACCGCCAATATGAGGCTTTCGCCGGAAGCCTCTCTGAAGGAAGGGATTTATGCCGTCCGCTTCCGTCGCGCCGACGGCACGCTTCATGACGGTGTTGCCAGCTTCGGCCGCCGCCCGACCGTCGACGACAACGGCGCGCCGCTTCTTGAAACCTTCGTTTTCGACTTTTCCGGCGATCTCTACGGTGAGATATGCGCGGTGTCCTTCTTCGGTTTCCTGCGCGCCGAGGTGAAGTTCGAGGGGCTTGATGCGCTGGTCGCGCAGATGAAGCGCGACGAAGCCGAGGCGAGGGCGCTGCTGGCCGGCGTCAGCCCGCTTTCCGAGCTCGACGCAGCCGTTGCTTTCTAAGCATGATCCCGAAAAGTGGGAACCGGTTTTCGGACAAGATCATGCTTAAACAAGACCCTACTTCTTCAGCGCCAGGCCGACCGCAATGAAGGCCCAGCCCTGGAAGATCAGGTCGATGGCGAGAAACAGCCCCAGCACCCATACGCTGTTGACTGGCCAGCCCATGGCGATGACCAGGCCTGCCAGCGCGCTGATCACCCCGGCCGCAACAAGCCAGCCCCAGCCTTTGTCCGGCCTGTGCTTGTACCCGACCCAGGCCCTGAGCGCACCTGAAGCGAGCAGGGCGACTGCCAGCAGGAAGGTCAGCACCGCCGAGGCCAGCAACGGGTTATAGAAGGCGAAGAACCCGGCGACGGCATAGAGAAGACCGCTGAGCAGCCAGTAGAAGAACCGGCTCCATGTCTTCACGCCGAAGGCATGCATGATCTCGATGATGCCGGCCATCAGCATCAGCCAGCCGACGACATAGACCGAGGCGACCGTGGCGATGAACAGATTGCCGAAGGCAATGCCGCCGAGGATCAGCAGCAGCACCCCGAGCCCAACGAACCATCCCCATTTCGCCCGCGTCTGGCCAATCGCATCCTTTAAAGCATCGCCTTGCAGGGTCATTGCCGCCATCTCCACCGAAGTTGCCTGGCATCTTGCCAATTGGAGGGTAGCGCCGAAGGCGTTGCCCGTCCAGCGAGCAGCTTGCGCCGGATCCACGCCAAAAAAGCTAGCCAGCGTTTCGAACTTAAATCAAATTTTACCGAACCGGCCCCATGACTTTTGGCAAAGCCGGTTGTTCTTGCCGGTGTTCCGTGCGTATGGAGTGACGATGCGTTCCGTCAGGGTATTTCAGGCGGCCTTGGCCACCTTCATGCTGGGCGCGCCCGGTGCCGCGGAAGCCGGCGAGGGCGCCTTGGGCTGGCTGTCCGGCGACTGGTATCTGACGGTCGGCGCCACCGGCATGGTCGCGCCGGATTTCGAGGGCAGCAAAAAGTACCTGCTCAGTGCCTCGCCGATCATCTCGCTCGGCAAGGCCGGTCCCGCGGCGCGCTTCACCTCGCGCAACGACAACATCTCGCTGGCGCTGATCGACGGCGGCGGCCTCCGCGCCGGTCTGGCCGGAAAAATCCTGTTTTCGCGCGATGGCGGCGACGCCGACGAGCTGAAGGGCCTAGACCCGGTGCGCTGGGGCGGCGAAGCCGGCGGCTTCTTCGAATTCTATCCTCTTGACTGGTTGCGCGCCCGCGCCGAATTGCGCCACGGCATTCGTGCCCATAGCGGCTTTGTCGCCGACATCGCCGCCGACGCCTTCTACGATGTGACGCCTGAGATCAGGATCTCGGGCGGGCCGCGCGTTTCGTTCGCCTCATCGGACTATTTCGACGCCTATTATGGCGTCAACGCCGAGGAAGCCGTGGCTTCGGGCCTCAGCGAATACCATCCGGGCGGCGGAGTGAAGTCGGCGGGCCTTGGCGGCGCGGTGACCTGGAAGGTGACCGAGCCGATGACAGCCAGCCTGTTTGGCGAATATTCGCGCCTGATGGGCCCGGCGGCCGATTCCAGCCTGGTCAAGGAGCGCGGCGACCGCAATCAGTTCACGATCGGTATTTTAACGACCTATCGGTTTGATTTCTCGATGTGACGTTGCAGGTTGAGCGCTGCGCGCAGCCGCCTAGTTCAGGCGAATATGCCGTAGCCGATGAGGTTCGTCTTCCACGCAATTGGTACACGCTTCTAGGGCAAGCGTCAGAGTTCGGGCTTTTCAATATCGGCCGTCTCGGTTAAAAGCCCTGCGATGACGAGCTTTTCGCGCCTTCTCGCGCTGACGATACGAATTACAAGCCCGGTGTTCCGGGCGGCCTGACCGCCGCCGGAGCAGCCGGGAATTTTGCGCGCGGCCTCTCGCGCTTTTTCCAGATCATGATAGTTCAACACCCGGGCTCTTTTGCCGCCGGGCAATGCGTATGGCAGACCAATGACCGACACCCCAATGACCGACACTGGCGAAACGATCGACTATTCCACGACGCTTTATCTGCCGCAGACGGATTTCCCGATGCGCGCCGGCTTGCCCGAGAAGGAGCCGCTGCTGGTCAAGCGCTGGCAGGACATGGACCTTTACCGCAAGCTGCGCGAAAACGCTGCCGGCCGCGAAAAATACATCCTGCACGACGGCCCGCCCTACGCCAACGGCAACATCCATATCGGCCATGCGCTGAACAAGATCCTCAAGGACGTCATCACCCGCTCGTTCCAGATGCGCGGCTATGATTCCAACTACGTGCCCGGCTGGGATTGCCACGGCCTGCCGATCGAATGGAAGATCGAGGAGCAATATCGCGCCAAGGGCAAGAACAAGGACGAGGTGCCGGTCAACGAGTTCCGCAAGGAATGCCGCGAGTTCGCCGCGCACTGGATCAAGGTGCAGGGCGCAGAATTTCAACGGCTGGGCGTCGTCGGCGATTTCGACAACCCCTACATGACGATGGCGTTCCATGCCGAGGCGCGGATCGCCGGCGAGTTGCTGAAATTCGCCATGTCGGGCCAACTCTATCGCGGCTCCAAGCCGGTGATGTGGAGTGTGGTCGAGCGCACCGCGCTGGCTGAGGCCGAGGTCGAGTACCAGGACTATGAGAGCGACACGATCTGGGCGAAGTTTCCGGTCGTCAGCCTCGCTCGGCAGGTCACCAACATCGAAGACGGGCAGCCAGCCCTGGATCCGAAGCTGACGGAGACGTCACTGGACTTGCTGGAGGCCCATGTCGTCATCTGGACGACGACGCCCTGGACCATCCCCGGCAACCGGGCCGTCAACTATTCGCCACGCATCAACTATGGCCTCTACGAGGTGACGGCGGCCGAGAATGCCTTCGGCCCGCAGCCCGGCGAAAAGCTGATCTTCGCCGACGCGCTAGCCGAGGATGCCGCTGCCAAGGCAAAAGTCACCTTGAATCGTCTCCATAGCGTTTCGGCGGAACAGCTTGGAAGCCTTACGCTTTCCCATCCCTTCAAGGGCTTGAACGGTGGTTATGAATTCCCTGTGCCGATGCTCGCCGGCGACCACGTCACCGACGAGGCCGGCACCGGCTTCGTCCACACCTCGCCAAGCCACGGCCGTGAGGACTTTGACGCCTGGACGGATGCCGTATCGGATCTGCAGGCACGTGGCATCGACACGGCGATCCCGTTCCCCGTTGACGATGCCGGCTTCTTCACCAAGGACGCGCCGGGCTTTGGTCCGGATCGCGAGGGCGGTGCGGCGCGCGTCATCGACGACAATGGCAAGAAAGGCGACGCTAATCAGGCGGTCATCGACGAATTGATCAAGCGCAATGCGCTCTTCGCGCGCGGGCGGTTGAAGCATTCCTATCCGCATTCGTGGCGCTCGAAGAAGCCGATCATCTTCCGCAACACGCCGCAATGGTTCGTCTATATGGACAAGGAGCTGGGCGACGGCACGACCCTGCGCAGCCGTGCCTTGAAGGCGATCGACGACACCCGCTTCGTGCCGGCCGCCGGCCAGAACCGCATCCGCGCCATGATCGAGGAGCGTCCCGATTGGGTGCTGTCGCGCCAGCGCGCCTGGGGCGTGCCGATCGCCGTCTTCGCCGATGAGGACGGAAATGTCCTCCGCGACGAGGCGGTCAACCAGCGCATCATGGACGCCTTCGAGAAGGAAGGCGCCGACGCATGGTTCGCGGCCGGCGCCAAGGAGCGTTTCCTCGGTAATCACGATGCCTCGAAATGGCAGCAGGTGATGGACATCCTTGACGTCTGGTTCGATTCGGGCTCGACCCATGTCTTTACGCTCGAGGATCGTCCGGACCTGAAGTGGCCGGCCGACGTCTACCTGGAAGGCTCCGACCAGCATCGCGGCTGGTTCCATTCCTCGCTGCTAGAAAGCTGCGGCACCAGGGGCAGGGCGCCTTACGACACCGTCGTCACCCATGGTTTCACCATGGACGAAGAGGGACGGAAAATGTCGAAGTCGCTCGGCAACACCGTGGTGCCGCAGGACGTCATCAAGCAGTCGGGCGCGGATATTCTGCGGCTCTGGGTGGTAACGACCGATTATTGGGAAGACCAGCGGCTCGGCAAGAATGTGCTGCAAACCAACATCGACGCCTATCGCAAGCTGCGCAACACCATCCGCTGGATACTGGGCACGCTTGCCCATGACGATGGCGAGGAAGTGCCGCTGGACAAGATGCCGGAACTGGAACGGCTGATGCTGCACCGGCTCTCCGAACTCGATGAAGTCGTTCGCGCGGGCTACGACGCTTTCGAGTTCAAACGCATCACCCGCATGCTGCTCGATTTCATGGTGGTCGAGCTGTCGGCCTTCTATTTCGACATCCGCAAGGACGCGCTCTACTGCGAAGCCCCGTCCAGCGTGAAGCGCAAGGCCTCCGTGCAGGTGGTGCGCCATCTGTTCGACTGCCTGGTGAAATGGCTGGCGCCGATGCTGCCCTTCACCATGGAGGAGGCCTGGCTTGACCGTCATCCGGACGCCGTGTCGGTGCATCTCGACCAGTTTCCGCAGATCCCGGCCGACTGGAAGAACGAGGTGCTGGCGGAAAAATGGCGCAAGGTCCGGCAGGTTCGTCGTGTCGTCACCGGCGCACTGGAGATCGCACGTGCGCAGAAGGTCATCGGCTCGTCGCTGGAGGCGGTGCCGGTCGTCACGCTCGACGATGCGGCGCTAGAAGCGGCGATTTCAGATGTCGACATGGCCGAGATGGCGATCACCAGCGATCTGGTCATTGTCCACGGCAGCGCGCCTTCCGGCGCCTTTACGCTGGATGACGTCAAGGGCGTCGCCGTCGTGGTCGAGAAGGCCGAGGCGAGGGGCCTGGTCAAATGTGCGCGCTCGTGGCGCTATACCGCCGATGTCGGCAGCGACGCGGAATTCCCCGATGTTTCGGCCCGGGATGCCGCTGTGCTGCAGGAGTTGAAGTCGCTTGGTCGTATCTGATGCCTGTCGCCCAAAAGCATGCCCCCGGGCCTGACCCGGGGGTGTGAAGCGGTTTTGGGATAACGACATGCACCAGCCGTCATATCGGTGCACAAATGCCACGGCGGACCGCTGATCGGCCCCCGCGCGTTGCCCTTAACGAGTGGTTGAGATAAACACGCGAAACTCCGGACGACAAATTGTCGCCGGATTTCCGTCGGAAGAGCATAGGCGATGGGGACCGGACCTTTGGCCGGTGGCGATCGAGAGGCTGTCTAGAGTGGGACTTTTTGGCATGACCGAAAGAACTTGCGCGCGCATTGCGCTGCTGGCGCCGCTTGTCGTATCCGGCCTGGCTCTGTCCGGCTGCATGGGCTCGCCGACCTACGGGACCGACAAGCCTGCCGCCGCCCAGCTTGCCGGCGATCTCACCAGCGCCTTTTCAGTCATTCCGAAGAACAAGGAAAGAATCGACTACAAGCCGCGTCCCGAGCTGGTGAAGCCGGCGCCGGGGCAGAAGGAACTGCCGCCGCCGCAGGACAGTATCGCGACGGCGAGCGCCGACTGGCCGGAATCGCCCGAGCAGCGCCGCGCTCGCCTACGCGCCGATGCTACGCTCCATCAGGATGATCCGGCCTACCAGGCGCAGATCGTCGATGACGTCCAGACGGATCCGACGGCGATCAAGGCTGCGATGGCGCAGTCGGGATCCAGCCATCCGCCGGCCTGGACTCCGGCGGATTCGGACAAGGGCCGCGCCGCCGAGGTCAAGCGCCGCCTCGCCCAAGGCAAGCAGGGTGACCCGAACACCCGCAGATATCTGAGCGAGCCGCCGGTGCAATACCGCGCCGCTGCCGACACGGCGCCGACGGGCGATCTCGGCGAGGACGAGTACAAGAAAGAACGCCGCCTCAAGAAGGAAGCGGCCGCCAAGAACAAGAGCGGCGGCATGTTCGACTGGCTGCCGTGGTAAGCTGCCAGGGAGAGCTGGCGACGCTACGGTTCGCGTCGCTCCCTGAAGAAATCCTTCAGAAGCAGCGCCGCGTCGCTTTCGGCCATGCCTGGATAAATGTCTGGCACATGGTGGCAGGTCGGTGAGGCGAAGAAGCGCACGCCGTTGACGACAGCGCCGCCCTTCTCGTCGGCGGCGCCGAAATAGAGCCGGCGCAGCCTGGCGAAGGAAATAGCACCGGTGCACATGGCGCAGGGCTCCAGCGTCACGTAGAGATCGTAACCGGTGAGCCGCTCGCTGGATAGCTTGCTGCAGGCTTCGCGGATCACCAGCATTTCGGCATGGGCCGTGGGATCGGCGAGCTCGCGGGTGCGGTTGCCGGCACTGGCAACGACCGTATCACCGCTGGCGATGACCGCGCCGACCGGCACTTCGCCACGCAAGGCGGCGGTTTCGGCCTCTTTCAACGCCAGCGCCATGAAGTCCGGCCGCTTCAAGCGGTTTCCATTCCTATTATCTCCTCGCTACTCAAGCGTGATCCTGTTATTTACCCGCCCAAACGAGCAAAGGCCACATGGACGACAAAAACAAGAAATTCCCGGGCCAAAAAGGCCCGCGCAAGAGCGGCCCGAAACCGTCGGGCCCGCGTGGTCGTGATGCCGCTGCTGGCAACGGCGGTAAGCCGTCTTTCGGCGCGAAAAAACCCTATGCGCCACGCGGCGAGCGCCCGATGGCGGCTGACGGCGAGCGGCCGAAGCGCGATTTCAAAAGCGGCGATAGGCCGTTCAGCAAGGGACCGCGCCCTGAAAGCAAGCCCTATGAAAAGCGCGAGGGGCCGCGCAAACCCTATGCGCCACGCGGCGACCGACCGATTGCGGCTGACGGCGAGCGGCCGAAGCGTGATTTTAAAAGCGGCGACAGGCCGCTCAGCAAGGGACCTCGCCCTGAAGGCAAGCCCTACGAAAAGCGCGAAAGGCCGCGCAAGCCCTACGCGCCTCGCGGCGAGCGGCCGATGGCCGCCGACGGCGAGCAGCCGAGGCGCGACTTCAAAAGTGGCGACAGGCCGTTCAGCAAAGCGCCGCGTTCAGAAGGCAAGCCTTATGAGAAGCGCGAAGGTCCGCGCAAGCCTTACGCGCCGCGCGGCGACCGGCCGGCGGCTGCCGAAGGCGAGCGCGGCGAGAGGCGCTTCGACCGTCCCAAGTTCGACCGTCCCAAGGGAGACTTCAGTGATCGCCGCAAGCGCGACTTCGGCGACCGGCCCAAGCCCGATTTTGGCGGTGATCGACCCCAGGGAGCATCGGGCGGTGGCTTCAAGCCGCGCCCGCGTCCGGCCGAAGCGGCGGAAGAGGCTGGCGAGCGCATTGCCAAGCGGCTGGCCCGCGCCGGCCTTGCCTCGCGCCGCGATGCCGAGGAGCTGATCGCGGCCGGCCGCGTCAAGGTCAATGGAAGAGTGCTGTCCTCGCCGGCCTTCAATGTGATGCCCGGCGACATCATCCATCTCGACGGCATGGAGATCCCGCCGATCGAGCGCACCCGGCTGTTCCTGTTCCATAAGCCGGCTGGCGTGGTCACCACCAACCGTGATCCTGAGGGCCGCAAGACCGTCTTCGACGTGCTGCCGGCCGACCTGCCGCGGCTGATGACCATCGGCCGGCTCGACATCAACACCGAAGGCCTGCTGCTGCTCACCAACGATGGCGGCCTGTCGCGCGTGCTCGAACTGCCGGCCACCGGCTGGCTAAGGCGCTACCGCGTGCGCGTCCATGGCAAGGTCGAGGAAAGTGCGCTCGCCGGCTTGCGCGAAGGCATCGCCGTCGATGGCGTCTTCTACGGCGCCATCGAGGCGACGCTCGATCGCGAGCAAGGCACCAATGCTTGGCTGACGCTCGGCCTGCGCGAAGGCAAGAACCGCGAAGTCAGGAACATACTGGGCTCGCTTGGCCTCGACGTGACACGGCTGATCCGCATTTCCTACGGGCCGTTCCAGCTCGACGACCTGCCCGAGGGCCATGTGCTGGAGATCAAGGGCCGCGTGCTGCGCGACCAGCTCGGCGAACGCCTGGTCGAAGAATCCGGCGCCAATTTCGACGCCGAGATCACCAAGCCGTTTTCCAACAAGCCGGTGCGGCGTGAAGCGGTGCGGGACGCGGAACCGGAGCGGCCGAAATTCACCCGCGACGGCGAACGCCGTCCGATCGGCGAAGGCGGATTGATCAAGAACCGCAAACGCCGCGAAGGCAGCCGCGACGAGGCGCTGGGCAAGCTGTCGACAAGTCCCGGCAGGAGCTTTGGCCCGGAAAAGAGCTTTGGTGAGCGTGGCCCCAAGTCTGAACGTAGCGGGCCAGGCGGCTTTGGCGGCAAACCGGGCGGTGGGAAAAAGTCCGAGCGCGAGCAGCGCCCGATCGAGCCGCCGGGCCAGCGCAAGGCCAATGTCTGGATGGCGCCGGGCGCGCGGCCGATCGGCAAGGGCAGGGCGGATGCGGATGCCGCCAAGGCAGCCGAAGCCAAGGCGCGCAAGGCCTCGTTCAAGCCGTCTTTCGGCAAGCCCGCCAGTGGAAAACCGGGAGCGGGAAAACCCGGCGGCGCAAAGCCGTTCGGCAAGCCGCGCGGCGAGCGTCCAAATTCCGGCAAGAGTGATGGCGACCGGCCGCGCAGCGGCCCCGGAGGATCAAGGGGAAGCAATGCGGATCGTCGGCGGTGAGTTTCGCGGGCGTCCGCTGGCGACGCCCCGCTCAAGCGCCATCCGCCCGACCACCGACCGGACCCGCGAGGCTGTCTTCAATGTGCTGGCGCATCGCTTTCCCGATCGGCTGGACGGCGCGCGCGTGCTCGACCTGTTCGCTGGCACCGGTGCGCTCGGCCTCGAAGCGCTGTCACGCGGTGCTTCTTACGGCGTCTTCATCGAAGAATCGGCGGAAGGGCGTGGCCTGATCCGCACCAATGTCGAGGCCTTTGGCCTCGCCGGGCGTACCAAGATATTCCGCCGCGACGCCACCGCCCTGGGCGAGGCGGGCACGATGGCCGCGTTCGGCCTGGTGTTCGCCGATCCGCCCTATGGCAAGGGCCTGGGCGAGCTTGCCTTGCGCTCGGCCAAGGCCGGCGGCTGGCTCGCCCCCAAGGCGCTCTGCGTCATCGAGGAGGCAGCGGCGGCGCCATTCGAGGCAGGGCCGGGCTTTTCGGTTGTAGACGAGCGCAGCTATGGCGAGACCGTCATCCGCTTCATCGAAGCTGCCTGAAACTCGTCGCCTGAGTTCGGCCTCCTTTGCGCGCGAAAATGACGAACAAATCACTTTGCCTGTGTCGCCGTCCCCGCCTATCGTCCCACCCCATGACAACCGGAGCCATTGATGACATCTCAGGCTGAATGGCTGCGCGGAACGGTCTTGGCGCTGGCTCTCGTGATGACCGGCCCGGTTCTGGCCGACACCAGGCCGGACGACGGCAAGGTGACGAACTTCCTGCTCGATAACGGCATGGAGGTTGTCGTCATCCCCGATCACCGCGCGCCGATCGTCACCCATATGGTATGGTACAAGATCGGCAGCGCGGATGAGCCGCCGGGCAAGTCCGGCATCGCCCATTTCTTCGAGCATCTGATGTTCAAGGCGACGACCAATCATGCGGCCGGCGCGTTCGATCGCGCCGTCTCCGCCATCGGCGGTTCCAACAACGCTTTCACCTCCTATGACTACACCGCCTTTTACGAGACGGTGGTGCCGCAGGCGCTCGAGCAGATGATGGATTTCGAAGCCGATCGCATGCGCAACCTCATCCTCAATGACGATGTCATCGCCACCGAGCGCGACGTCATCCTCGAGGAACGCCGCTCGCGCATCGACAGCAATCCGCAGGCAGTGCTCGGCGAGGAGATCGATGCCACCCTCTGGCAGAACCAGCCTTATCGCATTCCGGTGATCGGCTGGATGCAGGAGATGGAGAAGCTGAACCGCACCGAAGCCAAGGCATTTTACGACAAATATTACACGCCCAACAACGCCGTGCTGGTGGTGGCTGGCGATGTCGAGCCGGAAGTGGTCAAGGCGCTGGCCGAGAAGACCTATGGCAAGATCGCGCGCGGTCCAGATCTGCCGCCGCGCATCCGTCCGGTTGAACCGGAGCAGAACACCAGGCGCACCGTGACGCTCACCGACGCGCGTGTCAGCGTGCCGAACTTTTCGACGCAATGGGTGGTTCCCTCCTACCACACTGCAAAGCCGGGCGAAGCGGAAGCGCTGGACCTGCTGGCAGAGATCCTCGGCGGCGGCAGCCGAAGCAGGCTCCACCAGCAACTGGTCGTCAAGCAAGGCATCGCCGCCGAGGCCGGCGCCTTCTTTCAGGGCACCATGCTCGATGCCACCAACTTCACCGTCTATGGCGCGCCGCGCGGCGACGCCAAGCTGGCCGATGTCCAGGCGGCGGTCGAGGTCGAGGTCGCCCGCATCGCCAAGAACGGCGTTACGTCAGACGAGCTGGAGAAGGCCAAGGATCGTTTCGTCCGCTCAATGATCTTCGCCCGCGACAAGCAGGATTCGATGGCCAACATCTACGGGGCGACGCTCGCCACCGGCGGCAGCGTCAGGGATGTCGAGGAATGGCCGACCCGCATCCGCAAGGTCACCGCCGACGAAGTCAAGGCGGTTGCCGCGCGCTATCTCAATCTGAACCATTCGACATCAGGCTATCTCTTGCCGCAGACACAGGCAGGGAATTGATTTGATGATGAAACAGCATAGCGGCGCGTTCAGCCTTCTCCCACAAGGGGAGAAGGGAAGGTCGCGCATAGCCGCCACTTTGGCCACCCTCCTTCTCTCCCTGCTCTTTCTCGTCCTGCCAGCGCTTTCCGCTCGCGCGGCGATGAGCATCCAGGAGGTGACGTCCCCAAAGGGCATCACCGCCTGGCTGGTGGAGGACTATTCCGTGCCGCTCGTCGCCATCCGCTTCGTCTTCGACGGCGGCACGACGCAGGATCCGGCTGGGAAGGAGGGGCTCGCCAATCTGATGAGCGGGCTGTTCGACGAGGGCGCCGGCGATCTCGACAGCGAGGCTTTTCAGATCAAGCTGGACGACGTCGGCGCCGAGATGAGCTTCGAAGCGGCGCGCGACGGCACCTACGGCTCGATGCGCATGCTGGCCGAGCAGCGGGACGCGGCGTTCGACCTGTTGCGGCTGGCGGTCACGAAGCCGCGCTTCGACCAGGCGCCAATCGACCGCATCCGCGCCCAGGTGCTGTCAGGCATCATCGCCAACGAGCTTGACCCCGACACGGTCGCCCAGCGCAAATGGCTGGAAGCACTGTACGGCACCCATCCCTATGCGCGACCCGACCAGGGCACCAAGCAAAGCATCGCCACGATCGCACCGGCCGATCTCATCGCCTTTCACAAGGCGAACTTCGCCCGCGACGGGCTGCATGTGGCGGTCGTCGGCGCCATCGATGCCGAAACGTTGAAGAAAAAGCTCGACATGGTCTTCGGCGACCTGCCGGCACACCAGGCCCTCGGCGCGGTTGCCGATGTCGAGCCGAAACTCAACCAGCAGCTCGAGGTCAATTACGACCAGCCGCAGACCTCGTTGCAGCTGGCCTATCCCGGCGTCAAACGCAGTGCGCCGGACTTCTTCGCCGCGGCGCTGATGAATGAGATCCTCGGCGGCAGCGCCTTCACCTCGCGGCTGTTCGACGAGGTGCGCGAAAAGCGCGGCCTCACCTATGGCGTCAGTTCCGACCTGGTCGACCACCAGCATGCCAACGCGTTGACCATCACCACGGCGACCCGCTCGGACCGGGCAACGGAGACGCTGGCCGTCGTGCGCGAAGTGGTGAGGCGCATGGCCGAGGAGGGGCCGACCGAAGCGGAACTGGCGGCGACCAAGCAATACATGATCGGCGCCTATGCCATCAACAATCTGAACTCCTCCGGCGCCATCGCCGCAACGCTGCTCGAACTGCAGCTCGACAAGCTCGGCATCGACTACATGCAGCGCCGCGCCGCCCTCATCGACGGGGTGACGCTGGATCAGGTCAAGGCGGCGGCGAAAAAGCTGCTTTCCGCCGAGCCGGCCATCATGGTCGTCGGGCCGAAACCCGGCGAGGCCAAAAAGGAATGAGCCCGAGCTTCGGCATCGCCTTTGGCGGCGGCGGCGCGCGCGGGCTGGCGCATATCCATGTCATCGAGACGCTCGACGAGCTGGGCATACGACCGGTCGCCATATCAGGCTCGTCGATCGGCGCCATCATGGGCGCCTGCATGGCCTCGGGCATGACCGGCAAGGACATGCACGCCTATACGCGCTCGATCCTCAGCCGCCGCGCCGAGGTGGCGACGCGTATGTGGCGGGCACGGCCCGGCACCTTCGCCGAGGTGTTGCAAGGCGGACTGCGGGTCAGCCAGTTCAATGTCGAACGCATCCTCAAGGCATTCCTGCCCGACGCCATTCCCGAAACCTTCGCCGAACTGTCCATACCGCTGAAGGTGACTGCGACGGATTTCTTCGGCCATAGCCTGGCCGTGCTCGACGAGGGCGACCTGCACTCGGCGCTGGCCGCTTCGGCGGCTATTCCTGCGGTGTTCCGCCCGGTGATGCGCGACGGCACGCTGCTGATCGACGGCGGCATCTACAACCCGGTGCCGTTTGACCTGATCGAGCTCGACGCCGACATCATCATCGCCGTCGACGTCGTCGGCGCGCCGACCGAAGGCGGGCGCAAATACCCGACTTCCGTCGACCTGATGTTCGGCGCAACTCAATTGATGATGCAGTCGATTATCGCCAGCAAGCTGATGCAGAGCCGGCCCGACATTCTGGTCCGCCCGGCAGTATCGAAATACCGCGTGCTCGATTTCATGAAGATCGACGCCTTGATGGCCGAAACGGCCGATATCAAGGACGAGCTGAAGCGGGAAATCGAGAAGGCGGTGGAGGCGCGGGCCAAGGCTGACACAGGCAAGCGCACCAAGCAGGTGGAGGCGGGGGTAGCGCGGAAAGTCTGACGCTTGCTGGCCTCAATGGAACGAGCGCAAGCGAGTAGCATCTGGACATCTGCGGTCCGACAAACTCTCCGCGGCATGACTATTCCGCCGCGGAGTGAACCGTTTGCGGGTCGATCGAACGGTTGAGGATCAGCGCCGCGGCATCGCTTTCGCACGCCGCTGCCTGTGGCTGTTGCCGCACATCAGGGCAGATCGCCGCCAGTCCCTCCATCGTCAGCACGTCGGGTATTCGCGTGCGGCTGACGCAAAGCGCGCCGTCGGCACCCCACGCCGCCTCGAACGACATATCAGGCGCGGCCTCGTCCTGTTGAATGCCCTTGCGATCATAGATGATGATCGGCGTCCCGTTGCGGGTATGGCCGACGCCATCGCCGCAATAATCGGCGCGGATCATGCGGGTGCATGCCTGATGATGATCCCACAGCGATGTGCCGTCCGACGACGTCTCCCAAGGCCGATATCCAAAGCGCACGCATTTCGCCTGGGCGCCGCCAGTACAGGTAATGCTGAACGCCGTGTCGGACGGCAGATGGCGACCGTCCTGCGTCCAGGTGCCGGCAAGCGGAAAACCCATGCGCCGGCCCTCTATATCCGGCTCGCAGATGTTGCGCCATGTACCGCTGGCCGGGTCGCGGGTCGCCATGGCGTAGAGCATGATCCCGCCATCCGGATTCCTCGGATCGATCTCGACCGCGTCGATGCGCAGCGGCATCCGGTCCTGTCCGTCACCACCAATCGTCAGAACGGCGCCGACGAGATCCTCTTGAGCGACAATGCGACCATTTTCCATCGCCACCTCGAACCTTGTGCCGACAACGGAGATCGAGCCGATCGCTTGCCCGGTGCCGGCCTTGGCAAAAGGCACCGCGGCCATGCTGGAAATGGCTACGGCGACCGCGAGCAATGCGCGGCGGCTGATATGGGCGAAGCGGTTTCTGCGAGCTGACATGGTTGGTTCCTGACGGCGTATCTTGGGATGAAAGCGCAGCCAATGAGAACGGACGGCACGACGCCATCCGTTCCATTGATCACGCGGATATCAACGCCTCGGCGAAGGGGTTGGCCGGTCATGGTTGGTCCCGGCGCCGCTACCGGTTCCGTGCTGGCCAGACGGAAGGCCGTTGCTTTTCTTACCAGCCGTCGATGTCCGGACATTGTCCTTCTGGACAGCCGGCAGATTGCCGAAATTAGGATCGACCACCGAGCCGCTGCCGTGCTGGACAGCCGGTAGACTGCGAATATTTGGGTCGATGACGGAGCGGACATTCGGGTCGACGATGGACTTGCTGGCCGGAGCGAGACTCTTCGCCAGAACGATGCCGTCAGCATGCACGCCGTTGAGCGCAAGGACGCCGAGGCCGTTGCTGGTCAACGAGTTGCTGGTGAGCGAGTTACTGGTCAGTGAGTTGTTCTGCAGGCCGTTCAGCGATTTGCCGTTCGCGCCGATCGGACCCGAAGCGCTGGCCGGTGCGACGAGGCAGGCCATCGCCACGGCTGCGGCCATGTAAATTGTAGAGCGATTCATCTTGATTTCCTTTTTCGTTTTCAGCGGAGCCGTCCCGTCGGGTTCGCTCCATGGCGCGGCTTTTCGCTCCCGACTGTTTCGGACGAATGCCGAAATCCGTCCGAATTGTTTCATTTGTTGCGATCCCTCGGGCGCTGCGCCTGGTGCGCACGGCGCGACGACACAAAGGAAACCTTCAGCCGGCAAATCGGCAAATCCGCGCAACACCCCTGCCTCATCGATAACGCCAGAACGAGGAGATTTCTGGCGATGCAAGCTTTGCGAAAAACCAATGGCCAACCGACCGGCGAGGCGACGGCGGCCCGGACTGCGCGTCTGGCGGTGCTGGCGGGCACCCCGGGCTTGCTGCTGACCGCATATGCAGCGGCGACATCCACGTCGCTGACCATCCGTGCCGATCTCGCCCTGACGCTGATGGACATGCTGGTGCTGGTCTCAGTCATGGTTGTGGCTGGCGGCAGCAAGAAACTGGGCATGAACAAGCGGCGAGCAGCCCTGGCCGAGACGCTAGTCAATGGGCTAGCCACCGTCGGCATGTGCTTTTCCATGGCAGTCGTCGCCGGCATCGCCATCCAGCGGATGGCCGTCGGCGGCGTCGAACCCCACGGTCCCGGCATTGTTCTCGCCATGAGCCTGAACGGGGCCTACGCGGCGATCAATTTCTGGATCCTGCGCCGGTGGAAGGCCCGCAACAATGCTGCCGCTTCCGCGCTGGCCCGCACGCAAATCTGCCTGTTCTCGGACAAGCTTTCGTCGAACCTGCTTATCACCGCATCGCTCGCAACAGCCTTGATTTGGGAAGGCACGATCATCGCCCGCTTCGTCGATCCGGTTGCCGGTCTGCTGATCGCAACGATGACCGCGCGCTGGACCGTGCCGGTCGTGCGGGACACCGTGCGAAGCCTGCGACGGGAATTTCGCAAGCGTGCAGGTCTGTCGCATAAGGCGCAATGACCGGTAGCCCGCAGCCCCTTCTTTCTTGGCAACGCCCTTTTTCTAGCGGCGCCGGCCTTCGTCGTGAGCAGGCTCATAGACATAGCCTTCGCCGCGAACCGTCACCAGGACCACCGGCGCGTCGGGTTCGGTCTCGAACTTCTTGCGCAGCCGCGTGATGCGGATGTCGATGCTTCGGTCGCCCGGCTCGAGGTCGCGGTTGTGGGCCAGCCTGCACAGCTGGTCGCGCGACAATATCTGCCGGGGGTGGCGCGCGAACACGCATAGCAGGTCGAATTCCATCGACGTCAGCTGCACGTCGGCGCCGTCCGGGTCGACCATCGTGCGGCCGGCCATATCGAGGACGCAGCCGCCAAAACGGATGCGGTTTTCCGGCGTCCGCTCTTCCTCGCCAAGGCGCCGGATGACACTCCTGACACGCGCCAGAAGTTCGCGCGGCTCGAACGGCTTGGCCATATAGTCGTCGGCTCCGGCGGCGAGACCTTCGAGCCGATGCGGCAGGTCACCGACGGCGGTCAGCATCAGGATGCCAGCGCGGCTGCGTTTGGCGATTTCGCGGGCGAGGTCATAGCCGCTTTCACCAACGAGATTGACGTCGAGAATGACCAGGTCGGGGCCAAAGCGGTCGAGTTCGGTTAGCATTCCCGTTCCATCCGGAACGGAACGGACGTCGAAGCCGTGCGCGAGCAGGTAATCCGACAGCATCTCGCGCAAGGGCGCTTCGTCGTCGACGATGAGCAATTTCTGTTTTGTCACGCTTTAGCCTCTTCCATTGCGCTGGTCTCCATCGCCCTCAGGCGCTCCATCACCAGTCTGCGAAAGGTTTGCGGATCGAGCGGTTTCTCGATCACCGGCGCGCCCGTTTCGCCGATGAAGCGGTCGATCTCGGGCGCCAGCGTGTCGCCGGTCACGAACAGCAGCCGGCGGGTGAGTCCGGGGCGCAGTTGCTCCAGCGCGCGGTAAAGGCCGGGGCCGTCGAGGCCGGGCATGCGTATGTCGCTGATCAACAGGTCGATCCCATCCTCACGCACAGCTTTGAGGGCGGCATTCGCGTCGTCGGCGATGGTGACATCGTGGCCGTCGCGGCGGAGCATTTCTGCGATCATCGAGGCAATGTCGGCATCGTCATCGACCACCAGAATTCGTGCGGCCGATGGGGCAGGCGGCATCTTGCCTGCAGCTTCGGGCGGAGCAACGATTTCGGCTCTGCCGCTCGGAAGCCGGACCGTGAAGCGTGCGCCGCCGCCCTGCGTCGAATCCAGCTCTATGCTGCCGTCGTGAGCCGTCACGATGCCCTGGCAGACGGATAGCCCGACCCCGGTGCCTTCGCCGGCCATCTTGGTCGTGTAAAAAGGCTCGAAAGCACGCGCGCGCACCGTTTCCGGCATGCCTGGACCATTGTCGGCGACAACAATTTCGACGGCATCGTCTTCCCCTGACGTGACGATGGTCAGCCGCCGCGGGTGCGGGACCTGCAGCAGAGCTTGCTGCGCATTGACCACAAGGTTGGTGATCACCTGATGAAGCTGGTCCCTGTCGCCCCAGATGTTGGGAAGCGGTTCCGCCAGCTCAGTGCGGATCTCGACGCCAGCCGAGCGCAGGCTGTAGGCGGCGAGCTCGAGCGAAGCGGCGACGACTTCATTGATGTCGACAGCGCCTCTGGTCGGCGGCTTCTTGCGGGCCATCGCCAGAAAGGTGCGGACGATCCGCGAGCATCGCTCGGCCGCCGCGTGGATCTTGTCGGCGCGCCCCACAGTTACCTTGTCCGTCGAGAATTCCTTCAGCATCGAACTGTAGCCGATGACGACCGAAAGCGGGTTGTTGAGCTCATGCGCCACGCCGGCCAGCAGCGAACCGAGGGCGGAGAGTTTTTCCGACTGGTACAGCGTCTCGCGCTGGCGGGCGATCTCCGCCTCGGCTTCGCGCTGGCGGGTGATGTCGGTGACGGCGGCAAGCATGGCCGAACGGCCGGCCTGCGTGATCAGCCGCGCCGAAACCAGCGTATCCATTCTCGAGCCTTGCATATTGGTCATGCCGGCTTCGAATGCATCGACGATGCCATCTCTCAGCAAAAGCCGCATGAGATCGTCTCGCTGCGAGAGATCTTCCCAGGTCGATGTCGCTTCGGCCCCGATCTGGCCGACTTCGATGCCGAGCGTCCTGCGCGCCGGTTCGTTGACGAACAGGATTTCGGGGCCTTCTATTGCCGAGATGGTGATCGGCAGCGGCACGCCTTCAGCTATGGCGCGAAACTGAGCCTCCCGTTCGGCCAACAGTTTCTCGGCTTCAATTCTGGCTTGCTCGGCCAGGACGCGGTCGGAGATATCGCGGCCGACGGACTGCACTTCGACAAGGCGCCCGTCGCTGTCGAAAATGCCATGATCGTTCCAGGCGAGCCATCGGCGCGCGCCATCCGGCATCGCATTGACAAGTTCTATGCTGGCATCCGGCGCTTGCGGTGTCAGGCGGGCAAGGTGGTCTAGAAACCGGCGCCGTTCGTCGGGCGGCAGCACATCGAGTTCGCACCAGGACGGGTCGAGAAGCTGTTCGCGCGTCATCCGGCACGCCCGGCAATAGGCGTCGTTGACGAAGCTCAAATGGCCCTCCGGCGACATCCGGACGACGAACTCGGTCTGCAGCTCGACCACGCTGCGGTAGCGCTGCTCACTGGCCTCGAGTGCCTGACGGGCGAGCTTCTGCTCGGCAATATCGCGACCGATGGACTGTATTTCGATGAGCTTGCCGCTGTTGTCGAAGATACCGCGATCGGTCCAATGGATATGGACCTCGCGGCCATCGCTCAGAGCGCCGGCCTCTTCCACTTCGCAGACAGGCCGTTCGGGGGTGACGCGACCGATGATCTCGTCGAAGCTGCCGAAATCGGCGGAAAACGAGTTGAAATAGTGCCAGTCCGGGCTCAGCAACTCTTCGCGCGTCTTGCCGACAAGACGGCAGTAGGCGTCATTGGCAAAGCTCATGCGCCCATCCGGCGCGACCCGGATGATATATTCCGTCTGTGCCTCGACAACGTTGCGGTAGCGCTGCTCGCTGTCGGCCAGTTCGCGCAGTGCCCTGCGGTTTTCGGCGAAGATGCTCGAAGCCATGTCGATCCAGGGCTGCCAAAGCGCCGACGTTTTGATGGCGGTGCCGGAATTGTCGGTGGTTTCGCCGGCGGCGCCGGAGCGCACATGGTCGACGAGTGAGATCGCCGGACCGACGATCTCCCTCAGAAGCACCCTGTGCAAAGCGTATACGCAGACAAGCAACCCGACCAGAATGAGCGCATAGGGAAGCAACGACTGTTGCAGGGCGTAGGACTGGTAGAGGCCGATGCCGGCGACAAGCACGAGGAGCGGCAAAACGCAGGCCGCCATCAACGATGCGTAATGGCTGGACAGCTTCGAGGAGGTCGGCACGGCGAGGTCTCCACAGACGGATGCGCCGTCACGACGGTTGCTGTTCCCGTACGGGACAGTGGACTGAACGGCCCGCGGCCTGTCAAGCCGGCCTGCCGGCCACCGCCCGACGTCTTTCGACACTAACCGCGGGATGTTTCACGATGATGCCGTGAGCCGGGTTTCCTGGCTTGGATTGTTTCAATTGTGTCGAGCCCGCCCGGAAGCGGCAGCAGACGGGCCGATTGACCCGGGGTTGATGCGCCCTGTAGGTTTGCCGCGTCGCTCGCCGCGGGGGAAACGCATGGCCGACATCATTGTCGTGGACGACGAGACCGACGTGGCGTTCATGATCGCCGACTATTTGCAGGCGAAAGGCTATCGCATACGCACGGCGTCCGGCGGCGCCGAACTGCGCGAGGCGATCGCGGCGGCGAGCACGGATCTTGTCGTGCTCGACCTCAACATGCCGGGCGAGAACGGTTTTAGCCTCGCCCGCTGGCTGCGAGAGCATCACGACACCGGCATCCTGATGCTGACAGGCGCCGATTCGGTCTTCGACAAGGTGGCGGGCCTCGAGGTCGGCGCCGACGACTATCTGGCAAAGCCCTTCGCGCCGGTCGAGCTGGAAGCGCGCATCGCCGCGGTATTGCGCAGGCGCAAGCCGAAAGGGCCGAACGACGCCGACGCTTTGCCGGCCGGGCATTTCGCCTTCGGAACCTATGCGTTCGATGCCCGCGCGAGGAACCTCATCGATGCCGACGGCGTGGCCATTGCGCTGACGCCGATGGAGCTCGATCTGGTGGCGGCCTTCGCTACCCGGGCTGGCCAGGTCATCGGCCGCGACGAATTGCTCGATCTGGCACCGCCCAGGGGCGACGAGCCCTTCGACCGCAGCATCGACAGCCGCATCACCAGGCTGCGCCGCCGGCTCGAAAAGGATCCGGCCAAGCCGGACCTGATCAAGACGATCCGCGGCGTTGGATACCTGTATCCAAAGCGGTGAACGAGTGTGCGGTTCAGGGAACGGGCTGCCCCGCGGGCGGAACGATCTGCATGACGAGGCGCATCAGATCGGCCTGGCGGGAGACGCCGGTCTTCTGGAAGATATTGTCGAGATGCGTCTTCGTCGTCGTGCTGGCAATGTGAAGGCTGGCGGCGGTTTCGGCCAGCGTGTGCCCGGCGAGAAGGCTGGCGAGCACGCGGGTTTCGGCCAGCGTAAGCCCAAAGGCTGTCGCCAGCATGTCGGCGGCGTCGCGCTCGTCCAGTGCATTGCCGATGAACACCGCTGCTGCCGCTGCGGGTTCCATGCCGGCGCGCAGATCGCCGCCGGGCATCGGCAGCACGCGGGCGAAAATGGGAGGCAGGCCGGGTTCGGTGAGGAGGACAGCAAGCCCTGTCTTGCCGATGCTTGGCGCATCCTCAGCCGCAAGCATGATGGCGCTGTGAAGCTCCTTGGAAGCCGACGGGATCTTCGCTTGCACAATGCCGTGGACATCCTGGATCGGGGCGCCGCTCCGCAGCATGCGCTTGGCCGAATGGTTGGCGTGCAGGAGGGCGCCACGTTCGTCGGTGAGGACCACGGCGCATGTGAGCGCATCGAGCGCCTCGGCCACCCGTGCGCGCTCGATCGTGCCGATGTCGAGCATGTTGCTGATTATCAAAGAACGACGGACATGCGGCAGCAACAGTCCGCCAAGCTTGATTTCGCGCTCGGTGATGATGCCTTGCCGCTCATGCCGGGCAACCGCGAAGCCGGCAAATCGGGTCGGGGTGTGGATCAGGAAGAACGACATGATGTCGACCACGCCTTGCGGCTTCAGGCACTCCTGAAAATATCGGGAGGTCTCCAGATAGGTTTGAGGGACATGGCGTGAGACCACATGCGGCATATCGAGGGAAGGCCATTTCGAGAGATCCTCGATCAGCCGGGCGTGGATCTCGGGGATGTGTTTCGCCTGTTGCTCCAGCCAGTATGGCTCTATCCCAACAGTCCTGTAGATCAGCAGCCGGTCGTTGGTAAGGTCGTCAAGGTGCAGGACCGCAGTCTGCGCGTTGAGCGCATCCCTGATCCCGGCAAGCGCGTCCTCCCATCGCTCCGGGTCGAGTACGCAATCGTAAATCGAGCCGATCAGCTTCGACAGCTCATGGTTCGACAATGCCTTGGCCATCGACGGCCCCCCGCATGTCGACAGCGCTCCGACGCGGAAAGCCGCGCGCTCTCACAGGTGCTCTCGCCTCTCCAAACTTTAGCGATCGCTTAAATTACGACTATCTCCCCCAAACAGGGGATGCGCAAGCAACCGGGCGGTGAAATACTCGTGGCAAGAAGAAAAGGTCAAACTTGACTTTGACGACCAGTGGGGTTCAGCGCCGTTCCCGGCTCGCGGGCCGTCGCCACTGCGAAGCAGCCGGGGGGATAATCAAGAATTCTTCCTGTGTGCGCCGATTGTTTCGGCGCGCCACCGTCTATTGCTGAAACCTTGAGCCGGGTTCGACCCCGGCCAATTCGGGATGGAGCAGCATTATGTACAAGTACATTGCTTTTGCAGCATTTTGCATGACGGCCATAACAGCGCATGCCGGCGAGCTTGGGGCCATGAAGGCCGAAAGCATCGATCTCGCCGGCTTCCTCGGTGTCGTCTATTACACGCCGCAGGAAGACGGCTATCGGGTGGTCACCACAATCGCGCAGGGCGAGGCGGGCTTGCCCGTGCGGTTCGTGGCGACACTGACCGAGAACCAGACGGTCGCACTCTCCGTGCCGGGCAAGCTGGGAGAGTCGGACCAGATCCTCGAGATATCGCGTGTCGGCGGCAAGCTCGTCGTCAGCCCGCAACCGATAGACGGGATCGTGGTTTCTTCTCCGAAGCTCGCCGTCGACTGATGACCGCCGCCGCGTGATCCAAAGTCGAGTGATCCCAAGGTCGAGTGATCCAGGGGCATGCGCGTTGCGGCGGTGCTGGATGAGCCTGCAGCGTGGGCGACAGACGATGTCCCTGTGGCTCGTCCTCCCGTCTGTCGTCGTCTTTACCGTCGGCGCCGGGCTCAGTGCGCCTTCGCAAGCTGAGCTGGCCACGGGCAAGTTCTACGAAATTGTCGGCGGCAAGGTCGATGCGCGAACCTATAACGGCTTCCGTCGCTACCATGGCAGCTGCAATCACTGCCATGGCCCCGACGGCATGGGCTCGACCTTCGCCTCGGCCCTTGTCGACCGGCTGCCCGGCATCGAGGTCTTCCGCAGCAACGTTCGCGATGGCGTGCGCAGCGGCCCCTCGGTCATGAAGGGCTTCGCCGACGATCCCAACGTCGCCCCTTACATCGACGACATTTACGCCTACCTGCAGGCCCGCGCCGACGGCGCGCTTGGCCGAGGACGGCCGCAGAGGCTTCAACCCTAAGTACCGCAGGCTGCTGACGTACCCTCATAGTCGGAGACCACAGCCAGATCGTGCAGGACGAGGCGCAGCGCTCCGGTATCCGGAGAACCAAGAGCACCTGGGGCGGATTCAGAATGTTGGGTGAGGGGCGGCGTGCCGTTGGCGATTGGCGAAAGCCGAGGCGACATCCAATCTCCCCCCTTGCGGGGGAGATGTCCGGCAGGACAGAGGGGGGTGGGAAGGATCGCAACGTCCGGTTTCAGCCATTTCCAACGAGAAATCAGTCCAAGGGCTTGGCTGTGACTGGTTGATAGGTCGGAGGGACAGCACCCCCCTCTGCCCTACCGGGCATCTCCCCCGCAAGGGGGGAGATTGGCAGCTTCACCGACGGCATCCCTGCGGATCAGATCGAGATTGGCCCTCAGCCCCACTTCATCTCGCCGGTGGCGACCTTGGAGCCGATGTCGAGCGCGACGCCCATGCCGAGGCCGGGGAAGCGGGCTTCCATGGCGGCCTTGAGCGCGGCCGCGTCCTTGGCCTTGGCCAATTCTTCCTCGAAGGCGATGAGATAGGCCCTGGTGTGCTCGACGCCCGAAAGGTCGGTGGCGGCTTGCGGCGTCATGTGGCCGGGCACGACGATTTCAGGCTTGGCGGCCGCGATCTTTTCGAGATTGGCGACCCAGGCGGCGCGCTGTTCCTTGCTCGATGTGTCGGCGGTCCAGACATGAACGCCCGAAAAAATCATCACCCCGCCGAACACTGCATTCAGCGACGGCACCGAGAGATAGCGCCGGTTGGCGAGGCCGTCCGCATCGACGATCTCGACGGTCTCGCCATCGACGGTGAGCGTCTTGCCGTCGAACACTTCGGGGATGACGATATCGGCGAGCGCCTGCGGACCATTCTCCTTGAGCTGCGGCCCCCAGACGGCGATTTTCTTGTCGACGCTGCCGTTGATGGCGGCCACCGTCTCGGCTGCGGCGATCACCCGTGCCTGCGGAAAAACCTCCTTGATCGGCTTGAGGCCGAAATAATAGTCCGGGTCGGACTGGCTGACATAGATGGCGGTGAGCGTCTTGCCGGTCGCCTTGATCGCCTCGGCCACGGCGCGGCCGTCGGAGTAGGTGAAGCCGCCGTCGATCAGCAGCGCCTCGGAAGCGCCGGTGATCAGCACGGGGGCGCGAAAGAAGCCGTTTTCCCCGGCGGGAAAATGTTTCCAGGAAAGCCCTGCGGCTGCATGGCCAAGCCCGGCGGGAGCGAAGACTGCAGCGGCGCCGGCGGCGAGGGTGGTTTTCATGATGGCTCTCCGTGTGAACATGGATATCTCCTGGGCTTGAGAATGCGGACTTCGGGCGGCTCCCGCGCAGCCTCGATCTCAGCAAGATGGCGAAAGCGGAATGCGTATTGAAGGCCAACAAAATAGACGTAATGTATGCTTTCGCCTGACAATGAGGTCGCATTTGCCATGAGCCAAGCATGAACCTGAACCGGCTGGCCTATTTCGCGGCGGTGGTCGACGCCGGCTCCTTCACGCGGGCCGCCGAGCGGCTGGGCATCACCAAGGCGGTCGTCAGCCAGCAGGTGGCGCGGCTGGAGCGCGATGTCGGAACGACACTGCTGATCCGCACGACGCGGCGCGTCCATCCGACCGAGGCCGGCCGGACATTCCATGCCCGCTGCCTGCAGGTCCTGCAGCAGGCCGAGGATGCCTTCGACGAGCTCGCGCAGGCGGCCACCGAGCCGACCGGCACGCTGCGCATCGCGGCGCCCAACGACTACGGCACGTCGGCGGTGGTGCCGGTGGTCACCGCCTTCGGCGCGCGCTATCCCGCCTGCCGGGTGGAGCTGACGCTGGGCGACGGGACCATCGATCTGGCTTCTGGTGGGATGGACGTGGCGATCCGCGTCGGCTGGCTGGCCGATTCCAGCCTGCAGGCGCGGCGGATCGGCACCTTCCGGCAATTCATGGTGTGCGGCGCCGAGTTTGCCGGCCGGTTCAAGGCTGGCGAGCCGCAAGACTTGGCCGCACTGCCCTTCGTCGCCAACATGGCGCTGCGCGAACCGCTGCTATGGCAATTTTCGCGCGACGACGGGCACCGCGCCGTGCGCATGCAGGCAACGATCGCCATCGACGCGACGCCGGCAGTGCTGGCGGCCGTCCGCGCCGGCGCCGGCCTGTCGGTCCTGCCGGACTTTTTGGTGCGGGATGAACTCGCCGCAGGCCGGCTCGTCCACATCCTGCCCGAATGGCGGCTGCCCTCCGGAGGCATCTACACAGTCTACCCCGCAGCACGCTTCCGCCCGCCCAAGGTGGCGAGGTTTGTTGAGATGCTGATTGCGGCTGAGCAGAAGATGGGGTCAAGCGGGGAGGGACGGGCGCTGTAAGCCAGGGCCGAAGCTGCCGATCTCCCTCCTTGTGGGGGTTGAGGAGTGGTCCGCGAAGCGGACGGAAAGCCAATTGCTTGGCTTTCCGAACGACGAAAGCCGGCAGGCCAGAGGTCTCGCGTGATGCGCCAACCTCCACTGTCGCAAGAGAGGAGGCCGCGCCCGGTCGAACCGACCCCCTCTGCCCTGCCGGGCATCTCCCCCTCAAGGGGGGAGATCGGATATCACGACCGCTTTCGCCAATTTTCAACGATGGAGAAAAGGCGAGGGGCCGAAGCTGCCGATCTCCCCCCTCGAGGGGGAGATGGCCGGCAGGCCAGAGGGGGGCGCTGTCCCGCCAACCTATCCACAAAATCGCAACTGTACCAAAGCCCCTCACGCCTTCCCCGGCGCATACTCCAGCGCCACCACGCCGTTGCTGAATGGCGCGGCCGAGATCAGCGCGAGCGGCACCTTCTCGCCGGCCGGGAACAGCCTCTTCCCCTCCCCAACAGTGCCGGGATAGCTGAGCAGCCTGACGCGGTCGACCAGGCCATGGCGCAGCAATTCCTGCGCGACGCTGAGGCTGCCATGCACATAGATGTTGCCGCCGCTGCCTTGCTTCAGCTCCCTGACCGCATCCGGCAAAGCGCCCTTCAGCAGCTCGGCCGGTTTCCAGTCGAGCGCCTTCAGGCTGGTCGACACGACATATTTCGGCAGCGCGTTGAACCGCTCGGCGAAGTCTCCGGTTTCCTCAGGCCACGAGCCGGCAAAAATCTCATAGGTCGTGCGCCCCAGAAGCATGGCGCCGCTGTCGGCAAGCTCGTCCTCCTTGAACCTTTGCATTTCATCGTTCCAGGTCACGCCGGGCAGCTTCTCGACCTCGGCAATGCCATCGACGCTGATGAATTCGGTGACGATAAGTTCCCGCATGGCGCTCTCCTTTGGTCAGAGGACGGGTGGCGCGGGCTGGATGCGACAGGCGCGCCGTGAAAAATAGCGCGGTGTCTGTTGTTTTTAGCCGATGTCAGGGGCGAGTCGACCTTTGTTGACCTGTGCGGCGGGTAAGGGAAGCTGCGGTGTGGCGATCGGTACTTATTCGTCAACGATGGTCGCTTTTGATCCGCAGCTGACATATGCATACCAGATCACAGATGGCTGCTTCGCGCCTCAAGATCGTCGTTCGAATTACCGGCACCCGTAGCTCAAAGCCGGCGTTCGCAGTGCGAATTTCAGGCCGGCGGCTCTGCAAATAGTGAGCCTGCCGGTCCATTTCTGTGCAAGTCGCTGACTTGCAGTCCGCGTCGATCCGAGACAATATTGACGTGAGGGGGATCGAATATGCCACCCGAGGCACCGCCATCAGCTGGACCTGCGGAAGCGCCGGATAAGACCGTTCGCCGGAAGATCCCGGGCGGTCTTCCCTATACGTCGAGTCCCGGCGTTTTGCGCCGAGTTTTGGAGAAGATCCCGACCTCGGAGAAACCCGGTATCTTCAACAATGACTTCCTCGGCACCGTAATGGGAGCCACAGGCGGCGCCGCGCGCCCCATCATCCCTATTTTGAAGGCGACCGGCCTACTCAATCAGACGGGTGCTCCAACCGAGCTATATGCACAGTTTCAGACCGATGCTGGTCGTCCTGCTGCTGCCCTGCAGGCTCTTCGGAACGGGTTCGGAGAGGTATTCCGGCGCAACCAGTATGCTCACAGAGCGGATGAAGCGGCACTGCTCGACGTGATCGTTGCCATCACGGGTCTTCCGAAGAAGGAAGGTATCGTCCGGTACATCCTGACGACATTCCAGGCCCTTCAGGACTACGCCAAGCAAGCGCGAGAGGATGCAAAGAAGGACGAGCAGGGCGACGCGGCCCCCGCGCACGATGCTCCTCCACCGGCCACTGAACAAAACGGCGGCAGCGCTGGACGGCTTCAGCTCGCCTACAACATCAACGTAATCTTGCCACAGACGACGAGCGTCGAAGTGTACAACGCCATATTCAAGAGCCTTAAGGCGAACTTGCTCGCATGAGTGATCACACCGTAGAGCTATTTGTGCTCAAGTGCGCAGTCATCGAAACTGGCCTCAGAGCCACGCTGGCAGAGTTCGACACAGGCGGGCCGGGCGCACTCAGCCAAGCCGACAACGAGCAGCTCGAACCCTTTATAAAGCAGTTCGATCTCGCCAACCGCAAGAACGCGGCGCATATGTCTCGCTACTATGAGATATTTTACCTACTTGAGAACGATATCCGTCGCCTGATTGTGGAGACGATGGAAGCTGCCCACGGCGCGAAGTGGTGGGACACTCGCGTTCCGGCGGGTGTCCTTGAACAGGTTCGCAAGAACCGTCAACGTGAGGCCCAAGCCGCCGTCTCGATTCGATCTGAGGACGATATTGACTACACGACCTTCGGCCAGCTTGGCGACATTATCCGGGAGAACTGGTCGGATTTCGCGGGTATGCTGAGCAACCAGTCTGCAGTGTCCCGAGTGCTAGCAGCCCTGAACATGCTGCGCGGCACGATAGCGCATTGCGGCGTTCTGGCGGATGACGAGGTGGATCGGCTCAAGCTCGCGATCCGCGACTGGTTCAGGGTCTTGGAGGGACCGAAAGGCTGATCGGTTCGCCTACAGCTGACGAACAGGCAAGGTTCGGGGCCAGTAGGCCTTCAGAGTTTGAGCTGGCCACATCGTCGTGCAGGGGTACCGCCCATTAAAATCAATGCCTGCTAAATATCACCTAAGTGCTAATCGTCAGTCCGCATCGGGTGGGGGCCGGTCTTTTTTGCCTATCCCCGATTGGATCTGGTTCGTAGTTACGGGCTGGCTACAGGTGGGCAATACCGGCTTTCAGCAGTCCTTCGCGGACGTGCCGCACATCAGCCTCCTGGGCATAGTGCAGGGTGGCGATGAATGAATCGAGGTCGAATTGGGGATCGAGCGTTCTGATCTTGGCTAGATGCGCCGCGGCCGCGATTTCGTCGCCGAGCCAGCCGTAGCAGGCCGCGGCGAAAGCATGCTGAACCGAGTCCATGGATGACAGATGCATGAAAGCTTCGATCGCCTCGCCATATTGGCGCGCGGCGAAATGCGCCTTTCCCAGATGGCTCCAGAACCTCTCCGGGTGATGCGGGTTCAACTGCATTGCCTTGCGGATCCATTCAATTCCCTCTTCCGGCCTCCCCAGCCACGTCAATAACTCGCCTTGCTGCACCACCACGAGGTCGTAATTGGGATTGAGGGCGAGGGCGCGCTCTTGATGGTAGCGCGCTGTGGTCAGCTCATTGTTGTTCACGTTCACTGCGGCGAGGATGCGGTGGACATCGGCATCGTTGTCGTCCAGCGCCAGCGCCCTGTCGAGCGCTGCCATGATCTCGCTCCAGACGGCATCCCTGTCTTCGCACCAGTTATGGACCCAGGCCTGGCCAAGAATGCAGGCGCGCCAGGCATGGGCATGGGCATAATCGGGGTCGAGCGCGACGGCCCTGCCTATCAAGGTTTGGGCGCGTTCATTATCCGCAATCGTGCTTCGGTGATGCAGCACCTTGGCGGCAAGCACACATTCATAGGCGGCCATGTTTGCAGGTTTCGCCCGCGCGAGCTGGTCCCGCTGAGCCGCCTCGACACGACCGGGCAGGGTGGCTGCTATCGCTGCGGTCACCTCATCCTGAATCGCGAATATGTCGTCCAGCTTCCGGTCATATTTGTCTGCCCAAATATGAGCGTCATTCGCCGTGTCGATGAGCTGAACCGTCACGCGCACCCTGTTGCCGATCTTGCGGACGCTTCCCTCCACCAGGTATTGGACGTCGAGTTTCTCGGCCACCTCGCGCACATTCACGGCGCGGTTCTTGTAGACGAAGCTGGAATTGCGCGAGATGACGAACAGCTCATGGTGGCGGGACAGTTCGGTTATGATGTCCTCGGTCAGACCGTCCGCGAAAAATTCCTGCTCGGGGTCGCCGCTCATGTTGTCGAATGGCAGCACCACTATCGAAGGTTTCGAGATGGATCGCTTTGCCTCGACTTCCGGCAGGACAGCGCTGTCAAACCCAACGCGATAGAGGCGAACCGGGCGGCTGATGTTCTTTAACGTCTTCTCGCCCAGGTCCTCCATGGCAATTTCGAGACGGTCGGCAATCTGGGTCGCCACCGCTGCGGTCACGCAGATACCGCCGACGTCAGCAAGTTGCTCGATGCGCGAGGCTATATTGACGCCGTCGCCGAAAATGTCGTCGTCGTCGAAAATGATGTCGCCGAGATTTATGCCGATCCTGAATTCGATACGCCGTTCTTGCGGCACATCCGAATTGCGCCGTTTCATACGCTGTTGGATTTCCACGGCGCATTTCACGGCATCGGTCACGCTCTGGAACTCGACGAGCATGCCGTCTCCGGTGGTCTTGATGATCCGGCCCTTGTTCTTCGCGATGGCGGGATCGACCAGTTCTATGCGATGGGTCCGAAGGCGTGCGAGCGTGCCGGATTCGTCGGCCTCCATTAGCCGACTGTAGCCCGCCATATCGGCAGCCAGAATTGCGGCTAGTCTCTGTTCCATCGCTTGTACCAAAACCAAGCCTATCCTTCCTGGGCTGCCAAATCCAGCAATTTGGGCTGGTGGCTGAATCAAGGAGTTTCCTACCGCAGCAGCGAGAAGGGGGCGGAAGCTTCCGCTAGATGGCTTCGAACCCGATCGCATCAAATGGCGGGGGAATCCGCGCGGCGTCAGACCGGAAACGTCCGATATGAACACGGACCATAGTGGCTCACTGACGTCTGCAAATGGCGCAAAGCGTCGTAGATCACGGCACCTAACAAGAAATCTTGGAAATGCTCAAAACCAAATCCATCCCTCTTGCCATCCCCGCATCCTTCCCCTAATCTCCTATGAGAAAACCTTTTCCCAAATCGCCCCGCATCCGCTGACCTCACCAATCAGCGCCCTGCAGGCCAACAAGAGAAAACCTTTTCTCAGCTAAGGGATTCGCCTCGCACCATGGCATCCGACGCGCAGCCAGCCTTCACCAAGCCGGTCACCCTCCGTGAGGTGGCCGCCCTTGCCGGCGTCAGCGTCGCCACGGCCTCAAAAGCGCTGAACGGGCAGGGGCGGATGACTGCCGAGACGCGCGAGCGCATTCGCGAGACGGCGCAGCGGCTGGGCTTTCGCCCGAACAGCCTGGCGCAGAGCCTGTTGCGGCGGCGCTCCTTCACCGTCGGGCTGTTGACCAACGACACCTATGGCCGCTTTTCGCTGCCGGTCATGTCGGGCATTTCGGATGCGCTGGTCGACAAGGGCGTCTCGGTGTTTCTCTGCAATGTCGAGGACGACCAGCGCCTCGGCCAGCTCCATGTCGATGCCATGCTCGACAAGCGCGTCGACGGCATCATAGCCACCGGCAAGCGCATCGATCGCCATCTGCCGGTCGACCTGTCCAATCTCGGCGTGCCCGTGATTTATGCCTTCACCCAGCCCGATCCCGACGCCATCGCTTTTGTATCTGACGATGCCGGCGGCGCGCGCCTGGCGGTCGAGCACTTTTGGCGGCTTGGGCGGCGGCGCATCGCCCATGTCAGCGGTCCTGCGAGTTTTGCGGTGGTGCACGCGCGGGCGCAGGCCTATCGTGACGTGCTGACCGAGAAAGACTTGCCGGTCATGGAACCATTGCTCGGATCGTGGTCGGAAGCGTGGGGTCACGAGGCGGTGAAGACGCTCTTCGACGGCAAGCTGTCGAAGGGTGGGGGCGAAAAGCCCGATGCCGTTTTTTGCGGCAACGACCAGATCGCGCGCGGCGTCATCGACGCGCTGCGTGAGCGCGGGCTTGACGTGCCTGATGATGTCGGCGTCATCGGTTTCGACAATTGGCAGATCGTGGCCGAGGCAACCCGCCCGCCGCTGACCTCCGTCGACATGAACCTGGCGGCACTCGGGCGCGAGGCCGGCCTTACTTTGCTTTCGCTCGTCGGCGGCCAACCCGCCGCGCCGGGCATCCGAAAACTGCCGTGCCGGCTGGTGGTGCGTCAGTCATGCGGCCGTCCGCCGGACGGCTGAGACCAATGCATGTCGCCCAAAAGTGCGCAGCGGTTTTGGGATCACGACATGCATCAAAGCGAAACGACGCTGCGCGGGGAGCGCGGCCGAGGAAGAACCATGAGGAGGAGAACATGAGGACTGTCATTACCGGGCTCGCCTTTGCCGCGAGCATTTTTTCCAGCCTGGCAGCAACAGTCGCGCCGGCTGCCGCCGAGACCGCCAATATCTGGGTTCGCGCTGACGGCTCGAACTTCATGCCTCGCATCGTCGACGCCTTCAACAAGGGGCATGAGAACCAGGTCAAGCTGGACATCATCCCCAATGCCGAGATCATCCCGAAATACGGTGCCGCCGCCGCCGGCGGCACAGCACCCGATGCGCTGTCGCTCGACCTGATCTACACGCCGTCCTTCGCTGCCGCCGGCCAGCTGGAAGACATCACCGACTGGGCGAAATCGCTGCCTTATTTCGCCAGCCTGTCGCCGGCGCATGTCAAGACCGGCACCTACAAGGACCGCATCTACGGGCTGCCGTTCTCCGCCGATAGTTCGGTGCTGATCTGGAACAAGAAGCTGTTCAAGCAGGCCGGTCTCGACCCTGAAAAAGGCCCGACCAACTGGGCCGAGATCGAAGCCTATGCCGAGAAGGTCAACGCGCTCGGCGGCGACATCAAGGGCTTCTATTTCTCCGGCAATTGCGGCGGCTGCAACATCTTCACCTTCACGCCGCTGATCTGGGCCTCGGGCGGCGATATCCTCACCGAGGACGGCTCGAAGGCGACGCTCGACAGCCCGCAGCTGCGTGGCGCCATCGACCTCTACCGCTCGATGGTCAAGAAGGACCTGGTGCCTTCAGGCGCGCAGACCGACACCGGCTCCAACTTCTTCGCCGCGTTTGCCGGCGGCAATATCGGCATCTCGCCGTCCGGCGCCTTCGCCATCGGCGCACTGAACACCCAGTATCCTGATATCGACTACGGCGTCACCTTCCTGCCTGGCAAGGATGGCGGCTGGTCGTCCTTTGCCGGCGGCGACAATTTCGTCGTCACCAAGGGCACCACGAAAATCGAGGTGGTGAAGGAGTTCCTCGATTTCGCCTACTCGCTGGAAGGCCAGACCATACTGGCGAAATACGGCAGCCTTCCGGTGCGCGGCGACATCGCCAATGAGGCGTTGAAGGATCTCGACCCGCGCTACAAGGTCGCCGCAGAGGCCATGGCCAAGGGCCGCACGCCCTATTCGGTGGTGTTCAACGACCTGATCAACTCCGCCAACGGTCCGTGGAACCAGATGGTCAACGAGGTCTTCTTTGGCGAGGACGTCGATGGCGCGATCGCTAACGCGCAGGAAACCATGCAGTCGATCATAGATTCGGCACCGCAGCAGTAAGCGCCGGGTTTACCTCCCCCTCGAGGGGAGGTCGGACCGCAGGTCCGGGTGGGGTCGTTGCGGCAGTGCTCGACGTTCTTTTGCGTCGGCGCGTTTCACAGGTGACCCCACGCCCGGCCTTCGGCCGGAGCCTCCCCTCGAGGGACGCAGCGCTAACGGAAGACAGGCATGACCTTAATCGCTACAACCACCGCGGCGGATGAGCGCCAGCCCCACCTCCCCCTTGAGGGGAAGTCGGACCGCAGGTCCGGGTGGGGTCGTCTGCGAAGTGCTCGACGTTCTTTTTCGTCGGCGCGCTGCAGGCAGGACCCCACCCCCGGCCTTCGGCCGGACCCTCCCCCCGAGGGGGAGGGGGACGTAGAGCCATGACCTCCATCGCAGCAACCTCCGCCCCAGCACGCCGCCGCAAACTGGTCGGCGCCGGTCGCCGGCAGTGGATCGGCCTGCTCTATGTCGCGCCGGCCGTGGCGCTGGTCGTCGTCTTCTTCATCATCCCGCTCGGCATGACGGCGTGGATGTCGCTGCACAACTGGCCGCTGATGGGGGCGCATTCCTTCATTGGCCTCGACAATTACTGGGCGATCCTGCGCGACAACAGGTTCTGGAACGCGCTCAAATTCACCGGCTATTACACTGTGATCGTCACCATCGCGATCTTCGTCGTCGCCTTTCCGCTGGCGCTGTTCATCGAAAAACCCAGGCAGATGACCGGCTTCTACCGGACGTCCTTCTTCATGCCGGCCGTCATCGGGTTCGCCTCGGCCAGCCTGCTCTGGTCGTGGCTGCTCAATGTCGATTCCGGCCTGTTCAGCCCGGCCGCCTTCGAGCTCGGCCTGACCGAAAGGAAGGTCAATCTGCTGGCGACCTTCCAGCCGGCGTTCTGGTCGATCATCGCCATGGTCGTCTGGAAGGTGGCGGGCTTCACCATGATCATCCTGATGACCGGCCTGCAATCCATCCCGCCGGATCTGCAGGAGGCGGCGATGATCGATGGGGCAGGGCCGCTGGCGCGGTTTCGCGCCATCACCTTGCCGCTGATGCGCCGCACGCTGGCGCTGGCGCTGATCCTGTCGGTTGCCGGCTCGGTGCTCGCCTTCGACCAGTTCTACATCATCCTGCGCGGCGGGCCGCGCAACCAGACGCTGACCGCCGTCTACTGGATCTTCAACCAGTCATTCGTGTCGTTCAAGCTCGGCTATGGCGCCGCCCTGTCGATGGTCCTGCTGGTCATCCTGGTCGCGCTCAGCCTCATCCAGCTGCGGCTGCTGCGCCAACCGGAGGGCGTTGACTGATGGCGCAGGCACGCAGCCGCAAACGCCGCATCGGCATGCAGATTGCCGAGCACGCGACGGGCATCATCGCCTCGCTGCTGTTCCTGGCGCCGATCGTCTGGACCGTGCTTTCGGCCTTCAAGCCGGCGCAGGAGTCGCGCCAGCCGCCGCTGCCGCCCTGGCCGACGACGGGCTTTTCGGTCGAGAATTATGCCACGCTCAACACGTTCGGCGACGGACTGTGGCTGCCGGCGCAAAACAGCATCTATGTCTCTGTGATGACGGTGGTGCTGTCGGTGATCGTCAGCGTGCTGGCCGGCTACGGTTTCTCGCGCTTCCGTTTTCCGCTGAAGAACCTGCTCTTCGTCGTCATCCTGTCGACGATCATGATCCCGTTCCAGTCGATCCTGACGCC
Source organism: Mesorhizobium sp. WSM4823 (assembly GCF_055811195.1). Classification (NCBI taxonomy): domain Bacteria; kingdom Pseudomonadati; phylum Pseudomonadota; class Alphaproteobacteria; order Hyphomicrobiales; family Phyllobacteriaceae; genus Mesorhizobium; species Mesorhizobium sp. WSM4823. The sequence continues at coordinate 39,752 of NZ_JBVVQL010000002.1, forward strand.
GATCTTCCTGGTGCTGACCAAGATCGGCCTGCACAACACGCTGACCGGGCTGGTCTGCGTCTATGTCACGCTGCAGCTGCCGTTCTCGATCTTCATGATGCGCAACGCCTTCGACGCGGTGCCGCGCGAGATCGAGGAGGCCGCCCGCATGGACGGCGCCAACAATGTCACAATGCTGCTGAGGGTGATGCTGCCGCTGGTCTGGCCGGGCATCGTCACCATCGCGCTGTTCGCGTTCCTCGGCGCCTGGAACGAGTTCCTGGCAGCCCTCGTGCTGATGACGGACCAGTCCAAATTCACGCTGCCGATCATGATGACGGCGCTGCAGTCCGGCCGCTTCGGCGCCATCGACTGGGGCGCGGTGCAGGCCGGCGTCACCGTGATGATGGTGCCGTGCCTGGTGCTCTTCCTGCTGCTGCAGCGCTTCTACATCCGCGGCCTCATGGCAGGGGCCGTGAAGTGACCAATCGAATCGAACCGGAGTAAATTGATGACCGCATCGCAATCCGCCAAACCGGCCGCCAATCCGCGCAAGCCAAAGCTCGCCTTCCGTCCGCTGCCGGTGCCGCAGGTCGATATCAGAGGGTTCTGGGGCGACCGCGTCGACGCCGTCGCCACCAGGACCGCCGACATCCTCTATGACCGCTGCGTCGAGGCGCGCATGCTGGAGCAGATCGACCCGGACCGGCCATCGCCCGGCGTCGTCATTCCGTTCCACTCACCTTCGCCGGACGAGGCCGCCGCCGCCGGCAACGAGTTCACCGGCTCGACGGTGACGACCCAGATGTTCTGGGACTCAGATTGGGGCAAGACCATCGAGACCGCGGCCTATTCGCTTTACCGCCGCCGCAATGACGAGCTGGAGAAGAAGATCGACGCCGTCATCGACATGTACGGCAAGCTGCAGCAGCCAGACGGCTACCTCTCCAGCTGGTATCAGCGCATCCAGCCCGGCAAGCGGTGGACCAATCTGCGCGATTGCCATGAACTCTATTGCGCCGGTCATCTGATCGAAGGCGCGGTCGCCTACTACCAGGCCACGGGAAAACGCAAGCTGCTCGACATCATGTGCCGCTATGCCGATCATATCGCCGAGACCTTCGGTCCCGAGCCCGGCAAGAAAAAGGGCTATTGCGGCCACGAAGAGATCGAGCTGGCGCTGGTCAAGCTCGCGCGGGCCACCGGCGAGCAGAAGTACATGGACCTGGCAAAATACTTCATCGACCAGCGCGGGCTTGAGCCGCATTATTTCGACGAGGAGGCGCGTGCCCGCGGTGAAGACCCGAAGGCCTATCATTTCAAGACCTACGAATACAGCCAGTCGCACAAGCCGGTGCGCGAACAGGACAAGGTGGTCGGCCATGCGGTCAGGGCGATGTACCTCTATTCGGGCATGGCCGATATCGCCACCGAATATGGCGACGACACGCTGCGGGTGGCGCTCGACCGGCTGTGGGACGATCTCATGACCAAGAACCTCTACATCACCGGCGGACTCGGACCGTCGTCGCACAATGAGGGTTTTACATCAGACTACGACCTGCCCAACGAAACCGCCTACGCCGAGACCTGCGCTTCGGTCGGCCTGGTGTTCTGGGCCAGCCGCATGCTCGGCATGGGGCCTAACGCGCGCTATGCCGACATGATGGAGCGGGCGCTCTACAACGGCTCGATCTCGGGCCTGTCGCTGGACGGCTCGCTGTTCTTCTATGAAAATCCGCTGGAAAGCCGCGGCAAGCACAACCGCTGGAAATGGCATCGCTGCCCCTGCTGCCCGCCCAATATCGGCCGCATGGTCGCCTCGATCGGCAGCTATTTCTACAGCCTGTCGGATGACGCGCTGGCCGTCCACCTCTATGGAAACGGAACGGCTCGTTTCGATATCGCAGGCCGGCCGGTAGAACTCATCCAGACCAGCAACTATCCATGGGACGGCGCGGTCTCGATCAGCGTCGAGCCCGAGGCGCCGACCGAATTCACTCTGCACCTGCGCCTGCCGGCTTGGTGCCGCAAGGCGGCGCTCAAGGTGAACGGAGAGGCGGTCGATCTGGATGACATAACCAGCGACGGCTATGCCGCAATCCGCCGCGAATGGCGCAAGGGCGATCAGGTCGAACTCGACCTCGAAATGGCGGTCGACCGCCTCTACGCCAACCCGGAGGTGCGCCAGGATATCGGCCGCGTCGCGCTCGCGCGCGGCCCGTTGATCTATTGCGTCGAGGAGACCGACAATGCCGGCCAGTTGCATCGCATAGCTCTGCCACGTTCGGCAAAGATCGAGGCGCGTGAGGAGCCGAACCTTCTGGGTGGCATCGTCACGCTTTCAGCCGTCGCCAGCAAGGAGGCCTTCGAAAACTGGGAAGGCGGACTTTATCGCACCGAACCGCCGGCGGTGGAGGAGGCGAAAGTCACCGCCGTTCCCTATTTCGCCTGGGACAACCGCGATCCCGGCGAGATGCTGGTCTGGCTGAGGGACTCCTGATCCGGATCTTGAGCCGGCAAACGGCAGCGTCTTGAATTTGCCGCCACTGCGCTAATTTAGAAGGGAGAGTGGCGACAGCCGCTCGAATGGGTGGAGGCACAGTTGGATGTCGCGCGTTCGAACGCCGGCGGTCGCTCTATAGCGATGGCCGTGGCGGCGGTTCCGCTCCTGTTCGTCGTCAGCGGCTTAGCCATACGCTATGCGGCATTTGCTTCGGTATCGGAGGAAACAGGTTTCGCGGCTTATGCCCGTGCGCTCTGCCGGTGGGATTGCGCCTGGTACATTGACATCAGCGAACAAGGTTACGAACGCTTTCCCATTCCAAACCAAAGCAATGTCGGTCGCTGGGGCTTCTTTCCACTCTATCCGATGCTGGTGGCGGCGATCCGGGTCGTTTTCCCTTTTCAGACGATACTGGTCGCCACCATCACCTCCATCGTTTGCAGCTACGCCGCCTGTCTGGTGGCATGGCCGCTGCTGGAGAAGAACATCCGCGCCTATGTGCTGTATTGCGCCTTTCTGCTGAGCGGCCCGTTCTCCTTTCACTTCACGACGTTCCTGACCGAACCTCTTTTCGTGCTCCTGACCTCATGCGTTTTTCTGGCGCTCAAACGCTCCAGCTATCTCGCCGCGGGCGTTTCATCCGCGCTCCTGTCGGCGACGAGGCTGGTCGGGGTGCTCGTCGTATTTGCGACCGTCATTCAAATGTTCAGGGAGCACCGCGAGCAGGGCGGATCGGCGCTGTCTTTTCCACGCTGGCTGCTTGGCCGGCCGGATCTGCTGGTCGCTATCCTCATCTCGCCCGCCGGCTTGTTCGCCTACATCCTGTTTCTTTACCTTACGATCGGGGACGGCTTTGCATTCTTGCATGTCCAGCGCGCGTTCGGACGGGTGGCGGGCAATCCGCTCGTCTTTCTATGGGACGGGCTCTCCGCCGTTCCGGCCACAGGATGGCTGCCCACCGCGCCGCAATGGAGTGCGCTCACCGCGATCACTGGACTGGCGCTGTCGGCCGTTCTGGCGGCTCGCAGGCAATATGGCGCTGCACTGTTCTGCGCGCTCTGCATTATCCTGCCACTGATCACCAATCTGGCTTCCATGGTCAGATACGTCATCGGGCTTGCACCTCTGACAATGTTGCTCGCCGTCCTGCTATCGGCGTCGAGGCTGACTTATCTGGCGGCTTTGGTCATCTTCCTGGGTGCCTGTTATTTCATGACTGTGGCATGGATCGGAGGCTACCTTGCCCTGGTCTGACATTCCGGCCCCGTATCGGCGCGTCGCCTGGCTCAGCGGCTACGCGCTCGCGGCGGTTCTGGCCGGGTCCGAGATCGTCATCCTTGCGCTTGCACTCAATCCGAACGTCAACGCCGACTATCGCGCCTATTACATCGATCGGACGACGACCTGCCTCAACCGCGACGCGATCGGCGGCTACGTACTTGGCCAGACGGTGTCGTTCCGCAGCGACGGCGCCAAACAGGCAGCCAGCATGAAGGTCTGCGGCTGGTCGGGGCCGGCAGGCGACGGCACCCATTCGCTGGGAGAGACCTCGCGGCTTCGCGTGGGGATACCGCCGCTCGGTCACGGCTTGGCTGCCACGCTGCAAATGGCCGCCGTCATTCGTCCGCCACAGATCACGCAGAGGGTTGTGATCTCGGTGAACGGCGTTCGGGCGCATGCGGTGACGCTGTCTGGCAAGGAAGCACGAATGGTCTCGTTCGTCATCCCACCGGCGGCTCTCGGCGAGAGCAAGGCACTCGACATCGCCTTCGATTATCTCGACGGCATTCCGCAAACTCCGGCCGCCAGCAACATATACAACCGCGCCATCAAACTGGTGTCGTTCCGGCTGGATGCCGTCGAGACGGATTAGCGGTCGCCTTGCCGGCCGGGTCTTCCCTGCGCAAAAACCCATCGGTCGAGCATGAGAAGATTGATCGCCGGAATGAGCAAGCATGTAACCAGAATGCCAATGATGGGCGACAGGCCGAGTTTCATCGTCAATAGCGCCGGCGCGGCGTAAGCCATGGCGAAGCCTGTCGCCGTCAGCAGGACAAAACGCGCAGCTTCCGATCGATGCGAGCCGCTCGACATGAAGGTCACTGATTTGTGGGCAAGATACGAAAACACGGCGGCCACGGCGTAAGCCGCAAGCGACGCCTGGACCGGCGTGACGCCGATCCATTCCGATTTGACCAAAACGGTAGCCAAGACAGCGTAAAGGATCGTCGCAGCGATGCCGACCAATCCGAAGCGTGCCAGCAGCTTCAGCCCGGCGCTGGCCGTCGAACGGCCCTCAGACATGCGCGCTGCACGCATACTGGGCTCCGAGTGGTAGGCGCGCGAGCACGCGCTCGACGCCTCTGGCGAAAGACCTGGCCGAGGGCAGCAGCAGGAAGTGCTCGGATCGGATGTCCCGAAAACCCGACTCCTTAAACAGGGACCTTGCCTTGGCGGCGTTGAGCAGAATCGCGTCCTGGTCGAATGGACACCGCAACACCGCAAGACGCGTCAGCGGATTATAGGGATTGTGCTCGATGATGCAGGCGACGCCACCCGGCCGCACGACGCGCCGCATTTCCCGGAAGAAATCGAGCCAGGAGACTGGGGGAACGTGATGGACGACGCAACTGGCGAAAGCCAGATCGAACGTGCCGTCTTCATAAGGCAGGCCCGGCGTGGTGCAGGCCCTGTAGGCCACAAATAGATTGTCCTGCCTGGCGCGCAGGATCGATTCCTCCGAGACGTCGCAGCCATCCAGGCGCTCGAAGACGTCTTCGAGATAAGGGTGGAGCGACCCGACGCCGCAGCCGACATCCAGCGCACGCACATCAGCACCGCCCTGTCGAAGCCCTCGCTCCACCACGAGGCGCCGCAGCAGGTCGGCCTTGGCGGCCAGAAAGAAGTCGTGCTTGAGTCCGGAAAACCGGACAGATCCCGCGACCAACTCGCCATAGTTTGATTTATAGCTGTCGAAGAGTTCGGCCATCAGCCGAGGCTCCGTTCCTGGGTTTTCGGATCGAACGACGGCTCTCACCAGGGGTGGCGATACGCATCGCCTTGTCGAAGCCGGTGGCCCGATCGATCACGTAAAGCGGACGGCGTTTCACCTCGGCGTGGATGCCGCCGACATAAAGCCCGACTACGCCGGTCATGAAAAGATTGATGCCACAAAGGAGCGACACGATCACCACGGTGGATGTCCAGCCGGCGATGATGCCGGTTTCAAAAATCCAGGCGAAGATGGCGTAAGCACCGAACAGTACCGCAAGCGCGGAGATGGCCAATCCGCCCCACAGCGCCATTCGCAGCGGCTTCTCGGAGAAGCTGACGATGCCGTGAACGGCAAGGTGCATCATCTTCCAGAAGGGGTATTTGGTCTGGCCAAGGGTCCGCGCGGGGCGTTCGAAAGGCACCGCCGTCTGCTTGAACCCCATCCAGGCAAACATGCCCCTGACGAAACGGTCGTGTTCGGGCATTTGCTTGAAGGTTTCCAGCGCCTTGCGGCCGACCAGGCGGAAATCGCCGACGTCGCGCGGGATGTCGACCGACGTCATCTTCTCCAGCAGACGGTAGAAGAGATTCGCCGTAACACGCTTGAACCAGGATTCGCCCTCACGCTTGACCCGACGGGCATAGACGATCTCGAAACCCTCCTTCCACTTCGCCACCAGATCGAGAACCACCTCCGGCGGGTCTTGCAGGTCGGCATCCATGACGATGACCGCATCACCCGCAGCCGCGTCCATGCCGGCCGTGATCGCGACCTGGTGGCCGAAATTGCGGGAAAGCTCGATCAGCCGGAAGCGCGGCTCGGCAGCGACCACCTTCTGAAGGTATTCGACGCTTCCATCGAGGCTTCCGTCATCGACGAAGATCGCCTCAGCCTCTCCGTCCAATCGGCAGATCAGCCAGCTGATCCGCTCGATCAGTTTAGGCAGCACCTGCTCTTCATTGTATATGGGAAGGACCAGCGAGTACCGCGGCGGCGACACGTTCACCGCAGTCCTGATGCTTTGGATCACAGAGTCTCGCATGCGGTTGAAAATGGAACGCAAGCTACAAAGTTCCAAGGATGCACAAGAAATTGCTAATTTAATGGTTGGGTCAGAGGTCGATCATGAGTGGAAAAGGACGAGGGCGACGTTACCGCAATCGAACGTCCACACGTGATCGAGATACGGCATCAAAGGGGCCGCCGGCCAGTCCGCACCTGACGCGAAGCAGCCTTTGAGGAGCCGCTTCGATCATGCCCCCTAAAGCCGATGTCCGCTGGCCGATCTATTCTGCTCGCCACTTCTGCCATTGCACAAGCCACATCGGAACAATAGATGGTGCGGAGCGGCCGCCACTTATGTCAGGCGGAAAAACAGGACTATGTGCATGACCGATACGCTGGACTCAGCGAAATTGACCGACCGCGTCGCGGCCCTGGTTGAGGCTGCCAAGCGGGTCGGCGCCGACGCCGCCGACGCGGTTGCGGTGCGTGGCCGCTCGACCGGTGTGTCGGTGCGGCTTGGCAAGGTCGAGGGGACCGAAGCGTCCGAGAGCGAGGATGTCTCGCTGCGCGTCTTCGTCGGCAAGCGAGTGGCGAGCGTCTCGGCAACCGCTGCATCGGATCCGAAGACGCTGGCCGAGCGCGCTGTTGCGATGGCGAAGGTTTCGCCCGAAGATCCCTATCAAGGCCTCGCCGATCCGGCTTTGCTGGTCAAGAAGCCGCGCGACCTCGATCTGTTCGACGCGACGGAAGTTTCGGCCGACCAGTTGAAGGAAGCAGCGCTGGCTGCGGAAGCGGCGGCACTTGCCGTCAAGGGCGTCACCAATTCGGCCGGCAGCGGCGCCAGCGCCGGTCTTGGCGGGCTGGTGCTTGCCACTTCGCACGGTTTTGTCGGCCACTATGTCGCGTCGCGTTTTTCGCGCTCGGCCAGTGTCATCGCCGGCGAGGGCACCGGCATGGAGCGCGATTATGAATTCTCCTCGCGCCAGCATTATTCCGATCTCGACGCGCCGGAGGACATCGGTCGCAAGGCCGGCGAACGCGCTGCCCGGCGCATCGGCGCGCGCAAGGCGGCGACCGGGCCGGTCAATGTGGTGTTCGACCCGCGCGTCGCCCGCGGCATCGCCGGCCATCTCGCCAGCGCCATCAACGGCGCGTCCGTCGCACGCAGGACCAGCTTTCTGCGCGACATGATGGGCAAGCAGGTGGCGGCGGCCGCCATCACCGTCACCGATGAGCCGCTCCGGCGCCGTGGCCAGGCGTCGCGTCCGTTCGACGGTGAAGGCGTCGAGGGCGAAAGACTGCTCATGGTCGAAAAAGGCATTTTGAACCACTGGTTCCTCTCGACCTCGGCCGCGCGGGAATTGGGACTGACCACAAACGGGCGCGGCTCGCGCAACGGCTCCTCCGTCTCGCCGTCATCGACCAACCTCGCCATCGAGCCGGGCGAGCGGACGCCCGAAGACCTCATCAAGTCGCTCAAGTCAGGTTTTTACGTCACCGAAGTGTTCGGCCAGGGCGTCGACATGGTGACCGGCGAGTACAGCCGCGGCGCTTCCGGCTTCTGGATCGAGAACGGCGAGCTCGGTTATCCGGTTGCGGAAGTGACCATCGCCTCGAACCTGAAGACCATGTTCCTCAACATGGTTCCGGCGAGCGATCTCGATCGCAATTTCGGCACCGCCGCACCAACGCTTCTGATCGAAGGCATGACCCTTGCCGGAGCTTGACCAAGTCACCTCCGCCGGAGCCCGCGAGGATCTGCCGCTGCTGCGCGACGCTGCCCGCGAGGCGGGCATCATTGCCATGCGCTATTTCGGCAACAACCCGCAAGTGTGGATGAAGGGCGGGACCTCGCCGGTGAGCGAGGCCGATCACGCTGCCGACGCCTACCTGCGCCAGACCTTGCTTGCGGCACGGCCGGACTATGGCTGGCTCTCGGAAGAGACGGCCGACGATCCCGCAAGGCTTGCTGCCCGCCGCACCTTCGTCGTCGATCCGATCGACGGCACGCGCGGCTTCCTCGAAGGGCTTCGCTGGTGGTGCGTCAGCGTCGCCGTGGTCGAGGACGGCCGCACGCTTGCCGGCGTGCTCGAATGTCCAGCCACTGAGGAGACCTATTGGGCGTTGCCCGGTGAGGGGGCGTTCCTGAATGGCGGTCGCATTGCCGTGCGCCGCCCGGCAGCCATGGTCGAAATTGGCGGGCCGAAGCCGTTGATCAGCCTGATGCCGGCGGAATGGCAGGGCCGGCTGAGCCGCGTGCCCTATATTCCCTCGCTCGCCTACCGGCTGGCGATGGTCGCTAATGGCGTGCTCGATGCAACCTTCGTCAAACCCAACGCACATGATTGGGATATCGCCGCGGCGGACCTCATTTTGCGCGAGGCAGGCGGCGCATTGCTCGACCAGAAAGGCCGCGCACCGCGCTATGCCGGCGAAGTGATTAGCCATGGCCCCTTGGTTGCCGGCAGCGGCGAACTGCTTGCCGTCCTCTCCGGCATCATCGCCGGGCTGGACGGTTGAACATATCATCAATGGTTCCAAAGTCGGCGGCTTTGGTCTAGACCTGTCACAAACTCACGATATGTGAAGGACCGACATGACCGCGGAAGACGGAAAGAAGCAGCTTTTGCACCTGGTGTTCGGCGGCGAACTGAAGACGCTGGGCGGGACCGAATTCCGTGATCTCGACGCGCTCGATATCGTCGGCATCTATCCGGATTATCAATCCGCGCAGACGGCATGGAAGGCCAAGGCCCAGGCCAGCGTGGACAATGCCCATATGCGGTATTTCGTCGTTCACCTGCACCGGTTGCTCGACCCCGACACCAAGGCTGCCGATTGAAATCGATGGATCATGAAGCGGTGAAAGGACCGGCGACGAGGTCCGGCGTCAGAAGGCATCCTGGCGGCACCCCGCGGACATTCTGGCGCAAGATTCGCGAACCGCTGGCGCAATCGCGATTCGTCAAGAACGCCATCGCCAGCCTGTTTGCGCAGTTCGTTCGTCTCATCCGCCTGACCAACCGTATTGTCGACGGATCGGCTCAGATATCGGGCGGCGCTTATTCGCAGTTCGAGCCGGGCATCATTGCGCTGTGGCACGGCCAGCATCTTTTGACTCCGGCCTACTATCCAAAGGGGCGGCCGCTGGTCGCCATGGTTTCGCGCAGTGCCGATGCCGAGCTCAACGCGCTGATGATCGAGAAATTCGGTATCGAGGCGGTGCGCGGCTCGGGCGGGCGCGAAAGCTCGAAGCATCTCGACAAGGGGGGCGCCAAGGCGCTGATTGCCCTGAAAAAGTCGCTCGCTACCGGCAAGAACGTCGCCATGATCGCTGACATTCCGCATGGCACGCCGCGCGATGCGGGGCTTGGCATTGTTCTCCTGGCGCGGCTTTCGGGCCGGCCGATCCTGCCCGCCGCCATCGCTACCAGCCGCCGCAAGGTGCTCGAGCGCAGCTGGGACAAGACCACGATCAATCTGCCGTTCGGCCGCTCCTCGATCGTCGTGGGAACGCCGGTGTTCGTTCCGGCCAATGCGGACGAGGCCGAAATGGAACGCAAGCGCCAAGAGGTCACGGACGCGCTCAACGCCGCGACCGCCGAAGCCTACCGCCTCGTGGATAGCCCGAAATGAGCGGGCGCTGGGCGCGGACCTTCCTGACGGCGTATCGTTTCGCAGGCGCAGCCGCCTATCCGCTGGTCGGGCCTTATGTTGCCTGGCGCACCTCCAGGGGCAAGGAGGACCGAGTTCGCCGGCGTGAGCGCTATGGCATCGCCGGGCGTGAGCGCCCCGAGGGGCCGGTGATCTGGATCCATGCGGCGAGCGTCGGCGAGACCATTGCCGTCGTGCCGCTGGTTGAGAGCATTCTCGACTACGGCGTCAATATTGTGCTGACGACGGGGACCGTCACTTCGGCTCAGGTTGCCGAAGAGCGGCTCGGCGATCGCATCATCCACCAATATGTGCCGCTCGACCTCAAGCCGGCGGTCAGCCGTTTCCTCGACCATTGGCGGCCGGATCTGGCGATCATCGCCGAATCGGAGATCTGGCCGATGACCATCCTGGAGCTCGGCGCGCGCCGTGTGCCGCAAGTGCTGGTCAATGGAAGGCTGTCGGACCGTTCCTTCAAATCCTGGAAAAAGCGCGCCAACATCGCCGAGGCGTTGTTCGAAAATCTCGCCCATGTCGTCGCCCAGTCGGAAATCGACGGCGAGCGCTTTCTGTCGCTGGGCGCCCGGCCGGTCACCGTATCCGGCAACCTCAAGGTCGACACCACGCCGCCGCCAGCCGATGAAAAAGCGTTGTACACGCTTAAGCGTCAGATCGGCGCGCGCCCGACCTGGGCGGCGATCTCGACCCATGAAGGGGAAGAGACGGTGGCCGCCGAAGTTCACGCAATGCTGCACAAGCGGCACCATGGCCTTTTGACGATCGTCGTCCCGCGCCATCCCGATCGCGCCGAAGCGCTTGCCGCGCAGATTTCCGGGATGGGCCTGAAAGTCGCTCGGCGCAGCAAGGGCGACAGGATCACCGCCGATACGGACATTCTGCTCGGTGATACGATCGGCGAGATGGGGCTTTATCTCAGGCTGACCGAAATCGCCTTCGTCGGCCGTTCGCTCACCTCAGAGGGTGGCCAGAACCCGCTGGAGCCGGCCATGCTCGACACCGCCGTTCTGGCCGGCCGCAACGTTCAGAATTTTCGCGAGACCTATCAGCGCCTGCTCGACAGCGGCGGCGCCAAGCTGGTGCGCGACCGCGACATGCTAGCCGGCGCCGTCAATTTCCTTTTGAGCAACGAGGTGGCTCGCCACGAGATGATGGCAGCCGGTGCGGCGACCGTCGAAGAGATGCGCGGCGCGCTGGCGTGCACGCTGAAATCGCTCGAGCCCTACATCCAGCCGTTGGTCGTCAAGTCGCGCCTCAAGGGCGCCAACGGCCGCTAAGGTGGCCAGCGAAGCACCACCCTTCTGGTGGGAAGAACCGGACTGGCGCGCGCTGGCGCTGGCGCCGCTGTCCGCGATCTATGCCTTCGTTGCCGGCCGCCGCATGCGCTCGGCGGCACGTGAAAAAGTTGGGGCGCCGGTGCTGTGCGTCGGCAACTTCACCGTTGGCGGCACCGGTAAGACGCCGGTGGCGATCGCGCTCGCCGGACAGGCCAGGCGCATGAAGCTCAATCCCGGTTTCCTGTCGCGCGGCCATGGCGGCTCCTTCGCACAGCCTCATGTCGTCGATCCGCATCACGACGCCGCCAAGCATGTCGGCGACGAGCCGCTGCTTTTGGCTGAGCACGCACCGGTCGCGGTGACGCCGAACCGGGCCGCCGGCGCGCGTCTTCTGCTGGAAAAGCATGGCTGTGATTTCCTGATCATGGATGACGGCTTCCAGAGCGCGCGCATCCATATCGATTACGCGCTGGTCGTCGTCGACGCACGCTATGGCGTCGGCAACGGCCGCGTCATTCCTGGCGGGCCGCTCAGGGCTGGTATCGTCGACCAGCTGGTTTTCACCAGCGCGCTACTGAAGATGGGCGAGGGCCTTGCCGCCGACGCGGTCGTGCGCCAGGCGGCGCGTGCCGGCCGGCCGATCTTCGAGGCGTATACGCGGCCAAGCAGCACCGCGGGGCTTGCCGGCAAGCGGTTTCTGGCCTTTGCCGGCATTGGCCATCCCGACAAGTTCTTCGACACGGTCCGTGAAGCTGGCGGTGAAGTCGTGCTGACCCGGTCGTTTCCGGACCATCATTTCTATGGCGAGGACGAGCTTGCCGAACTGGCAACGACAGCGCGAGGTGCCGGACTTGCCCTCATCACCACCGCCAAGGACGCCGCCCGGCTACGCCACGATGCCGCGCTCGCTGATTTCCTCCGACGGCTCGATGTGCTTGAGATTGAAACCGTGTTCGATCCCGACCACGTGCCCGAACGCATCATCGAAGAGACGCTGGATGCCTGGCGGCAGCGCAAGCTGCAAGGCTGACTTTGGAGCCGATCCGGAAGCTGGTCTAACGGCGGCTGCGCAATTCGGGATGTGCCTCGATCTCGCGGCGCAGCGAGGCCGCGGCACTCACATAGGGCTCCTGCCTGGCGACGCTCCAGTATTTGAGTTCATCGAGCGGGATGCTTTCGCCGGTGACCGCGCAGCGCACGAAAGCGCCGGGGCTGGTCACCTGGAAGTCGCCGTCGAGGTAGCGGATACGGGCTTCCTTGCCGCCGGGGCCTTCGAAACGGTTCATCATGGGGTGGTGCCGAAATTCATGACGATGTCATCGCCATAAATCCCGGCGAGGTCAAGCTTGGAGCAATTCACAGGCCCATTGTTAGCCGAATATCGCTCGCGAGGAGTGGAGCGAAGCGAAAAGAAGTGCTCGGCGCAGACGGCTTGGTCATTTGAAGCTACCGGATTACTGTCGCATTGATGGGATAAGGGAGACGTTATGGGCGTCGTATTCAACGTGCTGCATCTGACCGAAGATGCCGCCGGCGAAAGTCGCTTCGGTCAATTCGATTTGACCTTGAAGGAGACCCCCTTTGCGCCGCCGGCACTGCCGTTCCTGGTCTCGCCCATCATGCCGGCCAAGGGCTATGTCGCGATCCGTATACCGGTCGGATGGATCGGCGAATTGCATCAATCACCGCATCGCCAGATCCTGTTTTGCATGGCAGGGGCATTGAAGGTCACGGCCAGCGACGGCGAGGTTCGTCTCGTGGAGGCCGGATCGGTCTGGCAGATGGAAGATGTGAACGGCAAGGGTCATTGGAGCGAAGTGCCAAGTCCGGTTCCGTTCGATGCCGTCATTCTGCTCCTGGATGGCTAGGCTGAGCTAGCTCTCTATCTCAAGGAACGCTTCCATTTTCTCCATTGCCAGTCCGGCCTGGACCGCGATGCGCCGCGCAAGTTCCGCAGCGGCGGCGCGAGGCCGCCCCAGCGGCCGGTCGAGCCAATAGGATATCGGGCTTAGCACGCTGCGCTCGTCGGCTGCGACAATGCGGCCCGACTTCAACTGATCCACTGTCAGCGGCGGCCGTGCCAGCGCGATGCCGAGGCCGTGGGCTGCCGCATCGAGCACCAGATTATAGTCCTCGAAGCGGCGGTCCTGCGGGCGCGGGCGATAGTCCATGTCCTGCGCGGCAAACCAGGCGCGCCAGGCCGAGGCGTCCGAATCGTTGACCAGCGGGAATTTGAGCAGCCGGGCCGGGTCGCCGCGACCGATTTCCTTAGCGAGCTCCAGCGAGGCGACGGGGAAAACATGTTCCTCGAAAAGCCGCACCGAGACGCGGCCCGGAATACGGCCGCGTCCACAACGGACCGAAAGATCGATGCCCTCGTCGGCAAGGTCGGCCTGGCGGTTGTCGACGTCGAGCACGATGCGCAGTTTGCTGGGGTTGTTCTCAAGCGCGGCCATACGCGGCATCAGCCACAAGCCGCTGACCGACGGGATCGAGGCCAGCCGTACCACCGCGGTGCCGCGCGGCTCGATCCGACGGTCCGAATTGCTGGCGATCAGTGCGAAGGCTTCGGTGGTGCGCAGATGCAGGCGAGTTCCCTCGATGGTGAGTGAGACGCCGCGCGCGCCACGGTCGAACACTTTCAGCCCGAGCCAGTCCTCGAGCTTGGCGATCTGCCGGCTGACGGCACCATGGGTGAGGTTGAGCTTTTCTGCGGCGGCCGAAAAGCTCCCTGTTCGCGCTGCGGCGTCGAAGGCGCGCAAGGTCTCGAGCGGCAGCATCGGTTCTGAGCTGTGATCCATGCTCACAGGTGGCTCTCGATTTGATCGTTTGTCAACCGCCCCAGAATGGCATTTTCTCACTTCATGGCATCGAAGAGCGAGGACAGCGAGATGAGCGTCTACACCGGAACGTTGAATCCGACACAGCGCATGGATACCACGGCGGCCATCGCGGTGGCGCTCACAGTCATCGGCTGGGCCTCCGCTTTCCCGGCCATCCGCGCAGGTCTCGCCGCCTTCGATCCGCTGGAACTCGGCGCTCTGCGCTTTGCCATCGCTGCGGTGCCGGCGGCGATCTTCCTTGCCGTCAAGCGGCCGGCGCTGCCCCGGCTCGACGAATTGTGGCGGTTTGCCTTCGGTGGCGCCATCTTCGTCGCGCTCTATACGGCAATGCTCAATTTCGGCGAGCTGACGGTCTCGGCGGGTGCTGCCGGCTTCATCATCAATGTCAGCCCGATCTTCACCGCCATCATGGCCATGGCGCTGCTCGGCGAGCGCTTTTCGGGCATGGCCTGGGCCGGCACCGCCATCTCCTTCGCCGGCATCGGCATTATAGCCATGGGCGAGGGGCAGGGCCTGCATTTCAACACCGGCGCGCTGCTGGTGCTGGGTTCAGCCCTGTGCTCGGCCGTCAACACCATCGTCCAGAAGCCGCTGTTTGCCCGCCATCACCCGCTGACCATCGCCGCTTCCAACATGGTGCTCGGCGCGCTCTGCCTTGCGCCATTCCTGCCGAACGCACTCTCGCAAGCAGCGGTCGCCGACGCCGCCGGCCTTGGCGCCGTCATCTTTCTCGGCATCGTGCCGAGCCTCATCGCCTACGCCGCCTGGGCAACAGCACTTTCCCGGCTGCCGGCGGCGCGTGCCTCGAACTTCCTCTATCTGGTTTCGCCGGTGGCGACGCTGATCGGCTTCTTCTGGCTGGGCGAGGTACCGACACTGCTCGGCATTCTGGGTGGAGTGCTGGCGCTTGGCGGCGTGATCGTGGTGAATTTGAAGAGGTGATTCAAACGCTTGGGGTGGTCTTGACTCAAAAGGGCCGCCGCAGAGCGGCTTTTTTTTATCCCAAGCTAGCGCCTGCCGAACAGTCTCTCAATATCAGCGAGTTTGAGCTCAATATAAGTCGGGCGGCCGTGGTTGCAGGTGCCGGAGCCCGGCGTTGCCTCCATCTGCCTCAGCAGCGCGTTCATCTCTTCGGGCTTCAGCAGGCGGCCGGAACGCACCGAGCCGTGGCAGGCCATGGTCGCGGCTATCCTGTCCAGCTGCTCTTTCAGTGTGTCGACCGTGTCGTTGTCGGCGATCTCGTCGGCAAGGTCGCGCACCAGCTGCTGGACATTGGTTTCGCCGAGCATCGACGGCGTCTCGCGTACCGCGACCGCACCCGGGCCGAAGCGCTCGACGGCGAGGCCGAAGCGGGCCAGCGTTTCGGAGTGCATGGCAAGCCGCTCGGCATCCTCTTCCGGCAGATCGACGATCTCGGGCAGCAGCAGCATCTGCGACGGCACGGCGCGCGCATGCAGCGCGTTCTTCAGTGCCTCGTAGACCAGCCTCTCATGCGCCGCGTGCTGGTCGACGATGACGAGCGAATCCCTGGTCTGCGCGACGATGTAGTTCTCATGCACCTGGGCGCGTGCGGCGCCCAGCGCCATGCCGAGCAGCGTCTCCACCGCTTCGTCCTGCCCGGCACGCGCGTCGGCGCTGTGAAGCGGTCCGGCGTCGAACGCCGCCTGATCGTTTTCGCCGAAGCCGCCATTTGCAAAACCGGTGCCTTGGTATCCCACGTCGAGCGGCCGCTGCGGCGAGCGGGCCGGATCGAAACCGGCGGAGCCGGAGGCCCGGTAGGCCGCCTCATAACTGCGATGGCCATTGGCCGGTCCGGCATGCGCATAGGACGCCGCGCCCGGCCGGAATGCCGCCATCATGCCGGCCGCCCCCGTGGTGGCAGCCCGGATGCCGGCATTGGCCAGCGCCTCACGGATGGCGCCGACGATCAGCCCGCGCACGAGGCCAGGATCGCGGAAGCGGACATCGGCCTTGGCCGGATGGACATTGACGTCAACGATGGCCGGATCGAGCGTCAGGAACAGCAAAGTCACCGCATGGCGGTCGCGCGGCAGCACGTCGGCAAAGGCGCCACGGATGGCGCCTGCGATCAATTTGTCGCGCACCGGCCTGCCGTTGACATAGGCATATTGCTGCAGAGCGTTGGCACGGCTGAAGGACGGGATCGAGACGTGGCCGGCAAGATGCACGCCGTCACGCACGGCGTCGATGGCGATGGCATTCTCCGGAAAGTCGGCGCCCATCACTTGCGCGACGCGGCGCAGCCGGCCTTCCTGGCTGTCGTCGGTCGCGGGCAGCTCCAGTGTCGAGCGGTCGGAACCGGCCAGCGTGAAGCGTACGGCGGGAAAGGCGATGGCGATGCGTTTGATCACGTCGCTGGTCGCCGAGCTTTCGGCGCGCTCGCCTTTCATGAATTTGAGCCGCGCCGGCGTGGCGAAGAACAGGTCGCGCACCTCGACCGTGGTTCCGCGATTGGCGGCAGCCGGCTTGACCGAGGAGACACGGCCGCCCTCGATGCCGATCTCGGCGGCGCCATCGCCGTTGGCCGTGCGCGAGCGGATCGATAGCCGCGCCACCGAGCCGATCGACGGCAGCGCTTCGCCGCGAAAGCCGAGTGAGCGGATGTCGTGGATGTTGTCGGCGAGCTTCGATGTGCAATGGCGCGCGATCGCCAGCGCCAGTTCCTTTTCCGGGATGCCCGAGCCGTCGTCGGTAACGCGGATCAGGTTGAGCCCGCCGCCGGCGGTAACGATCTCGACTCTGGTGGCGCCGGCGTCGAGTGCGTTCTCAACCAGCTCCTTGACCACGCTTGCCGGACGCTCGATGACTTCGCCGGCGGCGATCTGGTTGATCATCGTTTCGGAGAGCTGGCGAATGGGCATAAGAGCACTATAGGCGGATTCGCGGGCCATGCGGGAGGGGTAGAATTAAGCAATCCGGGCGGCCGACCGCGCTCTTCACGTCATGAGCCTGGGCAGTGCTGTCGCCAGCGCGTCCACGGCAAGACGAACCTTCAGCGGCAAGTGGGGTGTCTGCAGCCATAGCGCATAGGCGTCGTAAAGAAATCCCGGCTGGTCCGGCAGCAGCACGACCAGTGTGCCGGCCTGAATGCGCTCACGGACCAGCCAGTATGGCAGCCAGGCAAGTCCCATGCCGGCGGCCGCGACATCGGCGATCGCATCGAGGTCGTCGAGCCGCAGCCGGCTGACCGGCATGACTTCCAGCGCGGGCTGGCCGTTGCGCGGAAACAGCCATGGTTGAACGACACGGCCCGAACGGCGGTAGATGATGGCCTGGTGCCTGCCGAGATCCTCTATCTGCCGTGGCCATCCATGCATATCGAGATAGGATGGCGACGCGCAGACGACCATGCGCTGGCGCGCGATGCGACGCGCCATCACTCCGGCCTGATCCTCCAGATTGCCGGTCCGGATGGCAAGGTCGCAGCCATCCTCTGCAAGATCGGCGAGGGGATCGCTGAACGACAGGTCGAGTTCCAGCGCGGGATATTGCTGCGCCAACTCCAGCAGGATCGGAGCAACGCAGCGCCGGCCGAAATGCACCGGCATGATGACGCGCAGCTTTCCGCGTGGTTCGGAAAATTGATCTGCTGCCAATGCGTCCGCAGCCTCGGCTTCCGCGATTATCATTCGGCAGCGCTCGTAATAGGCGCGCCCGAAGTCTGTAAGGCTCTGACGGCGTGTGGTCCGGTTGATGAGGCGCACGCCCAGACGCTCCTCGAGAAACCGGACATGCTTGCCCACCATCGGCCCGGACAGATCGAGAGCGGCAGCAGCCGCCGCGAACGAGCCCAGGTCAACGGTTTTGACGAATACGGCCATGCTCGTAAGGCGATCCATATTCGAAACTCTCAGTTTCTACTGTTCTGCCCAAGCAGCTATTTATCTGCCAGATGGCCGCTGGCATAGGCTATTCGGTTCAAACATTTTGGAGTGGTGGCCGGATGGCACGTGTTGTTCGTTTTCATGAGCATGGTGGTCCCGAGGTTCTGCGCATCGAGAATCTCGACATTCCCGCGCCAGGTCGAGGCGAGATCCGGATCCGGGTCAAGGCATTGGGCCTCAACCGGGCCGAGGCGCTGCTGCGCTCGGGCACTTATATCCAGACGCCGCCATTGCCTTCCGGCCTTGGCCTTGAGGCAGCGGGTGTCGTCGAAGCGGTCGGCGAAGGCGTGGACGGTTTTGCGCCAGGTGACGCCGTCAGCGTCGTGCCGCCACTATCGATGGCCCGCTGGCCCGCCTATGGCGAGATCGCCACATATCCCGCCGAGCTTGTGGTCAAACACCCGCCGTCGCTCAGCTGGGAAGAGGCGGCTGCCGTCTGGATGCAATATCTCACCGCCTATGGCGCACTGATCGATATTGCCAAGCTCGGCAGGGAGGATTTTGTCGTCATTACCGCGGCATCGAGCAGTGTCGGACTTGCAGCGATCCAGATTGCCAACGTCGTTGGTGCGACACCGATCGCGGTCACGCGGACATCTGCCAAGAAGCAGGCCTTGCTCGAGTTCGGCGCAGCTCACGTCATCGCTTCAGCGGGCGAAGATCTGGAAGCCCGGCTGAAGGAAATCGCCGGCCCGGACAACATCCAAGTGGTGCTCGACGCAGTCGGCGGCCCGATATTCGAGCCTTTGACGGCGGCGATGGCACGCGGCGGCATTCTCATCGAATATGGCGGCTTGAGCCCCGAGCCGACGCCGTTCCCGCTGTTCGCCGTGCTGGCCAAGACACTGACGCTGCGCGGCTATCTCGTCCACGAAATCACGGGCAATCCAGCGAAGCTGGAGGCCGCCAAGGCGTTCATCCTCGACGGCCTGATGTCGGGGTCGCTGCGGCCAGCGATCGCCAAAACCTTTCCCTTCGACCGGATCGTCGAGGCGCATCGCTTTCTCGAGTCGAACGAGCAATTCGGCAAGATCGTCGTGACGGTTTGACCAGGCACGATTGGCATAGCCTCATGCCTGCGCGGCCAGCCAGTCCCGCACCTTGCGGGCATTGTCGCTGAGTTCGCGGTTCTTCGGCCAGATGACATAGAACGCCTTGCCAGTGGTCATGACGTGATCCGTTGCCCGCACTAGCAGCCCTGACGCCAGCAGCCGCTCGGCGAGGTGCCGCCAGCCGAGCGCAATGCCTTGCCCCTCCATCACCGCTTGGATCACCAGGGCATAGTCGTTGATGCGCAGGCCGCGCCCGGCATCGGCCTCGCTGAGACTGGTGCCGGCTGACGCGAACCACTCCTCCCAGCTCGCCGCCTCGCGAAACGGCTCTTCGAGATGAATGAGGCGGTGGACGGCAAGAGCCTTGACGGTATCGGGAAGCCCGAACCGGGCCACATAGCTGGCGCCCGCGACCGGGAATATCTCCTCGTCGGCCAGCGGCAGCGAGTGATAGTCGGCCCATTCCCTGGGCTCGCCGCCGCGCACGCCGAGCGGGATACCCTCCGCGATGATGTCTAGGTCGCGGTCGGCGGTCTGGATGCGCAGATCAATGCCTGGCAGTTCGTCGCGGAACTGCTGCAGGCGCGGCATCATCCAGAAGGAACCGAAAGCGGTCGAAGCGGCAAGCGTCACATGGCCGCCGGTCGCCTGCAGGCGCAGATCCTCTGCCGATTTGCGGATGTGCGACAGGCCGAGGGAGACATCGGCATGAAAGCGGTCGCCGGCTTCGGTAAGACTGACTTGCCGATGGCGGCGCTGAAAGAGCTTGGCGCCGAGCTGCTCTTCAAGGCCGCGGATCGCATAGGACACGGCAGCCTGCGTCATGCCGAGCTCCCGGCCAGCGGCGGTAAAGCTCGACAGCCGCCCGGCGGCCTCGAAGACGATCAGGCTGCCGGCCGACGGCAGCAGATGGCGTAGGCTTCGCATAAGCTGAGTTTATACAAGAGATCAGGATTTTCCAGCGTCACAGCGATATTACGTCTCGTTAAGTTGACTGACCCTGGGAGGATGGAGTTGCCATGAACGCACCGGCCGTTGAAGTGACCGAACACACCAACCGCCGCAGCGGCGGCCGCCTGGGGCGCAAGGCGCTGCGAGGCGCTCCGGTCACGTCGTTCCCGACCCTTGTCCGCAAAATTCCGGTCTATCAGATGGTGCCGGACGAGGCGGTGGAGCTGATCCACGAGGAGTCGCTCTCGATCCTCGAAGAGGTGGGATGCGAGTTTCGTGACGACGAGGCGATCGCGATGTGGAAGGCGGCGGGGGCCGACGTTTCGGAAACGAGAGTGCGAATCGACCGCGCCCTTCTGATGGAACTCGTCTCGAAGGTGCCGTCGGAATTCACGCTTAATGCGCGCAACCCTGAGCGCACCGTGCAGGTGGGCGGAAACAACTCCATCTTCGTGCCGATGTATGGCGCGCCTTACGTGCGCGACCTCGACAACAACAGACGCTATGGCACGCTCGCCGATCTCAACAATTTCCACAAGCTCGCCTATATGGCGCCAGCGCTGCACTCGTCGAGCTCGATCATCTGCGAGCCGATGGAAATTGCGGTGCCGAAGCGCCACCTCCACATCATCCATTCGGCGCTAAAGCACTCAGACAAGCCGTTCATGGGCATCGTGACATCAAAGGATCGGGCCGAAGATACGATGGCGATGGCAGGCATCGTCTTCGGCGCGGATTTTGTCCGCGACAACCCGGTCCTGGTGGCGATCACCAACTGCAATTCGCCGCTGGTTTGGGATGCCACCATGCTGGACGCGATGAAGGTCTATGCGCGCCACAACCAGCCGCTGATCCTGGCGCCTTTCGCGTTGTGCGGCGCCTCGACTTCGGCTTCCGCCGTGGGAGCGGTCGCGCAGGTCAATGCGGAAGCGCTTGCCGGCGTCGCATTCACGCAGCTCCTGCGTCCGGGTTCGCCGCAGATCTACGGACAGTTCATGGTGACGGTCGACATGAAGACCGGCGCGCCCATGGGCGGCACGCCGGAAGCGGCCCAGATGATGTATCTGATGGGAGCACTGGCGCGGAAATACCGGCTGCCATGGCGAACGTCGGGCTTCCATGTCGGGTCGAAGCTGAACGACGCGCAGGCGGGCTACGAGGCGAACATGCTGATGCACGCCGCCATCCTTGCCGGCGCCAATTACATCTGGCACTCCGCTGGATGGCTCGAGGCCGGCCTGACCTGCGGCTATTCGAAATTCGCCACGGACTGCGAACAGCTTGTCGGCTGGTACAAATACGCCGGCGGGCTCCCGTTCGACGATTTCAAGGAGGCTATGGCGGCGATCCGCGAGGTCGGGCCGCAGGGCCATTTCCTCGGCACCCAGCACACGCTTGACCATTTCCAGTCCGCCTTCTTCATACCGAGCATCATGGACTTCAATTCGTTCGAACAGTGGAAGGCTGAAGGAGCAAAGGACCACGACACCCGCGGCCGCGAAAAAGCGCGCAACATGCTCGCGGATTACGAGGAGCCGAAGCTCGATGAAGGCATTGCCGATGGCCTGCGAGACTTCATCGCGCAGCGCGAGGAGCGGCTGCCGGACAGCGTTAGTTGATGCAACGGGCGAAGACCCAACGGGAACCACAGGGAGAAAAAAATGGCACTCTTCAGAAGCAACGGTGATCGTGTCCCGAGCCCTATAAAGGCGATGGCGCAAGAAGCCCGCTCAGGTCGCATGGACCGGCGCGAGTTTCTGGCGCTGGCGAGCGCCTTTGGGGCATCGACGGCTTTGGCCTACGGCATGATCGGTCTCGCGGTGCCGGAACGGGCCTTGGCCGAAGAACCGAAGAAAGGCGGAACGCTGCACGTTTCGATGTCGGTAAAGGCACAGAAGGATCCGCGCACTTACGACTGGGTGGAGCTTGCGAACATCTCGCGCTGCTGGCTGGAGCCGCTTGTCCGCTATACGCGCGAATTCACATTCGAGCCGGTCCTGCTCGAAAGCTGGGATGTCAACGACGACGCCACCGAATACGTGCTGCATGTGCGCAAGGGCATCACCTGGAACAACGGCGATGCTTTCAACGCCGATGACGTGGTTTACAACCTGACGCGCTGGTGCGAGAAGGGTGCGGCCGGCAATTCCATGGCCGCCCGCGTCGGTGCGCTGATCGACGAGAAGACCGGCAAGGCCAAGGATGGCGCGATCAGCAAGGTCGACGACAGCACGGTCAAGCTGAAGCTGAACGAGCCTGACATCTCGCTGATCCCCAACTTCACCGACTATCCGGCGCTGGTGGTCCACCGCAATTTCGACGCCGACGGTGCGGATCCTATCAAGAAGCCGATCGGCACTGGCCCCTTCGAGCTCGTCTCTTACGACGTCGGCCAGAAAGCCGTCGTCAAGCGCCGCGAGAACGGCAAGTGGTGGGGTGGTGAAGCGCCGCTCGATAGCGTCGAATTCATCGACTACGGCACCGACTTCAACGCCTCGGTGAACGCGTTCGAGTCCGGCGAGATCGACCTCAATTTCGAGACGCCCGCCGACTTCATCGACATCCTCGACAAGATGGGGCTGGAGAAGACCGAGGTCGCGACCGCGACGACGCTCGTTGCCCGGACCAACATCACGCACAAGCCCTATGACGACCAACGGGTGCGCAATGCCCTGCAGATGGCCGTCGACAACAATGCCGTGCTCCAACTTGGCTACGCAGGACGAGGCACCCCAGGTGAAAATCACCATGTCAGCCCAATCCACCCGGAATACTACCCGCTGCCGAAAAAGACGCGCGACGCGGCGGGCGCCAAGAAGCTGATGACCGAGGCCGGACAGGCCGACTTCGAGCATGAACTGATCACCGTTGAGGACGATTGGCAAAAGAACACCGGCGACGCGATTGCCGGCCAGTTGCGCGATGCCGGGATCAAGGTGAAGCGCACGGTGCTTCCAGGGTCGACCTTCTGGAATGACTGGACGAAATATCCCTATTCCATGACGATCTGGTACATGCGCCCGCTTGGCGTTCAGGTGCTGGCGCTCGGCTATCGCACCGGCGAGGCCTGGAATGAATCGGCGTATTCGAATCCCGATTTCGACGCCAAGCTCAAGCAGGCTCTTTCACTCATCGATGTGGAGAAGCGCCGCGAGGTCATGAAAGACGTCGAGCAGATCCTGCAGGATTCGGGCGTTATCGTTCAGCCGTTCTGGCAGAAGCTGTTCAGCCATATGGACAAGAAGGTGAAGAATTACGCTGTCCACCAGACCTTCGAAATGGATCTCCAGAACGTCTGGCTGGACGCGTAATTTCCAAAGCTTGGCAACAAGCCGCGCTGGCACTCGATGGGGCGACGGCGCGGCTCGATCAACAATCGGAGCATAGCGATGAAGTGCAGGCACGACGTTGACCACGCTTGAGCACAGCAGTCCGATCTGATCGGCATCGGACCTGTGTTAGCCATACTGTCGCGCGTTGAACGAGAGAGGGCATATGTCTGAGCGGGCCTTCAAGCGTCTGTTCGAGCCAGCAACGTTGCGTGGCAAAACGCTGCGCAACAGGATCGTGTTCGGAGCACATACCGCGAACATGGCCGAGGATGGGCTGCCGACGGAGCGCCATGTCGGCTACTATGCCGAACGGGCGATGGGCGGTGCCGGCATGATCGTGGTCGAACCGATGCCTGTACATCAGGCTGCGGTGCTGACGCGCGGTAACTTTCGCCCTTGTGACGACAGCGTCGTTCCTCATTTTCGCAAAGTAACCGAGGCGATCCGCAGCAATGGCGCCATCGCCATCCAGCAGCTCTACCATGTCGGTCAACACGCGGACGCGGATAACTCGTTCCATGCTGGCTGGTCGCCTTCAGGCTTGCCGAGTTATCACGACTCCGACGGTTCGCATCGAATGTCCGAGCGCCAGATCGAAGAGACGATCGACGGCTTCGTACAGGCAGCACGCCGCTGCCGCGAGGCCGGATTCGACGGCGTCGAGGTCTGGGCCGCGTACCATTCGATGCTGGACCAGTTCTGGACGCCTTGGTCGAACCGCCGAGATGACCAATGGGGCGGCAGCCTTCAAAATCGGACGCGCATGAGCCGCGAGGTGATGACCCGCATCCGCAGGGAATGCGGCGAGGACTTCATCATTGGTCTGGCGATCAACGACGAACCCGAAGTCGAGGTGGCGCTGAAGCGAGAAGCGTTGGCCGAGATAATCGACGTGCACGACCGCGACGCCTTGATGGATTATGTCACCTGTGGATCGGGTTCCTACTTCGATTTCTACAAGATCATGCCAACCTTCCTTTATCCGGAAAAGCTCGGTGCGGACCTCGCGGCGGTACTCAAATCGACCGTGAACCACGCGCTGATCACCGCCGAGAGCCACATTCGTACTCCTGAAAACGCCGAGAGCGTGCTGAGTGAAGGCCGCGCCGACCTCGTTTCCATCGTCCGCGGTCAGATCGCCGATCCGCACCTTGCCGCAAAGGCTGCCGCCGGACGGCACGAGGACATCCGCGGGTGCCTGTCCTGCAACCAGATGTGCTGGGGCCGACGCAGCCGCGACTACTGGATCAGCTGCGTGATCAATCCGTCGGCGGGACGAGAATGGGAATGGGGAGGCGACCGCTTCTCCCCGGCCGTTCGGCCGAAATATGTGTTTGTCGTTGGCGGGGGGCCGGCCGGTCTCGAAGCTGCGCGTGTGGCAGCCGAGCGGGGTCATCGTGTCACGCTGGCCGAGGCATCGGACCGCCTCGGGGGGCAATTCCGACTTGCCGGTCTACAGCCGCGCCGGGCGCAAATCCTGGATCTCATCGACTGGTATCAGCGTCAGCTTAGCCAGCTTCAGGTGGACGTGCGGTACGGTCAGTATGTCGAGGCTGAGGATGTAGAGCGCGAGGGTGCGGATCACGTCATTGTCGCCACCGGCTCCTTGCCGCAAGCCGGGGCGTTCCAACGGGCACTGCCGCAATGGGACAGCATTCCGGGTGGCGGCCCGGTTCTCTCTGCCGAAGCTGTGATGGCCAGGGAGGCAAGGCCGGGAAAACGTGTGATCATCCTGGACGACGGCGGCAACTGGAAAGGCTGTGGCACCGCCTGGAAACTCGCCGAGGACGGTCACGCCGTGACAATCGTGACACCCGACGCCCTGGTTGGCAAAGAACTTCAGCGAATGGCCGTGGACGCGCCGCTGCGTCGAGCGCTCGCCGGGCTGAAGGTCAAGTTTGTCACCGAGAGCGCCGTTGTGCGCTGGGATGGCAAGACGGCCAGAATTGCTTCGCTGCTCGACGGGACTGAGCAAGAGGTGGGGGCCGACGCTTTGGTCTTCGCCGCTACCAATATGGCGGAGGACAGCCTGTCCATCGAACTCGAAAGGCTCGGTATCGGGCATACCTCTATCGGCGATTGTACCGCCTCCAGGCAGGCGGCATTTGCCATTCATGACGGGCGCAAGGTGGCGCTTGGCCTTGATTGATTGTGCTCGTCAGGGATCCGTTCCCGTCTCACCGATTTCTGAAACGCAGTTGCCGACTCTTTTGCGACGGCTTGATCGAACCCCTCGGCCCGCATCGCCACGACCGTCGCGGCAGTCGCACTGCGGAACTCCAGAAACCTTCAGACGTCCGGCTGCGCGCTTCAGGCTGGCGCTCCGGGACTTCATGAGCCGCACAAAAGCCGATATGCAGGGTGCGTGGTACTGGACCTTGCCAGTTCGCCGCCGATCGCCCGGAGCGCCCCGATGAAACCGATAGTGCTGGCCGTTGCCTTTTCCCTTGCCGTGCCGGGCGCCGCCTTGGCGGGCCCGGCTTCAAATGCCGTGAAGTTCTTCTACGTGCCCGAAGTGAAGTTCGAGGCCGACGCGAAGTACCGCGACCGCTTCACCGAGCCGGTGACCAGGCTGTTCGCTCTCAACGACCAGGCGCAGAAGAACAGACCGGATGAAGTGCCCTGCATCGACTTCGCCCCCGGACTTGACGCGCAGGACTACGACGAGAAGACCGTCGCCAAGACGCTCAAGCTGTCTGAGGCGGTGGATGGCGAACGCGCCGAGGTGACGGTGACCTTCAATCTCTTCCCGGAAGGCGACGATTCCAAACGCGAAATGGTCTGGTCCCTCAGGAAGGTCGACGGCAAATGGAAGGTCGCCGACATCGCTTCCAAATCCAGCGGCTGGACGCTCAGCGCGCTGGAGTGCATGCTCGGTTCGGCGGAGTGATGTCGTGCTTCGTCGCCTTGTCCTGGCACTCTCGTTGGTCTCGATGCCGGCGGCCGGGCTGAACGGCGGCGCCTTGGCGCAAGATCTGTTCGGCGCGCCGCCGCCGAACGCGCCTTCCGGCGATGCCGGCAACCCGCCCGCCGATACATTTTCGGCGAACCCGCCGGCGACATCGGCGCCGGCCGCACCGGTACTGCCGGGGTCGCCGACGGCCGTGGTAAAACCGTTCTACGGGCATCTCGGGCTGGAGCTCGACCCGGCCGAGCGAAAGAATTTCATCGACCCGGCCAAGACCGTGCTCGACAAGAGCGATGCGCTCAGAAAATCGGGGCAGGGCGAATGCCTCGATCCCAACATGGCGCTCGGCAATGCCGATTACGATAAGCTTGCGATCGACAAGAGCCTGAAGACCATCGAAGCGGTCAATGGCGATGAGGCCAAGGTGGTCGTCGCCTTCGCCGTCGAAGGCAATGCGCACCGGCTGGAGTGGAAGCTCAGGAAGGTGGACGGCGGCTGGAAGATATCGGACCTTCTGTCGGTGACCGGCGAATGGGCGCTGAGCCAATATCAGTGCGAATGACTACGATCGCATCAGACCGCTCAACCCCTTCCGCGATAAGGCGCGACGCCTGTGTCGGGGAGCCATGCGCCTTCCGGCGGCGCGCCGGTCTGCCAGAACACATCGATCGGAATGCCGCCGCGCGGATACCAATAGCCGCCAATGCGCAGCCACAGTGGTTTGGTCGCGGCGATAATGCGGCGGCCGATCATGACGGTGCAGTCCTCATGGAAGGCGCCATGATTGCGAAACGAGGTCATGAACAGCTTGAGCGACTTCGATTCCACCAGCAGCGTGTCGGGTGCATAGTCGATGACGATATGGGCGAAATCCGGCTGGCCGGTGACCGGGCAGAGCGAGGTAAATTCCGGGCAGGTGAAGCGAACGATGGCCGGCGGCCCGTCGCCGCGCTCGAACGGCACGGTTTCCAGGACTGCCGCTTCGGGGCTCTGTGGCGTCTCGACCTTGGTGCCGAGCTGGGTAAGGTTTTTGGTGATGGTCATCGCGGCAACTCCTTGAATTTTTGCCGCTCATTAGCACAATTTGAAACAGCAGGAAGACGATGACCAGCAACGATCCGCTTCTCCAGCCCTATCAGCTCAAACATCTGACGCTGAAGAACCGGGTCATGTCGACCAGTCACGAGCCGGCCTATTCCGAGGACGGCATGCCGAAAGAGCGATACCGGCTCTACCATGCCGAAAAAGCCAAAGGCGGCATGGCGCTGACCATGACGGCAGGCTCGGCGATCGTCTCGCGTGATAGCCCAGCCGCCTTCGGCAATCTGCATCTCTATGACGACCGCATCGTGCCATGGCTCAAAGAGCTCACCGATGCCTGCCACGAGTATGACTGCAAGGTCATGATCCAGATCACCCATCTCGGGCGCCGCACCGGCTGGAACAAGGCAGACTGGCTGCCGGTGCTGTCGGCCTCACCGGTGCGCGAGCCGGCGCATCGCGCCTTCCCCAAGACAATCGAGGATTGGGACATCGAGCGCATCGTTACCGACTACGCCTCGGCCGCTCAGCGCTGCCAGGCGGCTGGCCTCGACGGCATCGAGTTCGAGGCCTACGGCCATCTGATGGACGGCTTCTGGTCGCCGGCCACCAACCATCGCGACGACGAGTTCGGTGGCTCGCTCGACAACCGCCTGCGCTTCACCAACATGGTGCTCGATGCGGTGCGGGCCGCGGTCGGCGAAAAGTTCGTCGTCGGCATCCGTATGGTCGCCGACGAGGATTTCGAGAAGGGCCTTTCGAAGGAGGAGGGGGTCGAGATCGCCAAGCGGCTGGCCGGCTCCGGCAAGGTCGATTTCCTCAACATCATCCGCGGCTCGATCGAGAGCGACGCGGCGCTGACCAAGGTCATTCCGGTGACCGGTATGCGTTCTTCGCCGCATCTTGATTTTGCCGGCGAGGTGAGGGCGGCGACGAAATTCCCGACCTTCCATGCGGCGCGCATTTCCGACGTCGCTACCGCACGTCATGCCATCGCCACGGGAAAACTCGATATGGTCGGCATGACCCGCGCCCATATCGCCGACCCGCATATCGTGAGGAAAGTGATGGAGGGTCGCGAGCATGAAATCCGCCCTTGCGTCGGCGCCACCTATTGCCTCGACCGCATCTATGAGGGCGGCGAGGCGCTGTGCGTCCACAATGCGGCGACCGGCCGCGAGGCCGAGATCCCGCACATCATCGCCAAGACCGCGGGCCCGAAGCGCAAGGTGGTGATCGTCGGCGCCGGCGCCGGCGGGCTGGAAGCGGCGCGCGTCACGGCCGAGCGTGGGCACGAGGTAACGGTGCTGGAGGCCTCGGGGCAGGCCGGCGGCCAGGTACGGCTGGCGACGCAAAACCCGCGCCGCAAGGAGCTGATCGGCATCATCGACTGGCGGCTGGCCGAACTGGACCGGCTCGGTGTCGAGATCCGCTACGACACCTGGGCGGAGAAGGACGATGTTCTGGCGCTGTCGCCAGACGTGGTGGTGGTCGCCACCGGCGGCCTGCCGCAGAACCCGCCGCTAGTTGCAGGCGATAACCTCGTCACTTCCAGTTGGGATATCATGGCCGGCAGCGTCAAGCCTGCCGAAAACGTGCTGCTCTATGACGACAATGGCGGCCATCAGGGCATGGGCGCGGCCGAGCTGATCGCGGGCAGCGGTGCAAGGCTGGAGCTGGTTTCGCCAGAACGCTTCTTTGCCCCGGAAATGGGCGGCATGAACCACGTGCCCTATATGCGCGCCTTCCAGGAGAAAGGCGTCACCATCACCATCAACACGCGGCTGCGTTCGGTGCGGCGCGAGGGCAATCAGCTGGTCGCCGAGCTTGCCTCCGACTTCGCCGACGGCTGGCGTGGCGAGCGGCGGGTCGACCAGGTGGTGGTCGAGCACGGCACCCTGCCGCTCAACGATCTCTATCTCGCACTGAAACCGCTGTCGAAGAACGGCGGCGCAGTCGATTACGAGCGGCTGGTCAGTGGCGGCGACATTTTTCCCCAGCGCAATCCGCAAGGCGGTTTCGTGCTCTTCCGCATTGGCGACGCGGTCGCCTCGCGCAATATCCATGCCGCCATCTATGACGGCATCAGGTTCGGCCTCCGGATCTGACGATCGTCACCGCTCGATTGGTGGCGCGCAGCCGAACGTCCGCACGGAGAGCCACCAGGCACGTCCGTTCGGTCTGCGCGCCGCGCACGCCGCCGGCTGACGGCCGGACATCGTAAGATCTTGTCAATTGCGGCAGGCCGCTCAAAACATCCTGGCGGTGGCCATGCAGAACACAGTGATGACCAGCAGTCCGCCAGCGATGCGTTGGCCTCGTGTCATCTTCGCGCGCAACTGGTTTTGCGTCGCTGCATCAGCGCTGGCCAACTGCCTGCTGGCAGAGCCGACCAGCGCGCCCTGGACGCCGGCGGCAATTAGGGCCGTCACGATGCCCAGCGCCAGCACCTTCTCCATCGAGCCGAAAACGCCCTCATGGAAAAAGTACCAGAGCAGCAGGCCGGTGAGGAAAACCAAGCCGGCCGCGCCCATTTGCGGCCGGAAGAACCGTTCCGCCCGAATCTCCGGTTCGCGGGCAACCGCGATGGTCGTGCCGGCCCAGAACACACCCGCCATGACGTGAAGGCCGAGGACGATGATGTAGACATATTGCATGACCGCATTTCCTCTCTTGCCCGCCGCTAGCGATATAGATAGATATCTAATGATTAGATGTCAATGTGTGGGTCGAGCCAGTTCCATAGGCCTTGGCCTTGTTCTAGTGTCGGATCATGACGCCCTTTGACCGCCCGCCAATCGGGATGAATCTCGCTCGGACCGCAAAGCTTGTCGCACAGGCCTTCGACGCAGCCTTGGTCGAGGCGGGCGGCACGCTGCCGGTCTGGGTCACCCTGCTGTCGGTCAAGTCGCGCGAACTCGCCAACCAGCGCGAGCTCGCCGGCATGATCGGCATTCGGGGCGCAACGCTGACCCACCATCTCAACGCCATGGAGACGCAAGGCCTGCTGACCCGGCGCCGCGATCCTGTCAATCGCAGGGTTCACCAGGTCGAGTTGACCGAAGCCGGCGAGGCGCTGTTCCTGAAACTGCGCACCGCCGCGTTCGCCTTCGACAAGCGGCTGCGGAAGGGGCTATCCGACGACAGGCTGGCGGAGTTTGCGGAAGTGCTTGCGGCGCTGCGGGCGAATGTCGAGGGCTAGGTGGCGCAGTCCGAATCTACCTGATGTGCTCAGCCGTCATGATCGGAGATCGCGCCGAAGGTGTAGCGGCGCAGCTTCAGCGCCTTGACCAGGGCCGTCAGGTTCGCCTTGCCGTCGAACACGTCCTGGAACATCTCGTCATGCATCAGCAGGATCAGCTTGCCCGGTTTGACGAAGCGGCCATAGCCGAACAAATGATCGATTTCGCTGACCAGATGATCGACGGTCTGCACCGGATTGCCGCTGTTTTCGTGAACCCATTCATGATCCCAGCCGTAGAGATGGAAGCCAGACGCAGCGACGAACTCGTAGTCGGGGTCCTCGCGGCCCTCTTCGGCCAGTCCGAGTGAAGTGTCGTTCTTCGACATCGAGAGCAGCCTGAACACGTCGCGCCCCGGCAGCCGTGCATGGACCGATGGTTTCAGCCCCAGCACCGCGTTGGCCCGCAGCATGTCGGCGACGACCCCTTCGGTGTCCCCGTAGAAGTGCCGGTAGTGGTTGTATGCGTGGCTGTAGCTGTAGTTGCCGATCGTTACCAGCGGCATCCTCTTGGCGCGCTGCACCAGCGCTTTGTTGAGCGCGTTCGCCTGGCATGCATGCCAACCATGAAGAGAGTCGCCGGAACTTGCTCGGCCTCGAGCACATCGAGAATGTTGCTGGTGCCGGTCAGCGGGCGGTCGTCGAAGGTGAGATAGATGGTGCGATCGGCGGCGCCTGCCGGGAAAGCAAAAAACAGCACGATCAGCACGGCAAGGCGAAGCGGCATCAGTATCCGGAATATCCGTTTCCGATCACGACAGGCGGCCATTTCCGAGGAAGCTTGTCAAGGTTTGGCGCCTTACGCCAGGCTTCCCTGGAGCACCCTCAACCTGGCCTTCCTCGGCGCCCGCGCGACCAGCCATTCGCGTGCCTTGTCCTGCGGCATCGGGAAGGCGATGGAATAGCCCTGCACCTGATCGCAGCCGATCGCCATCAGCGAATCGAGCTCGGCCTCAGTTTCTGCGCCCTCGGCGACGATCGAGATGCCGAGGCCGCGGGCGAGTTCGGTGATGGCTCGCACGATCTTGGTGTTGTCGCCGTTCTCATTGATATTCTGGACGAAGCGACGATCGATCTTCAGCCGGTCGATCTCGTTCGGGTTGACGTGACTGAGCGATGCGTAGCCGGTGCCGAAATCATCCAGTTCGAGATGCACGCCGGCGGCGCGGATATTTCGAAGCTTTGCCGCAATGCCGGTTTTCTCATCATCTAGAATGACGGATTCGACAATTTCGAGCGAAAGTCTTTGTGGCGGCAGGCCAGCCTTTTCCAACGTCTCGAAGAGGAACGCATCGAAATCAGGCTCACGCAGTTCGGAGCCGGACACGTTGACGGCGAGCCGTCCGAAGGCAATGCCGGCGCGGTTCCACTCGGCCGCCGCGCTGATCGCCTTGGCGATGACGATGCGGCCGATCTCTGCCATGAGTCCGCATTTTTCGGCGAGGGGAATGAACTCGCCCGGTGCGATCATGCCGCGCTCGGCGTGTTTCCAGCGAACCAGCGCCTCGATCCCGCCGATCGTGCCACTCGACAATGAAACCTGCGGCTGGAAATAGACCTGGAACGCCTTCTCCGAGATGGCAATCCTGATGTCATGCTCGAGCTGTTTGCGGTAATCGAGTTCCTGCCGCAACTCCTCGGAGAAGAATGAGAGACTGCCGCCGTTCTGCTTCTTGGCGCAGTGGAGCGCGAGGTCGGCGTGGACGAGCAGATCTTGTGCATTGTCGGCGTCGACCGGATAGACGGCGACGCCGGCACTGGCGCCCGGAAGGATGGTCGTGCCCTGAAAGACGATCGGCTCGTTGACCTTTCTCAGGGTGCGCCTGGCAACCATGTTGATATCCTCGGTCCCGCCGGCACCGTCGAGAATCATCACGAATTCGTCGCCGCCGAGACGAACGCAGAGATCCGACGTCCGGCAAGAATCGCGCATCCGCTGCGCCGTCACCACCAGCACATAGTCGCCGGCGGCGTGGCCGAGTGTGTCGTTGATCTGCTTGAACCGGTCGAGGTCCAGCTGGACCGCCGCAAGCCGTTCTCGCCGACGCTGCGCGCCCTTGATCAACGTATCGAAATGGTCGGTCAGGAAGGTGCGGTTGTGCAAGCCGGTAAGGCCGTCATGCACGGCGATGAAGGCCATCGAATTGCGGGCATCGATCAGCTCATGCGTTTTGCGCAGAATGGCGTTCGACATCGGCCTGAAGATGAAAAGTGCCACCAGCACGATGACGCCGATGGTGGTGTAGAACAGCGTTCGATGGAGATCGAGAAGTGTTTCCGATCGTGCATCGGCGTGGGCGCTGATGCGCTGGCCGAGTGCCGCATAGCCCGACAGCGTAGCGTTGGCGATGGAAGCGTCGAGGTTGACGCGTTCGCCGCCGCCCTTGTAGCCGCCATTATCGGCCATGCCGAGTTGCGATTCAAACGCCGAAACCAGGCGTCCGCCGTTGGCAATAAGCCCGACCGAGAAGTAATCGAGATGAAACGGCTTGGCGAAAAGTACGCTCTCGATCGATTTTGGGTCGAACCTTGCCGGCGACGCCGGGTGGGCGACGACTCGCTCGAGCAGGAGATCGTAGTTCCTCTCGAACTCCGCCGTTGCCTGTTTGAATGCGGTGACCAGAGCCGGTTGCTGGTCACGCGAAGCAGCACCTGCCGCGTTGGCAAGGAAGACAATGCGTTGCGACAGCGCCTTTTGCGTGCCGACGACGTCGAGCAGCGCATCGTCGTGCCGCTGGGCAGCCATCATCTGCTGGAGAAGGACGAAAGAGGCAATCACCATGGCTGCAATGATCAGCAGCGCCAGCCAATAGCCCGCCCTGATCAACAGTACGAGCCTGCCCGAAATGGTTTGCACCGGCTGCTGCGACATTTTCTGGGGCGGTCCCTCTCGCCGACAGATTGTTAGGTGTGAGAACCATTGGCTTGAAAGTGTTAACAGCTCTGGAAGTCGACAGACCGGCGACAGCGGCAGCGGTGGAAAAGCTCGCGAAATGGTTATCGCGTTCTTTCGCGGCGCGCCCGCATTTGAACATCAGCCATTGACGCCATTCGGGGTACTGGCCTTCGCGCCACCAAAGCGGTCGCTTTTGCGGTGGATTTTTCGCCCGCGCGGGGCGACAGTCCATTCAATCTCAACAGGGCCTGATCATGAGCGCGGCATTCCTCTCCCACATCGACAGCGAGCTTCAGGGGCTGAAATCGGCCGGCCTCTTCAAATCCGAGCGGGTGATCACCTCGACGCAGTCGGCCGAGATTGAAGTGGGCGGCGAGAAGGTGCTGAATTTCTGCGCCAACAACTATCTCGGCCTCGCCGACAGCGCCGAGTTGCGCGACGCGGCCAAGCAGGCGCTTGACCGCTATGGTTATGGCATGGCGTCGGTGCGTTTCATCTGCGGCACGCAGGAAGAGCACAAGCAGCTCGAGGCGACGATTTCTGGCTTTCTCGGCATGGAGGACACGATCCTCTATGGCTCCTGCTTCGATGCCAATGGCGGCCTGTTCGAGACGCTGCTCGGCGAGGAGGATGCGGTCATCTCCGACGCGCTGAACCACGCTTCGATCATCGACGGCGTGCGGCTGTCGAAAGCAAAACGCTTCCGCTACGCCAACAACGACATGGCCGATCTGGAGGCGCGGCTGAAGGAGGCAATGGATTGCCGTTTCCGGCTGATCGCCACCGATGGCGTGTTTTCCATGGATGGCATCATCGCCAATCTGAAGGGCGTCTGCGATCTCGCCGAAAAGTACGATGCGATGGTTATGGTCGACGACAGCCATGCGGTCGGCTTCGTCGGCAAGAACGGCCGCGGCTCGGCCGAGCATTGCGGCGTCGAAGGCAGGGTGGATATCATCACCGGCACGCTCGGCAAGGCATTGGGCGGCGCGTCGGGCGGCTACACATCGGGCAGGAGCCAGGTGGTCGACTGGCTGCGCCAGCGCTCGCGGCCCTATCTGTTTTCCAACACGCTTATGCCGGCCATCGCCGGCGCCTCGATCCGGGTCTTCGAACTGATCGGCAATGGCGATGCGCTGCGTCAGCGCCTATATGCCAATGCGGCGCGCTTCCGGTCTGAAATGGGTAAGCTCGGCTTCACGCTTGCCGGCGCCGACCATCCGATCATCCCGGTCATGCTGGGCGACGCGACGCTGGCGCAGGAGATGGCAGCGCGCATGCTGAAGCGCGGCATCTACGTCATCGGCTTCTCGTTTCCGGTGGTGCCGAAGGGCCAAGCGCGGATCCGCACGCAAATGTCGGCCGCCCATTCCAGTGCCGACATCGACCGTGCGGTTGAGGCGTTCGGTGCGGTCGGGCGCGAACTCGGTGTGATTTCCTGACGGCCGGAACCGAAAAGCGATTCCGGATCAAGAGATGCAAGCGACTAAGGTTCTGGGGACAAAAGCATGTCGAACATGATGAAGGCGCTGGTCAAAGCCAAGGCCGAGCCGGGCATCTGGATGGAAGAAGTGCCGGTGCCGGAAATCGGCCCGAACGACGTTCTGATCAAGATCAAGAAGACCGCGATCTGCGGTACCGACGTCCACATCTACAATTGGGACCAGTGGGCGCAGAAGACCGTGCCGGTGCCGATGGTGACCGGCCACGAGTTTGTTGGCACGGTCGCCGATTTCGGTGCGGCGGTAACCGAGTACAAGGTCGGCCAGCGCGTTTCGGGTGAAGGCCATATCGTCTGTGGCCATTGCCGCAATTGCCGGGCAGGCAGGGGGCATCTGTGCCGCAACACGCTCGGCGTCGGCGTCAACCGGCCGGGCGCCTTCGGCGAATATCTGGCGATCCCGCAGCACAATGTCGTGCCGATCCCCGACGATGTGCCCGACGAGATCGCCGCGATCTTCGATCCCTTAGGCAATGCGGTGCACACCGCATTGTCCTTCGATCTCGTCGGCGAGGACGTGCTGGTCACCGGCGCCGGGCCGATCGGCATCATGGGTGCGCTGGTGGCGCAGTGTGTCGGCGCGCGAAAAGTGGTCATCACCGACATCAACCCCGTGCGATTGGCGCTGGCGAAAAAACTCGGCGTCCAGCATGTGGTCGACGCGTCGAAGGAAAAGCTGCGCGATATCATGCCGGCGCTCGGCATGACTGAAGGTTTTGACGTCGGCCTCGAAATGTCGGGTGCGGCGCCCGCCTTCCGCGACATGATCGACACCATGAACAATGGCGGCAAGATCGCCATCCTCGGCATCGCGCCGACCGGCTTCGAGATCGACTGGAACAAGGTCATCTTCAAGATGCTGCACTTGAAGGGCATCTACGGCCGCGAGATGTTCGAGACCTGGTACAAGATGATCGCGCTGGTGCAGGGTCCGCTCGATGTCAGCGGCCTGATTACCCACCGCATCGGCATTGACGACTATATTTCCGGCTTCGAGGCGATGAAGAGCGGCAATTCCGGCAAGGTGGTGATGGATTGGTAGGCCAGCTATCCTTCCGCCACCTGAACCCACACTGGAACGCTGAGCCGAACGCTCCCGATGTGGAACTGACGGTTGAGGGCGACACGGTTCAGCTTACATTTCTCTTGAATTCCTGGGCCTATGACGCGAGCAAGGGAGAAACAGGAACCCTTCGTTTCATCGGTTGCAGCCGTTGGCGATGGGACTCCACTAACGATCACGCCTGGTTCGCAGGTAAGGGCCTTTACGGCAAGCAAGCTCCAAAATGGGGCGAGTTCTACGAGGTGATCGGCGATAGCCGGCCAATCGGCGAAGACGACTGGGAAGTTCTGTCGCCAGACGGACCCACATCGCGACAATTCCTGTTCTATTTTCGCGACGACGCCATCGAAGTCATTGCTGAAGACTGGTCGCTTACTCGACAATTGCCAAGCATCGACTAGCCTTTTTGTTCAGGGGGCGACTTACTCCCCAAGCGAGCATCCAGTGCGGCCAACGCTGTTTTGATTGCCGCCCGTTCGACGTTGCTCAGTTTCTCCAACAATTCCCGCTCGAACGCTTTTGCGAGCGGCACCATCTCGCCATAGGCGGCAAGGCCTGCTCTTGTCAGGGTCAGATGTTCGAGGCGGCGGTCATTTTTATCCGGAGTTCGGATCAGCCACCGACGCCTCTCCAGCTCCGCCACGGCTCGAGAAACCTTCGTCTTGTGCATGGCCGATTGCTTGCCGAGCTCCGTCGCGGTCATCGTGCCGTGCTGGCCGAGACCGGCCAGCGTGCGCCACTCCGGGCGCGTGAGGCCGTGACGGTCCTTGTAGACTCGCGAGAATTCGCGACTGACGGCATCGGCGAGACGATAGAGCCGGTAAGGCAGGAAGCTTTCGAGCTCGAGAATGTCCATTGTGCGCATCCGGGCAAATCGGAAGATTGATAGTTACATCTTCGATGGTTACAAATGAAACCAATTTGGTCAATCCAAGGAGGATGCCATGGCCTTTTCCTACATGCCGGGGTTCGGCAACGACTTCGAGACCGAAACCTTGCCTGGCTCGCTACCGCAAGGCCGGAACTCGCCGCAGCGGCCGGCCTACGGCCTCTATGCCGAGCAGCTTTCGGGCTCGCCCTTCACCGCGCCGCGCGGCACCAATGAGCGTTCCTGGCTCTATCGCATCAGGCCGAGCGTCAGGCACACCGGTCGCTTCAAACCAGCAAGTTACCCCCTGTGGAAAAGCGCGCCCAATCTCGGCGATCACGAGTTGGCGCTCGGCCAGTATCGCTGGAATCCGGTGCCGATGCCGAAGGAGCCGACCGACTTCATCGCCGGCATACGCTCGATCACCACCGCCGGCGACGTGCTCGGCCAGACCGGCATGGCCGCCCATGTCTATGTCGCCAACCGTTCGATGGTCGACGACCATTTCTTCAACGCCGATGGCGAGTTGCTTGTCGTGCCGCAGGTCGGCAGCCTGCGCTTCGTCACCGAGATGGGCGTCATCGAACTCAGGCCGGGCGAGATCGCGGTGCTGCCGCGCGGCCTCGTGTTCAAGGTCGAGCTGGTCGATGAAACAGTGCGCGGCTATGTCTGCGAGAATTACGGCGCCAAGCTGACGCTGCCGGATCGTGGCCCGATCGGCGCCAATTGCCTGGCCAACCCGCGCGATTTCAAGACGCCTTGCGCCTGGTTCGAGGACAAGGAGACGCCGTGCCGGCTGATCGTGAAATGGTGCGGGCAGTTCCACGTGACCGAACTTGATCATTCGCCGCTGGATGTGGTGGCGTGGCACGGCAATTATTCGCCCTACAAATATGATCTTGCGACCTTTTCGCCGGTCGGCGCACTGTTGTTCGACCATCCCGATCCGTCGATCTTCACGGTGCTGACAGCGCCGAGCGGCGAGGAGGGCACCGCTAATATCGACTTCGTCATCTTCCCGCCGCGCTGGCTGGTGGCCGAGAACACCTTCCGCCCGCCCTGGTATCACCGCAACATCATGAGCGAGTTCATGGGCCTGATCCACGGCCAGTACGATGCCAAGGAAGAGGGCTTCGTTCCCGGCGGCATCAGCCTGCACAATCTGATGCTGGCCCACGGGCCTGATGCGTCTGGCTTCGAAAAGGCCTCGCGCGCCGAACTGAAACCGGTCAAGCTCGACAACACCATGGCCTTCATGTTCGAGACGCGATTCCCGCAGATGCTGACCCGCTACGCCGCCGAGGTTGAAACCCGGCAGGATAACTACATCGACTGCTGGGCCGATCTGAAGAAGCGTTTCAACGGCACGCCCGAGGGCGACTGGTCTTGAGCGCTGATCCAACGCGGCTGGTGCTTCTGGGCTCGAAGGGTGGCCCGGCGCTCCGGCCGGGCGGGCCGTGGCCGAGTTCGTCGCTGCTGGAGATCGGCGGCCGCAACATCGTCGTCGATTGCGGGCTTGGCGTGACGCGCGGGCTGGCCGACGCCGGCATTAGCCTCAAGGCGCTCGACCTGGTCTTCGTTACGCATCTGCATTCCGACCATGTGCTGGAACTCGGGCCGCTGATCCACACCGCCTGGACGGCGGGTCTGGCGACACCGGTCGCTGTGTTCGGCCCGCCCGGCACCGGCCATTACTGGCAGCGCTTTTGCCAGGCGATGGAGTTCGACATCGAGATCCGCATCACCGACGAAGGCCGGCCGGATATCGCAGACATGGTTTCGATCGTCGAATTCGGCCAAGGCCGGGTGGTGGAGGAGCGCGGCCTGAAGGTTTCAGCGCTGCGCGTCGATCATCCGCCGGTGACCGACTGCTTTGCGCTGCGCTTCGAACATGGTGCAAAAAGCGTCGTGTTCTCAGCCGATACGGCATATTTTCCGCCATTGGCCGATTTTGCCAAAGGCGCGGACATCCTCGTCCACGAAGCCATGCTGGAAGGAGGCATCGAGCGGTTGGTTGCTCGGACCGGCAACGGCGCGCGTCTAAGGGAACATTTGCTCGCTAGCCACTCGTTTGCCGCAGATGCCGGCCGTATCGCCACTGATGCCGGGGTCGGAAGACTGGTGCTCAACCACCTCATTCCGGCCGACGATCCCGAGTTCGGCGAAGCCGACTGGATCGCCGCCGTCAGGAAAACATGGGCCGGCGACTTGACGATCGCCCGCGACGGCCTTGTTGTGGGGCTGGAGCATGATCCCGAAAAGTGGGAACCGGTTTTCGGAAGAGATCATGCGTAAAACAAAATTCAAAGCGGCACCAAAGCCGCATCAGGAGAGGAAACCGCATGAAGCTTGCCACAATGAAGGACGGGACGCGTGACGGAAAGTTGGTCGTCGTCTCGCGCGACCTGACGCGGTTCACCGATGCCTCGTTTCTGGTGCCGACGCTGCAGGCGGCGCTCGACGACTGGGGCCGGATAGCGCCGCATTTGGCTGCCATGGCGGAATCGCTGGAGAACAATGCGGTGCCGTCAGCACGCTTTCACGAGCACGACGCCCATTCGCCGCTGCCGCGCGCCTATCAATGGGCGGACGGCTCGGCCTATGTGAACCATGTCGATTTGGTGCGGAAGGCGCGGGGCGCCGAGATGCCGGCAAGCTTCTGGACCGATCCGCTGATTTATCAGGGTGGTTCGGACAGTTTCATCGCGCCGCGTGATCCGATCCGGGCGGCCGACGAGGCTTTTGGCGTCGACATGGAAGGGGAGGTTGCTGTCGTTATCGATGATGTTCCGATGGGAGCAAGCCTGGATGAGACGCGGGCCGCGATCCGGCTGGTCATGCT
The DNA here is from genome assembly GCF_055811195.1 of Mesorhizobium sp. WSM4823. NCBI lineage: Bacteria > Pseudomonadati > Pseudomonadota > Alphaproteobacteria > Hyphomicrobiales > Phyllobacteriaceae > Mesorhizobium > Mesorhizobium sp. WSM4823. The sequence continues at coordinate 79,629 of NZ_JBVVQL010000002.1, forward strand.
GGTCAATGACGTCACGCTGCGCTCCCTGACCGTGCCAGAGCTTGCCAAGGGCTTTGGCTTCTTCCAGTCGAAACCATCCTCGGCTTTTTCGCCCGTCGCGGTGACGCCGGACGAGTTGGGCGATGCCTGGGATGGCGGCAAGGTCAGCCTGCCGCTGCTGGTCGATCTCAACGGCAAGCCGTTTGGCCGGGCGAACGCCGGCGTGGATATAACCTTCGATTTTCCGGCGCTGGTCGCACATGCCGCGAAAACGCGGCCGCTGGCCGCCGGCACCATCATCGGTTCGGGCACGGTCTCCAACAAGCTCGACGGCGGCCCGGGCAAGCCTGTCTCGGCGGGCGGCGCCGGCTATTCCTGCATTGCCGAATTGCGCATGATCGAGACGATCGAGGCGGGCGCGCCGAACACGCCATTCCTGCGCTTTGGCGACACTGTGCGCATCGAGATGAAGGACAAGGCCGGACATTCGATCTTCGGCGCCATCGAGCAGAGGGTCGAGAAATACGAAAGCTAGGACAATGACAGGCACGTCTTTCTATTTGCTGTGCGGCGTCTGGGCCCTTGTCATGCTGGCGATCTTCATCCAGGCGATCCGGCTGAGCTATCGTATCGAAGCACGCTCTCCCGACCTGACCAACCGCAGCGGCTTTCCGCGCAACGCGATGATGTTCCACACCGTCACCAACATGAACGTCGCGCGGGATCAGGAAACGCAAGCCATGCGGCGGCGCATGAACCGGCTTCTGCTGATCGTTCTCGCCGGATTTGCGCTTCTGTGGGCGGGCGTGTCTTTGGTCCAGTCAGCGGAGTGAAGCCATGGACCTGCTAGACCATCTCCGTCGCATGGCGTGCAACAATCTCTGGTCGAACGACCGGCTCTATCGTGCTGTGTTGCAGCTTCAGCCCGGTGAATTCGAAGCCGAGCGAACCAGCTTCTTCCCGTCGATCAAGGCAACGCTCAACCACATCCTGGCGGTCGATCATCTCTATCTCGATTTTCTCGAAGAGGGCGGCGTTGGCGCCGCGGCCTATGATGAGTTCTTGTTCTTCGACGAAGCTGACGCGCTCTTTGGCAAGCGGGCGGCGGCCGACCGGCGGCTGGTCGTCTTTTGCGACCGTCTGTCGGCCGACGATCTCGATCGCCGCGTCATAACCGACCGGCGCGAGGACGGCATGATACCAGAGCGCATCGGCGATCTGCTCGCCCATCTATTCATCCACGACATCCATCATCGCGGCCAAGTGCACGCAATGCTGTCCGGCACGTCGGTGAAGCCGCCGCAACTCGACGAGTTCTTCCTCGACTATGACCTGAAGCTGCGGAAAGCAGAGGTCGAGAGGCTGAATCTGGAATGATCAAACCAACGCAACGTCATAGGCTGAAAAATGCCGATCCGCAGTGACCAACGTCAGGCCTTCAATTTGAGCCTGTGCGATGAGCAGACGGTCGAAAGGATCGCGGTGATGGAGCGGCAAATGCTCAAGCCTCGCCGCGTGTAGTTCATTCACACTGAGGATCGGAATGCCGTTCGACCGCAAGATCTCCACTATGTTGCCTGTGAGCGTGACTTTGCCGAGCGATTTCTTGATGGCGATCTCTGCTACCGAGACGGCGCTGACGACCACATCCTCGCCCGCAAGAAAGATGTCGCGATGGTGGTCCGAAAGGCGTGAGTCTGCGTTGAGTACCCAAAGCAGAATATGAGTATCCACCAGATATTGGTGGCTCATTTAGTGTACTCGTCCCATTCGGGACCGAGTTCATCAAAATCATCCGATATCCGAATTTGGCCTTTCAGGGCCCCAAAAAGGCCCTTGCTCCCGCCAGCCCGGGCGGGCGCGCTCAAGGTCGCCACCACCTCCCCATGCCGCGTCAGATGGATCTCTTCGCCGGCCTGGGCACGTTTCACCAACTCGGAGAGTTGGGCCTTTGCTTTTGCCATCGGAACATTCATGGTCAGACCTCTTATGACCAGAATTTAGGTCATAACTGATCAAACCACAAGGCACCTCGGCCGAACTGGCTACGCCGCCTTGCCGTCCACCTTCAGCACCCCGCGCTTGATCTGGTCCTGCTCGATCGATTCGAACAATGCGCGGAAATTGCCCTCGCCAAAGCCTTCGTCGCCCTTCCTCTGGATGAACTCGAAGAAGATCGGTCCGATTACGGTTTTTGAAAAAATCTGCAGCAGAATCTTGGTCGTGCCGCCGTCGACGACGCCTTCGCCGTCGATCAGTATGCCGTGCCTCTTCATCCGGTGGATCGGCTCGTCATGGCCGCTCACCCTGTCAAGGGACATGTCGTAATAGGTCTCGGGCGGACCCGGCATGAATTTCAGCCCGTTGGCGGCCAGTCTGTCGGTGGCGCCGTAGATCTCGTCCGTGCCGACAGCGATGTGCTGGATGCCTTCGCCATTGTACTTCTTCAGATATTCGGCGATCTGGCTGGTGTCGTCCTTGGACTCGTTCAGCGGAATGCGGATCTTGCCGCAGGGCGAGGTAATGGCGCGGCTGACCAGGCCGGTGATCTTGCCGTCGATGTCGAAGAAATGGATTTGCTTGAAGCCGAACAGGTCGCGATAGAAGTCCCACCATTTGTCCATCTGGCCGCGGTAGACATTGTGGGTGAGGTGGTCGAGATAATAGAAGCCGACGCCTTTCGGCTTCGGGTCGCGTGTCCCCAGCCAGTCGAACTCGGCATCATAGGCCGAGCCTTTTTCGCCGTAGACCTCGATGAAATAAAGCAGCGACCCGCCGATGCCGACGATTGCTGGCACATCGAGCGCCTTGTCCGCGCCTTCATAGGGCGTGGCGCCCTTGGCAACGGCATGATCGAAGGCATGCTTGGCGTCGACCACTCGCCAGGCCATCGAGGCTGCGCAAGGCCCATGCTTGTCGACGAATTTCATCGCATGCGAGCCGGGCTCGGCATTGACGACATAGTTGATGTCGCCCTGCCGCCAGACGGTGATGTTCTTCGTGCGGTGTTTCGCAACCGCGACATAGCCCATACGGTTGAAAAGCTCGGCCAGCTTTTCCGGCTCGGGATGCGCGAACTCGACTAATTCGAAGCCGTCGGTGCCGGCGGGGTTGGCTTTGCTGATCTTCGCGGGCGGAGCATCGTGCGGGAAGGGGCCCATGGCATTGTCCTCCAAAGCTGGTGTGGCCAATAAGGCCACTTCAACCCGATCATAGCGCGGAGCGGGCGCATGGTGCTTGCATTCAAACGCTTGAAATGATCAGATCATGCGGGAGTTGTGCATGGCAGAAGGAGAATTCATGGATGACACGCGCGTTGATCGGTTTGACCGCAAGATAATGGCTCTATTGCAGGGCGACGCGCGGCTAACCAACAACGATCTGTCGGAACGGGTGAACCTGTCGGCGTCGCAATGTTCGCGCCGCCGCCAGAGGCTGGAGGAGGACGGCTATATCAGAGGCTACAGGGCTGTACTCGACCGCGACAAGCTCGGCTTCTCGCTGGTCAACGTCATCTCGGTGACGCTTGCCACCCACAACCGCGACAATGCGCAGCGCTTCGGCGAATTGGTGGCGCGGCTGCCGGAAGTGCAGGAGGCGCATGCGCTGACCGGCGAGATGGACTACATCCTGAAGGTGGTGACGCCCGACCTGAAATCGCTGTCGGAGTTCGTCAACGGCGTACTCCTGCCGCACGAATCCGTGCAGCATGTGAAGACGGCGATCGTGCTCGAAACGCTGAAGGAAACCGGCGCGCTGCCGATTTAGCCCTTCGACTGTTGGATCAGCCCATAAAGATTGGTGCAGCGGGCGCCGGAACGGCAATAGGCGAAGATCGGGCCTTCGAGCTCATCGAGCGCCTCGGCCTGGTCCTCGACATTCTCGGCCGTGATCTGGCCGCTGACGACCGGGATGTAACGGAAAGCGAGCCCGGCGGCTTCAACCGCCGCTTTGACCGTGTCGGCCGAAGGCTGGCCGGGCTGCTCTTCATCCGGTCTGTTGCAGATGACGCTCTTGAAGCCGGCGGCCTTGATGGCAGCGACGTCGGCGGGCTGGATCTGGCCCGAGACCGAATAGTCCTCGCTAATCTCACGATATTCCATGGTCTTGTCCTCGCAATCTTGTTGGCGGCAGTCTTGCCACTCCCCGACGAAGCCGGCAATCCGCATCGGGGGAATTCTCTGCCAAATAAATATTGCGAGCCGGAAAATCCAACCGGGGCGGCAATGCCCCAGTCGAATAGACTCAGCTTCCGAGGATCGCGCCTTTGATCTGGGCGATGTTGTTGTGCATCAGGGCGATATAGGTCGAGGCCGGGCCGTCGGGCTGCGACAGCGCGTCCGAATAGAGCGTACCGCCCACCTTGATGCCCGTCTCGCTGGCGATCTGCTCGATCAGCCGCGCATTGGTGATGTTCTCGATGAAGACTGCCGCCGCCTTGTCCTGCTTCACCTGGCTGACCAGCTTGGCGACGTCGGCAGCGGACGGCTCCGACTCCGTCGACACCCCTTCGGGGGCCAGGAAGGTGAGGCCATAGGCCTTCTCGAAATAGCCGAAGGCATCATGCGAGGTGATGACGACGCGTTTCTCTTCCGGTATCGACTGGATCGCCGCCTTCACTTCGCCTTCGACCGCATCGAGCTTCGCCGTGTAGGCCGTGGCATTGGCCTTGTAGCTGTCGCAACCCGCGGCGTCGGCGGTGCAGAAGGCGTCGGCGATGTTCTTCACATAGATCTTGGCATTGGCGATCGACTGGAAGGCATGTGGATCGGTGTCTTCGCCTTCGGCGGCATCGGTGTCGGCGAATTCGGGTTTGAAGTTGATCGGCGTGACGTCCTTGGTCAGAACGGCGATTGTCGCCTTGGTGGCGCTGGCGTCGACAAGGCGCTGCAGAAAGCCTTCGAAATGCAAGCCGTTGACCAGCACCACATTCGCACCCGCCATGGCCACCGCGTCCGCCGGGCTCGGCTCGTAGACATGGGCATCGCCATCCGGCCCGACGATAGTGGTCAGATTGATGCGATCGCCGCCGACATTTTTGGCGAAATCGGCAATGATCGTGAAGCTGGCGACCACTTTCAACGGCTCCGCGAGGGCCGACGACGCGCTAAAGGCAGTTAATGTTATAACGCTCATTGCCAAGGCGGCGCGGATCGACTTCAGCATGGACAAGTCTCCTTTTTGGGATCAGGCGGTTCTGTGGCGGTGATGGATAATACGGGCGCGCAAGATGCCGCGCGTGCCGAACAAGATCGAAGCAAAATAGACGACGCCCGCAGACAGGATGATGGCCGGGCCGGACGGCAGCGACACGTGGTAGGACAGAAGCAGCCCGGCGACGCAGGAGGCAAATCCGATCAACACCGCCAGCACGCACATCGGCTCGACGCGCATGGTCCAGAAGCGGGCGGCGGCGGCAGGCAGCATCATCAGTCCGACCGACAGCAGCGTGCCGAGCGCCTGGAAGCCGCCGACGAGATTGAGCACGACGAGGCCGAGGAAGATGAAATGCACCGGGCTGCCCAATCGGCTGACCGAGCGCAGGAACAATGGATCGAGGCATTCGGCGACCAGCGCCCGCCAAAAGACGGCGAGGCTGACCAGCGTGACCAGCACGATGCCGCCGATCAGCGTCAGCGCTTCATTGTTGAGTGCCAGCACGGTGCCGAACAGTACATGCATGAGATCGACGCTGGAGCCGCGGATCGATACCATCAGCACGCCGATGGCCAGCGAAATCAGATAGAAGGCCGCCATCGAGGCGTCCTCGCGCTGGACGGTAAAGCGCGACACGGCGCCGGCACCGAGCGCCACGATGATGCCGGCAATCAACCCGCCGATGGTCATCGGCAGGATCTCCAGCCCATAGAACAGGAAACCGGCGGCAGCACCCGGCAGGATGGCGTGGGCCATGGCGTCGCCGGAAAGGCTCATGCGCCGCAGCATCAAAAACACGCCGACGGGGCAGGCGCCAAGCGACAGCATCAGCGACCCGGCAAGCGCCCGCTGCATGAAGGCGAAATCGGCGAACGGAGCGATGAGAAGACCGTAGAGCGTCTCCATCATGCCGCCCTCGGCCCGGAACCGTGACGATGGTGGTGCCCAGGGTTGTGAACGTGATCGCCGTGCTCATGATTGTCGGGCTCGCACCAGGGCGCATTCTCCTCCCAGGCCTCGTGGAAGCGTCGCGCGCGCAGCAGATTTTCCGGCCGCAGCGTTTCCTTGGTCTCGCCCCAGGCGATTGGCTGGCGCGCCAGCAACAGCGTTTCAGGGAAATTCTGGCGCACCAGCTCCAGATCGTGGACGACGACCATGATGGTGCGTTCCTCGCCATGCCAGCGCTTGATCAGTGCGATCAGGTCGCCGACCGTTTTGGTGTCGACGGCGTTGAATGGCTCGTCGAGCAGGATCAGGTCGGCATCCTGCAGCAGAACGCGGGCAAACAGCGTGCGCTGCAGCTGGCCGCCCGACAGCGTGTCGATTGGGCGCTTCTCGAAGCCGCCGAGGCCGACCGCCATCAGCGCCTGGCTGACCGAATCGCGATCTTCCTTGGTGTAGCGGCCGAGCAGCCCGCGCCGTGGCCACAGCCCGAGCGAAACCAGATCGACGACCCTGGCCGGAAAGGAGCGGTCGAGCTCCGACTGCTGCGGCAGATAGGCGGCGCGTACGCCGGGCGCGCGGACAACCGTGCCGGCCATCGGCTTCAACACGCCGACGATACCCTTCATCAGGGTCGACTTTCCCGAGCCGTTGGCGCCGACGACGGCAGTCAGCGATCCCCGGCGGATCGTGCCGTCGAGATGATGGATCGCCGGATGGCTGTTGTAGCCCAGCGTCAGATCGCGGAAGGTCAGGCAGGTTTTGGTCATATGCGATCCGTGGCGGCACGACTGGTACGTCGGCGGCGATTGGATATGTGATGTTATTACATTAGTCAACAAGCCAATCGGGCGGAATTGCGGCGACCGAGGAGATTTGCCTGTACTCTTTGGTGGTTGGCTCAAGAGGATTCGCTCGTGCAACCTTGCCCCCGGCGAACCGCGACTCTAAAGAGGCGCGACCCACAAAGGAAGGAACGTCCAATGAGCATTCGTCGCATCGATGTAGGCCCGCGCATGAGCCAGATCGTCATCCACGGCAACACCGTCTATCTAGCCGGCCAGGTCGGTCAGCCGGGCGGAAACGTCGGCGCCCAGACAAGGGACATTCTGGCGGCCATCGACGAATTGCTGGCGAAGGCCGGCACCGACAAGACCAAGATCCTGCAGGCGATCATCTGGCTGGCCGACATGAGCACCTTTGCCGAGATGAATGCGGAATGGGACAAGTGGGTGCCGCAGGGCCACACCCCGGCCCGCGCCACCGGCGAGGCCAAGCTTGCCGGCCCGGAATATTTGGTCGAGATCATCGTTACCGCTGCCATCTGAGGCGCGGCGCTTTACCCTCCCCCTTGAGAGGAGGGTCGCGAAGCAAATTGCCGCAGGGTGGCACTTTGCGAAGCGGGGTGGGGTCGGTGCAACCTCGCCGACCCCACCCCGTCTCGCAGTCTCTGCTTCGCTCTGACTGCTCGCCGACCCTCCCCTCGAGGGGGAGGGTTACCCCTGCGAAGGCGCAAACCTTGCCACCAGCATGTGGCTGTCCGCCGGGTAGGTGAAACGCACATGGGTGACGGGGTGCTCGGCGCTCCATGTCCGCCGCTCGACCACCAGGCACGGTGCGCCGGCACCGATGTCGAGTGCCGCCGCAATGTGTCTGTCGGCGGCGACTGCGCGAATGCGGTGCTCGGCGGCACTCCACGGCACGCGGGCAATCAGCCACGGCCCGGGCGCGATGGCATGAAATTCTTCGTCGGCGGCCTCGGCCACGGCGGCCAGGTTGATCAGCCGCTGTTCGTGGGCGAACGGCCGCTTGCCGGCGAAATGCTTGCATTCCAGCGCCAGCACAGGTCCGGCGGCAGAGAGCTCCAGCAAGGCGCGATCCTCCGCGCTGCTGCGCCTTTTATGTCGCGCCACACGCTCGTAGCGATAGGGCAGACCGAGCGCCTCGACCTCGATCCTGATATCGTGGATTTCCAACACCGCGGCTTGCGACTGCGGCCGCCGGACAAAACTGCCGGAGCGGCGGCGGCGCTCGATCAGCCCGGCCTTGGCAAGCTGCGACAGCGCCTTGTTCACTGTCATGCGCGAGCATTTGTACTCGGCCGTCAACTCGTGCTCGAACGGGATGCGATGCCCGGGCGCCCAGGCGCCGGACAGGATCCGCTCGCTGATGTCGGACAGGATGCGCTGGTGCAGCGAGAGCGGCTCGCCAACGTCCATTGTCTCGATTGTACTCATGCCGAAAGCGCCGTCATCACCTTGCGAAAACGCTCGGCAATGGCATCGCGCCTTGCATGCCTGCCGCCGATGACCAGTTTCTTGCCATGCACCCAGACGCAGTCGACCTTGGTACCGTTGGCGAAGATCCAGGCATCGAGCACCGCATCGCCCGTCTTGCCGGCCAGCGAAGGTTGATTGTCATCGAGCGAGACGAAATCGGCCGAGGCACCAGCGGCGATCTGTGAGGGGCCCGCGCCAAGGGCGGCACTGCCGCCGTCGAGCGCTGCATCGAACAGCGCGCGGCCGGTCGAGCCGCCCGCCACCGCCAGCACGTTGCGGGCACGGTGGGCGAGACGCTGTGAATATTCGAGCTGCCGCAATTCGTCGGGCAGACCGATCAGCACGTTGGAATCGGAGCCGACGCCGAAGCAGCCGCCATGTTGCGTGAACAGGGGCGCGGCAAAGGTGCCATCGCCGAGATTGGCCTCGGTGATCGGGCACAGGCCGGCGATTGCTCCGCTTTTCGCCATGCCAATCGTTTCGGGCTCAGTCATGTGGGTGGCGTGGATCAAGCACCAGCGCTCATCGACCTTGGCATTGGCGAACAGCCATTCGACCGGCCGTGCCCCGGACCAGGCAAGGCAGTCCTCGACTTCCTTCACTTGCTCGGCAATATGGATGTGGATCGGTCCGCCCGGCACCATTGCCGCGATGTTTTCCAACTCCTCCGGTGTCACGGCGCGCAGGCTATGCGGCGCAACGCCAACGATACCTTGATTCAAGGTCCGAACGCATTCGCGGCATTTCTCAATAAGTCGCGAGAACCGATTCACATCGTTGATGAATCGCCGCTGGCCTTCGTTCGGCGCAGCGCCGCCGAAAGAGGAATGCGCATAGAAGACCGGCAGCAGCGTCAGTCCGATGCCGGTGTCGGCAGCCGCGGCAGTGATGCGCTCGGCCATTTCGGCGATGTTGGCGTAGGGCTGGCCATCACGATCGTGGTGGAGGTAGTGAAACTCGCCGACGCGCGAAAATCCGGCCTCCAGCATCTCGACATAGAGCTGGGCTGCGACCGCCTCGACCTGATCAGGTGTCATCGACAGTGCGAAACGATACATCACCTCGCGCCAGCTCCAGAAACTGTCGGCTGAAGGGCCGCGCTGCTCGGCAAGGCCCGCCATGCCGCGCTGGAACGCGTGGCTGTGCAGGTTCGGCATGGCTGGCAGCAGAATGGCATGGCGTTCGTCGCCGGGCTGGGATGAAGCGTTCGGCTCGATCGTGGTGATACGGCCATCACTGACGACGATCCGAGCATTGGAATGCCAGCCGTCGGGCAGAAGCGCCTGTTCCGCAAAGATCGCCGTCACGTTTTTCTCTCCGATTCCCTGTGTCCCGTGCAATGATACCACTTGCAGTGCGTTTCAATATGTATATACATAATCGCCACCGATTGAAACGGAAAAGATGATGGCAGGAGAGAGCAAAGATCGGGCAGGGGAGGTTCGCCTTTGGCGCAATGCGCGCCTGGCGACCATGGCTGAACGTGCTGCTGGGCTGGGCATCGTCGAACACGGCGCGATCGCCGCACGCGATGGCGTGATCGTCTATGCCGGCCCGGAAGCCGACATGCCGGCTGCGCTTTTACAAGGCGCCGAGATTGTCGATTGCGAAGGCCGTTGGATCACACCGGGCCTGATCGACTGCCACACTCATCTGGTGCATGCCGGCAACCGCGCCAACGAATTCGAGATGCGGCTGGCCGGCGCCACCTATGAAGAGGTAGCCAAGGCCGGCGGCGGCATCGTCTCGTCGGTCAAGGCGCTGCGCACTGCCAGCGAGCACGAACTGGTCGCCCAGTCGCTGCCGCGCCTCGACGCGCTGATTGCCGAAGGCGTCACCACGGTCGAGATCAAGTCGGGTTACGGGCTTGATCTCGAAAACGAGAAGAAATCGCTGCGTGCCGCGCGGCTCCTGGGCCAGCATCGTCCGGTAACGGTGAGGACGAGCTTCCTCGGCGCTCACGCGCTGCCGCCCGAGGCGAAAGGCGACAAAGACGCTTTTGTCGATCTGGTCGCAAACGAAATTCTTCCGGCGGTCGCCGCCGAGGGTTTGGCCGATGCCGTCGACGGCTTTTGCGAAGGCATCGCCTTTTCGGCCGAGCAGATTTCTCGCGTGTTCGACGCGGCGAAAGCAGCAGGCCTGCCGGTCAAGCTCCACGCCGATCAATTGTCCAATCTGCACGGCGCCGAACTCGCCGCGCGCTATGGCGCGCTGTCGGCAGACCATCTCGAATATACCGACGAGGCCGGTGCGGCGGCAATGGCCGCGGCTGGCACCGTGGCGACGATCCTGCCCGGTGCCTATTATTTCATTCGTGAGACCAAGAAACCGCCGATCGGCCTGTTCCGCCAGCATGGCGTCAAAATGGCGGTCGCCACCGACAACAATCCCGGCACTTCGCCGCTGACCTCGCTGCTGCTGACCATGAACATGGCGGCGACATTGTTTGGCCTGACGGTCGACGAATGCCTGGCCGGCGTGACCCGCGAGGCTGCCCGTGCGCTTGGGCTGCTCGGACAGACCGGCACGCTGGAAGCTGGCAAATCCGCCGACCTGGCGATCTGGAACATCGAGCGTCCGGCCGAGCTCGTCTACCGCATGGGCTTCAACCCGCTGCATGCCCGCATCTGGAGGGGACAATGACCGAACTCGTGCTGAAGCCTGGAAATGCGACGCTGGCCGACTGGCGCGAAATCTATCGCGGCGCCGTGCCGAAGCTGGATGCTGCTTGCCGTCCCAGGATCAAGGCCAGCGCCGAGGCGGTGGCGCGCATCGTTGCCAAGGGTGAGCCGGTCTATGGCATCAACACCGGTTTCGGCAAATTGGCCAGCGTTCGCATTCCCGCCGCCGACCTCGAGACCCTTCAACGCAACATCGTGCTGTCGCATGCCGCCGGCGTCGGCGAACCGATGCCGGTTGCGATCGTCCGGCTGATGATGGCGCTGAAGCTGGCCAGCCTGGCGCAGGGCGCCTCCGGCGTGCGGCCGCAGACTATCGAACTGCTGGAGGCGATGCTCGCCAACGACGTCATTCCGGTGGTGCCGGCGCAAGGCTCGGTCGGCGCCTCAGGCGACCTCGCGCCGCTGTCGCACATGACGGCTGTCATGATCGGCGTCGGCGAGTGTTTCACCCCGCATGGCCGCTTCCCGGCCAAGGTCGCTTTCGTCTCGCACGGACTGGAGCCGGTGACGCTCGGCGCCAAGGAAGGCCTGGCGCTGCTCAACGGCACGCAGTTCTCGACCGCCTATGCGCTGGCCGCCCTGTTCGATGCCGAAGTTCTCTATCAATCGGCGCTGGTTGCCGGCGCGCTGTCGACCGATGCCGCGAAAGGCTCCGACGCCCCATTCGATCCACGCATCCATCTCTTGAGAAAGCATCGCGGCCAGATCGAGACGGCAGAGGCGCTGCGCAATTTGATGGCCGGCAGCGCCATTCGTGAGTCGCACCGGGTCGGCGACGAACGCGTGCAGGACCCGTATTGCCTGCGGTGCCAACCGCAGGTGATGGGCGCGGCGCTCAGCGTTCTGCGCCAGGCCGCCGAGACGCTGGGCACCGAGGCCAACGGCGTCACCGACAATCCGCTGATCTTCGCCGAGGACGACACAGCGCTTTCCGGCGGCAATTTCCACGCCGAGCCGGTGGCCTTCGCCGCCGACATGATCGCGCTCGCCGTCTGCGAGATCGGCTCGTTGTCGGAACGGCGCGTCGCCATGCTGGTCGATCCGGCGCTGTCGGGCATGCCGGCTTTCCTGACGCCGAAGCCCGGCTTGAATTCCGGCTTCATGATCCCGCAGGTGACGGCGGCGGCACTCGTCTCGGAAAACAAGCAGAAGGCCTATCCGGCCAGCGTCGATTCAATCCCGACCTCCGCTAATCAGGAGGATCACGTCTCGATGGCGGCGCATGGCGCACGCCGGTTGATCGGCATGGTCGAGAATGCGACGGCCGTGATCGGTATCGAATTGCTGGCCGCGGCCCAGGGCTGCGATTTCCATGCGCCGCTGGTATCGAGCGATGCATTGGAGGCGGTGCGCAGGCTGGTCAGGGCCGAAGTGCCGCACCTCGACAATGACCGCCATTTCCATCCCGACATGGAAAAGGCCATCGCCATGGTGCGCAGCGGCGCGGCGATCAAGGCGGCAGGCGCGGTGGCGCTGCCGGGGATTTCTGGAGCAGCATGATGGACAGCTGGCTCACGGTCACCCGCGGCACTGCACCCCTGCTGGTTTCGATCCCGCATACCGGCATCGATCTCGCCGGTCTTGAGAACCGGCTGATCTCGCCCTGGCTCGGTCGGCGCGACTGCGACTGGTGGATCGACAAGCTTTATGACTTTGCCGAAGGCCTTGGCGCGACCGTCGTCCACACCGCGATTTCGCGCACCGTCATCGACGTCAACCGAGACCCGTCTGGGGCCTCGCTCTATCCCGGTCAGACGACCACCGGCCTGTGCCCGACCGAGACCTTCGACGGCGATCCGCTCTACCGCGAGGGCGAAGAGCCCGGACCGTCGGAAGTCGACGAACGCCGCGAAAAATACTTCATGCCTTATCATGCGGCCCTGCAGGCCGAGATCGACAGACTGCGCGCCTTGCACGAGAAGGTCGTCCTTTATGACTGCCACTCGATCCGCTCGGTTCTGCCGCGCCTGTTCGACGGCACGCTGCCGGTGTTCAATCTCGGCACCAATGACGGCAAGAGCGCCGATCCGGCCCTGCAGGCGATGGTCGACGAGATCCTCGCCGGAACCGGCGAGACATACGTTGTGAATGGCCGCTTCAAGGGCGGCTGGATCACACGCCATTTCGGCCAGCCGCAAGATGGCGTCCATGCGCTGCAGATGGAGCTCTCCAATCGCGGCTATATGCGCGAGCCGGAGGGCAAGGGGACACCTGAAAATTGGCCGGTGCCCTACGACCCCGCATTCGCCGCGCCGATCCGCGCCACGCTGAAGCGGATTCTGGAAAGCGCGATTGCATGGGCCGGGCGCTGACGCTCCTCCGCACAGCTCATTCGAAAGGAAAAGTGACGCCATGACCGATCCTCGTCATAACATCCGCGAAGTCCGCAGCCCGCGCGGCAGCGAGCTAAACGCCCGCACATGGCTGACGGAAGCGCCGTTGCGCATGCTGATGAACAATCTCGATCCCGACGTCGCCGAAAATCCCAACGAACTGGTCGTCTATGGCGGCATCGGCCGGGCGGCGCGCACCTGGAACGATTTCGATCGCATTGTCGCCTCCCTGAAAACGCTTGCAGATGACGAGACGCTCCTGGTGCAGTCCGGCAAGCCGGTCGGCGTGTTTCGCACGCACACCGATGCGCCGCGCGTGCTGATCGCCAATTCGAACCTGGTGCCGCACTGGGCGACATGGGAGAAGTTCAACGAGCTCGATAAGAAGGGCCTGATGATGTACGGCCAGATGACGGCCGGCTCGTGGATCTACATCGGCACGCAAGGCATCGTGCAGGGCACCTACGAGACCTTCGTCGAGGCCGGCCGCCAGCATTATGGCGGCAATCTCAGGGGCAAATGGATCCTGACCGGCGGCCTCGGCGGCATGGGCGGCGCCCAACCGCTGGCCGCGGTCATGGCTGGTGCCTGCTGTCTGGCGATCGAATGCGATCCCGACCGCATCGATTTCCGGCTGCGCACCCGCTATGTCGACGAGCGCGCCGACACGCTCGACGAGGCGCTGGAAAAGATCGAGCGCTGGACCAGCGCCGGCGAGGCGAAATCGGTCGGCCTGGTCGGCAACACCGCCGACATCGTGCCCGAACTGGTGCGGCGCGGCGTGCGTCCCGACATGGTCACCGACCAGACGTCGGCGCATGATCCGCTCAACGGCTATCTGCCCAAGGGCTGGTCGCTCGCCGAATGGCGCGAGAAGCGCACCAGCGACCCGAAGGCGGTCGAAAAGGGGGCGCGCGCGTCGATGCGCGAACATGTCGAGGCCATGGTGGCGTTCTGGAATGCCGGCGTGCCGACGCTCGACTACGGCAACAACATCCGCCAGGTGGCGAAGGAGGAAGGGTTCGAGAACGCCTTTGCCTTCCCGGGTTTCGTGCCGGCCTATATCCGGCCGCTGTTTTGCCGCGGCATCGGCCCATTCCGCTGGGCAGCCCTCTCCGGCGATCCTGAGGACATCTACAAGACCGACGCCAAGGTGCGCGAACTGACGCCCGGCAATACCCACCTGCACAACTGGCTCGACATGGCGCGCGAGCGCATCGCCTTTCAAGGGTTGCCGGCGCGCATCTGCTGGGTCGGTCTCGGCGACCGCCACCGGCTCGGCCTCGCCTTCAACGAAATGGTAGCGAAAGGCGAACTCAAGGCGCCAGTGGTCATCGGCCGCGATCATCTCGATTCCGGCTCCGTTGCCTCGCCGAACCGCGAGACGGAGGCGATGAAGGACGGCTCGGACGCCGTCTCCGACTGGCCGCTGCTCAATGCGCTGCTCAACACCGCCTCCGGCGCAACCTGGGTATCGCTGCACCACGGCGGCGGCGTTGGCATGGGCTTCTCGCAACATGCCGGCATGGTCATCGTCGCCGACGGCACATCAGAAGCGGCCAAACGCCTGGAGCGGGTGCTGTGGAACGACCCGGCGACCGGCGTCATGCGCCACGCCGATGCCGGCTATGATGTCGCCATCGACTGCGCCAGGGAGCACCAGCTCAACCTGCCTGGCATTCTCGGCTGAGCCACGCCTTGCACATCCTCCGGGCAGCCGAATACCGGTCCATGCCGTGGAAGAACGGCGGCGGGATGACGACGGAGATCGCCGTCTCGCCCGCAGGTGCCGCGCTCGACCATTTCGACTGGCGCGTCTCCATGGCACGCGTCGAAAGTGGCGGGCCGTTCTCCGGGTTTTCCGGAGTGGACCGAACCTTGGCCGTGCTGGAAGGCGAGGGGATTATCCTCGATATCGCCGGCCGCCCGGCTGCTGCGATGACCAGGGCTTCCGCCCCGCTTTCCTTTCCTGCCGACGTGCCGACGCAAGCGGCGCTGATCGCCGGTCCGATCATCGATCTCAACGTCATGACGCGGCGCGGGCGGATGGCCCACGCTGTCGAGCGCGTGGTGATCTCAGCCCCGATCGACGTCCATTCAGTGGCCGACGCGACCCTCATCCTGTGTTTTGACGGCGAGATCACAGTGGCCGGCGCGGCATCTGTCCGCATCGGGCCGCGCGACACATTATTGCTCGGGCCGGACGCCGTGAAATGGCGCCTGGAGCCTGCCCGAAAGGCAACGCTGTTCGTGATCAGGATCGAACGGGTTGCTGCAAACGATTAACGCCTGTTTCGAAACATGATCGCAGCACCGGCGAAATATGCCGTAAGCTCAAGCCCACATCACGAAAAAGCCCGAATCCTTCCGTCGATCGAGTCCCGACGGGAACGAGGGGGTGATCGTCTGAAAGTTGTGGTGCGAAAACAAACTTTCGGCCCGTGTTTCGATGCAACCAATTGCATTTGAATCGGTTTTAGGGACATTGCCGTGGCGGTGACGCCGCTATGCGTCCCCCATGCGGAATTTTCAATGAATATACAGACAAGCCCTACCCAAATGGAAAAGACGAGCGCGAGCTTCCCGACCATCACGGAAGAGCCGATACGCTCCAATTTCCTGCCGGAAGAGCGCCTGCGGACGCTGGGCACAAGTCTCGCCAAGGGGGACGTCAAGGATCTGTTCGGCCTGGAGCCTTTCGATTTCCAGCCACGCATCCGCGACAGCGCCGCCAAGATCCTGGAAGTCTATCGCTCGACCAATGCCGCGCAGGCGAAGGGCGAGACGATCACGCCGGCGGCGCAATGGCTGCTCGACAACAACTATTTGGTCGAGGAAACCATCTTCCAGGTCAAGCGCGACCTGCCGCGCCGTTTCTATCGGCAGTTGCCGACCCTGAAGCTGTCCGACGGCGCCAGCGTGCCGCGTGCGCTTGCGCTGGCCTGGACCTATGTCGCGCATTCGGACAGTTCCGTCTCCGCCACCATGTTCAAGGCGATCGTCGAAGGCTTTCAATCCGTCGAGCCGCTGAAGATCGGCGAGCTTTGGGCCCTACCGTCGCTGCTGCGCTTCGTTCTGATCGAAAACCTTCGCCGGATCGCGGTCCGGGTCAATCGGACCCGGCAGATGCGCCAGATTGCCAACGAGGTTGCCGACCGCGTGCTGGCGATCGACGACAGCGCCGACCGTCAGGCGATTCTGTCGCACTATGTCCCCCATGCACAGGACACCACTTTTGCCACCCAATTGCTCTATCGCCTGCGCGACGGATCGCAGAATGCCGGCAGGGCGCTGGAATGGCTGGAGGGCGAGCTTGAAAAGTCCGGCTCCGATGCCGAGGAAATCATCATCAGCGAGCACCGCACGCTGTCCGGAGGTAACGTAACCACCGGCAACATCATCCGCGGCCTCAGACTGATCAACGATATCGACTGGACCGTCTGGTTCGAAGGCGTCAGCCGCATCGACACCTTGCTGCGCGAGCGCACCGATTTCGCCGCGCTCGATTTCTTCTCGCGCGACCAGTACCGGACTGCGATCGAAGAATTGGCGCGCCGCTCCGATCGTTCCGAATTCCGCGTCGCCGAAAAGGCGATCGAACTCGCCGGCCATGCCGCCGTCGCCGATACCACCGATGCCGGTCCGACCGCTCACACCGACGTCGGGTTCTTCCTGGTCGGCCCGCGCCGGCTGGAGCTGGAAAAGGCGATCGGTTATCGGCCGACCGTCAGCGTCGCGACCAAACGGGCGTTCGGCAAGACCGGATGGCTAGGCATTGTCGTGCCGGTGTTCGCGTTGACGGTCCTGCTTCTGGTCCTCTCCGGCAATGCCCTTGCCAGTCTCGGCCTGTCCGTGCCGTCGATCGTCTTGATGTTGGCGCTGTTTGCCGTGCCGGCGAGCGAAGGCGCGCTTGCCTTCTTCAACACCGTCGTATCGTTGTTCCTGAAGCCGACCCGCCTCGTTGGCTACGACTACAGGCGCGGCATGCCGCCAGAGGCCCGCACGCTGGTGGTGGTGCCGTCGCTGATCGGCTCGCGCGACGACGTCGAGGAAAACATCCGCAATATCGAAGTGCACCACTTGGCCAACACGGCGGACGAAATCCATTTCGCCCTGCTTTCGGATTGGCCGGACTCGAAAACCGAAATCGACGCGGCGGATATTGAGATCCTCCAATATGCTCGCGACGAGATCGCGCGGTTGAACGCCCGCTATCCCAGCGAAGGCGCGCCGCGTTTCTACGTCCTGCATCGCCGGCGGCTCTACAATGAATCCCAGGGCGCCTGGATGGGCTGGGAACGCAAGCGCGGTAAGCTGCACGAACTGAATCTTCTGCTGCGTGGTGACAGCGACACCACATTTCTGCCGCTGGACGTGCCATTGCCGGAAAACGTCGTCCATGTGATGACGCTGGACGCCGATACGCGCACCACGCGCGATGCCGTCGCTAGTTTGGCTGGCAAACTTTGTCATCCGCTCAACCGGCCGCATTTCGATGCGGCAAAGCGCGTCGTCACCGCGGGCTACACCATCCTGCAGCCGCGCATCACCGCCTCACTGACCAGCGGCGACGACGCATCCTTCTTCCAGCGGGTCTTTTCCGCCAATCGCGGCCTTGATCCTTACGTCTTTGCCGTCTCGGATATTTACCAGGACGTCTTCGGCGATGGCTCCTTCACCGGCAAGGGCCTCTATCATGTCGACGCCTTCGAAGCGGCGCTGAAGGGCCGCATCGAAGAAAACACCATCCTTAGCCACGATCTGCTCGAAGGCGCCTTGGCACGCGCGGCGCTGGTCACGGACGTCGAACTGGTCGAGGACTACCCGACCCGCTATTCGGTCGACGCGTCGCGCCACCATCGCTGGGCACGCGGCGACTGGCAGCTTCTGGGCTTCCTTCTCGATCCGCGCTCCAGCGTGCCGGCGCTGTCGCGCTGGAAGATGGTCGACAATCTGCGCCGCTCGCTGACGCCGATCTTCTGGGTAATGGCGGCGATCGCCGGCTGGACGCTGCTGCCTTTCACGCAGGCGGCCCAATGGCAGGCGCTGCTGATCCTCACACTGTTCATGGCGCCGACGTTCGACATCGTCCACGCCATCTTGCCGAAAAGCGGCGACCAGACGCCACGCGGCCATTTCTCGGCGCTGGGGCGCGACGTTGTCTTCGGCACCGCCCTGGTGGCTCTGAAGATCGTGCTGATGGCGCATCTGGCTTGGATGATGGGCGACGCCATCATTCGCACGCTCTACCGCCTGTTCGTCAGCCGGCAGAACCTGCTCGAATGGCGCACTGCCTCGCAGGCGCACAAGAACGGCGATAACGATCTCGGCTCCTATTACGGCATGATGTATGGCGCGGTGATTGTCGGTGTAGTCGGTCTTGCAATCCCGGTTCTGGCCGATTCCACCGGAGCTTTCGTCGCTTTCTTCTTCGCGCTGTTCTGGATCGGCTCGCCGGCCTTCGCTTTCTGGATCAGCCGCTCGGCCGAAACCGAGGACCGTTTGCGCATATCGGCGGCCGACATTCATGCCTTGCGAACGGTCGCCCGGCGCACATGGCATTATTTCGAGACCTTCGTAACGGCCGAGCACCACAATCTGCCGCCCGACAATTTCCAGGAAAGTCCGGCACCTGTCGTGGCGCCCCGCACCTCGCCGACCAATATCGGCGTCTATCTCCTGTCCGTGGTTTCGGCGCGCGATTTCGGCTGGATAAGCCTGTCCGACGCCGCCACCCGCATCGACGCCACGATGTCGACCATCGAGAGCATGCCGCGCGAGCGTGGCCATCTCTTCAACTGGTACGACACGACGACGCTGAAGCCGCTCTATCCGCTCTACATTTCCGCCGTCGACAGCGGCAATCTCGCCGGCCATCTGGTGGCGGTGGCGGCAGCCTGCGCCGAATGGGCGGAAGCGCCTGCAGTCCACCTTCAAGGCGACTTCGAAGGTATCCTCGATACGGTGACGATCCTCGACGAAAGCCTGGCGGAACTGCCTGACGACCGCCGCCAGTTGCGGCCGTTGCGCCAGCGGCTCGCTGATCGCCTCGACGGCATGCGGCGGGCGGTCGAATCGATCAAGGCACAGCCCGAGATGGCGTCGATCCGCACCATCAATCTCGCCGTTCTGGCAGGCGAGATTCGCAAACTCGCCATCGCCATCCATACCGAGGCCGCATCGACACAGAGCGACATCATCGCCGACTGGGCGGCGAGACTGGAGGCCACCTGCGAGGCGCATGTCCATGATGCGCATAGCGACGACAATGCCGTCGAAGCGTTGCGGGCCAAGCTTCTTTCGTTGCGCGAGCGCTCGCGCCGCTTCGCCTTCGAGATGGATTTCTCGTTCCTTATGCGGCAGGAGCGCAAGCTGCTGTCGATCGGCTACCGGGTCGAGGAGCATCAGCTCGACGAAAGCTGCTATGACCTCCTGGCTTCCGAGGCGCGGCTGACCAGCCTGTTCGCCATCGCCAAGGGCGATCTGCCGACGGAGCACTGGTTCCACCTCGGCCGGCCGATCGTCGAGATCGGGTTCAAGGGCGCGCTGATGTCCTGGTCCGGCTCGATGTTCGAGTATCTGATGCCGCCGCTGGTGATGAAGGAGCCGCAAGGCTCGATCCTCAACCAGACCAGCAAGCTCATCATCAAGCGCCAGATCCAGTACGGCCGTTCGAAGAACGTGCCCTGGGGGATTTCGGAGGCGGCCTACAACGCCCGTGACCGCGAACTGACTTACCAGTACACCAATTTCGGCGTGCCCGGGCTCGGCCTGAAGCGAGGCCTTGGCCAGAACACGGTGATTGCGCCTTATGCGACCGTGCTGGCGGCGCAATTCACCCCGCGTGAATCGGTGCAGAACCTGGCCAGGCTGAGGCAGATCGGCGCCCTTGGCCGGCACGGCTTCTACGATGCGGTCGATTTCACCCCGCAGCGGGTGCCGGAGGGCACCGACCATGTCGTCGTGCTGAACTACATGGCCCACCATTCCGGCATGTCGATCGCTGCCGTTGCCGACGCCATCTTCGAAGGGCGCCTGCGCGACCGATTCCATAGCGATCCGGTGATCGAATCGGCCGAATTGCTGCTGCAGGAAAGGGCGCCGCGCGACATCCCGACCGCCACCGTCAGGACCGAGGCCGACGAACGGTCGAAGGACGAAACGGAAATCGAGAGCCCGGATACGCGCATCGTGCTTAACCCGCTCAAGGCGCTGCGTTCGACCAGTGTCATGTCCAATGGCCGCTACTCGGTCATGGTCACTGCGACCGGCTCCGGCTATAGCCGCTGGGGCGAGCTTGCCGTCACGCGTTGGCAGCCGGATCCGACCGAGGATCGGCTTGGCTCCTATATCTTCCTGCGCGACGGCGGCACCGGCGACTGGTGGTCGGCCACATCAGAGCCGAAGCGTGCCACCGACGAACAGGTGCAAACGCTGTTTTCCGATGACAAGGCGAGCTTCGTCAAATCGGTAGGATCACTGCGTTCGGAGGTCGAATGCATAGTCATCTCCGAAGGAAACGGCGAAGGCCGACGGGTGACGCTCTATAATGACGGCCCGGTCGACCGGCATATCGAGGTAACCTCCTTTGCCGAACTGGTGCTGGGTTCCGAGGCGTCCGACAATGCGCATCCGGCCTTCTCGAAAATGTTCGTGGAAACCGAAATCGCTGCGAATAATGCGGCGATCTTCGCCACAAGACGCAAGCGGGAAGCGGATGAGCCTGATGTCACCCTGGTGCATTTCGTTACCGACCCGTCTGGCTCGACGCGCGATGCCGAGGCCGAAACCGACCGGCGTGCCTTCATCGGCCGCGGCCGCACCATTGCCGACGCCGCCGCCTTCGATCCCAGCGCCAAGCTCGGCGGCCATTCCGGCTTCACGCTGGATCCGGTCGCCGCACTGCGCCGGCGGGTGCGCGTGCCGGCCAACAAGAAGATATCGCTGACCTTCTGGACGGCTGTCGGGGCCAGCCGCGCCGAGCTGGAAGAAGCCATTGCGCGGCTTGATCATCCGGAAGCCTTCGCTCGCCAGGCGATGCTCGCCTGGACCCGCTCGCAGGTGCAGACCCGTCATCTCGGCCTCAGCCTTGCCGATGCCGCCAATGTGCAGAATCTGGCGCGCTACCTGATCTATCCTGATCCGTTCCTGCGCCTCCCGGCCGAATCGATCGCTTCCGGGCTCGGTAAGCAGTCGGGCCTGTGGCCGACCAGCATATCCGGCGACTTTCCGATTTTCCTGGTCAGGATCGGCGACGTCGCCGACCTTGAAATCGTCGCCCAGGCGCTCCGCTTCCAGGAATATATGCGCGCCCGCGGCATGATGATCGACTTCGTCGTCGTCAACGAGCAGGCTTCATCCTACGTGCAGGACCTGCAACGGGCGGTCGAGACACTGTGCGAGAACAGCCGCCTGCGCGGCAAGGAGCTCGGACCCCGCCAGCACATCTTCGCGGTCCGCCGCGACCTGATGGACGAGACGACCTACAAGACGCTGCTCGCCGTCGCCCGCGTTGTCCTGCACACGCGCAACGGCACCATCTTCGATCAGATCGAGCGCGCCGAGGCCGCGGCGCTGCAAGCGCGAGACGCCTTGCAGCCGGCGGCTGCACCAGCGCTTCGTGAACCGTCTCCGCCGGAGCCACAGGCGTGGGTTGCCCAAGCCTCGATCGAAGCCAGTGCCGACGGCAGCGGGCTCAACCAGTGGAACGGTTTTGGCGGCTTCGACGGCGATGGACGCCACTATGTCGTGCGTCTGGCCGGGCGGCGCACGACGCCGCAACCCTGGATCAACGTCGTCTCCAATGCGTCGTTCGGTTTCCACGTTTCGGCTGAAGGCGCCGCCTTCACCTGGAGCCGAAACAGCCGTGACTATCAACTGACGCCGTGGGCGAACGACCCGGTCACCAACCGGCCCGGCGAGGGCATCTATATCTACGATCACGCTAGCGGCCGGGCGTTTTCGCCGCTGGCCGCCGTGGTGCGCGATCCAGCCATGACCTACGAGACATGGCATGGGCAGGGCTTTTCGACCTTCCGTTCGAAGCGCGGGCCTCTATCGATGGATCTCACCCATGTGGTGGATCCTGTCGATCCGGTGAAAATCTCCCGATTGCGCATCCAGAACTCGGGTTCGGTGCCGGCGCGCCTGCGCGTCTATGCCTATGCGGAGTGGGTTCTTGGCAGCCATCGTTCGCGCACCGCGGCGACCATCGTTCCGTCCAGGGATGCGGCGACCGGGGCGTTGCTGGCGCAAAATCCCTACGGGCTCGACTTCAGCGAGCGGGTCGCCTTCCTGGCCGCCGACAGCCCGGCGGATTCGGTGACGGCCGACCGCGGCGAGTTCATCGGCCGGCACGGCACCAGCGAACTTCCGCATGCCGTGCTCAGCGGCGCCAGCCTGTCGGGCCGCGTCGAGGCCGGCGACGATCCTTGTGCTGCAATCGCTCGCGACATCGACATCCCTGCCGGAGGCGACGTGACGCTGCTCTGGCTGCTCGGCGATGCAGCCTCTGCCGAGGAAGCCAGCGCCCTGGTGCAGCAGCATCGCAGCAAGGATTTCGATCAGCGGCTGGCCGACAACGAACGCACGTGGCGCGGGTTTCTCGACACCATCCAGGTCGAGACGCCGGACAAAGCGCTCGACGCCCTGGTCAATCACTGGCTGCCCTATCAGAGCCTTGCGTGCCGCATCCGCGCCCGCTCCGCCTTTTACCAGGCGAGCGGCGCCTTCGGCTTCCGCGATCAGTTGCAGGACACGCTGGCCCTGCTTGTCCATGATCCGAAGCTGGCGCGCGACCAGATACTCAACGCGGCGCGGCGGCAATTCCCCGAAGGCGACGTGCAGCACTGGTGGCTGCCGCGCACCGACGCAGGCGTCCGCACCATGATTTCCGACGACGTGGTCTGGCTCGCCCACGCCACGGCACGCTACTTGCTGGTGACCGGCGACACCGCGATCCTCAGGGAACAACTGCCCTTTATCGACGGGCCGCCGCTGGAGGAAGGCGAGCACGACGCCTTCTTCACCCCGGAGATATCGAAGAAGACCGCTTCACTCTACGATCACTGCGCGCGCGCACTCGACCTTGCCATCGAGCGCAGCAGCCCCGCCGGGCTGCCGCTGATCCTTGGTGGCGACTGGAACGACGGCATGAACCGTGTCGGCGAGCACGGCAAGGGCGAGAGCGTCTGGCTGGGCTGGTTCCTGCTGAAGACGCTGGGCGACTTTGCACCTATCGCCAAGGCGGAAGGCGACGCCAAACGCGCGCAAGCCTGGACCAAACACGCCGACGTGCTGAAGCGGGCGTTGGAAAGCACGGCCTGGGATGGTGAATGGTACCGTCGCGGCAGCTTCGACGATGGCACGCCGCTGGGGTCGCGTGCTTCGCAGGAGTGCAAGATCGACTCGATTGCCCAGTCGTGGAGCGTGCTGTCAGGGGAGGGCGATCCGGCGCGGTCGACGACAGCGATGCAGCAGGCGATGAAAATGCTCGTCGACGACGAGCTCAAGATCGTCAAGCTTTTCACCCCGCCCTTCTCCAAGACGGAACAGAACCCGGGCTACATCAAGAGCTACCCGCCAGGTGTTCGTGAAAACGGCGGCCAGTACACTCACGCAGCGACATGGTTCGTCATTGCGCTCGCCGAAATGGGGCGCACTAACGACGCATACCGCTGTTTCTCGATGCTCAATCCGGTCAATCATGCGCTCGATGAGGCGGCTGCCGAGCACTACCGCGTCGAGCCTTATGTCGTTGCCGCCGACGTCTACGCCGGACAAGGCAAGGGCGGCCGCGGCGGCTGGACCTGGTATACCGGATCGGCCGGCTGGCTCTACCGCGCGGCGGTCGAGGGTATCCTCGGCATCGAGCGCAGGGGACAGCGCATCCAGTTCAAGCCGAAACTCCCCAGCCATTGGGACGGCTATGCGGCAACGCTCAAGGTGCTGGGGGCCGAACTCAGGGTTCGCGTTGTCCGTGACGCCAAGGCCAAAGCCATCTCGCTTGAGGTGGATGGTAAAAAGACGAAGGCGTCGTCTTTCGAACCGAAAGCCGGCGACAAGGCCGAGGTGGTCGTCAGGATACCGGCGTAGTTTCAAGGATTTGGAGCGTCTTTACACGCCTTAGGGACGCGCATTGTTTAAGGATGTTCTAGCAATTCTACCGCGCATCAGCTTTCCGAAAAGCCGATGCAGGCTGTAGAAACTCGTACCTAACCATTTGCTGATTAAAATTGCGGCAGTGCTTGGAGCCTGCCATGATTTTGCCGCAACGCTGACATTTTACCTTTTTTCTCAAACCGTTAGGTGATCACGACAGATTTCGCAGCGTCGCCATCTTTTGTTCGCGAATTGGGAACTGAAGGGGTAAACGAGCATTGTTTCGCGACACGTCAACAGGTACGAGTCAGAAAATGATGCAGTGCACAATAACAATTTGCCGGAGTAGCTGAAGTGTCCCTTCTGCAAATCTACTGGAGAGCGCTCGGTTATCTCGCTGCCGACAGGAAACGCGTGGCGTTTATCTGCGGGGCGAATGTCGCGCTTGCCATTATCGCCATCCTTGAGCCGATCATGTTCGGACGGGTGATCGATGCTATTTCGGACGGGGGCTCGGTCTTTTCGACGCTCGCGGTGTGGGCCGGTATCGGCGTCTTCAACGTCGTCGCCTTCGTTCTGGTGGCGCGCGGCGCCGACCGCTTTGCCCATGCACGCCGCAGCGAGGTTCTATGCCAGTCGTTCGAGCGCGTGA
Organism: Mesorhizobium sp. WSM4823; assembly: GCF_055811195.1. NCBI lineage: Bacteria > Pseudomonadati > Pseudomonadota > Alphaproteobacteria > Hyphomicrobiales > Phyllobacteriaceae > Mesorhizobium > Mesorhizobium sp. WSM4823. The sequence goes on from NZ_JBVVQL010000002.1 coordinate 104,752, forward strand.
TCACCATGCCGCTTGCTTGGCATCATCAGCGCGGCACCTCCAATTCGCTGCATACGCTTCTGCGCGCGGTCGAAACCTTGTTCAGCCTCTGGCTCGAGTTCATGAGGCAGCATCTGTCCACTGTCGTCGCGCTGGTTCTGCTGGTGCCGACGGCGCTCAGCATGGATGTTCGCATGTCGATGGTCCTGCTGGCGCTCGGCGCGCTGTATGTCGGAATCGGGCGGCTGGTGATGCGTCGCACCAGGGAAGGCCAAGCGTCGGTCGAGCGGCACTTCCACAAGGTGTTCGCGCATGTGAGCGACTCGGTCAGCAATGTCGCTGTGCTGCAGAGCTACAATCGCATCGGCCACGAGACCGACGCGTTGAAGCGCTATGTCAAGAATCTGCTTGATGCCCAGTATCCGGTGCTCGATTGGTGGGCATTGGCCAACGCTCTGCACCGCCTGTCCTCGACCATCTCGATGATGATCGTATTGTTGATCGGCTCCTATCTGGTCATGCATGGCCAATTGCGTATCGGTGACGTCATCGCCTTTACCGGCTTTGCCACGCTGCTGATCGCCCGGCTCGACCAGATGTCGGCCTTTGCCAACCAGATCTCGGAAGCCAGGGCCAAGCTCGAGGAATTCTATCGCCTTGAGGACTCCGCGGCCGACGCCGCCGAGCCGGACGGGTTGCGTGACCTCGGCAATGTCACCGGTCATGTGCGTTTTGAGAACGTCAGCTTCGAATTCGCCAATTCGGGCCAGGGCGTGCACGACGTGTCATTCGAAGTCCATGCCGGCCAGACGGTGGCCATCGTCGGTCCGACGGGCGCAGGCAAGACCACGCTCATCAATCTTTTGCAGCGCGTCTTTGCGCCATCCAGCGGCCGTATCCTGATCGACGGCATCGATACCCGCACAGTGACCCGCAAGTCGCTGCGCCATTCGATCGCCACCGTGTTCCAGGATGCGGGCCTGCTCAACCGCTCGATCGAGGACAATATTCGTGTCGGGCGCGCCGAGGCGACCTACGATGAGGTCCATGCAGCCGCCAATGCCGCGGCCGCGCAGGATTTCATCCTGTCGAAGAGCAACGGCTACGACACGGTCGTCGGCGAACGCGGCGGACAGCTTTCAGGCGGCGAGCGCCAGCGTATCGCGATCGCGCGCGCCGTACTCAAGGACGCGCCCATCCTGGTGCTCGACGAAGCGACCAGCGCGCTCGATGTCGAGACGGAAGACCGCGTTAAGGAAGCGATCGACGAATTGCGGCGCGGCCGCACCACCTTCATCATCGCCCACCGCCTGACCACGGTTCGCGATGCCGATCTGGTCGTGTTCATGGACAAGGGCAGGGTGGTCGAAATGGGCGGCTTCGCCGAACTGTCGATGCGCAATGGCCGCTTCGCCAGCCTGCTGCGCGCCGGCGGCCTGCTCAACGACGAGGAAGTCCGCCGCCTCAGCCGCACCATCACGGGCGAGGCCGCCTGAGTTCTTTCCCTTCTCCCGTGAGGAGAAGGGAAAGCCTCGCCTGCGACACCACCACTCGATTGCCCCAAACGCATCGTCGGTTTATTGTAAAGCCGCATGAGTGACCTGACTTCACGCCTCAGCGGCTGGATGGATTTCGCCAACCCGACGCGGTTTGTCGGGCTGGCTGACAGGCTGGTGCCGTGGCTGGCGACCACCGCTACGCTTCTCCTGGCCACCGGGCTCTATATGAGCTTCACGGCGCCGGAGGATTTCCAGCAGGGCGTAACAGTGCGCATCATGTATATCCATGTGCCCTTCGCCTGGCTGGCCATGATGTGTTTCACGCTGATGGCGGTTTCCGCGTTGGGCACGCTGGTATGGCGCCATCCGCTGGCCGATGTCGCGCTGAAATCCGCGGCACCCATCGGCGCCGTCTTTACGGCACTCGCACTGATCACCGGTTCGATCTGGGGCAAGCCGATGTGGGGCACCTGGTGGGTGTGGGATGCGCGGCTGACTTCGGTCTTCGTGCTGTTTCTGATGTATCTCGGCATCATCGCGCTGACGCGGGCACTCGACGATGCGGCGCGTGCCGCCTGGGCCGCCGCAATCATCACCCTGGTCGGCTTCATCAACATCCCGATCATCAAATTCTCGGTCGACTGGTGGAACACTCTGCATCAGCCGGCTTCGGTGTTCCGGCTCGGCGGGCCGACCATCGATCCCAGCCTGTTGCGGCCGTTGCTGGTGATGGCTCTCGGCTTTACCGTGCTGTTCTTCGCGCTGCATCTGATGGCGATGCGCACGGAAATCCTGCGTCGTCGCGTCATCTCCATGCGCCGTGTCGCGGCGAGACAGGCTAACTGAGTTCCGTCGATTTCCTTCCCGCCAGCGTTTAGGAAGTTGAAGCGCTACCCCATGCGACCGCGCGCCGCCACCGGCAGCGTCTGAAGCACCTTGTCGCCGTCGATCAGATGCACCTCGTCGAACAGGTTGGTGACGACGCAGCAATGGTCTGGCACAACGCGCACGCGCTCGCCGATGCGAAGTTTTGTTTCGCCTGAAAGCGTGACAGTGCCATGCTCTTCGCTGAGGCCGGTCACCCTCGCGCCGGGAATACCCAGCAATTCGCCGAAATCGGCAAGCCCCAGTGTGTCGCTGGACAAGGCCTTGCTGCCGGCGTCGAGGATGGCGCGCTCCTGTGTCGGATGGCTGACCACGGTCGACAGCACCGTCAGCGCGCAATCGTCTAGGCTTCCGACGCCTTTGGCGACCTGGTAGCGATCGAGATAGATGTACGTGCCCGGTCGGTATTCGGTGACGACGCTGTCCTCGCCCGAGCGCCACATATCCGGCGTGCCGCCGCTGGAGATGCGTTCGCAGGCAAGGCCTGATGCGGCGAGCGCCTGGCGCGCCTCGGCGAGCCACGTCTCGGCTTCGGCAGCGCGGCCTGCCGCCGGATAGGTCATCAGCCCGCCGAAGGCGAGCCCCTTGGCCTTGTCGATCTCTCTGGCCAATGCGACCGCCTCGCTGGCGGACTGGACGCCACAGCGGCCCATGCCGGTATCGCACTCCACCAGCACCTGTAGCGGCTGGCCTGGATCGGTGAAGGTGGCATCGAGCCCGGCAAGCGTTTCCACGCTGTCTGATGTCACCGACAGGGTCACACGGCCATGCAGCGCCTTGAGGCGCTCCAGCTTGGCCTTGCCCAGAATGTTGTAAGGGAGAAAAATGTCGGTGAGACCGGCATCAGCCATCACCTCGGCTTCGCCGATCTTCTGGCAGGTGATGCCGACAGCGCCCGCTGCGATCTGCTTCTTGGCCCAGTAAGGCAGTTTGTGGGTCTTGATGTGTGGCCTGAGCTTCAGCCCGTGGCGGTTGGCATGGGCCTGCGCCCGCGCGATATTGGCTTCGGCGCGGTCGATATCGATCAGGATGGCCGGCGTATCGAGGTCGTCTATGCTCAGCATGGATTGTCGCCCTTGGGATTTGCCTGGACTTATGGCCTTGATCGAACCGGATGTCATGAGGCCAGCATGCGCTTTACGTCGACACCGGAGCGGTGTTCGGTTATGCGCTGTAGGCGCCGCCTGAAGAAGGATCACGACCATGAAACGTTCCACTGTCAACGACATCATCCGCGATGCCGATACCTTCATTCGCTCGTTCGGCTACATCATGCCGCCCTTCGCCTATTGGTCGCCGGAAGAGATGAAGGCGCGCCGGCAGGATTCGTCGGCCATCTTCTCCTCCCGGCTTGGCTGGGACATCACCGATTACGGCCAGGGCAAGTTCAACGATCTCGGCCTCTTCCTGTTCACCGTTCGCAACGGCCGCTACGAGGACATGAAGAAGGGCATGGGCATGCTCTATGCCGAAAAGATCATGATCTCGCGCAAGGATCAGCTGTCGCCGATGCACCGCCACAACATCAAGGCCGAAGACATCATCAACCGTGGTGGCGGCAGGCTGGTGCTGGAACTGTTCATGCACGATCGCGATGGCGGCATCGACCCGAAGGCCGAGGTATCGGTGCCTGTCGACGGAACCATCCACAGGCTGCCGGCGGGCGGGCTGTTGAAGCTCGACCCAGGCCAGAGCGTCACGCTGCTGCCCGGCGTCTGGCATGCCTTCTGGGCCGAGGGCAAGGATGTGCTGATCGGCGAGGTGTCGACCGTCAATGACGATCTCACCGACAATGTCTTTCGCGAACCGATCGGCCGCTTCGCCGACATCGACGAAGACGTCGCGCCGCTGCACCTGCTGGTGTCCGACTATGAGAAGTGGGTGGGATAGCTTTTCCCAATGGCGGGCGCGCCGCCCTTCAGCTGGCCCCCGCTACCACATCATGAAGGACGCGACATCGGTGTCTGAGACCTTGCCGGCGCTGACATCGGCGATCGCCTGGTCGACGATCGCCACGCCCTCGGCAACCTCATCTTCGGTCAGCGTCAGCGGCGGCATGAATTCGAGCACATTGGCCTTCAGCCCGACATAGGTGAAGGCCGCGCCCAGTTCGTAGCCGCGATAGATGATCTTGGCCGTCGTCGTCGCCGCGACGGGGTCGCGCGTCTTGCGGTCCTTGACCAGGTCGACGCCGACGGCAAGGCCGCGCCCGCGCACGTCGCCGATGATCTCGTGTTTTGCGGCGAGCGTTTTGAGCGTATTCGAGAACAGCGCGCCGACGCGCGCCGAACGCTCGACCAACTCCTCGCGTTCGATCGTTTTAAGCACCGCATTGCCAGCTGATGTCGCCACCGGGTTGCCGGCTGTGGTCTGCAGCGCGAAGGCCGGTGCGTGATCCATGATCTCCTTCGGGCCGATCACGGCCGACAGCGGCAGGCCGCCACCGATACCCTTGCCGAACACGACGAGATCAGGCGTCAGGCCCTCATGCTGGAAGCAATGCATCATGCCGCTGCGGGCCAATCCGACCTTGACCTCGTCGACGACGATCCTGATGCCGTGCCTTCGGCAGCGCTCTTCAAGCGCCTTGAGGAAGCCGGGCGGCGGCACGATCAGCCCGCCATCCGACATCAGCGGCTCGATGAACACGGCCGCGACCTGATGCGGCGGGCAGGTGGTCTCGAACTGATAATCGAGGAGGGCCAGAACCTCCTCGGCGCTGAAGTGCGGCCGGTAGGGATCGGGGTAGGGGAGCAACAGCACGCCAGGCCTCGGCAGCGTGTGGGTCATGGCGGTATGGCCGCTGATGCCCATCGAGCCGGAGAGGTTGCCGTGATAGGAGCCGATGAAGGAGATAAAGCGGGAGCGGCCGGTTGCGGCCTGCAGCACGCGCACGGCGCAGTCATTGGCGTCCGAGCCGGAATGGCCGAACCAGACGCGGCGCTCGCCATTGCCGGGCGTGATCGCCAGCAAGCGCTCGGCCAACGACACGGCCGGCTCGTTCGGATAGAGCAAGAGACTGGCGCCGGCCATGTCGCGGATCGAGGCTTCGACCGCCTCGACGATCGCCGGGTGGCCGTAGCCGAGAATGGCCGGACCGGCCGAGCCGGACAGGTCGAGCAGCGAGCGGCCGCCTTCCTCGATCAGCCGGTTACCTCGGCCGCCGACGACGCTCAGCGGGGAGAAACGCAGCTTGCCGATTTGGGCGATGGTTGCCGCGTCGCGCTCGCGCAGGCTGAGATTGCTCATGACGCCTTCTCCCTCTGCATGGGCAAGGCGGCGGCCAGGCGGTTCGCCCATGCCTCGATGCCGGCGCGGCTCGCCAACAGGTCCTGCCGGATCTCGATGAGGACGGCGGCAATGCCGCGATCGTCGCCATGGATGGGCACGGCGTAGTCGGCATCGCGGCTGATCACGTAAGGCACATTCGCCGCGACGTTGAGGGCTGTGTCGTTGCGCAGGCCGGTGAGGATCGTTTCACCGAAATCGCCGGCGCGATCGTAAAGCACGCCGGCATGCCAGGGCCTGGGAACCCCGAGGAAGACCGGCGTGAAGCTGTGGATCGTCGCGATCCGCGTCGGCCTGCCGTCCTTCGCCCGAAGGTCGAGATGGGCGGCCACCCGATCATGGAAAGGCGCGAACATGATTTCGGCGCGACGTGCCCGCTCGGACGGATCGAGCCCGATATTGCCGGGAATATCGGTGTCTTCGGAGAGCACCGGAATGCTGCCATTGGTGCCCAGCGGCCGGTTAAGGTCGATCAGCAGCCGGGAATAGCCGCTGAGGAAGGCCGGCGCATCGAGCAGCACCGACAGGCGGCGCGTCACTTCGGCGGCGCCGATATCCCAGGCGATGTGACGTTGCAGATGGCCGATATCGAGCCCCAGCTGTCCATACTCCGCCGGAATGTGATTGGACGCATGCTCGCACAACAGCACGATATCGGACCGGCCATTCTCGTTGAGCACGTCGACGGCGGCCGGCCACTCTTTTCGAGGCTGGTCGGCATGTGCAGGCTGGGTAGCCATCAATAAAGCGTCCGGTAGAGGTCGCAGACGGCCACCGGGTCGAGGCCGGCGAGGCGCTCGGTTTCATGCCGCTTGAGGCCGAGGAAGGTCTCGACGAACACCGGTGCGAACCATCCGGTAACGGTGCTGTCGGCGGCGAGCGCGTCGAGCGCCGCCGGGAGGGTTTCAGGCAGGCGTACGAGCCCGAGCTTCTTGCGCTCCGCCTCGCTCATCACCGTCGGGTCGCCGATGACCAGCGGCGGCGTCGGCAGCTTGGCCTTCAGCCCTTCCAGGCCGGCCCGAATGATCGCCGCCAGTGACAGATAGGGATTGCCGGTAGCGTCGGCCGCCCGGTATTCGATGTTGTATTGCCGTGCCGGGTCGCGCCCGCCGATCGTTACCGTCGGGCAGATACGTAAGGACGCCTCGCGGTCGCGATCGGCAAGCCAGGTGTAGGAAGAACTCCAGGTATGCGGCTTCAGCCGGTAATAGGACGACACGCTCGCCGCCGTCATGGCGGTGATACCAGGCAGATGGCGCAGCACTCCGGCGCAGAAGGCGCCGGCCTGGCTGGAAAGACCGCCCGGTCGTGCTGGATCGTAGGTCGCCGGCTTGCCGGCCGCATCGATGAAGCTGAAATGGATGTGAAGGCCGTTGCCGACGGCGTCGGGAGCGGCTTTCGGCGTGAAACTGGCGCGCCAGCCGGCATTGCGTGCGACTTCGCGGGTGATTTCCCGGATGGAGACGGCGCGGTCGGCCGCCGCAAGCGCATCGGCCGGCTCGTGCGTCACCTCGAACTGCTCGTTGCCGAACTCGGCGATCACCACTTCTGGCGCGACGCCGGCTTCCTCCAGCGCCGCCATCAGATTGGGCGCGAAGGGATCGGTCCGCCGCAGCGCCTGAAACGACAGCGAATGCCCCGGCACAAAGTCGCCCTCGATATGAAATTCATGTTCGAAGGCGGCGATGACGGAAAGCCCGGTTGCCGCCTTCAACTCCGCCAGCGCATCCCTGAGCATGGTTCGCGTGCAACCGACCCACGGGCTGCCGTCGAGTTCGACGATGTTGCCGGCGACCATGTCGAACGGCGTCGCCGATCCGGTCAATGCCGTGCGAAAACGGGCGTTGAGGTCAGGCACCAGCCGCACATCGCCGGACGAACCCCAGGGGTTGGGATCGACGATGGAATTGAACGGTGTCAGCGACAGATTGGCCTGCAGCCAGCCGACGCCGGTGGCGGCGATCTTCTGCAGCTTGCTTTCGACGACCGAGCGGCCGCGCGTGATCGCGGACAGATCGGTGGTGACGACGGCAACGAGCGGTTCGACTGTCGAAGTCATGCAGCTTTTCCCAAGGCTTCGAAGCGGGCGACGACCTCGTCCGTGTCTGTGACCCAGCAGTATCCGCCGAACGCCTTGAGCGCGATGTCGTGGCGTTCCTGCGTCGCCGCGGCGCAGGCATCCGACACGCAGGTGACGAGATAACCGCGGTCGGCGCCGTCGCGCACCGTCATGTCGACGCACTGGTCGGTCATGATGCCGACTACGACGAGGTAGCGCACGCCAAGGTTCTTCAGGACGTAGTCGACATTGGTCGAATTGAAGATGCCGGACGACGTCTTCGGCAGCATGATCTCGTCGCCGACCGGCGCCAGCGACGGCACCGGCAGGCCTTCCGGCAGGCTGGGAGCGATATGGATCGGCGTCAGCTTGTGGTCGAGCGAGCGGTCGCGGCCGTCTTTTGTCAGGCTCTGGATGATGGTGTGGATGACCTCGACGCCGTTGGCGCGAGCTGCCGCCAAAAGACGCTCCTGATTGGGGATCGTCTGCGACGATGTCTGCCTGTAGAAATAATGCTCAGGGCCGCGTTCGGGGTGCCCCGGATCGGCGCCCGGCTCCAGCCAGACACGTTGCATGTCGACCAGAAGCAGCGCGGTTTCGCCGGCCCGGAACGGCTCGTTTCGTTTTGGCAACATCTGCGTCATGCTTTCTGATCCTGCTTCGCTGATTTGGATTGGCCTGATTTGGGTTGGGCTGATTTGGGACCGGGCATTCTGCGCGCTCCGGTGTCGTCGGGGCCGGCACTGTCGAGGGTCACGGCATTCGCATGCCGCACCTCCTCCAGCCTTTCGATGCGTTCGCGGGCGCCATCGCTCAGCGTGGAAACGATATGGGCGACCAGCGCCTCCATCTGTGCGATCGCCGGCGCCAGCGTGTCGTAGGGGGACGCGACTTCCAGCGGGCTGACGATGGTGACCTCGGCGAGATCGGCGATCGGCGACAGCCACTGGTCAGTGAATAGCACGATGCGTACGTCGCGCGCCGCCGCCTGCCTGGTGTAGTCGATGACATCGAACTGGTAGCGGCGATAATCGAAGACGACGAGCACGTCGCGGCGACCGAGATCGGCCAGCGTGTCGAATGCCTGTGCCGACAACGTGCCGAGGTCGCACACCTCAGGCCTGAACTGCAGCATGTAGCCGGCGAACATGCTGGCGATGTGACGGCTGAAACGGCCGCCGAGCATGACCACCTCGCCCTTGGTCTCCATCAGCAAACGGGCGGCGCGCTCATAGCTCTGCAACGGCGTCAGGCTGATAGATTTCTCGAGCGCGGCACCGACGGAGCCGAGATAGGCGAGGATGGCGCTGTCTTCCGCGCCTGTCGGCCGCTTGGCCTCCATCATCAGCAGCGGCGAATGCAGCCTGGCCTCGACTTCGGCCAGAAGCTTGGCCTGGAAGTCCGGAAAGCCATCATAGCCGAGCTTCACCACCAGCCTAACCACGGTCGGGTCGCTGACGCCGGCGCGCCGGGCGAGTGATGAAGCGGTGCCGAGGCCGGAGGTCGGATAGTCGGTCAGAAGCAGCCGGACGATCTTTTCCTCCGACGGCGTCAACGCAAGATCCCCGCGCATCAGAACGTCGCGTATCGCCATTGGCCTCCCCGAAATCCGTGTTCTCTCGTTGTGTGGAGTTTATTACAGAGATTTTAATTTCGGTCAACAATGAAGAGATGTTGACATAGCCAGACGACTGGTCTTAGCTTTGACGGAAAGCAGCCAAGAGACTGTGGGGAACAGCCATGCGGAATGGAAACGACGTCATTGTCGTCGGTGCGGGTATCGTTGGATCGAGCGCTGCCTATCATCTGGCCGCGGCCGGCGTGGCGGTGACGCTTGTCGAGCAGACGCATCCCGCCGGCGGCCCGTCCGGCAAGTCTTCTGCGCTGCTGCACGCCTTCTATCTGATACCGGAACTGTCGCAGCTTGCCATCCGTGGCCGCGAGATATTGGTGTCACTGCCGGAGATCGCTGGCGAAGGCTCCTTCGTCACCGAAGTCGGCATGATGTGGGTCTGCGGCAACGACAATGAAGCGAGCTGGAAGGCTGCCGCCGAACGGATTCGCGGCGAGGGCGCATTGATCGAGACGCTGTCGCCGCAAGCCTTCGCCGATGCCGCGCCGGGCTTTGCGCTGGACAATGTCGCGCTGGCGCTATGGGAGCCAGAATACGGCTATGCCGACGCCTTCGGCGCCACCAATGCAATTGCCCGCGCCGCCAAGGCACGCGGTGCCAGGATCATGCAGAACAGCCTCGTCGAACGGCTGGTGAAAGAGGACGATCGTATCAGCGGCGTCGCGCTGGCCGACGGGACCGTGCTGAAGGCCGATGCCGTGGTGCTTGCCGCCGGACCATGGACGCGCCGCTTGCTGGCGACGGTCGGTCTCGATCTGCCGCTCCATGTCGAGCGTCATCCGATGGCCGTGCTCGACGCCGCCGGCAAGGCGCGCCAGGTCATGCCTTTCGCCTGGTGCGACGACATCTCCTGCAATTATGCACGGCCCGACAATGACGGCGTCATCCTTGCCGGCACCTGGGCCGGCGGCGGCACCGGCTTGCGTCATGAGCACGCGGGCCGTCCGCGTTTCGTCGAAAATCCCGACGACTACATGGAAGGCGTCGAGGAATCGGAATCGGTCGAGATCCTCGAGACCTTTGCGACGCGCGTGCCGGCGATGGCCGATCTCGGCATCCGCCCCGGCTATGCCGGGCTTTACGACATGAGCCCCGACGACCTGCCGGTGATCGGCGCCATGCCTGATATCGACGGGCTGTTCGTTTCGGCCGGCTCCTCGGGCCACGGCTTCAAGACCGGCCCGGCGGTCGGCGAGGCGGTGGCAAGACTAGTCACCGAAGGCGCCCAGCCGATCCTGGCGCCGTTTTCGCCCAGCCGCTTCAAGGCCGCCTGATGGCATCGGCGGCGATGAGCGAGGGCAGGGCGCGGTCGTTGATGCCGGCCGCGTTTCGCAACGCCTCAGCCGATGCCCTCTGTATGGTGGCGGTGTTGCTGCTGGGGGCGCTCATTGTCTTCTTCTTCAGTGGCGTCGCCATGCAGCGCGTCGTCACTTATGCCGCGATCATGCTGACGGCGGTGCTCGGCCTGCAGATATTTTCCGGCAACAGCGGCATCGTCTCCTTCGGCCACGCGGCCTTTGTCGGTCTAGGTGCCTATGCCACCGGCATCCTGACCATGCCGGCCGCACTTCAGCGCACCGCGCTGCGCGATCTGCCGCAGTTTCTCGCCGGTTATGAACTCTCCTTCTTCGCTGCACTCGCCGTCGTCATTGTCCTTGCGATCGTCATCGGCCTGCTAACCGGCACGCCTCTGCTCAGGCTGTCCGGGTCGAGCGCCTCTATCGCCACGCTTGCCATGCTGATCATCGTCTACACGCTGCTGGTTGCCGGGCGCGAGATCACTCGCGGCAGTCAGCCCTTCTACGGCGTACCGCGCGAGGTCGGGCTGTGGACCGCTATCGGCGTCGCTTCGGTGACGCTTGTGGCGGCAAGGCTTTTCCGGGAAACCGGCTTTGGCCTTGCCACCCGCGCCGCTGCCAATGACGAGCGGGGTGCCGCCGCTGTCGGCATCGACCAGCGCACCTCGCGTCTGGCCGCCTGGGTAGTGGGCGCGGTCGCCGCCATGGCCGCCGGCGCCATGATGGCGCAGTTCCTCGGCGCCTTTTCGCCGCGCGACTTCTATTTCGACCTCGGCTTCACCTTGCTTGCCATGCTCATCGTCGGCGGCATGAGCTCCTCGCTCGGCGCTTTTGCCGGTGTTGTCGTCACCATCGTCGTGATCGAGGTGGTGCGTCGCTTCGAGGGTGGCGGCGAGGTGTTCGGCCTGCATCTGCCGGTGCTGTTCGGTCTGACCCAGGGCGTGCTCGCCATCGCCATGATCCTGGTCATCTGGCGGCGGCCGACCGGCCTGTTCGGCGAGCGCGAGCTGAACCTTTTGCGCCGGCCCGGCCGCCAAGCCGCAACGGTCCCGGCTGCGCCTCTGGTATACGCCAAGCACGACCGGCTGTCTGCCGACCATCTGTCGCGGCGCTATGCCGGCGTTGTTGCGGTAGACGACGTCACGCTCGCTTTCGAAACCGACAGCATCACCGGCATCATCGGCCCAAATGGGGCCGGCAAGACGACCCTGCTCAACATGCTGGCCGGCGACGTCGAGCCGAGTGCCGGCAGCGTGTCGATCGGCGGCTCGGTGAAACGAGCCTCGGCCTTCCGCTTCGCCCGCTCGGGCGTTGCTCGCACCTTCCAGAACATCCGCGTCTTCCCGCAGATGACCGTGCTGGAAAATGTCGTGGTCGCCGCCCGCTCGGTCGAGCCCGACCTTGCCAGTGCCGAGGCAGCCGCCATGCGCGAGCTTTCGCGCATGGGCCTGGAAAAATTTGCCGACCAGCCCGCGGCCAGGCTCGCCTATGGCCAGCGCCGCCGGCTGGAGGTGGCGCGGGCGCTGGCATTGAAGCCGCGCTTCCTGCTGCTCGACGAGCCCGCCGCCGGCATGAACGCGGTCGAAACCGCCGAGCTGGTTTCGATTCTCTCTGCCGTCCGCACCGAGCGGCGCATCGGCGTCGTCCTGATCGAGCACGACATGCGGCTGGTGATGAACCTGTGCGAACGCATCGTCGTCATCGACCATAGCCGCGTCATCGCCGATGGCACGCCGGCCGAGGTGCAGAAGAACCCTGCCGTCATCGCCGCCTATCTCGGCAGCCGCACCGCCCGCGCCAAGACCGGAAAAGAAACGCCTGCCAACGAAACGCCTGCCAACGAAACGCCCACAAGTGAAACCGCATAGCCAACGATAACAAATCCAGAAGGAGAACCGACATGCCAAAGCTTTATCGCCTTCACCGCGCCGCCCTCTATGCGGCCGTGTTCGGCATCGCCGCCATTTCGACCGCCAGCGCCGAGGAGATCATCATTGGCGCCGCAACCGCGCAGACCGGCGGCCTTGCTCCCTACGACCAGCCGGCGCTTGCCGGCCTGCGCATGGCACTGGACGAACTCAACGCCAAGGGCGGACTTGGCGGCAAATACACCGTCAAGCTGATGATCAAGGATACCCGCTCCGACACGGCGCAGACCGCCACCGTCGCCCAGGAGCTGATTGACGCCGGTGCCAAGATCATGATCACGCCGTGCGACGCCGATCCGTCGATTTCGGCCGGCCAGCTCACTCAGCCGCTCGGCATTCCGACATTGACGCTGTGCGGCTCCGCTCCGGTGCTGACTGGCGCTGTCGGCGACGTCATGTTCGGCACCTATCCGGCCGACAATGTGCAGGCCACTGCGGTCGCCGACTTTGCCATCGCCGAGGGCAAGAAAAAAGTCTTCCTGCTGACCTCGCCGGATTCCACCTACACAGCCAATTTGCCGGAATATTTCGGTAAGGTGTTCGAGAAAAAGGGCGGCGCCATTGCCGGCCGCGGCACCTACACCGTGGGCCAGCCGGACTTCTCTGCCGAGATCACCAACATCAAGGGCCTCGCCGACCAGCCAGACCTGATCATGACGGCCGCCTACGAGCCTGATTTCCCGGCGTTCATTCAGCAATTGCGTGGCGCCGGCGTCACCATTCCGGTCTATGGCGCCGATGCCATCGGCACGCCGACCATCAAGGGATTGGGCAAGCTGGTCGATGGCGTCGTCTACACGGCGGCCGGCTATGCCGAGCCGGGCAGCAAGCTGGAGGCTTTCAACGCCGCCTTCACCAAATTTGCCGGCCACGCGCCGGAATCGACCTATGAGGTGAACGGCTACGAGATCGGGCTGATCCTTGATCAGGCGGTCAAGACGGCCGGTTCCGACGACCCGAAGGCGATCCGCGACGCGATTGCCGGCCTCAAGGATTTTGAAGGCATCACCGGCAAGATCACCTATGCCGGCACCGATCGCATGCCGCTGAGGCCCGTGGCGCTGATGCGCTATGAGGGCGGCGAGGGCAAGCATATCAAGACCATGATTCCCGACGCAGCCGACGTGCCGGCGCCGTGACATCATGCTGAGCGTCGAGGCCCTGAAGATACGCTATGGCGAAGTCGAGGCGGTGCGCCGTGTCGACCTCGCCGTCGACAGCGGCGAGATCATCGCGCTGGTCGGCGCTAATGGCGCCGGCAAGAGCTCGACGCTCGGTGCCATCGCCGGGCTGGTTCCTGCAGTATCAGGCAAAGTGGTCTTCGACGGCGTCGACATCACTGGCATGGCGCCGGAGGCGATCGCCCGCAAGGGCGTGTCGCTGGTGCCGGAAGGCCGGCGCATCTTCGCCGGCCTGACCGTTGCCGACAATCTGCGTCTCGGCGGTGCGATGCACCTGCCGGCGGTGGAGGCGAGGGCGCGCGAAGAGGAGATGCTGGAGCTGTTCCCGATCCTGCGGCGCTATCACCGCGTCAAGGGCGGCAATCTCTCCGGCGGCGAGCAGCAGATGCTGGCGATTGCCCGCGCCCTGATGGGCAAGCCGCGCATGGTGCTGCTCGACGAGCCGTCGCTCGGCCTCGCGCCGCAACTGATCGACACGGTCTTCGACCTGATCGCCGAACTGCGTCGCACCGGCCTCACCATCCTTCTGGTCGAACAGAACGTGGCGCTTGCGCTGGAGATCGCCGACCGCGCCATCGTGCTTGCCAATGGCGAGGTGGTGCTGTCGGGCACCGCTAGGGAACTCGCCAGTTCGGACCTCGTCCGCCAAGCCTATCTTGGAGCCTGAACCATGATCGCGCAGCAGATCATCAATGCGGTGAGCCTCGGCGGCGTCTATGCGCTGCTGGCGCTGGGGCTGGCGATCGTTTTTTCCATCGTCGGCCTGATCAACTTCGCCCATGGCGAGCTGATGACGCTGTCGGGCTATGCCTTGCTTGCCGCGCTGGTTTTCGGCCTGCCGTTTCCGGCGGCGGTGCTCGTTGCGGTGTCCTGCGGTGCGCTGGCAGCGGTTGCCATGGAGCGCGTCGCCTTCCGGCCGATGCGCGGCGCCAGCGTCACCAGCCTGCTTCTGACCAGCTTCGCCGTTTCGAGCCTGCTGAAGGTCGTCTTCCAGAACGGCATCTCGGCCCGGCCGCAGGCCGTCGCCATGCCCAGCTGGATGACCGGCGCCTTCTCGTTCGGCGACTTCACCATCGGCGTCGGCCCGAGCATCTCCATCGTCGTCTCGGCATTGGCCCTGATCGCGCTGGAACTCTTCCTGCGCCGCACCGTCACCGGCACGGCGATGCGCGCGGCCGCGGAGGATTTCAACGTCGTGCGCCTGATGGGCATTCCGGCGAGCCGCATCATCGCCACCGCCTTCCTGCTGTCCGGTCTGCTGGCCGGACTGGCGGCGATGCTGTGGGTGGCGCAGCGGGCCTCCGTCGATCCGCTGATGGGTTTCACGCCGGTGCTGAAGGCCTTCATCGCCGCTGTCGTCGGTGGACTGGGCAGCCTGCCGGGTGCCGTTGCCGGCGGTTTCCTGCTCGGCATCATCGAGGTGCTGCTGCAGGCGACGCTGCCTGGGGCAGTCGCACCCTATCGCGACGCCATCGTGCTGTCGGGCGTCATCGCCGTGCTGCTGATACGGCCGCAAGGTCTGATCCCGGCGGTTCGCGTGCAGAGAAGTTAGAGCATGATCCCGAAAAGTGGGAACCGGTTTTCGGAAAAAGATCATGCTTAAACAAGAAGGATAGAATGTATAGCAAGCCCGAATTCGCACCGTTGTCCCTAAGCGAGGTGTTCGGCCTGATCGAGGCGGCGGCCTTCGCCACGGTGGTGACATCGGGTCCGCAGGGGCTGGTCGCCTCGCATCTGCCCTTCGTGCTCGACCGTGAACGGGGACCGAACGGCACGCTGGTGTCGCATCTTGCCAGGCAGAACCAGCACAGTGCGCTGATAGCAGAGGGCAGGGAGACGATCGCCATCTTCCACGGCCCGCATGGCTATATCTCGCCGTCCTGGTATCCGCGCAACCCGGTGCGCGACAGCGCGCCGACCTGGAATTTCGCCGTCGTCCACTGCCACGGCCGGCCGGTTCAGCTCGACGATCACGCCACCGCCCGTCATCTCTTGCAGCTCGTCGACGTGCTGGAAAAGGACCGCGACGACCGTTGGCGCATGCGCGAGCTCGGGCCGGGCGGCATGGAGCGGCGCGTGCCGCACATACTCGGCTTCGACCTGCCGATCGAGCGGCTCGAGGCCAAGTTCAAGATGGGGCAGGACGAACGGCTCTACGACACCAATGCGGCGATTGGCATGTTGGAGCAGAGCGATCCTGCGCTGGCGACGATGATGAAGGCGCACAACGCGCATCGCAAGGACTGACCATCGCAGGAATGCGGGCAAGGACAAAAATGATCCCCAATCTCAACATCGTCCCTTTCGTCAGCGTCGACCACATGATGAAGCTGGTGCTGAAGATCGGCGTCGAGCGCTTCCTCACCGAGCTCGCCTTCTACATCGAGGACGATTTCCGTCGCTGGGAGCTGTTCGACAAGTCGCCGCGCGTCGCCTCACACAGCGCCGAGGGCGTGATCGAGCTGATGCCGACCAGCGACGGCGAGGTCTATGGCTTCAAATATGTCAACGGCCACCCGAAGAACATGCGCGAAGGTCGCCAGACGGTGACCGCCTTCGGCATGCTCGCCGACGTCCACAACGGCTACCCCGTGCTGCTCTCGGAAATGACCATCCTGACCGCGCTGCGCACGGCGGCGATGTCGGCGCTGGCGGCCAAGCACCTGGCGCCGCCAGGCGCCGACTGCATGGCGCTGATCGGCAATGGCGCTCAGGCCGAATTCCAGGCGCTGGCCTTCAAGGCCTTGCTCGGCGTGCGCAAATTGCGGTTCTTCGACATCGACCGTTCGGCGACGGAAAAATGCATCCGCAATCTGGCTGGCTTTGGCTTTGATATGGTTGCCTGTCGCGCTACCGAAGAAGCCGTCGAGGGCGCTCAGATCATCACCACCGTCACCGCCGACAAACAGTATGCCACCATCCTCACTGACAACATGGTCGGCTCGGGCGTCCACATCAACGCGGTCGGCGGCGACTGTCCGGGGAAGACCGAACTGCATCGCGACATCCTGCTGCGCTCCGACATCTTCGTCGAATACCCGCCGCAGACCCGCATCGAGGGCGAGATCCAGCAGCTTGCACCGGACCATGAGGTGACCGAGCTGTGGCAGGTCATCACCGGCGTCGCACAAGGCCGGCGCGACCCGACCCAGATCACGCTGTTCGATTCCGTCGGCTTCGCCATCGAGGATTTCTCGGCGCTGCGCTATGTCAGGGATCAGTTGCGATCGACCGGCCTCTATCAGGAACTCGACATGCTGGCCGATCCCGACGAACCGCGCGACCTATTCGGCATGCTGCTGCGGGCTGCGGTGGTGGCGAACACAGGGCGGGTGGCGGTGTAGTGCCAGCAGGCACTGCCCCATCGACAGGGGTGACAGCAGCAGCCGAATAGCGTATATTGACATAAAGATGTCTTTATGTGACTTAGGCGCGACTGTCGCGCCGAGGACGAAATATGTCGCAAAAACCATCATCGCTGGACGACCTGTTCGGCCCCGTCGCGGCCAAGCCCGACGGCTCGGAAGTCCTTGCGGCGCTCACGGCGGCGGCGCGCGAACGCATCCTCATCCTCGACGGCGCCATGGGCACGCAGATCCAGGGCCTGGGCTTCGACGAAAACCACTTCCGTGGCGATAAATTCGCCGAGTGCGCCTGCCATCAGCAGGGCAACAACGACCTTTTGATCCTGACGCAGCCCAAGGCGATCGAGGAGATCCACTATCAGTACGCCATATCAGGCGCGGACATCCTTGAAACCAACACCTTCTCCTCGACCGCCATCGCCCAGGCGGATTATGGCATGGAGGACGCGGTCTATGCGTTGAACCGCGACGGTGCGCGGCTGGTGCGCCGGGCAGCGCTGCGGGCCGAGCAGGAGGACGGCAGGCGTCGGTTCGTCGCCGGTGCGCTGGGGCCGACCAACCGCACCGCCTCGATGTCGCCGGATGTCAACAACCCGGGCTACCGCGCCGTGACCTTCGACGAATTGCGCCTTGCCTATGGCGAGCAGCTGCGCGGTCTCATCGACGGCGGCGCCGACATCATCCTGATCGAGACCATCTTCGATACGCTGAACGCCAAGGCGGCGATCTTCGCTTGCAACGAGATATTCATCGAAAAGGACGTGCACCTGCCGGTGATGATATCCGGCACGATCACCGACCTGTCCGGCCGCACGCTGTCCGGCCAGACGCCGACGGCTTTCTGGCACTCGGTTCGTCACGCCAACCCGTTCACGATAGGCCTTAATTGCGCGCTGGGCGCCAAAGCCATGCGCGCGCATCTGGACGAAATATCAGGCGTCGCCGACACCTTTGTCTGTGCCTATCCGAATGCCGGCCTGCCCAATGAATTCGGCCAGTATGACGAGAGCCCGGAATTCATGGCCGCGCAGATCGAGGATTTCGCGCGTGACGGTTTGGTCAATATTGTCGGCGGTTGCTGCGGCTCGACGCCGGACCACATCCGCGCCATCGCAGCGGCGGTGAAGAAATATCCGCCGCGCGCCATCCCCCACATCGAGCCGAAGATGCGCCTGTCGGGGCTCGAGCCGTTCACGCTGACCGACGAGATTCCGTTCGTCAATGTCGGCGAGCGCACCAATGTCACCGGCTCGGCCAAGTTCAGGAAGCTGATCACGGCGGGCGACTATGCCGCCGCGCTCGATGTCGCGCGCGACCAGGTCGCCAATGGCGCGCAGATCATCGACATCAACATGGACGAAGGCCTGATCGATTCGAAGCAGGCGATGGTCGAATATCTCAACCTGATTGCCGCCGAGCCTGACATCGCCCGCGTGCCCGTGATGATCGACAGCTCCAAATGGGAGATCATCGAAGCCGGCCTGAAATGCGTGCAGGGCAAGCCGCTGGTCAACTCCATCTCGATGAAGGAGGGCGAGGACGCCTTTCTGCACCATGCGAAGCTCGTCCGCGCGTATGGCGCGGCGGTGGTCGTCATGGCCTTCGACGAGGACGGCCAGGCCGACACCAAGGCGCGCAAGGTCGAAATCTGCACCCGCGCCTACAAGCTTTTGACCGAGCAGGCCGGATTCCCGCCCGAGGACGTCGTTTTCGATCCGAACATCTTTGCCATCGCCACCGGCATCGACGAGCACAACAATTACGGTGTCGACTTCATCGAGGCAGCCAGGCAGATCACTGCGACGCTTCCCCATGTCCACATATCGGGCGGCGTGTCGAACCTGTCCTTCTCGTTCCGCGGCAACGAGCCGGTGCGCGAGGCCATGCATGCCGTGTTCCTCTATCATGCCATCCAGGCCGGCATGGACATGGGTATCGTCAACGCCGGACAGCTTGCCGTCTACGACACCATCGATGCGGAACTGCGCGAAGCCTGCGAGGACGTCGTCAACAACCGCCAGCCGAAGGGTGGCGGCACCGCGACCGAACGCATGCTGGAACTTGCCGAACGTTTTAAGGGCACGGCGGGCAAGGAGGCGCAGGAACGCGATCTGGCCTGGCGCGACTGGCCGGTCGAGCAGCGCATCTCGCACGCACTGGTCAACGGCATCACCGAATTCATCGACCAGGACACGGACGAAGCGCGACTTGCCGCCGAGCGCCCGCTGCATGTCATCGAAGGTCCTTTGATGGCAGGAATGAATATCGTCGGTGACCTGTTCGGCGCGGGAAAAATGTTCTTGCCGCAAGTCGTGAAATCCGCCCGCGTCATGAAGCAGGCCGTTGCCGGACTGCTGCCGCACATGGAGGCGGAGAAGCTGGCGAACGCCGCCAACGGCGTCGACACCGGCGAACGCCAGACCGCCGGAAAGATCCTGATGGCGACGGTCAAGGGCGATGTCCACGACATCGGCAAGAACATCGTCGGCGTGGTTCTCGCCTGCAACAATTACGAGATCATCGACCTCGGCGTCATGGTGCCGGCGGCGAAGATCCTGCAGACGGCGCGCGAGCAACAGGTCGACATTATCGGCCTGTCCGGCCTGATCACGCCCTCGCTCGATGAAATGGCGCATATGGCCGCCGAGATGGAGCGCGAAGGCTTTGACATTCCGCTGTTGATCGGCGGTGCGACGACCAGCCGCGTGCATACGGCGGTCAAAATCCATCCGCGCTATTCGAAAGGCCAGACGGTCTACGTCACCGATGCCAGCCGTGCGGTCGGCGTGGTGTCGGCACTTTTGTCGAACGAAACCAAGGGCGGCTATGTCGACAATATCCGTGCCGAGTACAAGAAGGTTGCCGATGCGCATGCACGCAGCGAAGCCGATAAGCAGCGGCTGCCGCTCGCCAAGGCGCGGGCCAACGCCCACAGGATCGACTGGTCGGCCTACGAGCCGCCAAAACCGTCCTTCCTCGGCCTGAAAACCTTCGAAGGCTGGGACTTGGCCGAGCTCGCCCGCTATATCGACTGGACGCCGTTCTTCCAGACCTGGGAGCTGAAGGGGCGCTACCCCAAAATCCTCGACGACGAGGCGCAAGGGCCGGCGGCACGCCAGCTCTTCGAGGACGCCCAGGCGATGCTGAAAAAGATCATCGCGGAAAAATGGTTCGCGCCGAAGGGCGTCATCGGCTTCTGGCCGGCGAATACCATCGGCGACGACATCAGGCTGTTCACCGACGACGCGCGCTCGCAGGAATTGGCGACCTTCTTCACGCTGCGCCAGCAGCTGACCAAGCGCGACGGCAAGGCCAACGTCGCGCTGTCGGATTTCGTAGCACCCGCCGACAGCGGCAAGGCCGACTATCTCGGTGGCTTCATCGTCACTGCCGGAATCGAGGAAGTGGCGATCGCCGAGCGCTTCGAGCGGGCGAACGACGATTATTCGTCGATCATGGTCAAGGCGCTGGCCGACCGTTTCGCCGAGGCCTTCGCCGAGCGCATGCACGAGAAGGTGCGCAAGGAGTTCTGGGCCTATGCGCCGGACGAAGATTTGGCCCCGGATGACCTGATCGGCGAACCCTATCGCGGCATCCGCCCCGCGCCCGGCTATCCGGCGCAGCCCGACCACACCGAGAAGGCGACGCTGTTTCGCCTGCTCGACGGCGAGCGCAATGCCGGCGTCAGCCTGACCGAGAGCTTTGCGATGTGGCCGGGCTCCTCCGTCTCCGGCATCTATCTGTCGCATCCCGAAAGCTATTATTTCGGCGTCGCCAAGGTCGAACGCGACCAGGTCGAGGACTATGCGCGGCGCAAGAGCATGCCGCTTGTCGAGGTCGAGCGCTGGCTCGGGCCTATACTCAACTATGTGCCGGCGCAGGGGCTGGACGCAGCGGCGTGAAATCGCGCCGCGACCAATGGGCGAGAAGCCGGCGCCTCAATGACAGCAGCCTTACCCTGATTGCACATTCGTTCTGCACAGACAGGACGAACTGATTGGCACGTCCGCCTTGGCCAGGGCAATGATGAGCCTCGTCTACGGCAGTGATGCGCCGGCCCCCGCCTCGGATTGACGCGCGACCCTTTAGCTGCAAAGTATATTAACGTTCTGTTTACCAAGAATGGTCTCGACAGGGACTTTGAGGGGGCAATTTGGAAGCGTTTCTGGGTGCGAACCGCCTCAATTGGGATGATCGGGCCGAATTGCATTCGACCGACACGACGGGCAGTTACCACATCGAAAATGTACTGGCCGGTGGATCCAATCTCTATGAACTGGAAACGCGCGAGGTCGGTGACATCATCGGCAAGGATATCGTCCATTTGCAATGTCATATCGGGCTCGACACGATCAGCTTGAAGAACCTGGGCGCGGGCAGCGTGACCGGCCTCGACTTTTCACCGACGGCGATCGCAGCGGCGCGGGATTTCGCTGCGAAGGCGGGCACCGGCACCGATGTACGCTTCGTGGAAGCGCCATTGTTCGAGGCGGTCGAAGCGCTCGGCCGAACCTTTGACATCGCTTACGTTACCTGGGGTTCTGTAAACTGGCTGGACGACGTCTTCCGCTGGGCGCGCGTGGTTTCCGATCTCCTGCGGCCCGGCGGCCGGCTCTATCTGGCCGAGGGCCACCCGTTGATGTTCCAGTGTGACCGCAAGGCTGCGGCGCTGGAGTTCAAGCACGACTGGCGAACGCCAATTGCCCGGCCACTCGCGTGGAACGAGGAGCGGACCTATACCGGCGACGACCGCATCCTGAAGCACCCTCGCTACTATGAGTGGATTCATCCGATCAGCGACGTGGTGAACGCGCTGATTGCAGCCGGGCTGACGCTTGATTTTCTCAATGAGCATGACACGGTTTCGTGGCAGCACTTTTCGTTTGCCGTGAGGGCCGGCAAGGATATGTACCGCTTGCCGGAGAACTCTCCGAAGATTCCAATGGCCTATTCCATTGGCGCGACGAAGCGTAGCGTCGGCAAGATACCATATCTTGTTACGCCCAAGGCGATTGAGAGCCACTAGTCCTTCTAACACCTACTCCGGCAAGACGACCGATCTGCCGGCCGGCTTTTTCTGCTCGCAGCGGCGGTGCCGTCGATCGCCCGAAGGCAGCGTGCCGGTCCAGCCGCTCCAGCGGCAGGCATCAGGCGCTCGGAAGGGCAAAAATTTTAGGACCCGTGAAGGTCAAAATTAAATATTGACAGCTAATATTCCGTCGTCGGGTTGGCCCGAGGACCTGAATGGCAGCTGAGGAATCGCCTATTGGCTCTTTTCCGCGCTAGGTTCGGCGGTATTAAGAAGGCTGTTTTTTCGTCGGCAAATATCCCGGCGGCGATGGCGGTTGTCGTTATTGCCATTGGCGCGGCGTTCGCGGACCACCAGAACAAAGTCGTCTCGGACCAAGCCGCCCGTGCGGATGTGCTGGCCAAGGTCAATCTTATCCGCGCCAAGCTTGAAGGCAACATCAACGGAAACCTTCAACTCGTGCAGGGACTGGTCGCGACGGTCGTGACTGAACCCTATATGGGACAGCAACGCTTCGCCTCGCTCGCGAGGAACCTGTTTGGCGGGGACTCGCAATTGAACAATATTGCCGGCGCGCCCGATCTGGTCATTTCCCTGATGTACCCGATGGAGGGGAACGAGAAGGCATTGGGGCTCGATTACCGCAATGACGAGCGGCAGCGCGCGGCCGCGCTAAGGGCGCGAGACGAGCGCAAGCTGATTATTGCCGGTCCCGTCGACTTGATGCAGGGAGGACAAGGCTTCGTCGGTCGTATTCCGGTTTTTGTACGGAGTGCGGGCAACACTGAAAGGTTCTGGGGCATCATTTCGGCCGTTGTCGACGTGCAGCGCCTGTATAAGGCGAGCGGTCTGCTCGACGATGATCTCGGGATTGATGTAGCGCTGATCGGTAAGGACGCTCTCGGTGCAAGTGGAGATCAATTCTTCGGCAATAAGGGGGTCGGCAAAAGCAATCCGGTGACGGCCGACGTTCTGCTCCCGTCCGGTTCGTGGCGGATCGCCGCCATCCCCAAAAACGGCTGGCCTTCGACGCCCGACAACGCGTGGTTGTTGCGCGCGATCATGGCGGCGGCCGGGGCCTTGGTTGTGATCCCCATCCTGGTTACGGGCCGCCTGATTGGCGAGAGACAGCGCAACTATGCGGAACGGAGTCGGTTGTCGAGACGCCTGGAACTCGCTCTGGAAGCGTCGGCTATTGGCGTTTGGGAACACGATCTCGCGACCAACAAACTTACCTGGGACGATCGCGTCAACGAAATATACGGCAGACAAGCTGGGGAGCGCCGCGGCTATTTGGACTGGGCCGGAGCAATCCACCCGGATGATGTGGCTGGCGCCCACGCCGATTTCGACAGCGCGATGACCGGCGGCGAACCATATTTGTCGGAATACCGGATTATTCGGCCGGATGGCGAGATTCGTCATGTCCGATCCAAGGCAACAATTTACCGGATCGCAAACGACACCCCGAAAATGATCGGAGCCGAATGGGATGTCACAGCCGATGTCCTGCTGAACAAGGATCTGGTTCGCGCAAAACAGCTTTCCGAGTCGAAAAATGCAGAACTCGAGTTGGCCAAGGCGCGCATAGAGCACATTGCGCTCCACGATTCGTTGACCGGTTTGCCCAACCGGCGTTATCTGGACCAGGTGCTGGAAGACTACGCAGCAAACGCCCGGCGCGTCGGCGGGCATGTGGCACTGCTTCACATAGATCTGGATCGGTTCAAGCACATCAATGATACGCTTGGCCATGCCGCGGGCGACGCAATGCTTGTTCATGCGTCGGCTGTCCTCCGGTCCAAGGTCGACGGCGAGGGGTTCGTCGCTCGGATCGGAGGAGACGAATTCATCGTCCTTTGCGTGGTGCATGACGTTATCAGGCAACTGACGCAGCTTGCTGACCGCGTCATCAGCCAGATGCGAGAGCCCGTCTACTATCAGGGCCATCGATGCCGTTTTGGCGTGAGCGTGGGAATTGCAGTCGACAATGGAAAAGATGTCGAAGCCAAACACCTGCTGGTCAACGCTGACATCGCACTTTATCGGGCAAAGAGGCGTGGGCGCAATCGATACGAATTCTTCACCGAGGCGATGCAAAGCGAAATCGTCGACACAAAACGGATTGCCGACGAAATTCTCGGCGGCCTTGAGCGCAACGAGTTCATTCCCTTCTACCAGCCGCAATTTGACGCAAAAACGCTCGAAATTGTTGGGGTCGAGGCGCTGGCGCGATGGAGACATCCGGAGAAGGGTATTTTGGCGCCCGATGTCTTCCTGAGGATTGCGGAAGAACTGAATGTCGTCTCGATCATCGATCGAACCATTCTGGAGCAATCGCTTTTGGATCTCGAAGGGTGGTCTGCTGCGAATGTTCACATTCCGCGGGTATCAGTCAACGTTTCTGCACGACGCCTTCAAGATGAAGAACTCATTAAGAGTCTGAAGAAACTAAACATCAAGAAAGGTACAGTTTCATTCGAGCTGGTCGAGTCAATTTTCCTCGACGACAATGATGATCTTGTTACATGGAATGTTGAGCAGATAAAAGAACTCGGCATTGATGTGGAAATAGACGATTTTGGTACTGGCTATGCCTCCATAGTCAGTTTGCTCAAATTACAGCCTCGCCGGCTGAAGATAGATCGCCAGCTGGTCGCCCCAATTGTCAAATCGCCGCAACGAAGGCAGGTCGTCTCGTCGATCATTGAGATCGGCAAAGCCCTGGGTATCGAGGTCGTGGCGGAGGGTGTCGAGACGATGGAGCACGCAAGGATACTCAAGCGCTTGGGCTGCGATATGCTGCAGGGTCACGCCTTCGGGCATGCGTTGGATTCCGAGGGGCTAAAGGCCTTTGTTCGATCTCGGCGTCTGCGCACGGCCAGCTGACTGTTGACATCAGCCTCAGGGCCTCCGGCAGCGAAGCGGCCCGATCGAAGTTCGTACCACTGCAGTACAGACGCTGCCAAACAGCCTACCACCATTGGCCTCGACGACTGTCCTGGACGGCCATCTTGGGAAGCGGGCTGAGCTAAATCATTGGTTTATAAAAGATAAATGGATGGCTGGGGAACCTGGATTCGAACCAGGACTAACGGAGTCAGAGTCCGTGGGTCTACCGTTAACCTATTCCCCAGCAGGCGCGGCTGTTGAAAACCACGCGGCAGGGCGACGATGTCGCCGCGCGTGCCTTGTAGCCGCCGCCGGAAAATAGTCAAGCCTGCCGATGCTCTCAATTCACCACGTTTCGATCGTGGTCTTTCAGGCGCGGCATCTCACTTCTCACCCCGGCCAAGCTGCGAGTGCTCGAAATACAGCACGACGCCGAGCGCTATCACCAGCGGGATGATCAGGTAGAACAGCCGGAACACCAGCAGTGCGGCCAGCACGCCGACCGGGTCCATGTGCGACAGGCCGGCGAGGAAGACGACCTCGAACACGCCGAGCCCGCCCGGTGCATGCGAGATCTGGGCGATCGAGAACGACACCAGGAAGACGCCGAGCACGACGAAATAGCCGGGATTGCCAGCTGCGGGCAGGGCGAAGAAGATGATCGCTGCCGCCGCCAGGAGCTCGATCGGGCCGATCAGCAATTGCCGTGCGACGATCGGCAGCGCCGGATAGTGGACCTGGAAGCTGCCGATCTTCAGCGGTCTGAGATGCAGCCAGCTGCCGAAGACATAGGCCGCCACCAGCAGCAGCATGGCCACGCCCGCGGCTACGGTCAGGCCATGATGCGGTACGCCGGAGAACCGGTCGATGATTTCAGGCTCGAAAACCAGCACGAGGCCGGAGACGAGGATCGTCGACAGCACGAAGGTGATCCAGCAGATCGCCACCAGGACGCCCACATCCTGCCCGGTGAGCCCCCTTGTGCCATAGGCGCGGTAGCGGATCACGGCGCCTGAAAATACCGAGCCGCCGATATTGTGCGACAGCGCGTAGGTGGTGAAGGAGCACAGCGTGACGAACAGCCAAGAAACTCGCTTGCCAATATGCAGGAGCGCGATGTGGTCGTAGCCGGCCAGCGACGCATAGGCGATGACCGAGCTTAGCGCAGCAAACACCCAGCCACGGGCCGGGATGGCGACGATGCCGTCCCAGACGTCGTCGAGCGAAATGCCGCGCAGCTCATGCAGCAGCAGCCATAGCGAGAAGACGACCGCCGCAACGCCGACGACCGGCCAGAAATAGCGCCTCCAATTCATCGTGTGACGATCATGCGTTGCAGCCCCGTTGCCCTTTCCGGTTCGCGTCAGGAAAACCGTCCGCCGTTCCGGATGTTCCATCCCCTCATTTCAGAAATGCCTTATTGAAGCCGGCTATTCAACCGCGAAGGCGCGGCTCTTCTGCCGCCACCTCATGCCGACGGGAAAATTCGGCTCCTGCGCTCTTGGTGATCCGGCCCGGCGCTGCTAGTCTGGCGGCAACTTAGAACATTTGACAGCGCCTGCTGCGTCCGGTCTCCGGTTCGCGCGGCGCCGGAAGGAACTGAAGTGGAAGACCACGATACCGGCGCCGGCGCGCCGGAAGTGGGCGTGTCCAGGGCTTCGCCGCCGCCGTCCGGTCAGGCAAGCCCATCCGCCGGCCGGCAGAATGGCCGCCCGGTGCAGGCTTGGTCCGGCCAGGCCGGCGACACGTCCCAGCACCAGAATGGCCAGAAGGCCAAAACCAGGAAGCGGCGCAAACGCCGGCGCGGCCGCAAGGTTTTTGTGCGCGATGACGCTCAGCTCGCAGCGACCGGACTGTCGGCGCCCGTCGCTACCGGCGCTCCAGCCAGTCATCCGCCCGAGGCGATCGTCGTGCCTTTGCCTCCGCAGGCAAGGCCGGAGCAGGGCATTCGCCGCCCGCCGGCACAGGAACTGCCGGTGTTTGCCGCACTTGACCTCGGAACCAACAATTGCCGGCTGCTGGTGGCAGTGCCGACGCGCCACGGCCAGTTCCGCGTCATCGACGCGTTTTCGCGCATCGTCAGGCTGGGCGAGGGCCTCACCGCCAATGGCCGGCTCGGGCAGCCGGCGATGGACCGCGCGGTCGAGGCGCTGAAGATCTGCGGCGACAAGTTGCGCAGCCGCAAGATCAGGAAGGCCCGGCTGATCGCCACCGAAGCCTGCCGCACGGCCGCGAACGGCGCCGAGTTCCTCGACCGCGTCGAGCGCGAGGCGGGCCTGAAGCTCGAGATCATCGACCGCCAGACCGAGGCGCGGCTGGCGGTTTCGGGCTGCGGCTCACTGGTCGACCGCGACACGCAAGGCGTCGTCCTATTCGACATCGGCGGCGGCTCCTCGGAAATCGCGCTGATCGATCTTACCGGCCACCGCTCGCCAAGGCTTGCCAACCATATCGTCTCCTGGACGTCGCTGCCGGTCGGCGTGGTCTCGCTGGCCGAGCGCTTCGGCGGCCGCACCGTCACCCGCGAGATCTTTGCCGCCATGGTCGAGGATGTGGCCGTGCGCCTGCACGCCTTTGACGGGCGTGACCGGCTGAGCCATGTGCTCGCCAGCCCGAAATTCCATCTCCTCGGCACCTCGGGCACGGTAACGACGCTGGCCGGCGTTCACCTTGACCTGGAACGCTACGACCGCCGCCGGGTCGACGGGCTGTGGATGGACCGCGACAGCGTCGACCGCATGGTTGAAAAGCTGGTCGGCTGGGACTTTCAGCAGCGCGTCGCCAACCCTTGCATAGGCGCGGATCGCGCCGATCTGGTGCTGGCCGGCTGCGCCATCCTGGAAGCGATCCGTGCGGTGTGGCCGTCGGAGCGGCTGCGCGTAGCCGACCGCGGCCTGCGCGAAGGCATATTGAGCGAATTGATGGCCGATGACGGTGTCTGGCGCAACAGTGGGCGTGGCAGAGCATGATCCCGAAAAGTGGCAACCGGTTTTCGGAAAAGATCATGCTCAAACAAGTAATTAAGCAATGACCAAGAAACCGGAAAAACCAGGCTCTGCCAGCATTCGCGTGCTGAAGACGCGGATCAAGAAGAAAAGCGGCCTGAAGGAATCGTCGCGCCGCTGGCTGCAGCGTCACATCAACGACCCCTATGTTCAACGCTCCAAGGCCGACGGCTACCGCTCGCGCGCGGCCTACAAGCTGATCGAGATCGACGACAAGCACCATCTGCTCAAGCCCGGCATGAAGGTCATCGACCTTGGCGCGGCACCCGGCGGCTGGTGCCAGGTCGCCGCCGCGCGCACGAAGTCGACGGCCGAACACCCGCATGTCGTCGGCATCGACTATCTCGAAATGGACGCGGTGCCGGGCGCGCCGGTGCTGCTGATGGATTTTCTCGACCCGCAGGCGCCGGAAAAGCTCGCCGAAACGCTGGGTGGCCAACCGGATATCGTCTTGTCTGACATGGCGGCGCCGACCACCGGTCACAAGCGGACCGACCACATCCGCACTATGTATCTGTGCGAGGTGGCGGCCGACTTCGCCCTGTCGGTGCTCAAGCCGGGCGGTCATTTCCTCGCTAAGACGTTTCAGGGCGGCGCCGAAAACGAGCTGCTCTCGAGGCTCAAGCAGAATTTCCGCTCGGTTCATCACGTCAAGCCGCCAGCCTCGCGGGATGAGTCGGTGGAGCTTTACTTGCTGGCGAAGGATTTTAAGGGGCGAGAACTCCCACCTTCGTCATCCCAGGGCGGAGCAGGAGCGTAGCGACGTCGCGGAGACCCTGGGATCCATGCCGTTACATCAGCCGAAGGGCACTGGCGAGCAGAAAGAGGCCTTCAGCGATCGGTCATTCCATGTAATCCATTCTGCACCGCAGCAACGCTCTGATGTCACGGCATGGATCCCAGGGTCTGCGCTCCCGCTTCGCGGTCACTCCGCCCTGGGATGACGAAGCTGGGGGATCAACTCCCCGGTGGGTCCACCTCCAGCGCCTTGGGCGCGGTCAGCCCGCCATAGCCCGACACGGCGTTGCCGGCGTCCGGCGCCAGCCGCATGAACGACAGCGATGCGGCCGCCGATACGGCCGCGACGATGAAGAACGCGATGTGGAAGTCGCTCAGCGTCAGCGGCCCGCCATGGATTGTCGTCGACACTTCCAGGATGCCGCCGGCCAGCGCCACGCCGAGCGCGATCGACAATTGCTGGAAGACCGCGGCGATCGGCGTTGCCCTGCTGGTGTCGGCGGTCGAGATCTCGGCATAGGCGAGCGCGTTGATGCCGGTGAAGAACATCGAGCGGATGAAGCCGCCGACGAGCAGGGCGGCGAGGATCAGCAGATAGGGTGTCTCCGGCGTGAACAGGCCGTTGATGGCGATCGTCGCCGCCGCGATCAGCGAGCCGAAGATCAGCACACGGCGGAACCCGGCGACCCTGAAGATCAGCGCAGTGACGAATTTCATGCCGATGGCGCCGATCGCCGCCACGAAAGTGATCATTCCCGATTGGAACGGCGTCAGCCCGAAGCCGATCTGGAACATCAGCGGCAAAAGGAACGGCACGGCGCCGATGCCGATGCGAAACAGTCCGCCGCCGAGGACCGAGGCGCGGAACAGCTGGTTGCGAAACAGCTCGAGCGCCAGCAGCGGGTTCCTGGCGCGGCGCGCATGCAGAAGGTAAAGCACGGCCGACACCAGCCCGACCGCCACGGTAAGGAAGCCGGCAATCGGCGGCAAGGCGGGCAGGCTGACCACCGACAGGCCGAACACGATGCCCGATGCCGCCAGCCCGCTCAGCACGAAGCCGATGAAGTCGAGCGGCGGCGTTTGCGCCGCTTCGGTTTCCGGCAGGAAACGCGTGGCCAGCCAGATGCCGATCAGCCCGATCGGCACATTGATCAGGAAAATCCAGTGCCAGGTGAAGTAGGTGGTGATGAAACCGCCGACCGGCGGGCCGACGAGCGGCCCGACCAGCGCCGGAATGCTCAGCCAGGACATGGCCGCGACAAGCTCGCTTTTCGGCGTGGCGCGCACCAGAACAAGGCGTCCCACCGGCGTCATCATGGCGCCGCCAATACCTTGCAGGAAGCGCGACATCACGAAATCCGGCAGCGAATTGGACACGGCGCAAGCGACCGAGCCGACGATGAACACGGCGATCGCCGCACGAAACACGTTCTTGGCGCCAAAGCGGTCGGCCATCCAGCCGCTGATCGGAATGAACACCGCCAGCGACACCAGATATGCGGTCAGCGCCAGCTTGAGCGCGACCGGGCTGGTCTGCAGGTCGATGGCGATCGCCGGCAGCGAGGTCGCGATGACGGTCGAATCCATGTTCTCCATGAAAAGGGCGACCGCCAGGATGAGCGGAATGGTGCGGTTCATGGAGCACGTCCGGATTTGAATGTTCGCCGCCGATTGCTTGGCAGTCCCTCGGGGCAAAGGGGGCAAGCCGACACGCAGGGCGGTTACCACGGGTCAGGTCGGATGTCGCCTTAATTTGCCGTCACATTTGCGCGACGCTTGGCAAACGTGCCGGTTCGGAGCCTGCGGAAAATGGCGCCCAAATAAAACCCGCCTCGGCGGCAGGTCGATGGCGCAAATCAGCACCATGAATAAATTCCTAGCATAACTGCCGTCACAAAGCAAGGCCAGATGTGCTAGTCACTTCAGCAAAAGCTGGCGTCCCTGCAAATTCTCGCCGTCGGCACCGCCCTCATCGCCCTGCCGATCCTGCCGTGCACAACCAATCGGCTTTTCATCGGCGACGGGACGTGTTACGAGCCAGCGCCAATCCTGAAAGGGAAGAAGACGAGTCGGCGCTGTCCATCCGGTCCAGCGCTTTTCATGCATTCCGAGGGCTGGCCATGGCAAAAATTATCGAAACGTCCACGGGCGCATTGGCGCTGACCTTTGACGACGTGCTGCTGCAGCCGGGTCATTCCGAGGTCATGCCCGGCGAGACCGATATCCGCACCCGCATCGCCGGCGACATCGACCTCAACGTGCCGATCCTCTCCGCCGCCATGGACACCGTCACCGAGGCGCGCCTTGCCATCGCCATGGCCCAGGCCGGCGGCATCGGCGTCATCCACCGCAATTTCTCGCCGGCCGAACAGGCCGAGCAGGTGCGGCAAGTGAAGAAATTCGAATCCGGCATGGTGGTCAACCCCGTCACCATCGGCCCCGATGCGACGCTCGCCGACGCCTTGGGCCTGATGCGCACCTACAGCATCTCGGGGATTCCCGTGGTCGAGAATGGCGGCGCCGGCGGGCATACGGTCGGTCGGCTGGTCGGCATCCTGACCAATCGCGACGTGCGCTTCGCCTCCGATCCGGGGCAAAAGGTCTACGAGCTGATGACCCGTGAGAACCTGATCACGGTCAAGGAGAACGTCGATCAGGACGAGGCCAAGCGGCTCCTGCACCAGCACCGCATCGAAAAGCTGGTCGTGGTCGACAGCGACGGCAATTGCGTCGGGCTGATCACCGTCAAGGACATCGAGAAGTCGCAGCTCAACCCGCACGCCACCAAGGACGTACAGGGGCGCTTGCGCGCGGCGGCCGCCACCAGCGTCGGCGATGACGGCTTCGAGCGCGCCGAGCGCCTCATCGACGCCGGCGTCGACCTTCTGGTGATCGACACCGCGCACGGCCACTCGCAACGCGTGCTCGACGCGGTGACGCGGGCCAAGAAACTGTCCAATTCGGTCCGCATCCTGGCCGGCAACGTCGCCACCGCAGAAGGCACGCTGGCGCTGATCGATGCCGGCGCCGACGCGGTCAAGGTCGGCATCGGGCCGGGTTCCATCTGCACCACCCGCATCGTCGCCGGCGTTGGCGTGCCGCAGCTTTCGGCAATCATGTCGGCGGTCGAGACGGCGCAGAAATCGGGCGTCTCGGTCATTGCCGATGGCGGCATCAAATATTCCGGCGATCTCGCCAAGGCGCTCGCCGCCGGCGCCAGTGCCGCCATGATCGGTTCGCTGCTGGCCGGCACCGACGAGAGCCCGGGCGAAGTCTACCTGCACCAGGGCCGCTCGTTCAAAGCCTATCGCGGCATGGGCTCGGTCGGCGCCATGGCCCGCGGCTCAGCCGATCGCTATTTCCAGGCCGAGGTGCGCGACACGTTGAAACTGGTGCCGGAAGGCATTGAAGGGCAGGTGCCTTACAAAGGACCTGTGTCCGGCGTACTGCACCAGCTTGCGGGCGGCCTGAAAGCCGCTATGGGTTATGTCGGCGGTCGCGACCTTGCCGATTTCCGCGACCGCGCCACCTTTGTACGCATATCCAACGCCGGACTTCGTGAAAGCCACGCCCATGACGTCACGATCACCCGCGAAAGCCCGAATTACCCCGGCGGAGCCTGACCAGCTTGCGCGAAGCCTGACGGCAATGATGCTGCGGCTGTCGCGCCACGCTGCAGCACTTTGTTTTGCCTGCGTGGCGGTTTTCATCGCCATGACGGCGATGGAGTTCCTCTATTTCCGCCAGTTGAGTGATGGCCTGCCGTCGCTCGATATGCGCTGGACCGGTTTCACCCCGGATGAGGGCATGGCTTGGCTGACGGCGCTCGGCCGGCGCGGCAGCGAGATCATTCTGGTCTGGCACTATCTGACCTTCGACCTCTTGTTCCCGGCGCTGCTGTCGCTGACATTGGTCAGCCTGATCCTGGCCACGGGACGGCGGCTGAAGAATTTTCGGGCGCTGCCCGCGCAGCTCCAGTCGCTGTTCGCGCTTGTCCTGGTGCTGCCCTATACGCTTGCTGATTATGCGCAGAACTTCGCGGTCGCCCGCCTGCTCTCGGATTTCCTGTCGGCCAATCCGGATTCGCTGTCCTTAGCCTCGGCGCTGATCGTCACCAAATTCGCGCTCCTGGCGATACCGGTGATCGTCATCGCGGTTTTTCTTCTGGTGGGGCAGAAACAGCGCCGAACTTAAGGCCAAACAGGCTCAAGCCTACAAATCGAACACTGCGATCTTGCGCTTGTCGAACTTGATCGCGATCTCGCCGCGCACCAGCTTGAGGGCGGCCTCGCCGAACACGGCGCGTCGCCAGCCTTGCAGGGCCGGCACGTCGGCGTCCTCGCCCTCGGCCGCGATGCGGTCGATGTCGTCGCTCGAGGCCAGCACTTTCGAAGCGACGCCCTCCTTTTCAGCGACGATCCGCAACAGCACTTTCAGCAGTTCCGCGGCGGCATTGGAACCTTCGGGCGGCTGAAAACTTTTCGGCAGCTTCGGCATGCTCTCCCTCGGCAAGGCAAGCGCTGTGTTGACCGCGCCAAGTAGCGCCGTTGCCGTCACTGAGCGCTCCCAGCCTTTCGGAGTGGTACGCAGCTTGCCGAGTGCTGCCGCATCGCGCGGCGCCTGCTGGGCTATCTCGTAGATGGCATCGTCCTTGAGCACCCGGCCGCGCGGCACGTCGCGTTCGCGCGCCTCGCGCTCGCGCCATGCCGCAACTGCTTGCACGATCGCCAGCTCCTGCGGCTTGCGCAGTCGCATCTTCAGCCGCTTCCAGGCGTCCTCCGGATGCGGATCGTAGGTTTCGCGCGCGGTCAGCACCTCCATCTCCTCGTTCAGCCAATGGGCGCGGTTTTCCCGCACCAGTTCGGCGCTGAGGTGCTGGTAGACCTCGATCAAGTGGGTGACGTCGGCAAGTGCGTAGTCGAGCTGCTTGTCGGAAAGCGGCCGATGGCGCCAGTCGGTGAAACGCGAGGACTTGTCGAGCCGAGCGCCGGTGATCTTCTGGACAAGCTGGTCATAGGAGACGCTGTCGCCGAAGCCGCAAACCATCGCCGCCACCTGGGTGTCGAACACCGGATGCGGGACCAGATCGCCGAGATGAACGATGATTTCGATGTCCTGGCGCGCCGCATGGAAGACTTTGACGACGGCCTCGTTGGCCATCAGCCTGAAGAACGGCTTCAGGTCGATGTCGGGTGACAGCGGATCGATCAGCGCCGTCACGCCGGGCGCCGCCATCTGGATCAGGCAGAGGATCGGCCAAAACGTCGTCTCGCGAATGAATTCGGTGTCGACGGTGACGAAATCCGACTTTTCGAACGCGGCAACAGCGGTCTCGAGTTCTTCTTGGGTGGTGATGACGTGCATCAAATCGCTTTTGGCAAAGGGTAAGGTCTCCTTCAATTTCAGCCGCGCGGGCTTTCGTCAAGCCGCAGCCCCGGGTTCAAGACATATGGGGCCGTCATCGGTGCTTCCCGGGCCCGTCGGGATCGTCGTTGCGTTTGGCCAGCCGGGCGAACACCGTCGATGTGCGCAACAGGCCGATGAAACGGCTGCGATGACCTGCCGGCACGCCGGATCGTACCTGCATCCGGTACACGATGACGACGATAAAGATGGCGTAGACGATGGCGGTGAACACGAACAGCGCGCTTGGCCCGAAATACTGCATCGCCGTCGAGGCCGCGAACGGCCCGCCAATGGCGCCGAAGGAATAGAACAGCATCAGCGCCGCGTTGATCAGCACGAACTCGCCCTTGTCGGCGCGGTCGTTGGAGTGCGCCGCCGACAGTGAGTAGAGCGGCATGGCGAAGCTGCCGAAGATGAAGACGATCAGGAAATTGAGGAATGGATTGCTGCCCGCCATGAAGCCCAATGCCAGCGCGGCAAACATCGCACAGCACGTCGTGATCAGCAGCACGGAACGCCGGTCCCAGCGATCCGACAGATAGCCGAGCGGGTACTGGATAATGGCGCCGCCGAAGATACCGACGCTGACGAAAGTGACGACGTCGGCGACCGACATGCCGATCTGCTCGGCATAGACCGGCGACAATGTGCGGAAGGCGCTGTTGGTGACGCCGACGGCGATGCAGCCGAAGCAGCCGAGCGGCGAAATCCGCCAGACGCGGGCCAGGTCGAGCTTGACGTCTTCCGGCGGGGTCGGGTTGGAGCGGTCGCCGAGCGAGACCGGCACCAGCGAGAGCGTGATCATGATCGACATTATGGCGAAGATGGCGAAACCGCCGGCGCCGAAGATCGGGATCAGGAACTGTGCGCCTGTGACCGAACCGATGTCGACCATCCGGTAGATGGCCAGCACCCGTGCGCGGTCCTTGTTGGCGACCCCGGAATTGAGCCAGGCTTCCATGATGGTGAACAGACCGGCGAAGCAGAACCCGCCGGCAAAGCGCACCGCGCACCACATGACCGGGTCGACGACCAGCACCAGAAGCAATGTTCCCGCCGAAGCGATCGCCGCCAGCGCGGAAAAGGCGCGCACGTGGCCGACCGCCTTCATGATACGGGTGACGGCGAGGCAGCCGAGCAGGAAGCCAGCGAAATAGAACGTGCCCATCAGGCCGATGGTCGAGGCCGAAAACCCTTCCTGGGCGCCGCGCAGTGCGATCAAGGTGCTTTGTAACCCATTGCCGCCGAGCAGGATGCCGGCGGCAATAAGAAGCGGGATCAGCGGGCGCATGGAGGACATGAAGGAAGGCCTGTCGTTGATCCTTCTTGAACCATCGTCCGCGCCAATGCCAGCGACAATTCCCGGCGATTAGCGGGCCAGCACCGGCAATCAGTTTCTCAGCTTGAGTTTTGGCTTGGGAGCGGTCTTTCGCACTCCCGAGGGCGCACTGGGTGGCTGTCCCTACCGCAGAATTCTGTTTGTCATCAGCCATTTCACCGAGCGGGGCCACGCGTAGTTCGGACCCATGCGAAGATCGGTAAAGCCTTGCAAAACAGGTTTCCCGGTTTCGGCGTCAAGAATGCGAATGAACATGGTATGCTCTGTTCGATTGACGCGCGTTACGACGCCAAGCAAGGCAAGAGACGCGCCGTGCTCTTTGGCAATTTTGCCTTCACAGCCCCCGCAGTTGCGCAATCCGTGCGGTGCACCCGGCTGCTCGCCCTTCGCTGGCACATCGACGATTGTGAAACGCCCGGACTTGGAAAGCATGTCCTTCGCCATTTGTGCCGACTCGGACAGATAGCGCTTATCGTGTTCGTCAGGAGGAATTATCCCCGCCCCAGCGCTCTTGTCCTCCAATTCGAAAGGAAATACCTCGATTGATGCCGGCTTTGTCTGCTGGGCGTGGGCAAATGTGCAGGTGCCGACAAGCAGCGTCATCAGGACAGTCAATGTGCGAATGCGCATGGCAGTCCTCCCATCAATGTGACGGCCATTGTACACGGCTTGACCAGCCTAATCACGATCAAAGCAGAAGAAATGCTACGCTTTGGCTGTGGCGTGGAGTTTTTACACAGTTACTGGGACGAGATCGCCAGAGGAAAAGGAGCGAGGCAGTAAAATAGCCGGCGATCGTCGGACTTACATAGAGGCTCCGATCACCTGTATATTCCATCGTGCTTTCTATACCTCATAGGCACGTCACGCGGGGACTTCCCATGTCAGGCTATTTCGGCACAGAGGTTCAGCAACGCCTGCAAGCTCAGGCTGAGGCGAGTGTCGACTTCATCAATGCGACCCCCGGCGCGTGCCAGACCGGGCGCACCATGGGGTGCGATGATCCCGATCGGTTCGGGTGGGAGCTGATCGACAAGATCCTCAATCGCGACGGCATCTGCGGCTTTCGTATGATACCAGCAAGCAAGGCGGATGAGCTGAAGTCGAGATTGGCCAAAGGGGGCTTCCGCTTCGATACCTGGGACGTTTTCTTGGCCGACCGGGCAAGTGCCTTGGCGGCGTCGGAGGCAATTATCGATCGGGGGCTGCCCGACGGACTTCTCGATCAAGGCAAGCCGACCGAGCCGGATGATGAGTATACGGCCCGCATCCAGGCGTTCATGGCGGCGTCGGGCGTAGTGCCATTTTCGGGGTCGCTGCTGGCCGGAATGCTGGGACCGGCGACGACGGTAGTGGCGGGCGACAAGACGGGTACCGTCGCGGCAACCGCGCATGGCTACTTGGCTCACAATCTCTACAGCGCCTATCACCGATATGCGTGGGGTGGACTGGTTGCGGTCGCGCAATCGCAGAGGGGCCGAGGGCTCGGCAACTACATCAACGCTCGCATGATCGTCAGTGTGTTTCGCGATCTGCATGCGACGCACATCTACGAGCTCGTGTCAGCCTCGAACGTACCATCCCGGCGAATGGTGGAATCATGCGGGCTTCGTCGCGATCCCGCTGTCGTGTGTGGGGTTGCTACGCCTGGCGATAGTGCGCGCTTCACCCGCTGACCGCCATGGGCGGTCGATGTTGGATCGCGGCTTATTCCGAGCGATGATCGCCTAGGGCGAGAGCCGAAGT
This sequence comes from Mesorhizobium sp. WSM4823, assembly GCF_055811195.1. NCBI lineage: Bacteria > Pseudomonadati > Pseudomonadota > Alphaproteobacteria > Hyphomicrobiales > Phyllobacteriaceae > Mesorhizobium > Mesorhizobium sp. WSM4823. The sequence continues at coordinate 142,022 of NZ_JBVVQL010000002.1, forward strand.
CCAACCTGAGATGCTGCCCTAGCGCCGTCCGCCTTGACAAAGGCGGCCTCTCATGTGCTTTTCGCGCAAATTTTCGGGCCTGGCCATCATGCCTTGGCCGCAATCAACATCCGGACTTACCAATGACAATGCATCGTTACCGCAGCCATACCTGTGCCCAATTGAGGAAGAGCGACGTCGGCTCTTCGGTTCGCCTGTCGGGCTGGGTTCATCGCGTGCGCGATCATGGCGGCCTGCTGTTCATCGATTTGCGCGATCATTATGGCCTGACCCAGATCGTCGCTGACCCGGATTCGCCGGCGTTCAAGGTTGCCGAGACGGTGCGCGGCGAATGGGTCATCCGCGTCGACGGCGAGGTCAAGGCGCGCCTGGCCGAAACCGCCAACGCCAATTTGCCGACCGGCGAGATCGAGGTTTTCGCACGCGAGATCGAAGTGCTGTCGGCGGCCAAGGAGCTGCCGCTGCCGGTGTTCGGCGAGCCGGACTACCCGGAAGACATCCGCCTCAAATACCGCTTCCTCGATCTGCGCCGCGACACGCTGCACAAGAACATCGTGGCGCGCACGAGAATCATCGCCGAGATGCGCAAGCGCATGGGCGAGGTCGGCTTCACCGAATTCTCGACGCCGATCCTGACCGCCTCGTCGCCTGAGGGCGCACGCGACTTCCTGGTGCCGTCGCGTATCCATCCCGGCACTTTCTACGCGCTGCCGCAGGCGCCGCAGCAGTACAAGCAGCTGATCATGGTGTCGGGCTTCGACCGTTACTTCCAGATCGCACCCTGCTTCCGCGACGAGGACCCGCGCGCCGACCGTCTGCCGGGTGAATTCTATCAGCTCGACCTCGAAATGAGTTTCGTCGAGCAGGACGACGTGCTGTCGACCATGGAACCGGTCATGCGCGGGGTCTTCGAGACCTTCGCCAACGGCAAGCCGGTGACGCAGGAATTTCCGCGCATCGCCTACGACGTCGCCATGCGCAAATACGGCACCGACAAGCCGGACCTGCGCAACCCGATCGAGATGCAGGCCGTCTCCGATCATTTCCGCGATTCCGGCTTCAAGGTGTTCGCCAACATTCTTGCCAACGACCCCAAGGCTGAGGTCTGGGCCATTCCGGCAAAAACCGGCGGCAGCCGTGCTTTCTGCGACCGTATGAATTCCTGGGCGCAAGGCGAGGGCCAGCCCGGTCTCGGCTACATCTTCTGGCGCAAGGAAGGCGAGAAGCTCGAAGGGGCGGGGCCGCTGGCCAAGAATATCGGCGAGGAGCGCACCGAGGCGATCCGCCTGCAACTCGGCCTTGCCGATGGCGATGCTGCCTTCTTCGTCGCCGGCGACCCGAAGAAATTCGTGTCCTTCGCGGGTGCGGCACGCACTCGCGCCGGCGAGGAGCTGAACCTCGTCGACCGCGAGCGCTTCGAACTGTGCTGGATCGTCGACTTCCCCTTCTTCGAATGGAACGAGGACGAGAAGAAGATCGATTTCGCCCACAACCCGTTTTCGATGCCGCAGGGCGGCATCGAGGCGCTCAAGGGCGAGGATCTGCTCGGCATCAAGGCATTCCAGTACGACATGGTCTGCAATGGCTTCGAGATCGCCTCGGGCGGCATCCGCAACCATCTGCCCGAGACCATGGTCAAGGCATTTGAGACTGTCGGGCTGGATCGCGAAACGGTCGAGGAACGCTTCGGTGGCCTCTACCGGGCTTTCCAGTATGGCGCGCCGCCGCATGGCGGCATGGCGGCCGGCATCGACCGCGTCGTCATGCTGCTGGTCGGCGCCAAAAACCTGCGCGAGGTGACGATGTTCCCGATGAACCAGCAGGCCTATGATCTGTTGATGAGCGCGCCGTCGGAAGCCAGCCCGCAACAGCTTCGCGAATTGTCGCTGCGCGTGGTGGCGACCAAGAAAGAGGTTTAAGAACCTCTCGCAACCGAACCTGTTGATTCAAAAAACCCGGCAGCGTTGCCGGGTTTTTCGCTTTCAACAGATCGCTCCGCTCAGTCCTCGTTCGCCTTGACTGTCACGCCAAGCGTCTTTGTCAGGTCCACCGGGTTGGACATGGCACCCGCCATGATCAGCGCGAACGGCACCGCTGCCGGCGGCTTGGCCAGGATCTCGAGGCTCTTTGGATCGTCGAGAAATTTGCCGACCGCAGCCGATACTTGCGCCGTCAATTCGGGATTGTTGAGCTGCGCCATGCCGAAGGGCACGATCGCCTTGGCCTGATTGGCGATATCCTTGCCGGACATGCCTTGCTGCTTGCCGACATAGTCCAGCACCTTGTTGGTCAGCGAATCGTCTTCGAAGCGGATCGAAGCGCTGTTGAACGAAAGCTGCTGCAGGACGCCGAGCATGGCCATGCCTTGCGCCGAATTGTCGGCCCCTTCGGGCTGGGCCGCCAACTTCTTCTGCATCTCCTGCAGCGACTTCATGACGTCAAGCGTGTAGCCGCCGAGACCGAAGGTCATGCCGAGCGTTCCGGCATTGTCGACGGAGATGTCGTATTTCGACAGCTCCATCTTGCCGTCCGCAGGCTGCCAGGTGCCCGCCATTTCGAGGTTCCCTGATATGTTCTGGTAGCCGAGTGCGTTGATCACGTCCTTCGACTTCGGGTCCTCGACCAGCGTCAGGTCGGCATTGAACTTTTCCGTGGTTCCCGAAAATTCCATCGCTTTACCGTCGGCCGGCGGCGTGATTTCGATGGCAAGCCCGTCCATCGAGAAGGCGGTCTTGTCGGCGACCTTGACCGTCATCTTGTCGAGCTCTGCCGATTTGTACATCATCAGCGAGCCCAGCGGACCCGTGGCGCCGTCAGCCGGAACCGTCATGTCGTGGATGATAAAGGGGCTGAGGTCGAGTGTGATGCCGTCCTCGCTGTGCTGGAACGCCGCAGTCGAGACCGTTTTGATTTCATAACCGCCATTGGCTTCGGTCACCCCTTCAAGCGTGACGTCGCCGAGCTTGAGCGCCTCCTTTTCGGCCGCCGGTTTGACGGCGACGCCTTGCAGCACCATGCTGGAGGCATCGCCCGTCACCCCCGTCCATGAGATCTCGACGCCCTGGGCGGCGAGAGCCGCCTTCAGCCGGTCGGCGACCGCAGCATCCTGCGCGAAGGCCGCGTTCAGCGGCAGCGTCAGCAGGAAGGTCGAAAAAGCGAGCTTGTTGAGTGTCGAGCGTCTGATCGTCATCGCGGTTCCCTGAGCGTGTCCTGAAGATTGTTTTCAATTCTTTGCGCCGTCACCCTTCCGTGACGAACTGGACGGGAAAAAGGCGTTCTCCAGCACAATGGTCGAAAACCAGGGCGAAAGGCAAATCCCATCCATTGCGGCCCCGATCTATCGCGCTTGCCATAGAAGCGGGATGTAACCGGTTGATGTTGGCCGATGCTGCAGTACGTCCAGTTCGTGTTGCAGGAGGCGCCTCGCAATTCAAGCGCCTCTTGCCGCGAATCACCCGCTCGGCTAGTTCCAGCCCATGGGAAAAAGGCTTTTGCCGCCTGGAGATGGCGGCGGCGACAATATCGAGCCGGTCGATCTGAAGAAAGCGCTGGAAGAGCGCTATCTCGCCTATGCGCTGTCGACCATCATGCACCGGGCGCTGCCGGACGTGCGCGACGGGCTGAAGCCGGTCCATCGCCGCATCATGCATGCTATGCGGCTGCTGAGACTGAACCCCGACCAGGGCTTCGCCAAATGCGCCCGCATCGTCGGCGAGGTGATGGGCAAGTTCCATCCGCATGGCGACCAGTCGATCTACGACGCGTTGGTGCGGCTGGCGCAGGATTTTTCGATGCGCTATCCGCTGGTCGACGGCCAGGGCAATTTCGGCAATATCGACGGCGATAACGCTGCCGCCATGCGCTACACCGAAGCGCGTATGACCGACGTGGCGACCGAGCTGCTGTCCGGCATCACCGAAGATGCGGTCGACTACCGGCCAACCTACAATGAAGAGGACGAGGAGCCGGTCGTGCTGCCCGGCGCCTTCCCGAACCTGCTTGCCAACGGCTCGTCCGGCATTGCCGTCGGTATGGCGACTTCGATCCCGCCGCACAATGCCGCCGAGCTTTGCGACGCCGCCCTACACCTGATCGAGCATCCGGACGCGCCGGTGGCCAAGCTGATGGACTTTGTCCAAGGTCCCGACTTCCCCACCGGCGGCATCATCGTCGACAGCCGCGCCTCAATCCTCGAAGCCTACGAAACAGGCCGCGGCGGTTTCCGCGTCAGGGCGAAATGGGGCCAGGAGGACCAGGGCAGGGGCACCTGGAGCATCGTCGTCACCGAAATCCCCTACGGCGTCCAGAAGGCGCGGCTGATCGAAAAGATCGCCGAGCTTCTGATGGCGCGCAAACTGCCGCTCCTCGAGGACATCCGCGACGAGAGTGCCGAGGACATCCGCGTCGTGCTGGTGCCGAAGAGCCGTTCGGTCGACCCCGGCATCCTGATGGAATCGCTGTTCAAGCTGACCGAGCTCGAAAGCCGCTTTCCGCTCAACATGAACGTCCTGTCGCGCGGTAAGATACCCAACGTGCTGTCGCTGAAAGGCGTGCTCAAGGAATGGCTGGAGCACCGCCGCGAGGTGCTCATCCGCCGCTCGAAGCATCGGCTCGGCGAGATCGAAAGGCGGCTGGAGATCCTCGCCGGCTATCTGATCGCCTATCTCAACATCGACGAGGTGATCAGGATCATCCGCGAGGAGGACGAGCCCAAGCAAGTGATGATGGCGCGCTGGTCGCTCACCGACAACCAGGCCGAAGCCATCCTCAACATGCGACTCAGGGCCCTGCGCAAGCTCGAGGAATTCGAGATCCGCAAGGAATTCGACGGCCTCACCACCGAGAAAAAGCAGATCGAGGCGCTGCTTGCGTCGGACGCCAAGCAGTGGGCGACGATCAAGTGGGAAGTCACCAGCATCCGCGACCAGTTCGGACCGGAGACCACGCTCGGCAAGCGCCGGACCCAGTTCGCCGACGCCCCCGAACATGATCTGACCGACATTGCGCACGCCATGATAGAGCGCGAGCCGGTCACCGTGGTCGTTTCGGAAAAGGGCTGGCTCAGGGCGATGAAAGGTCACCTGACCGATCATTCATTGCTGACTTTCAAGGAGGGGGACAGCCTCAAGCTCGCCTTCCACGCCCAGACCACCGACAAGGTGCTGGTCTTCACCACCGGCGGCAAGTTCTACACGATCGGCGCCGACCGGCTGCCCGGCGGGCGCGGCCATGGCGAACCAATCCGCATCATTGTCGACATGGACAACGACCAGGACATCGTCACCGCCTTTGTCCACGATCCCAAGCGCAAGCTGCTCTTGGTGTCGCATGACGCCAATGGGTTCATCGTGCCGGAAGAAGAGGTCGTCGCCAACACCCGCAAGGGCAAGCAGGTGATGAACGTCAAGGCACCAGACGAGGCTCAGCGCTGCGTGCCGGTCGACGGCGACCATCTCGCCATCGTCGGCGAGAACCGCAAGATGCTGGTCTTCCCGCTCGCCGAGATTCCGGAGATGGGGCGCGGCAAGGGCGTTCGCCTGCAGAAATACAAGGATGGCGGCGTCCTCGACCTCAAGACCTTCACGCTTGCGGCGGGTCTCTCCTGGCAGGATTCGGCCGACCGCACCTTCGTCAAGTCGCGCGAAGAGCTGATCGAATGGATCGGCGCCCGAGCCTCGGCCGGCCGCATGGTGCCGAAGGGATTCCCGAGGACCGGGAAATTCGGGTAGCCGCTAATCTCCCCCCTCCAGGGGGAGATGTCGCCGAAGGCGACAGAGGGGGTCGGCACGACCTGACGCGACCTCTTCGACCTCTATAGTGGACTGGGGACCGGCGCTTCACGCGCGGCTACCCCCTCTGGCCTGCCGGTCATCTCCCCCTCAAGGAGGGAGATACCTAGACATTTGGACTATCGTCACGATTGCTGCACTATATCAGTGCATAAGTATCGCTACATAAGCCGTTTGGGAGAAATGGGCATTTGAAGGACGCTGGGATTCACAAACCGGAAAGGCAGCAACGCCTGTTTGGCTTGTCGACGCCGCTCAGATCCGCCGTCATTCCGCCGTTGTCGGCGGCGCGCTGGCTTTTGGTGCTGATCGTCGCCGCAGGGGTCTATTTCTTTCATGGTTTCCTGGTTCCCGTGCTGGCCGCGCTCGTCATCGCCTTTGCCAGCTGGCCGCTCTATCGGCGGTTGCTCGCTGGTGTCGGCGGCAACCGCACGATCGCTGCGACATTGGCGATCCTGTTCATCCTTACGTTCCTGGTGGTGCCGATCGCTTTCGCCGGCGCCTACGCCACAAACGAAGTCCGCGAATGGGTGGGCTGGGCGATCGAGACCAATCGCGAAGGCGCGGTAACGCCGCACTGGATCGCCACGCTGCCCGTGGTGGGCGAGTGGCTGAACGAGCAGTGGACGCGCAATCTCGGCCATCCCGGTGGTATCGGCGAACTGATCCAGCTGATCAGCGGCGCCAACATCGGCAGCATCTATCGCGGCGTTCTGGCCGCCGGTGGCAGCGCCTTCGGCCTTCTGCTGGCGCTGCTGTTCATGATGATCGCGCTGTTCTTTGCCTATCGCGACGGCGAGCATTTCGCTGGGCAGATCGACCGTCTCGGCGAGCGCATCCTGCCGGCAAGGTGGGAGCGGATTTCACGCGTCGTACCGGCGACGATTTCCTCGACGGTGACCGGCATGACCATCATCGCCATCGGCGAGGGGGTGGTGCTGGGCGTGGCCTACTGGCTGGCCGGCGTGCCGTCGCCGGTGACGCTCGGCGCGCTGACCGGCATCATGGCGCTGATCCCCGGTGGCGCCCCCCTGTCGTTCACGCTTGTCTCGATCTATCTCGCCGCCAGTGGCTCGCTGATGGCGGGGCTGGCGCTGTTCATCTGGGGCTCGGTGGAGCTGTTCATCGTCGACAAGACATTGCGCCCGAAACTGGTCGGCGGTCCGATAAAGCTGCCGTTCCTGCCGACCTTCTTCGGCCTGATCGGCGGCGTCAAGACGATGGGCTTTCTCGGCCTGTTCATCGGTCCGGTGCTGATGGCATTGCTGGTCGCGATCTGGCGTGAATGGCTGCGCGAGGTGGAGTTGGCCGACGAGCTTGCTCCAGCAGCGCCGGCGGACATGGAAGGTGCTCCGGCGCAGATCGACATCGTCGCTGAGCACCCTGCCGCGAGGAAGACTCAGGCCGGGTGACTGACCGCAAGGGTTGCGCTGCGCTTGCGCCCCTCATGCAGCTGCCATAGCGAATGGGCGATCAGCGCGACGGTGAGGATCGCGCCGCCGATCAGGCTGTTGCGCGACGGCGTTTCGGCAAAGATCATCCACATCCAGACCGGCGCCAGCACGGTTTCGAGCAGATAGAACATCGCCACTTCCGGTCCCGAAATATATTTCGGCCCGTTGGCGAGACAGAAGAACGAGATCGGCATGATGACGGCGCCGTTGAAGATGATCCACCACGGCGCGTTCACCTGAAGGCCTTCGCCTGAGACCATGAACACCGCGACGGCCAGGGGCAGGACGACGCCGATCAGCGATGTGAACCCCATGTCCTTGCCGCTGGCGCGCGAGATGGTGATAGCCAGAGCGATGAAGAAAGCCGAGCACAGCGCCATCAGATCGCCAAACAGGTGCCCGGTGCCGATCGAATCGCCGACGATGATCGCAACACCGAGGATCATGACCAGCATCGCGGCCACGGTGACCAGTCGCGGCCGCTCCTTCAGGAACACCCAGGACAGCAGTGCCGCGAACACGGTGTTGAAGGCCAGGATGAAGACCAGATTGGCGGTCGTGGTGTAATAGATGCTGGTGACGAAGGTAACCGAAGTCAGTCCGTAGCATATGGCGACAATCAGCCCCGACCAGCCGGGGATGAGCTGCGGCGCGTTCCGGCTCAGCGAGCGCCAGACTGCCCAGATGATCAGCGCTGCGACCAAGGTAGTGCCGGTGCGCAGCAGGAGGATCGTCCATGCGCCGCCGTCTGCGAGGCGGATCAGTGGGATGTCGATGGTCAGGGTCAGCCCGCCGATGGCGGTGATAAGAAGGCCCTTCTGGTGATCGTTGTGGGACGACATGCGGCAATTCTCGCAATGATGTGGAGGCGGCGCAAAATTGGCCAAGCGTCTGTGCTTCCAGCCAAGCGGCCGAAAACCAGCAGCATCCTCCTTGAAAGTCTTAAGGGTGATTGGCGAAAGAGTGGATCAGCGCGAAACCGCTTCGTGGTCGTAGCGTTCCCAACCCTTCGGGCCGAGATGCTCCTGAGGCATGAAGCGCATCTTATAGTTCATCTTGCGCGAGCCGTTGACCCAGTAGCCCAAATAGACATGGGGCAGGCCCATCGCCCTGGCGCGGGCGATGTGGTCGAGGATCATGAAGGTGCCGAGCGAGCGGTCTTCGAAGTCCGGATTGAAGTAGGAATAGACCATCGACAGGCCGTCGGCCATCTTGTCGGTGAGCGCCACAGCGATCAGCTCGCCCTGGCCCTTGCCGGTGATGAAGCTGTCGGGGCCGCGGCGCCGGTATTCGATGACCTTGGTGTCGACATGGGTGTCCTCGACCATCATGGCGTAGTCGAGCACCGTCATGTCGGACATGCCGCCGCGGCGGTGGCGGGCATCGAGATAGCTGCGGAACAGCGAATACTGCTCGGTGGACGGTTGCGCGTCGTGCATGGCGCCGATGAGGTCTGAATTGTGCTGTATCACCCGCCTCATGTTGCGGCTGGCGGTGAACTCCTGGGCCAGGATGCGTACCGAAACGCAGGCGCGGCAGGTCTCGCAGGCCGGCCTGTAGGCGATGTTCTGCGACCGCCGGAAACCGCCTTGCGTCAAGAGGTCGTTCATCTCCGGCGCCTTGTCGCCGACCAGATGCGTGAACACCTTGCGCTCGAACTGGCCCTCAAGATACGGGCACGGCGACGGCGCGGTCAGGAAGAACTGCGGCGACTGGGTCGGATGCTGCGTCATCGAACCTTGGAAACACTCCTACGAATCGCTCTACCTTTGGCGCGCCCGGCGAAAAATTCAACAGGATTGTGAAGGCACCGACGATCGGATGCCTTCACTTCGCAGATAAACGCTCGCGGGAGCTCGTGAAACGCCGTCTCAGCGGTCACTGCGGTTGACCACGGTGCCAAGCAGCAGGTCGTGCAGCGTGCGCTTGCGGTCGGCAAACAGCGATACCAGAAGGACCAGCGGCGTCAGGATGACGTTGCCGGCCCAGAACAGCACCGAATGCACCACGGCCGTGAGCCCGTCGATGCTGGTGCCGTCGAGGCGGTCGAGCCGGATGCCCATCATCTTCATGCCTGTCGTAGCTTGGTCGGCGCTGCCAAGCGTGTTCCAGATGTAGAGGATGGCGACGGCCGGCACGAGGACGGAAAACAGCATCCAGCCGAGGCCGAGCGTCAAAATCCCGAGGAAGAACACCAGGATCGCAAACGGGATGGTGAGCAGCGCAACGATGCAATAGTCGATGATGAAGGCGAAAACACGCCGCGTGCGCACGCCGTCATAGGCCCTGACGTCGTCGAGCCTGGTGGTGATGATTTCGCCGTCGAGAACGCGCGCGTTCATGTCATTTCCTCGTAATCAGGCCCGGAATAGTGTGCGGGCCGCCTGGTGTTGAAATGGTGAAGTCTTGCGGCGGAATCAAGATCGAACCGTTTTCGGCAGGCGACTGCAAGAAGCGTCGAACGCAGCCAGGATCGGTTGAATTTGCAACGCGGATGGCGTTAGCTTGCTGCGGTGCAACATAGTGTGCCTGGAGCGCCGGCATGTCCCTTTGGACACGCAAGGGGCGCTCTGGCATTTTGAACGACGAGGGGCAGGGCGGGCGACATGGACTACGACATGCTGGTCATCGGCAGCGGACCTTCCGGGCGCCGTGCCGCGGTGCAGTCGGCCAAGCTCGGAAAATCCGTGCTGGTGGTCGACCGGGGCCGGCGCCTCGGCGGCGTTTCAGTGCATACTGGAACCATCCCGTCGAAGACGCTGCGGGAAACCGTGCTCAACCTCTCTGGCTGGCGCGAGCGCGGCTTCTACGGGCGCGGCTACCGGGTCAAGCAGGACATTTCGGTCGGCGATCTGATCCAGCGCCTGCATAAGACCCTCGATCACGAGGTGGAGGTTTTACAACACCAGTTCATGCGCAACACGGTCAAGAGTGCGCGCGCCACAGTCAAGTTTATCGGTCCCAACAAGGTCAGCCTGACGGCGGACAATGGCGACTACAGCGAGGTGGGTTTTGCCAACGCGCTGATCGCGGTCGGCACCCGCCCGCATCGGCCGCGCGACGTACCCCTCGACAAGACCCGTGTCTTCGACAGCGACGAGATGCTGGAGCTCGAGCGCCTGCCGCGGACATTGACGGTGATCGGCGGCGGCGTCATCGGCGTCGAGTACGCGACGATCTTTTCGGCGCTCGACGTTCCGGTGACGCTGGTCGAGCCGCGCAACACTATTCTCGATTTCGTCGACCGCGAGATCGTCGACGATTTCATCCATCAGATGCGCGACCGCGGCATGACGATCCGGCTCGGCAGTGCGGTCAAGGAGATCGCCTCGAAACCCGATCATGCCGAGGTGACGCTTGCCGACGGCCGCACCATACGCTCGGAGATGGTGCTTTATGCTGCGGGGCGCACCGGCAATGTCGGCGCGCTCGGCCTTGACGTGGTCGGCATCGAGGCCGATTCCCGGGGCCGCATCAAGGTCGATCCGCAGACCTTCCGGACCAGTGCGCCGAATATTTATGCCGCCGGCGACGTCATCGGCTTTCCGAGCCTCGCCTCTACCTCGATGGAGCAGGGCAGGGTGGCCGCCTGCCATGCCTTCGGCGTGCCCTTGCCGCCGCCGCCGGAAACCTTTCCGTACGGCATCTATGCCGTGCCGGAAATCTCGACGGTCGGCCAGTCGGAGGAGCAGGTGCGCGAGAGCGGCGGCGCGTATGAGGTCGGCGTGGCGCGTTTCCGCGAAACCTCGCGCGGCCATATCATGGGCGTCGACACCGGCTTTCTGAAGCTTCTGTTCTCGATCGAAACGCGCCGGCTGCTCGGCGCGCATATCGTCGGCGAGGGCGCGACCGAACTCATTCACATCGGCCAGGCGGTGATCAATCTCGGCGGCACCGTCGATTTCTTCGTCAACAACACCTTCAACTATCCGACGCTGGCCGAAGCCTACAAGATCGCCGGGCTGGATGCCTGGAACCGGATGGGGCGAGCGTAAAACCTCGGCTCATCAATTCGCCTGCGCGATGGCGATCGCCGGGTCGGCCAGCCATTGCCTGACGATTTCAGCATCGCGATCGCCGATTTCATGGCCGGAGGCGATGGTGCGGGCCTCGATCTTGGCGCCATGTGCTTCGAGCGCTGCGATCAACGCCGGCGCGAAGGGGGCATAGGTGAGGTCGGTGGCGCCGGCGATGATCAGCACGCGCGCTTTGGACAAATCGGCCGGGGGCACCTCGTCGAGCACCGGCATCGGGCGCAGCAATGCTGCCCGTTCGATGAGGCCCGGATGCAGCAGCATCACGCTCGAAACCAGGTTGGCGCCGTTCGAATAGCCGAGGAAAACCGTTCGGGAGAGATCGAGACCGTGGCGCTTCGCGGCCTCGCTGATGAAGCCGGCGAAAGCGTCCGCCTCCGTGCGGATGCTCTGCTGTTCGAAGCGCGTTGGCGTGATCCGCGCGAACCAGCGGAAACCGTCCTCCTGGGCGATTCGGCCACGGACCGCCACCAGCACGGCGCGCGGTGCGATTTGCCGCGCCAGTGCCACCAGCGTCGTCTCGTCGACACCGGATCCATGCAGCAGAAAAAGGCATTCCCCGCTGGACTCCACAGGTCGATAGAGACGGTAGCAAAAGGCCAGGTCGCGCCGCAAAAAGCCATCTTCCGGTAGTTTTTTCACCATAGTGCATCCTTTTGATTTCGTACCGTTTTTGTTCATTTGCCGGCTTCAAAACGGAATATTTTCGGGCTGCTTCAAAGTTGATTGAACCGGGCGCATTTCAGTCCGTTTCTTCGCCGATATGCTCCTGCGGGAGGAATCGAGTTGGTGCGCCGGGCGGCCGCATCGAATGCCGGCATGAACAACCAGCTTTGAGGCCTTTTATCGATGACCCTGCCAATTTCATCGGATCGGGATACGCGTATCCCGGATCGCGATATGCGTATCCCGGATCGCGATATGCGTATCCCGGATCGCGATATGCGTATCCTGGAGCGCGATACGCGTATTGACGTGTTCCGTGCGCTCGCACTGCTCATCATATTTGTCGACCATGTCCCGGGCACGGTTTTCGAAACCCTGACCTACAAGAATTTCGGCTTTTCGGATGCGGCGGAGGCCTTCGTACTGATCTCCGGCATGTCAGTCGCGCTTGCCTACGGCTCAAAATTCCAACCGGGAAGCCGGCTCATGGCGACACTGAAATTGTGGCGCCGCGCCGGTGTGCTCTATGTCGCCCACATCGTCACGACGATGGCGGTGGTGGCCATCTTCTGCGCGGCGGCGGTGTTCGAGAAGCGGCCGGACATGCTGACGCTGATCAACATCGAGCCGTTGATCAGGAACCCGCCGCAAGCGCTGATCGGCATCGCCACGCTTGGCCATCAGCTCGGCTATAACAACATCCTTCCGGTCTACGCGGTGCTGCTGCTGATGGCGCCGACATTCCTGCTGTTCATCAGCTACAGGCCCGTGGCGGCGCTCGCCCTGTCGGGTACTCTGTGGCTGGCTGCCGGGATTTACCAGATCGCCCCGCCGAACTATCCGGAGCCCGGCTTCTGGTTCCTCAATCCGCTGTCGTGGCAGTTCCTCTTCAACATCGGCCTGGCAGGCATGCTGCATGTCAGGCGCGGCGGCACCATTCCGGTCAATTGCTGGTTGGTCGGCGCGGCGGCGGCCTATGTCGCGGCGGCATTGGTCTGGGTGCACAGTCCGCTATGGGGGCACGTGTCGTGGCTGAACCTGCCCGTAGTGCTGACCGGCTTCGACAAGACGTTCCTGTCGCTGCCGAGGCTGCTGCACATCCTGGCGGTAAGCTACCTGATTGTGGCGTTTCCTTCTTTCTCGAACCTGTTCCGCACCAGCCGCGACCATCCGCTCGCCATATTGGGCAAACGGTCGCTGCCGGTTTTCATCGCCGGCACGGTGACCGCCATGGCGGCGCAGGTGATGAAGCTGATCAACCCGGGCGGGTTTGCCTATGACAGCTTGCTGATCGCCGCCGGCATCGCCATGCAATTCGCGCTCGCTTATTACCTTGAATGGCTGTCGGGTATTGGACAATCCGGAAGGAGCAAGCCAGCCCGTAGCGAGGCGCCGCCTGTCCATACGTCCTTCGGAGCCATGGCGGCAGGCATCAACCGGTAAGCGTCCGGGCTCAAGCTGTTTTGGGCGGCGGCCCGGAAGATGCCCTGACGACGAGTTCGACGCCGAGCGTCTCGCGCCGCACCGTGCCGTCGAAATCGAGGATCATTCGTGCCGCCCGGCGGCCGATCTCGGCGATCGGCTGGGCGATCGTGGTGAGCGCAGGATCGCAAAGTGCGGCTTCAGGCACGCCGTCGAAGCCGACGATGGAAACGTCGCCGGGAACCGCGATGCCCCGCGCCGTCAACCACTCGATCGCGACCATGGCCATCCGATCCGACATCGCCAGGATAGCCGTCGGCGGTTCTGCCGAGGCGAAGATCGTTTCGAGACCGGCTCTTGTGCTGGCTTCGTCGTTTTCGGTCTCGTATACCGGAATCCCGGCGGTATCGACGCCGAACCGGGCAAGCGCCTCGAAATAGCCGACGACGCGATCGCGCGTGCCGGTGTAGGCGGCCGTCCGGACCTGGCTCGGTGTGACAAGACCGGTGCTGTCGTCGGCGAAAGGCAGCGCCAGAACGGCGAAGCGCCGGTGCCCGAGCTCGGCAAGATGCTGCGCCGCCAAGCGGGCGCCGGCAACATTGTCGACGCCGATCGCCGAAACGGTGTCATCTTCCGAGCCGAGTTCGAGCGCGACGAAGGGGAGCTTTCGTTCGCGTGTCAGCTCGACGAGGCGCGGACCTCCCTCAATGCAGAACAGGATAAAACCGTCGACCAGCGCGCTCTGGATGTTCCAGGCAAGCTTCTCCTCATTGCCGGCCGATACCAGCGCGATGCCGGCGCCGGTGGCGTCGCATGCCTCGGAAATCCCGGCCATCATCGCGCGGGCAAAAGGGTCGTCGAAGAAATAGGACAGCGGCTCGGTCGTGGCGACGCCGATCGCGTTGACCTTGCCGGCGCGCAGCAGTCGGCCCTTCGGGTCCGGACCCGCATAGCCCATCGCCTCGGCCGCTGCCTTGACCCGTTCGCGGACTTCCTCGCGCACGATCTCGGGGCGGCTGAACACATTGGAAGCGGTGCCGTGCGAAACCCCGGCCGCCCTAGCGATGTCGGCCAGTCGGATGGGTCTTGCATTGCCTTCGGTGGATGACGCCATTTTTCTGCCTCCGGGCAGCTATCTAGCACCTTTGTTGGATCGATTCAAATTTTTGCTTGACATCGGGTGAGTTGGGTGTATCTTTGAATCGATCCAAATTGGCGTCAGCTGCCGATTGGATCGATTCAGGAAGGAGACAGCCATGCACCCTGTCAATTATCTGTTCGAAGACATCTATCGCAACGACTGGAGCATCACCTCCAACGCGGCGACCCGGAAACGTCGCGGCAACACCGGTCCGTGGGTCCGCGATCTGCGTTTTTTCGTGGAGCGCAAGCGGAGCTGATCGGCACGGCATTTTGGGCCTGTCGATTGAATCGATTCAAGATGAAGGAGCCTAGCTATGCATCCGATCCATCATCTGTTTGAAGACATCTATCGCAACTATTGGGGCATCTCGCCGGCCACCGATAGTCCGGAGCGCCGCCGCCTGACCAAGCCGGCTGCACGCAATCGCGACCTGCCGGTCCGGCCCGAAAGCCGGCAGGATAGGCCATCGTCCGACTGACCGTCGTTTGACCGGAACGAACCCGGTCGTTGCCCGCAAGCGCTGCACTTTGAGGCGGGGAGGGAACGCCCCTCAGGAGCGCGGACGCACCAGAGCCGAGGCGGCGATCGCCAGCCAGCCGGCGATGAGCAAGGTGCCGCCGATAGGCGCCGACATCGGGAAAAGCCGCCCGCCGAGGAAGTCGCGAGCGAGGAGATCACCTGCGAACAAGACCAGCCCGGCGAGCAGGACGAGGCTTCCGCTCCGCAGCAGCCGGTTTGCGCCGAGCAGTCCGACAGCCAGGAAAACCGGCGCATGCATGATGAGGAAGGATGCGGCCGTGCCGACGAATGCACCGCCCAGATGCGCCGCTGCGGCGGACAGCGCCACGCCGGCCGCGCCGCACAAGCCGCCGGCGAAAACGAGGATGCGGCCGCTGCCGCTTGCTGATTGCTCGGCCGTGCTCATGTTTCTGGTCTCCGTGAAGTAATGATGGCCCGCAAACGGTGTCACGCCTTTCCAGTCTGCACCAGAATGTCGCGCGCGCGGCGCGACTGGACCAGCCAGTTATACGCAGCTCCGCCCGCCAGCAGCACGGACGTGCCGAGAAACACTGCGCGCATGCCGAAATGACCGCCGACGAAACCGCCGAGCAGTGGCCCGGCGACCTGTCCGACATACTGCGCCGAGATCGATAGGCCGAGCACATTGCCGCCGACGCCGTCTGGAACATTGTGGCGGATGACGCTGGTGATGCAGGGCAAGAGACCGCCAAGCGCCAGCCCCATCAGGAAACGCAGGCCGACGAGCTGCCAGCCCTGGGTGACGAAGGCTTGCGGGATCAAAAGCAGCGCCGAGACGGCAAGCGCCCCGATGACGACGTTCCAATGGCCGACGCGGTCGGCGAGCTTGCCGAGGCGCGAGGCCGACAGGATGGCGCCGAGTGCCGTCGCGGACATGACGACGCCGGAGGTCAGCGTTAACAGGCTTTGATCCTCTATGAGCTGCTGGACATAGACCGTGATGATCGGCTCGATCGACATGGTGGCGAAACTCAGCAGCATGCCGGTCGCCAGCATGGCGATTATGGGGCGCTTGTCCTCGATTTGCGACCAGCCGCCTTGCGGCTTCTCAGTCGAAGCAGCCTTGTCGGCTGCCGGGTGAGGGTTCTCCTTGATGAGAAAGGTCGTTGCCAGGAACGCCAGGAAAATGACGCCGCCGGCGAGCAGGAAGGTGGCGCGGATGCCGATCAGGGGCGGCAGCGCGCCGCCGAGCAGGGGACCGACGAGAGCGCCGGCGGTGATGCCGGCCGACAGCACACCGAGCGCCCAGCCGGACCGGTCCTTCGGCGTCTGCATGGCGACGAGAATGGTCGAGCCTGAGGAATAGCCGCCGGCGAAACCGATCAGCAGGCGCAGCAACACCAATTGCCAGACAGTCTCCACCATGCCGGTCAGCGACATGCAGATGGCCATGCCGAAACTGGCGCGCATCAGCATCAGTTTGCGGCCGTAGCGGTCGCCCAGCCGTCCCCACAGCGGCGCCACCAGCGCGGCGGCGAAGAAAGTGGCGCCGTAGGCGATGCCGGACCACTGCACAACAGCCGCATGGCCCTCGGCGCCCAGCTGCTCGACATAGAGCGGCAGGAAGGGCAGTAGCAGCGTCATGGCGACGAGTGTGCTGAACGAGCCGGCAAAGCACACGGCGAGATTGCGGCGCCAGTGGATGTTGTAGGCGTCTTGCGCGGCGAGAGTGGCTTCTTGCGGCATGTCGTGTCCTATCCGGCAAGCCAGTCGACAACTTGCTGCGGATACCATTTTGGGATACCAAACTGGTATCCGTCATGAACGCAAGCCCGGCCGCTGTCAATGCGGCCCTCTCAAACGTGATCGGCAACGCTGGCCAGCGACCGGATCGCCTGCACAAATGGCCGGAACGGAGCCGCCATGTCGCAAATGCAGAATGTCGAAATTGGGCTTCGCGAGATGATCCTCGGCCTCGAGGTCGGTCCGGGCGAGCGGCTGACGGAACGCTGGATCGAAAGCCGCTTCGGCGCCTCGCGCACGCCGGTCAGGGCAGCATTGCTGCGGCTCGAGACGGAAGGCTTGGTCTGCCGCGACGGTCGCGGCTGGACCGTTTCACCCATCAATCTCGCCGAGATCGAGCAGATCGCAGTGTATCGCGAGGCGGTCGAGGTCGCGGCGGTCAAACTGACTTGTGCCCTGGAGGACAGGAGCGCCGTCGAAATCATTGAGGCGATGCTGGACTCCTGCGACGCCGGCACCCCGCGCGAGGAATGGCACCGCGTTGGCATGGATTTCCACATTGAGTTGGCACGGCTGTCCGGCAACGAGTTCCTGTACAGGGCGGTCCGCGGTGCGATGACGCGCTTGTCGCGCGCCCGCTGGCTGGAGGTGCGCGACGAGGCGGCACTCGGCCGTGCCTGGGCCGAGCACCACGCTATCCTGGCAGCGGTGCGGGCCGGCGATGCCGGTGAGGCGGCACGGCGGCTTTCGGCCCATATCGTCGGCAGCCGCGACCGGCTGGTGACATCGCTGCACAATGACCGGCGTGGCCTGCGGGCCAGGGGATTTGCCGTCGTCGCGGCCTGACTGCGGAGGCAATCACTTTCGCCCTCGCTTCGCGCGCGCCGATGGCGTAAGAGCGGCGATGGAAAACAACCGATTTGAAACACCCGTGACCGTCAAGTCGGGCGCGGCGGGAACTACTCAGCTCTTGCGGACCGTCCGGGAGGCTTCCGATTACCTCCTCAACAACTGGCCCGGCAAGCGCAGTCCAAAACATCGCGAAGCGCTACAGGCCTGCCATGATGCGCTGGCCGGCGACAAGCCGGCCATGATCGCAAGGCGCGCCTTCATAGCCGCCGCGCGCGAAGTGAATGTTTTCGTCAGCGACAAGGCGCCGGTCTGAAGACGCAGCGAGGTGCTTAGGCCAAATCCGATCCGCCTCGCGGCCCGGATGCGTTTACTCTGCGGTTTCCGTTTCGGTTTCGGACGTGGTCTCGTCTTCGGGCTTCGAACGCTCCTTGGCTGCAACCTTGGCCGCCTGCTTTTCCGCCTTCTTGGCGGCCTTCTGCCGGTCGCGTTCCTTGCGTTCCTGGCCGTAATTCGGTGCTCGCGCCATATCTCTTCCTTTCGCCATCCTGAAGGCTGTTAGCCCTGCCTAGGAGCATTGGACTGCAAATACAACACCGCAAAGGCCGATCTGCTCCATAGACAGCCGGCAAGCCGGCTGCACGCGGTTCCGGGCTTGCAAGATGGCTGGCACAATGGTGTAGGAGAGACTGGGGTACAGATAACAAGCTCACCTGTTTTTTACCAAGTGACTGATGGCCACGCTTCGAAGAAACGCACAGAGGCTTTTCTACTATGCGCGCAATGCCATGCGCGATATTGCGCCGCAGGCGCTGTTCCGCCGCAGGCTCGCCGGGCTGCTCGACCGGGCCAAGCTTTCGGACGGATCGGTCCGCGCGCGTCTCAACTATTATAACAGATTGCAGGACGCCTTCGCGCCGAGTGCCGATGCGGTGCCGGTCAGCCGGCTGCCGACAGACCGGAGCATGTATTATTACGATCTGAAGGAATTCACCCGCTACTTCGATCCCGATTTGCGCATCGACCTCGAATTCGGCGACGTCATCGAAGTGCCTGCGATGCCCTCTATCGTCAAGGATCGGCCGATCGCCGGAGACAACAGGAACGGGGTCCTGTTCAAGCTCAACAAGTTCCGCCACTTCCACATGCCCGCCGACGATGTTGCCTTCGCGGACAAACTGCCGGTCGCCGTCTGGCGCGGCGAGCTCAACAATCCGATACGGACCTTGCTTCTGGAGGTCGCGCGCGATCTGCCCTCTTGCGATGTCGGCACACCCAGGCCGACGGCTGCGCCGGAATACCGCAAGCCATATCTGAGCATCGATCAGCAGCGACGCTATCGCTACATCATTTCGCTCGAAGGCAATGATGTGGCGACCAACCTCAAATGGATAATGAGTTCGAATTCGCTGTGCTTGATGCCGCCGCCGACATACGAGACATGGTTCGCCGAAAGCGAACTCGTGGCTGACGTGCACTATGTGCCGCTCGCGCCGGATTTTTCGGATCTTGCCGAGCGGGTGCAGTATCTCGAACGGCATCCGACCGAGGCCGAACGCATTGTTGCCGCGGCCAACGCCTATTGCCGCAAGTTCGCCGACGAGCGGGCCGAGCAGGCGATCTGCTTGCTCGTACTCTACAAATATTTCGTGCTCAGCGGCCAGATCAAGCCTGATCCCGAGGTCTGGCGATTTATCTCGGGCTAGCTCGCGGCGATCTTCGATCTGATCCGCCCCTTGTCAGATAGCATCCCGGTCGAGAACCAGATCGGCCGGACCGAACCGGTCTTTTGCCGTGAACTGCTGGTGCCAATAGGGGTAGAGCACCGGAGGCCTGCTCACAGCATCCAGGCGTGCGCGCTCATCGTCGGTAAGCACCAGGCTTGCAGCGGCGATATTGTCCTTGAACTGGGCTTCGGTCCGGCCGCCGATCACTAGCGAGCTGACCGCGGGCCGGCCGAGCAGCCAGGCAAGCGCCACCTGCGCGGCCGACACGCCATGGTTCTTGCCGACATAGGCAAGCACGTCGACGATCCTCCACAGCCGGTCCTCGTCGCGGATCGGCGGTTCCTTCCAGCCGCTGAGCTGGCGGGAGGTGGCCTGGTCGCGATGGTATTTGCCCGACAGCAATCCACCGGCGAGCGGGCTCCACACCAGCACGCCGAGCCCCTGGTCGACCGAGATCGGCAGCAGTTCATATTCGGCTTCGCGCGCTTCCAGCGTGTAGTGGATCTGCTGGGTGACGAAGCGCGGCTGGTGCTGACGATCGCTGATCCCCAGCGCCTTCATCACTTGCCAGCCGGAATAGTTGGAACAGCCGACATAGCGGATCTTGCCCTGAGTGACGAGCGTGTCGAGCGCGGCGATGGTCTCCTCGAGCGGCGTCGTGCCGTCCCATTCGTGCAGGAAATAGATGTCGATGACATCGGTCCTGAGGCGCTTCAGGCTTTTTTCGCACTCGCGGATCAGATGGTAGCGCGACAGTCCTTCGTCGTTGGGGCCTGTGCCGATCCGCATGCGCGCCTTGGAGGCGATCAGCACATCGCCCTTGCGTTTGCCGCCGAGCGCTTCGCCGATGATCTCTTCCGAAAGCCCGTTCGAGTAGACATTGGCGGTGTCGATGAGATTGACGCCGGAATCGATGCAGAGGTCGATCATCCGGCGCGCCTCGTCGAGATCGGTCTTGCCGACCGCCGAAAATGCGCCGGCGCCGCCAAAGGTCATGGTGCCCATGGTCAGCGTCGAAACCTTCAGCCCTGAACGGCCGAGAGTGCGGTATTCCATGTCAGATCCTCGCAATTGCGTTGAGAAGGGCTGGCTCGAAGATAGCCCGAAATGAGCTGGCATTTGTAGGACAACTTGCAAGGCTTGTCGCCCATGCCGTGGCGGGCGGGTCGATCAAATCTCACGGATTTGGCCGGCCGACGCACAGGCCGACTGCAATAAAACCGTCATTGCGGGTCTATATCAAGTCGGCTCAGGGTTCCGTCTCCGGCTCGGTTGACCGGGAGGCAGGCGCCCGGCCAGAAGCCGACATGGGCTCGCACGCGGAGCAGCGCAAATGACCGAAGCTAAACAGAATTCTCCTGCCAAGGATTGGCTGGAGGCGGAGCTAGCCGACACGCTCGACGAAGACTACGAGCTGGAAATGTCGGAACCGGCGCTGTCGCTGGAAATCGCCAAGATCTACAAGAAAGCGCATCCGCCCTCGATGGATCGCCAGCAGTATTTTCGCGACCTGATCACGCTGCAGTCCGAATTGATCAAGCTGCAGTCCTGGGTGGCTTACCACAAGAAGAAGCTGGTGGTGGTTTTCGAGGGCCGCGACTCGGCCGGCAAGGGTGGCGTCATCAAGCGCATCACCCAGCGGCTCAATCCGCGCATCTGCCGCGTCGTCGCCTTGCCGGCGCCGACCGAGCGCGAGAAGTCGCAATGGTATTTCCAGCGCTACGTCCCGCATCTGCCGGCAGGCGGCGAGATCGTGCTGTTCGACCGCTCCTGGTACAACCGCTCCGGGGTCGAGCGGGTGATGGGATTTGCCGAGCCGGATCAGGTCGAGGAGTTCTTCCGCGACGTGCCGGAGTTCGAGCGCATGCTTGTCCGTTCCGGCATCACACTGGTCAAATACTGGTTCTCCATCACCGATGAGGAGCAGCAGATGCGATTTCAGATGCGCATCCATGATCCGATGAAGCAGTGGAAGCTGTCGCCGATGGACCTGCAGTCGCGCGTGCGCTGGGAGCAGTACACCAAGGCCAAGGAAGAGACGTTCGCCCGCACCAACATTCCCGAAGCGCCTTGGTTCATCGTCGAGGGCAACGACAAAAAGCGTGCACGGCTGAACTGCATCGACCATCTCCTCAAGCAGATGCCTTATGAGGAAGTCCCGCACGAGGAAATCATATTGCCGGAGCGCGTCTTCAATCCCGAATACGAGCGCCAGGTGCTGCCGCGCGAGCTCTACGTGCCGGAGAAATATTGAGGAGCGGGGACTGCTAAAGGCTGGATCGGCGGCATTCCTTCGCGCCCCCGGCGCGATTCTTGCAACGCTGATGATTGGCGAAAGCCCGCGCGACATCGATCTCCCCCCGTGTGGGGGAGATGTCCGGCAGGACAGAGGGGGGCACGAAGGGTCACGGCGCCGAGGGCCGCGCCCGCAATGAGAACTAAGCGCGCTCAATAATGAAATGCGTGGCATTCGGCGTCGCGACCTGCTCGCTGCAGCGGTAGCCGAGCTTGAGCATGTCGATGCCGGCAAACAGGTTCTCGCCGGAGCCGAGCAGCATCGGCGAGATCGCCAGATGCATGTCGTCGACGAGCTTTTCCCTGAGATATTGCCGGATCGTGGCGACGCCACCGCCGAGCCGGATATCCTTGCCATTGGCAGCTGCTTTCGCCTTTTCCAGCGCCGAGTGGATACCGTCAGTCACGAAATGGAAGGTCGTGCCGCCCTCCATGACGATAGGATCGCGCGGATGGTGGGTGAGCACGAAGGCCGGCACATGGTAAGGCGGATTGTCTCCCCACCAGCCTTTCCAACTTTCATCCGGCCACTCGCCGCGGATCGGCCCGAACATGTTGCGGCCCATTATCCACGCTCCGACGTTTTCGAAGCTGCGCGCCACGAACCCGTCGTCCGTGTCGGTCGTCCCGCGATCGTCGCCGGACATGTTGCGGAAGGTTCGGGTGCCGAACATCCAATTGTGCAGGGCTTCCCCGCCGACGCCCAGCGGCTCTTTCAGGTCCTGGTCGGGACCGGCGCCGAAGCCATCGATCGACAGGGTGAAAGCGTTGACACGAAGTCTGGACATAGGTACCTCCTCGATAACCAGTTGTGAAATGCAAGCGGTATTGCTCTAGCTAAACTGATTGCATTTTGCAAGCGGTATTTTGAATCGCCGCCGAGCGATGGGCGGCTCGTTTGGGCCAGCCGCATTAGGACCGAGTCAAGACCGGTGATTGCAGCTGCAGTTACTCGCGCTGCGATGCCTCGAGGATACGCTCGACAGCTATGCGTAGCGGCGACAGACTGTCTGTCACCACGGTCCAGACGATAGCGTCGGAAGTCTTGTGGTATTCGTGGCGCAAAATATTGCCTACTCCACGAATCTGCTTCCGGGGAATTTCTGGAACAAGAGCGATCAAATCGTCCGGGATGTGCCGGGTGGCTTCGGAAATAATCTCGATTCCGCGCTCTACCCCGTGACGAAGCAGCCAGTCATCCCGAAAGTCGTCCAGAGTCTTGCCGGCGATGGCAGTGTGCCGATGCCATCCAAGGCCGCTATGATCTCGGTTAGGATCGGCTCAATCCGGCGGACTGCCATCAGAATACGCGCACGGCCGATTGTTCGATCTCGGCCTTCAGCATAGGATGAAGACTGTCGCGTGTGGTGATGTCGATTTCCGTTGACATCTTTTCTTCCAGAAATTGCTTGATGCCGACCAGATCGATCAGAGAGAAGCGCCGCGCCGGATCATAGTCGATGAACAGATCAAGATCGCTGTCCGGTTGTGCATCGTCCCGCGCCGCCGACCCGAACAGATAAAGCGAAGTCGCGCCCATGCCGTTGATCGCATCTGCGTTTCTCTGCAACCGTTCGATGACCTCATTCCTGCTCATGGGTCCATCCATTCTAGCGGATTGCATCAAAATCCCAAAATGATTGCGAGTATCTACCCCTTCAGCATTTCCGCCACTTCGGGCGCGAAATAGGTGAGAATGCCATCGCAGCCGGCGCGCTTGAAGGCTAGCAGCGATTCCAGCATCGCCTTGTCGCCGTCGATCCAGCCATTGGCGCCGGCCGCCTTGATCATCGAATATTCGCCCGACACCTGATAGGCGAAGGTCGGCATCCGGAATTCGTCCTTCAGCCTGCGGATGATGTCGAGATAGGGCAGGCCGGGCTTGACCATCAGCATGTCGGCGCCCTCGGCGAGGTCCTGCTCGGCCTCGCGCACGGCCTCGTCGGAATTGGCGTGGTCGAGATAGTAGGTCTTCTTGTCGCCCTTGAGCAGGCCGGCGGTGCCGACCGCCTCGCGATAGGGTCCGTAGAAGGCGGAGGCGAACTTCGTCGCATAGGACATGATCGCCACATCCTGAAAACCATTGGCGTCGAGCGCATCGCGGATGGCGCCGATGCGGCCATCCATCATGTCGGACGGGGCAATGATATCGGCGCCGGCCGCGGCCTGGATGACGGCCGCCGCCGTCACCTGTTCCACTGTCTCATCGTTGACGATGATACCGTCGCGCAAGATGCCGTCGTGGCCGTGCGAGGTGAAGGGATCGAGCGCTGCGTCGGTGATGATGCCGATCTCGGGCACCGCGTGCTTGATGGCGCGCGTGGCGCGGTTGATGACGTTTTCCGGATCGAGGATGTGCGAGCCGGTCTGGTCGCGCAAGCCGAGTTCGACATTGGGGAAGGTGGCGATCGCCGGGATACCGAGCTTTGCGGCGCGCTCGGCCTCCTTGACGGCAAGGTCGAGCGACAGGCGGAAGACGCCGGGCATGGCGGCGATCGGTTCACGGATATTTTTCCCATCGACGACGAAGATTGGCCAGATCAGATCGTCGACCGTGAGCCGCTTTTCCTGGACGAGGCGGCGCGACCAGTCGGCCTTGCGCATACGGCGCAAACGGCGGCTGCCGGTGATCTCGTCGACGCTGCGCGCGCCGGCAGGCTTTGCTGGGGTGAATTTGTTCATCGCCAAAACTCCGGATCGGGCGGCTTTTACCACGAGCTTCCGCCGCTGACCAATGCGACGATTGTGCCAGCGTGTCCGTGGCTCGCTGGCAGCTACAGATTTGGCGGCCATGCAAGGTCGGGACCCGTTCTGAAGAACGAGACGTTGTTGGTGAAAATGCTGGCCGGGGCAAGCCTGATCATGCGCCCATCCGGATGTTCGATCTGGGCCACGTTGTCGATGAACCATTGGTTCCAGCCAGATTCTGGACCGAGATATTTTCGAAGCAGCCGTTTGAAGCGATCTGGCGACATCGGTTCGATGGTGGCGGCGCCGCGCAGCCCGAGGTGGAGCAGAATACCGGCATCGTTGTCGAAGTGGACAATTTCGACCGCGCAGCGCGGGTCTCTTTCAAGATGCTTTACCGCGCTCCCATCTGACGACCCTAGAAGCCAGATCGCACCGTTCTCCCAGATGAACCATACGGGCGCGTTGCGCGGCGCGCCGTCGGCGGTAACGGTCGCCAAATTCGCCATCAGCGGGCGACTGAGGACATCGTCCGGGTCGAAATTTCGCGGCATCGTCAAATCATATTCTGACGCTCTGGGTTCAACGATCATGGGTTCGCCTTTGAGTTGACTGCTGCACAGCGGCCGCTGTGCTGTCGCTGACAATTTTGCGCCCATTTGATCCGGACGCAAAGGATGAGCTCTGTCCACTCCAGAATCCAAACTGACCCTCTACCGACTGAGCTTGGCATTGACGCACCCATGCGCCACGCTTTAGCACTTCAGTCCCGGCGGCGCGGGGGAGGGATTCTATCGCGATGGATTTTGACGGCGGCGACGAGATCCGCTTCGAACGATTGGGCAGGGCCGGTGTTGTCACGCTGACGCGGCCGCAGGCGCTCAATGCCGTCACCCATCGCATGGTCAAGGCGCTCGACAAAGCGCTGCGTGCCTGGGAGCAGGACGACGGCGTCGATGTCGTCGTCGTCAAAGCCGAGGGCAGGGCGTTTTCGGCCGGCGGCGACATCCTCCACGTTTACGAGGCCGCCCGGGCGGGAAAGCCGCCGGTCGATTTCTTCGCCGACGAATATCGGCTGAACGCCCGCATCGCGCGGTTCAGGAAACCCTATGTCGCGCTGATCGACGGCATCGTCATGGGTGGCGGCGTCGGCATCTCGTTCCACGGCTCGCAGCGGGTGATGACCGAGAATGCGCAATTCGCCATGCCGGAAGTCGGTATCGGCTTTTTCCCGGATGTCGGCGCCAGTCATCTCCTGCCGGACCTCGGCGGCAGCTTCGGCATGTATCTGGCCCTGACCGGCAACCGTATCCGCTATGGCGACGCTTTGTGGTCGGGCCTGGCGACGCACACGATCAAGGCGGAGGACCAGGCCGGATTTCTCGACCGGCTGGTGGCATCAGGCGATCCGGAATCGGTGCTGCGCGGGTTCTTCATCCCGGCTCGGCGCGAGACGGACAGCTCGACGCTGGAGGCGATCGCCCGCCATTTCGCGCAACCGTCGCTGGGTGACATCATCGGTAGCCTCGAGCGTGCCGCGCTCACCGATGCGTTCGCGGCCAAGACGCTGGCGACGATCCGCAGCCGCTCGCCGACCAGCCTGCATGTCGCCTGGCGCGAGATCGGCGCCGGGCTGACGCTGTCGATGGACGAGTGCATGCGGATGGAGTTCCGCATCCTCAACCGCATGCTTGCCGGCCACGATTTCTACGAAGGCATCCGCGCCGTCATAATCGACAAGGGCTCGACGCCGCTGTGGCGGCCGGCAGACATCGATAAAATCAACGCCGCCGACGTCGATGCCTATTTCGCTCCGCTCGGCGAACGGGAACTCGAACTGTGAGCGAGGTCACGTCAAGACGCGTCGTGCTCCAGCCCTCGACGGTCGAGATCGTCTTCGCCTGGTTTCAGCGCGTCGTATCAGCTTACTGCCTGCTGTTCGGGATTTTGTACTGGATCCGGCTGATCGGCTTCTACCCCGGCCCGTTGTGGCGCTTCGACCTGATGCCGGTGCATTGGCAGGTGGCGGCGGTGATGCTCGCCGTCTTCTTTCCCTTCGCCGCCGCCGGCCTGTGGATGCTGGCTTCCTGGGGGCCGGTGATCTGGTTCATCTGCGCGGTGACCGAGACCGTCATGTATGCCGGCTTTCCCGAGCTCTTCGGCCACCGCCTGCCGATCGTCGCCGCGCATGCGGCGGTGGCGCTGCTCTACATCGTCTTTCGCGTGGTGATCTGGCTGCAGAAGCGCCAGACCCGGCGATAGGGCATCGGATGATCAACAAGAAGAGCGCGGCGCGCCTCATGGACGGGTAAAATTTCCATCCGGAATCATTGGCTAAATCTTTAGGTTAATCATCCTTGTTCGGGTGACCCTTCGTTAAGCCTCTTTCGAAACCTCTTACCGGTAAGCTCTTGTTAGCCCTAGCGTTTAAGTCGAATTTTATGAGTATTCGATAGTGTCGCGATCAAGGTGAAAAGCAAAAAATCACCAGGCGACAAACGAGAGGCAAAGACAATGATCAATTCCCGTCCGGCGGCGAAGACCGCCAATGTATCCGATGACCGCCGCGAGGCAATCCGTTCGCTGTACATGGAATCGCTGCAGCTGGTGGAGCGGCTTCACCGCCGTCTGCTTGACGTGATCAAGGACGAATTCGACCGCAACGGCCGTTCCGACATCAACGCCATCCAGGCGCTGCTGCTCTTCAACATCGGCAATTCCGAACTGACCGCCGGCGAACTGCGCTCGCGGGGCTATTATCTCGGCTCGAACGTCTCCTACAATCTGAAGAAGCTGGTCGATCTCGGCTTCATCAACCACCAGCGCTCGCGCATCGATCGCCGTTCGGTGCGGGTCTCGCTGACGCCGAAGGGCAGCGAGGTGGCGGAAGTCGTCGGCGGCCTCTACGAGCGCCATGTCGGCTCGATCGAGCAGGTCGGCGGCATCAACACGGAAGAATTCAAGCAGATGAACCGCGCCCTGCAGCGGCTGGATCGCTTCTGGAACGATACGATTGCTTATCGGATGTAAGGTAGATCCGCCATGTGAAGGGGAACCGCGCCAAAAGAGGCGCGGTCGGGGAGCGACCTAAAGACCGGTGCCGAAAAGCACCGGTCTTTCCGTTTCGTGAGGGCCAGCCGATCCAAATCGCGGTCGGGGCCACGTTGCCGCCATATTCCCGGTGAAAGCGAGAATGCGGTGATGTGCGGCAAGAGCCAAGCGTCCCCCTGAAACGCGCGTCGCGCCCGGCGTGTTCTCACGAAGTGATGGGGGCCATGGTTGGTTAATTGTTAACAATGCCAATCCTAGAGTGCGGGCGGGATCGCCCGGTGAAGAGAATTGTTACAAGACTGTCTGGAGCGTACATGAGAACCAGTCGCCGTTTCTTCCTTTCCGGAGCCTCCGCGTTGGCAGCGACGATGCTTGCCGGTGGCGCCAGCGCGCAGGACGTGATCGGGGATATCCTGAAATCCTCGGGCCGCGGCAACTGGGACGACCAGTTCGACGCCCGCGCCAGCCAGGGCGGCAAGGTGGCCTCGACGCTGCCGATCGTCAGCGTGCAGACCGTTGCGTACACCGAGCAGGCGATCGCGCAGTATCAGAATATTGTCGCGCAGGGCGGCTGGGAGCCGGTCCCGGACACCAAGAAATTGCAGCTCGGCGTCATCGACCCCGACGTGGTGCCATTGCGCCGGCGCTTGATGGTTTCGGGCGACCTGGCGCAGAGCGCCGGTCTTTCGGAGGCTTTCGATTCCTATGTCGATGCGGCGGTCAAGCGTTTCCAGGCGCGCCATGGGCTGCCTTCCGACGGGACGCTGGGCCAATATACCTATGCGGCGATGAATGTTTCGGCGCAGGTCCGGCTTGGCCAACTGCAGACCAACCTGCAGCGGCTGAATGAGCGCGCCGGCACGCTGGGCAACCGTTATGTATTGGTCGACATCCCGGGCGCCCAGATCGAGGCGGTCGAGAACGACCGCGTGGTGCTGCGCCATACCGCCGTTGTCGGCAAGATCGACCGCCAGACGCCGATCGTCGATTCCAAGATCAACGAGATCATCGTCAATCCCTATTGGAACGCGCCGGTCTCGATCGTGCGTAAGGACATCATTCCGCTGATGCGGAAGGACCCCAACTATCTCAAGGACAGCAAGATCCGCCTGTTTGCACCGGATGGCAGCGAGGTCGATCCGCTGACTGTGGACTGGTCGACGGACGACGCCGCGAAATACCGCTTCCGCCAGGATCCGGGCGCCGGCAATGCGATGGCCTCGGTCAAGATCAATTTCCCGAGCCCGGACGGCGTCTACATGCACGACACGCCGCAGCAGAGCCTGTTCGGCAAGATGATGCGTTTCGATTCCTCGGGCTGCGTACGCGTCCAGAACGTGCGCGACCTCGTCACCTGGATCCTGCGCGACACGCCGGGCTGGAACCGCCAGCATTTCGAGGCATCGATCAAGAGCGGCGAGAACATCCCGGTGCAGGTCAACAATCCGGTGCCGGTCTATTTCCTCTACATCTCGGCCTGGTCGACGGGGCCTGGTGTCGTGCAGTTCCGCGACGATATCTATGGGCTCGACGGAGCCAACGAGCTGCAGATTACTTCTGCGCTCTAAGCAACTGATGTTTCTGCTGAAAAGGCCGCCGCTGAGGGCGGCCTTTTTGTATCCGGCTGGAGGGCGCGCTTTGTGCAAGGTCCGGAAAGCGTCGTTCGGTACAGGGCCATGCAAGTCGCCATCTTCATCCTGATTGTACTCGTTTTCGTCGCGGTATCAGGCGCGCTGGCGCGGCTGGTGCGCGTCCCGTTGCCGGTGCTGCAGATTGCCGTAGGGGCCGCACTCGCCTTGCCGGTGCGCGGCATCCATGTCGAGATCGATCCCGAGCTTTTCCTGCTGGTGTTCATTCCGCCGCTGCTGTTCAGCGACGCCGTCACGGCACCGAAGCGCGAGCTGCTGGCGCTGCGCGGGCCGATACTGGACCTTGCCATCGGGCTGGTCTTCTTCACCATCGTCGGCTTCGGCTACGCCCTGCACTGGCTGGTGCCGAGCGTTCCGCTCGTCGTCGCTTTCGCGCTTGCCGCGGTCCTGTCGCCGACCGACGCGGTGGCGGTGTCCTCGATCGTCGACAAGAATGTGGTTCCGGCGCGGCTGATGCACATTCTGGAAGGCGAGTCCCTGCTCAACGATGCGTCGGGGCTGGTCATGTTCCGTTTCGCCGTGGCAGCGGTGTTGACCGGCAGCTTTTCCTACGCCGTCGCATCCCTGACTTTCCTCTACGCCGTGGCAATCGGCATCCTGGCCGGCGTGGTGGCATTGTTCGTTGCCGCCAAGGCGCTGCAATTGCTGAACCGCATCGGCGGCGTGCCGGCCGAGGCACAGGTGCTGGTCATGGTCCTGCTGCCCTTCGTCGCATATCTCGGCGCGGAGCATTTCGGGGCTTCGGGCATCCTGGCAGCGGTCACCGCCGGCATGCTGACCGGCGGTTCCGGAGTTTTCCGTTTCCTTGGCGTTTCGGCGCGCATGCAGACGATGTCGCTTTGGTCGACGCTTTCTTTCGTTTTCAACGGCGCTCTCTTTATCCTGCTCGGCCTGCAGCTTCCCGACATCATCGGCAACGTGCCGCCCGGGCTCAGCGGCCGCTATCCGGTCATCCAGCCGATCTTGACGGTGTTGGCGCTGACGCTGTGCCTGATCGGGCTGCGCTTCGTCTGGATCTGGATTGGCGACACCACAGCCCGCGTCTTGGCGCGATTGCGCAAGCGCAAGTCCGAACCGTTCGGGCTGCGCATCCGGCTCGCCGGCTCGGTGGCCGGGGTGCGTGGCGCCATAACGCTGGCCGGCATTCTGTCGTTGCCGCTCGCCATGCCGGACGGCTCGCCGTTTCCGGCGCGCGACGAAGTGATCTTCCTGGCGGCCGGCGTCATCATTTGCTCGCTGGCCATCGCCAGTCTTGCCTTGCCGAAGATCGCGCACGGGCTGGTCGAGCCGGGCGAAGATCCAGGGGCGGCCGAGGAGCGCCTGGCGCGTGTCGGTGCGGCCAAAGCCGCCATCGCCCGTATCGAAAACATGGCCGCCGCGGAGAATGGGGACGAAGGCGAAGTGCCCGGCGCCCTGCTCGCCGCGGCCGACAGTATTGTCGCCGGCTACCGCCGCCGCATCGCCGCCTCCGACGAAGCCGATGAAGCACGCGCCGAAGCCCGTGAAGCCGGACGGATGGAGCTTGAATTGAGGCTCGCCGGCATCGAGGCTGAGCGCACGGCGGTGCGCGCCATGTTTCGCAGCCGAGAGATCAACGACCACACGATGCGGGCGCTGTTGACCGAGATTACGCTCACCGAGGCCTTGCTGAAGGGCTGGCAGGCGAGGAAATAGCCGGCTCTTCGCCTCGCTGCCGCAATCCGGCCAGCAAATTTCGCGCTGCAAACGTGGCGGGGCGAAAGCAACTGTGTTAATGGCGCGGCAGACCCCCGAACCTGAGGAATTCAGCCCATGGCAACAGCAGCGGCAGTGTCGAACAAATTCGAATCCTTCTTCGAAACTACACTGGCCGATGCCGATCCTGAGATTTTCGGCGCGATCCGCAACGAACTCGGTCGCCAGCGCCACGAGATCGAGCTGATCGCATCGGAAAACATCGTCTCCCGCGCCGTGCTCGAGGCGCAAGGGTCGATCATGACCAACAAATACGCCGAGGGTTATCCGGGCAAGCGCTACTATGGCGGCTGCCAGTTCGTCGACGTGGCCGAGGAACTGGCCATCGAGCGCGCCAAAAAACTCTTCAGCTGCAACTTCGCCAACGTCCAGCCAAATTCCGGCAGCCAGATGAACCAGGCCGTGTTCCTGGCGCTGCTGCAGCCCGGCGACACCTTCATGGGCCTCGATCTGAATTCGGGTGGCCATCTGACTCATGGCTCGCCGGTCAACATGTCAGGCAAATGGTTCAAGGTCGTTTCCTACGGCGTGCGCAGGGACGATAATCTGCTCGACATGGATGCGATCGAGAAGACCGCCCACGAGACCAAGCCGAAGCTGATCCTGGCCGGCGGCACCGCCTATTCGCGCGTCTGGGACTGGAAGCGCTTTCGCGAGATCGCCGATGCGGTCGGCGCCTATCTGATGGTCGACATGGCCCATATCGCCGGCCTAGTTGCCGGCGGTGTGCATCCGTCGCCGCTGCCCTATGCGCATGTGGTCACCACCACCACGCACAAGTCGTTGCGCGGCCCGCGCGGCGGCATGATCCTGTGCAACGACGAGGACATCGCCAAGAAGATGAACTCGGCGGTGTTTCCGGGCCTGCAGGGCGGGCCGCTGATGCATGTCATCGCTGCCAAGGCGGTGGCGCTGGGCGAAGCGCTGAAGCCAAGCTTCAAACTCTATGCCGAGAGCGTCGCCGCCAACGCCAAGACGCTCGCCTCCAGCCTGCAGGAGACCGGTCTCGACATCGTCTCCGGCGGCACCGACAATCATCTGATGCTGGTCGACCTCAGGCCCAAGAACGCCACCGGTAAGCGCGCGGAGGCAGCGCTTGGCCGCGCCAACATCACCTGCAACAAAAACGGCATCCCGTTCGATCCTGAAAAGCCGTTCGTCACCTCGGGCGTGCGCCTCGGCACGCCGGCCGGCACCACGCGCGGTTTCGGCCAGGCCGAGTTCCGCGAGATCGGCAAGCTGATCGCCGAGGTGCTGGACGGGCTCAAGGCCGCGAATTCCGACGAAGGCAATGCAGCCGTCGAGGCAGCGGTGAAAGCGAAGGTGGCCGCGCTGACCGATCGTTTTCCGCTTTATCCCTATCTCGGTTGAGCTCTCGCAAACTGTCGTCCCTTATCGGCTGTAGGAGAACGACCTTTCCAGCGGGGACGGAGTCCGGACAGGAGCCCTGACGATGATGCAGATTTTCCGTGTCGCTGGTTTTGGCGCGCTTGGCGTGTTGGCCACATTGACCATCTTGCCGCTGTCCGCCGCTTCGGCACAGTCCGCGCCGACCCCAGCCGCACCTAAGACGGAAACCTTCGGCAAGTGGTCCACCACCGTGGACGAGATCGATACCGGTGAGGATGTGCGCAAGACCTGCGTCGCCTCGACCGCCTTTCTCGACGCGAGCGGTACCAGCGGCACCCTCACGCTCGCCATCTCGAACGGTGATGCATTGCCGCCCAATGGCTATCCGACCCTCATCATCGCCATGAAAAACAAGGATTTGCCGACCGGTGAGAACATTCCGGCGGTATTCGGCGACAGCAACGGCAAGATCAAGGCGACGGTCAATGCGCTTGCCGGCGGGAAATGGATGTTGAACAACAAGACCGAGATCAGCCTGGCGCTACTGCGGGCCATGCGCCGCGCCGGCGCGCTCGATATCGTCTTCGCCGACAAGCCGGTCGCGACGGTATCGATGGACGGCTTCACCAAGGCCTATCGCAGTCTTGGCGTATCCTGCGGGTTCCCGACCGGCGACGTCGCGCCGTAGTCGACCGGTATTGCCGGCGGGCTGGCAATTTTGCTTGCGCCTCGCTATTTCAGAGGGTCGAGAGGCCATCCCGATACTTTGCCATCCCGGCAAAAACCTCTAAGCCTTTCGCTCCACGAGAATCGCGAACACAAGGCTCTCCATGCGCTGTCCCTACTGTCAGTCCGAAGATACGCAGGTGAAGGATTCGCGCCCTGCCGAAGACGGCGCGGCGATCCGCAGGCGGCGCGTCTGCCCCGATTGCGGTGGCCGCTTCACCACCTTCGAGCGCGTGCAGTTGCGCGACCTCGTGGTGGTGAAAAAGTCCGGACGCAAAGTGCCGTTCGACCGTGACAAGCTGCTGCGCTCGGTCGAGATCGCGGTGCGAAAGCGCAATGTCGATCCTGAGCGCATAGACCGCGCGGTGACCGGCATTGTGCGCCAGCTCGAGAGCTCGGGCGAGACCGAAGTCGCCTCGGGTGAGGTCGGTCGCCTTGTCATGGAGGCGCTGAAGTCGCTCGACGACGTCGCTTATGTCCGCTTCGCTTCGGTCTATCGCAATTTCCGCGAGGCCAAGGATTTCCACGATGTGCTGGGCGAACTCAAGGGGGATGAGCTCAAAGAAGAGGACGCCGGCTGAGCATGGCAAGGCGCAGCCAAGCCGAACAACAGGGCCTTGACCGCCGTTTCATGGCGGCGGCACTCAGGCTGTCGCGGAAAAATGCCGGGCGGACCTCGACCAACCCTTCGGTCGGCACGCTGATCGTGCGCGACGACGGCACCGGGCCAATGATCGTCGGCACCGGTGTCACCGCTGTTGGCGGCCGGCCGCATGCCGAGACCGAGGCGCTGGCCGAGGCTGGCGA
The DNA here is from genome assembly GCF_055811195.1 of Mesorhizobium sp. WSM4823. Classification (NCBI taxonomy): domain Bacteria; kingdom Pseudomonadati; phylum Pseudomonadota; class Alphaproteobacteria; order Hyphomicrobiales; family Phyllobacteriaceae; genus Mesorhizobium; species Mesorhizobium sp. WSM4823. The sequence continues at coordinate 175,630 of NZ_JBVVQL010000002.1, forward strand.
ACTCGCACGCGGCGCCACTGCCTATGTCACACTGGAGCCCTGCGCCCACCATGGCCGCACACCGCCTTGCGCCAATGCATTGGTCAATGCCGGTGTCACGCGGGTGGTTGGGGCCGTGAGCGACCCAGATCCACGGGTGGCCGGCAACGGCTATGCGATCCTGCGCGCCGCCGGTGTCGAAGTGGTCGAAAAGGTGCTGGTGGCAGAAGCCGCCGAGCAGATGGCCGGCTATCTCACTCGATCTCTCAAAAAGCGACCGGAAGTGATTCTGAAACTTGCGCTTTCCAGCGACGGCAAGATTGGCATGGAAGGCGAGGGGCAGGTCTCGATCACCGGCGACATCGCCCGGCGCGAAGTCTATCTGATGCGGGCCGAAGCCGACGGCATACTGATCGGCATCGGAACGGCGCTGGAGGACGATCCGGCGCTGACGGTGCGGTTGCCGGGACTGGAAAACCGTTCGCCGGCACGCATCGTGCTCGACCGCCAGATCAGGCTGCCGGAGACGTCGAAACTGGTCGCCGGCGTGGACCGGGTTCCGCTTTATGTCGCTGCCTGTGCCGAAACCGATCCGCAGCGGCGGTCAGCACTCGAACGCGCCGGCGTGCGCTTCATCGGCACTGAGACCTATGATGGCGATATTGCGCTGCCGGAGCTGCTCGAGGATCTGGCCGCGCTTGGCATGGCGAGCGTGCTGGTCGAGGGCGGCGCCAAGGTGGCCAAAGCCTTCCTCGCCGAAGGGCTGGTCGACCGGATCGTGCTGTTCCAGGGGACTGAGCCGATCGGCAAGGGCGGCATTGCATCGCCCATCGACGCCAGCCATATCCCGGCAGGATTTCGCAAATTGCGCGACATGCGTTTCGGCGAAGACAGCTATGCCGAGTGGATAAGACCATGATCCCAAAAAGTGGGAACCGGTTTTTGGGCAAGATCATGGTCAACCTGAAAGACAGTATTTGATGTTTACCGGGATTGTCACCGATGTCGGCACCGTTGCTGCGGTGAAGCCGCTGAAAGAGGGCATCGGTTTGCGCATCGACACCGCCTATGATCCTGAGACGATCGCCATTGGTGCCTCGATTTCCTGCGGCGGCGTCTGCCTGACGGTGACGGCGCTCCCGGAAAGCGGCGCCAATGCACGCTGGTTCGAGGTCGAGGCGTGGGAAGAGGCGCTCAGGCTGACGACGGCGGCGGACTGGAAATCGGGTACCAGGATCAATCTTGAGCGGGCGCTGAAGATCGGCGACGAGCTCGGTGGCCACATTGTATCGGGCCATGTCGACGGCATGGCCGAGATCGTGGCGCGCAAGGAGGAAGGCGACGCCGTGCGCTTCACGCTCGAAGCACCGCGCGAACTGGCCAAGTTCATCGCGCCCAAGGGCTCCGTCGCGCTCGACGGAACCTCGCTCACCGTCAACAAGGTCGAAGGCACGCGCTTCGACGTGCTGCTGATCCATCACTCGTTGACGGTGACCACTTGGGGCGAACGCGATGTCGGCGACCGAGTGAACCTCGAGATCGACACCATGGCCCGCTACGCGGCGCGCCTGGTGGAGGCGGCGAAAGAGGGGCTTTGAGCTGCCGTTGGAAATTAGACGCAGTCCGACCCTCTGACAAAGCTTGCGAACGCGGCCGCTTCGGCCTAAGTCACCGGCGATCCCGGAGACATCTATGGCTGGCACATCCCAACACGGCAAAGCGTTCATTCGCCCGAAGAAGAAGGCCCACCTTCTTGTCATCGAGGCTCGCTTTCATGACGACCTTGCCGACGCGCTGCTCGAAGGCGCGACAAGCGCGCTCGAGGAAGCAGGCGCGACATACGATGTCGTCACCGTTCCGGGCTCGCTCGAAATTCCCGCGGTGATTTCCTTCGCGCTCGACGGCGCCGCCGAAGGCGGGCCGAGCTATGACGGTTTTGTCGCCCTCGGCACCGTCGTGCGCGGTGACACCTATCATTTCGACATCGTCGCCAACGAATCCAGCCGTGCGCTGATGGATCTCTCCGTGCAGGAAGCGGTCTGCATCGGCAACGGCATCCTGACCACCGAAAATGACGAGCAGGCCTGGACGCGGGCCAGGCGTTCGGAAGGCGACAAGGGCGGCTTTGCCGCGCGCGCGGCGCTGACTATGATTGCCCTCAAGCAACAGTTGGGAGAGCGATCGTGAGCGAACCCGCATCACCCGGCCAGCCTGCGGTACGTCACGCCAACAAGCGCGGTGCTGCCCGTCTGGCCGCCGTGCAGGCGCTCTACCAGATGGATGTGGCCGGCAGCGGCGTCTTCGAAATCACCGCCGAATACGAGGCGTTCAGGCTCGGCAAGGAAGTCGATGGGGCGCTCTATCGCGAGGCGGATGCGCAATGGTTTCGCGCCATCCTCGCCGGCGTCGTCGAAAACCAGAAGACCATCGACCCGATCATCCGCCAGGCGCTGACCGAGGACTGGCCATTGTCCAGGCTCGATTCGACGCTGCGCGCCATATTGCGCGCCGGCGTCTACGAATTGATGAAGCGCGAGGACGTGCCGGTCGCCGTCATCGTCTCCGAATATGTCGACATCGCCAAGGCCTTCTATGAGGAAGATGAACCGAAGCTGGTCAACGCGGTGCTCGATCGCGTGTCGCGCCGGGTGCGCGGCGAGGGGCGCGGCAAGGACGCGCCATGACGGCCATTGTCGCCGTCGAGGCCATTAAGGAAGCGCGCCGCACCGCGTTCATCCTCGCCGCTTCGCAGGCGATTATCGGTTCGGCCGCACCCATCGCCATTTCCCTGGGAGCGCTGGCCGGGCAGCATCTGCTCGATGCCGACAAGTCGCTGGCGACGGCGCCGGTCACGGGTTTCAACGTCGGCGTGGCGCTCGGCTCCTTGCCGGCCGCGGCCATCATCCGCTGGCTGGGCCAGCGCGACGGCTTTATGACCGGCACGATTGTTACTGCGCTGGGTGGCCTCATAGCGACACTGGCACTCTTCCACCCCAGCTTCTGGCTGTTCGCCTTCGGCCTGACCGTCATCGGCATCGGCGGCGCCTTCGTCCAGCAATTCCGCTTCGCCGCCGCCGACAATGCGACGCCGGAGTTCAAAGCGCGCGCCATCTCCTTCGTGCTGGCCGGCGGCGTCGTCACCGCCATACTCGGGCCGCAGATCGTCATCTTCACCCGCGACTTGTTTTTGCCGGTGATGTTTGCCGGCTCGTTCGCGTCCATCCTGGTGTTGGCCGCGGTCGGCGCCGCCATTCTCTCCTTCCTGCGCGTTCCGGCCAGTGCAACCGGCAAAGCCGAAATCGTCGGCAGCGACGCCCGCCCACTTTCAGAGATCGTGACGAGACCGCGTTTTGTCGCGGCTCTGTTTTGCGCCGTCGGCAGCTATGCGCTGATGAGCTTCGTCATGACCGGCGCGCCGTTGGCCATGGTCGGCTGCGGCCTGTCGACGGACGACGCCACGCTCGGCATTTCCTGGCATGTCATGGCGATGTTTGCGCCGAGCTTCTTCACCGGCTCGCTGATCCATCGCTTCGGTGCCGAGCGCATCGTTGCGGCCGGGCTTGTATTGCTCATCGGCTGCGCCGTGGTGGCACTGTCGGGCTTGGCGTTGTGGCAGTTCTGGACGGCGCTGATCCTGCTCGGCCTCGGATGGAATTTCGGCTTCATCGGCGCCACTGCCATGGTCGCCGACAGTTATCGGCCGTCCGAAAAAGGCAAGGTCCAGGGTTTTCACGACTTCGTCCTGTTCGGCTCCGTCGCCTTTGCTTCGCTGATGTCGGGCGCCGTCTACAATGCCTGGGGCTGGGAGATGCTGAACTGGATCATCTTCCCGGTGACGGTGCTGTGCTTCGTGGCATTGGGCGCATTGAAGATGACGGGCTTGCGCGGGACTACCTGACACGACGCTGTCGGGACGAGCCACGCCCGAATTTACTGCATCGGAACAAAATTATTGCGCCCATCCCCCATCTTATGAAACCGTGTGCCCCGACGGAGCATTGAAGCCATGCTCATATGCGGCAGCCGTAGTCCGGTTCTCAGCAAGGGATTTGTCAAATGTTTTCAGTCAAGATTCTGGCCGGCGCGGCTCTGGCGCTCGGCATCACCGTGGTCTCGGCGAGCGCCCAGGTGGTGGTGTCGTCGAAGATCGACACCGAAGGCGGCGTGCTCGGCAACATCATCCAGCTGGTGCTGAACGCCAACAACATCCAGACCACCGACCGGATCCAGCTCGGCGGCACCCCTGTGGTGCGTAAGGCGATCACCGCCGGCGAGATCGACATCTACCCGGAATACACTGGCAACGCCGCTTTCTTCTTCGAAAAGGCCGACGACCCCGTGTGGAAGGACGCCGTCAAGGGCTATGAGACGGCCAAGAAGCTCGACTATGACGCCAACAAGATTGTCTGGCTGTCGCCATCCCCGGCCAACAACACCTGGGCGATCGCTCTGCGAAAGGATGTCGCCGAAACCAACAAACTGGCGACGCTATCCGACTTCGGCAAATATGTCTCCGGCGGCGGCCAGGTTGTGCTGGCGGCCTCGGCCGAGTTCGTCAATTCGGCCGCCGCGCTGCCGGCCTTCCAGACCACCTATGGCTTCACGCTGAAGCCGGACCAGCTGATCACGCTGTCCGGCGGCGATACGGCAGCGACCATTGCCGCGGCAGCGAACCAGACCAACGGCGCCAATGCCGCCATGGTCTACGGTACCGATGGCGGCATCGCGCCGTCCGGCCTGGTCGTGCTCGAAGACGACAAGGGCGTGCAGCCGGTCTACCAGCCGGCGCCGATCATCCGCGAGGCGGTGCTGAAGGAGCATCCCGAAATCGAGACGCTGCTGAAGCCGGTCTTCGCCAAACTCGACCTCGTCACCCTGCAGGAATTGAACGGCCGCGTGCAGGTCGGCGGCGAACCGGTCAAGGGCGTCGCCGAAGAGTTTTTGAAGAAGAACGGGTTTTTGAAGTAGTCAGCCACCGGTGCGCAGCGCGCCCCTCTGGTCCGGCTGGATCCTCCCGATAGGCCTCGGGAGGGTGCGGTCGCCGGAACTGCCAATCTCCCCCCTTGCGGGGGAGATGTCCGGCAGGACAGAGGGGGGTGCTGTCCCGCCGGCCTATAAACCAATCGTAGCCACTTTGTTTGTCGGAGTTCCTTTCGAGCAAGCCCACGCTCGAAAGTTGGCGATCCTTCCCACCCCCCTCTGCCCTGCCGGGCATCTCCCCCGCAAGGGGGGAGATTGGATGTCACTTCGGCTTTCGCCAATCTCCAAGGCCGCTAGACGGGCGCTCTCCACAAAGCTGTCGATCTTTCCGTTCGGGGGTCTCCGATGACTCTCCGCTTCGACAAGCTCGGCGTGGTCATTGCCGCGATTGTTGCCTATGCCGCTTTCGCGGCACCCTTCGCCACCTTCCGTGCCAATCGCATCGTGCCAGGCGAGGCACGCTCGATTATCGAGGCTCTGCCTGCGTTGGCAGGCTCGCTGCTGCTGGCGGTCGTCGTCGCCGCGGCGCTTATCGCGCTTTTGAAGACGCCGCTGATCTCGCGCCTTGTCGCCAGCGTGGCCGCGCTTTCAGCACTGGCGCTGCTGATCGGGGTCGCCGGCAGCTTCCTGACGCCTGAGGGCAACAGCTTTGCCCGCATCTCGCCGGCCTCGGGCTTCTGGCTGCTCATCTTCGCCTTTACGCTTTTGCTCGCCGACGTTCTGACAAGGCTGAACCTGTCGCCAGCGGCGCGGATCGGCGTGCTCGTCGTCGCGGCAGCGGCGATCGGCGTGCTGCTGGTCTCGGGAAGCTGGAACAGCCTGTCGATTCTCAAGGAATATGCCAACCGTGCCGACAGTTTCTGGGCGGAAGGCTCCAAGCATGTGACGCTGGCGCTGGGCTCGTTGGCCGCGGCGGTGATCGCAGGCCTGCCGCTCGGCATCCTCTGCCACCGCGTCGAGAAATTGCGGGCCGGCGTGCTGAACGTTCTGAACATCATCCAGACCATTCCCTCGATCGCGCTGTTCGGCCTGTTGATCGCGCCGCTCGGCTGGGTCGCCACGCATGTGCCCGGCGCCGCCTCCCTCGGCATTCGCGGCATCGGCACCGCACCGGCTTTCGTCGCCCTGTTTCTCTATTCGCTGCTGCCGGTGGTGGCCAATACCGTGGTCGGGCTGGCCGGCGTGCCACGTGCAGCCAACGACGCGGCGCGGGGCATGGGCATGACCGACCGCCAGCGCCTGTTCGGCGTCGAATTTCCGCTGGCTTTTCCGGTGATCCTCACCGGCATCCGCATCGTGCTGGTCCAGAACATCGGCCTTGCCACCATCGCGGCGCTGATCGGCGGCGGTGGCTTCGGCGTGTTCGTGTTCCAGGGCGTTGGCCAGACCGCGATGGACCTGGTGCTGCTTGGCGCCATCCCGACGGTGGCGCTGGCCTTTGCCGCCGCCATCATCCTCGATGCGGTGATCGAAATGACCGCCACCAAGAGACGCGAGGCGCAACCGGCATGATCGAGATCGAAGGCATTACCAAGCGCTATGACGCGACAACGGTGGTCGACGATGTGTCGATGGTGATCGAGCCGCGCACCATCGCCGTCATCGTCGGCACCTCCGGTTCCGGCAAGACGACGCTGCTTCGCATGATCAACCGGCTGGTCGAGCCAACCGCAGGCGTGATCAAGCTCGACGGCGCCGACAACCGCTCGCTGCCCGGCTATGAGCTGCGCCGCAGCATCGGCTACGCCATCCAGGGCCATGGTTTGTTTCCGCATCGCACGGTGGCGCAGAACATCGCCACCGTGCCGGTGCTGCTCGGCTGGGACGCGGCCCGTATCAAGCGCCGCGTCGACGAGTTGATGACGCTCTACCAGCTCGATCCCGAGGCGTTTGGGCCACGTTATCCGCACGAGCTCTCCGGCGGCCAGCAGCAGCGCGTCGGCGTTGCCCGCGCGCTTGCCGCGGAACCGAACGTGCTGTTGATGGACGAGCCGTTCGGCGCGCTCGACCCGATCATCCGCAACAAGGCGCAGGAGGATCTTCTGGCGATCCAGAAGCGCTTCGGCACCACCATCATCCTCGTCACCCATGACATGGAAGAGGCGGTGCATATGGGCGACAAGATCGCGGTGATGGATGCCGGCAAGTTGGTGCAATATGCCAAGCCCGCCGAGATCCTGGCGAAGCCGGCCAGCGCCTTCGTCGAGAGCCTGGTCGGCGCCAGTGAAAAGCCGTTCCGCCTGCTGTCGCTCGGCCGCGTGCGCGATGCGGTGGAGAAGGGGACCGCCGAAGGCGAGGCGATCCCCGACGATGCCAGCCAGCGCGATGCGCTGGCCGAGCTCCTCTGGTCGGGCCGCCCGGCTCTGCCGGTGAAGGGCGTCGACGGTAAGCCGCTCGGCCGCGTGACGGTGGACGGTCTGGTGAAGCGCGCGGCGAGGCCGGCATGAAAGAGGCTGGCTTAAAAGCCTGGCTTCCATCGCTGCTCAGGCTTGTCCTGGTGGTGTTGCTCGTTGCATTCGTGACCAATCCAGGTTGGTTCGAGCCGCTGCTGAAGCCGCTGACCGAGAACAACGCGCCGGCGATCTATAACCAGGGAAGCCTGCTGTCGCTGACGCTGCTGCATCTGAGGACCGTGCTGATCGCCACCGTGGCCGCGACCATCGTTGCCGTGGCACTCGCCATCCTGGTCACCAGGCCGGCCGGCGTCGAATTCCTGCCGCTGTCGCGCAGCCTGGTCAATATCGGCCAGACTTTTCCACCGGTGGCGGTGCTGGCACTGGCCGTGCCAGCGGTCGGCTTCGGCGAGAAACCGACCCTGATCGCGCTGTTTCTCTATGGCCTGCTGCCGATCTTCGAGAACGCGCTGACCGGGCTGACGACGCTCCCGGCCAATGTGGTCGAGGCGGCGCGCGGCGCCGGCATGCCCGGCTGGCAAAGACTGATCAAGGTCGAGCTGCCGCTCAGCGCGCCGATTATTCTCGGCGGCATCCGGCTGTCGGTGGTCATCAGTCTCGCCACCGCAACGATCGGCTCGACCGTGGCGGCCAGGACGCTGGGCGAGGTGATCATCGCCGGTCTGTTGTCGAACAATCTCGCCTTTATCCTGCAGGGCGGCCTGATCGTCGCAGCTCTTGCCGTGCTGATCTATGACGGGTTGTCGGCGATCGAGCGCTACACAGCTCGGCGTATGGGGCGGGAGGCGGCGTAGCCGACAGGTCAGAGCTCAGATATCGCGTTCGCTCATCCCGGCCAGCGCCAAGAGATGCCGCAAGAGCCCCGTTTTGAGCGGTTTGTTGCTGTGAATCGGGATCGAAAGGCGCACGATGCTACCTTCCTTGCCGTAGATGTGATGACTGCCAGCAACACGCAAAAGCTTCCAGCCTTGCCGCTCTACGGCACACGCAAACTCTTTGCCGGAAATGGACTTCAAACAGCGATTTCCATGACCCGGCCGGGTTCTGAAGTGAAAGATAGCGGCTCTACCGAGAGGCAGCCTTCGATCGCTTCACGCAAGTTCTCGACAAGTTCGTCCAAGGTTTCACCCTGGGTCGCGCAGCCGGGAATTGCCGGCACTTCGGCCCAGTAGCCGCCTTCTTCGGCTTCGTGAATGATAGCCTTGAACTTCATGGGTCAGCTCCAATTCGACCTTGAAGATAGGCTACCCCGTCTGGGTTTGCAAAGCAGGACGAGCGCTGCCTATTCGCAAGTTTCTTGCTGCGCCTGATCAGGCTCGCGCCGGGTGATCGAGCGTCAGTTCGAGCGTGCTGCCCGTCTCGCCCGAAATCCAGCGGCGGCGGATGACTGCAAAATCGTACTGTCTTGCAGCTTTCATAAAAGAAACAAGGTCACCCACGGCGCAATTGCTGTCGAGATCGAGAGCTTCGACAGTCTCCGCAATGCCGTGCAGGCCAGCATAATGTCTCGCGATGGTGGTGAGCACTATGATCACTGGAACCCCAGTTGCGCGATCTTCGGGACTCGGCGATTGATGCGTGCGATGCCCCGATCTTTCAGCAGGAGTTCTTGCCATGACCGCGCGTCTCTCCAAGATCGTCATGTGTCTGTGTCTGGCGATTTTCGCCTTCCTCGTCGCTTTCGGCAACATCACCGATTACGGCTCAAACTTTGCTTTTGTCCAGCATGTGCTGAGCATGGACACAACCTTTCCTGGGAACGCATTGATGTATCGCTCGATCACGAACCCATCGCTGTGGACGGCAGGCTATTGGCTGATCATCCTGGGCGAGGCGCTGACCTGCCTGCTTTATCTGATTGCCGCGTGGAACCTGTGGCAGGCGCGCAATGCCAGCGGGCAGGTTTTCAACGACGCCAAGAACTTCGTGGTGATCGCCGCCACCATGGGTTTCCTCGTTTGGTATTTCGGCTTTATGGTTGTCGGCGGCGAGTGGTTCGCGATGTGGCAGTCTTCGACGTGGAATGGCCAGGAGGCGGCGTTCAAATTCTACATGACCATGCTGGCGGTGCTGATCTTCGTCGTCCAGCCGGACGGCGACCTGCGCAAAGGCTGACGACCACCAGCCGATTTCAATCGATCTAATTGGCTGGCGGCGCTGGCGAGCGTGTCGCTGCACATAGCTTTTGGGCGAAAGCCGGGCAAAAACCGAACAATATCTTGACGTTCGCAACCCTGTTTCGCATAAGCCGGTGCTAGGGGAGGGGGGGGGGGGGGGGGGTGCCGCCCCCCCCCCCCCCCCCCCCCCCCCCCCCCCCCTGTCTCAACGGCCCAGGGAGGGGTTCTTTTGGGTCATCAATCGAGGAAAATCTGGCAATGACCATAATTTCAGCTGTCATCGCCTGCGGTCTGCTTTCAGTCCTTTACGCCATCTGGGCGACACGTTCGGTCCTCGCGGCCGATCAGGGCAATGCACGCATGCAGGAAATTTCCGCGGCCATCCGCGAAGGCGCGCAAGCCTATCTGGCGCGTCAGTACACCACCATCGCTATCGTCGGCGTCGTGGTCCTGCTGCTCGCCTGGTGGCTGCTTTCGATCACCGCCGCCATCGGCTTCCTGATCGGCGCCATTCTGTCGGGCGCCGCCGGCTTCATCGGCATGCACGTCTCGGTGCGCGCCAATGTACGCACCGCGCAGGCGGCTTCCAACAGCCTCGCTGCCGGCCTCGAGATCGCCTTCAAGTCGGGCGCCATCACCGGCATGCTGGTCGCTGGCCTGGCTCTGCTCGGCGTCTCGATCTATTACCTGATCCTTACCCACTTCATGGGTCTTCAGCCGAATGACCGCGTCGTCATCGATTCGCTGGTTTCGCTCGGCTTCGGCGCCTCGCTGATCTCGATCTTCGCTCGTCTCGGCGGCGGCATCTTCACCAAGGGCGCCGACGTCGGCGGCGATCTCGTCGGCAAGGTCGAAGCCGGCATTCCCGAAGACGATCCACGCAATCCGGCCACCATCGCCGACAATGTCGGCGACAATGTCGGCGACTGCGCCGGTATGGCCGCCGACCTGTTCGAGACCTATGCGGTGACGGTGGTCGCCACCATGGTCCTCGCTGCCATCTTCTTCGGCGGCACCGCCGTCCTCGGCGCCACGATGCTCTATCCGCTGGCCATCTGCGGCGCCTGCATCCTGACGTCCATCGTCGGCACTTTCTTCGTCAAGCTCGGCTCCAATGGCTCGATCATGGGCGCGCTCTACAAAGGCCTGATCGTCACCGGCCTGCTGTCGATCCTCGGTCTCGGCGTCGCCACCTCGGTCACGCTGGGCTGGGGCGAGATCGGCACGGTCGCTGGCATGGCGATCACCGGCAGGAACCTGTTCATCTGCGGCCTGGTCGGTCTGCTGGTGACCGGCCTCATCGTGGTGATCACCGAATACTACACCGGCACCGACAAGCGCCCGGTGAACTCCATCGCCCAGGCATCGGTCACCGGTCACGGCACCAACGTCATCCAGGGCCTTGCGGTCTCGCTGGAATCGACGGCACTTCCAGCGATCGTCATCGTCGGCGGCATCATATCGACCTATCAGCTCGCCGGCCTCTACGGCACGGCCATCGCGGTCACCACGATGCTTGGCCTTGCCGGCATGATCGTTGCGCTCGACGCCTTCGGCCCGGTCACCGACAATGCCGGTGGCATTGCCGAAATGGCCGGCTTGCCCAAGGAAGTACGTCAATCCACCGATGCGCTCGACGCCGTCGGCAACACCACCAAGGCGGTCACCAAAGGTTACGCCATCGGTTCGGCTGGTCTCGGCGCGCTGGTGCTGTTCGCGGCCTACTCCAACGACTTGCAGTTCTTTGCCGCCAATGGCGACAAATATCCTTACTTCCAGGGCATGGGCGAGGTCTCCTTCGACCTCTCCAACCCATACGTCGTCGCGGGTCTGATCTTCGGCGGCCTGATCCCGTATCTGTTCGGCGGCATCGCCATGACCGCCGTCGGCCGCGCGGCGGGCGCTATCGTCGAGGAGGTGCGCAAGCAGTTCCGCGAGGATCCGGGCATCATGGCCGGCACGTCGAAGCCGAACTATGCGCGTGCGGTCGATCTTTTGACCAAGGCCGCTATACGGGAAATGATCATTCCGTCGCTGCTGCCGGTGCTGGCGCCGCTGGTCGTCTACTTCGGCGTGCTGCTGATCTCGGGCTCGAAGGCGTCCGCCTTTGCAGCGCTCGGCGCCTCGCTACTCGGCGTCATCGTCAACGGCCTGTTCGTCGCCATCTCGATGACCTCTGGCGGCGGCGCCTGGGACAATGCGAAAAAGTCGTTCGAGGACGGCTTCACCGACAAGGACGGCGTCAAGCATCTCAAGGGTTCCGAAGCGCATAAGGCCTCGGTGACCGGCGACACGGTCGGCGATCCCTACAAGGACACCGCCGGCCCGGCCGTCAACCCGGCGATCAAGATCACCAATATCGTCGCCCTGCTGCTGCTGGCCGTACTCGCGCACGGCTGACCAAACAGGACTATCGGTTCAAACAAAAACCCGCCGGAGCGATCCGGCGGGTTTTTTGTTGCCTTATTTCTTGATGCGGGCGGCGACCGGGTAGGGATCACATGCCGGGCGACGATCCACCGGGGAGGCCAGGCGCCAGCTTGCTGGCGCCGTTGATGATCTGGCTGAGGAAGTTCTGATCCTTGCCGCCGGTCGGCGTGGTCCGCGAGATGAAGTCGAACACTTTGCCGTCCTTCAAGCCGTAATTGGCGATCTGCGTAACGCGCCCGTCCTCGCCGAAATAGACGGCCAGCACCTTCTGGTCGACCAGCCTCGGCTTGTCGAAGGCGACGTAACGCTTGCGCGTCTGTGAGATGTAATAGAAGGCTTCGTTGTCGAAAGTCGCCTTCGTCGATGGGGTGCCAAGCGCCAGTAGCACCTGTTCGCGGCTCGAGCCGACCGGCACCAGGTCGATCGCCTGCTGGTCGATGACATAGCCCTGCGTCAGCGTTTCACTTGGATTGAGATCACCGATCATCTTCGACGAGTTGCAGGCGGAAAGCGCCGAAGCAACCACCAGCAGCGAGACCGCGCCGGCGGACCTGGACAAAGCGAACCTGGGCAAAAAAGTCGACTTGAATTTCAGCGCGCGCAACTACAACTCCATTAGCTGGCCGCAACTTGCGCTGGGCCGCAAAACCGGTAAACCAGCTTGCTCGCCGATGCAACAAGGCCAATTCAACAATCGGTCCCCGGGAGACCACCCTCAATGTTCCAGCGCCTTTTTGGTCGCGAACGTCACGCCAACCGCGCTATCACCGAGGCGCTTTACGCACAAATCGTGGCAGCGGCGCGGCAAACTGTGTTTTATTCCGACTGGAATGTACCGGACACACCGCTTGGCCGCTTCGAGATGCTGTCGCTGCACATGTTCCTGTTTCAGCACCGGCTGCGCGGCGAGGGCGGTGTTGGAGGCGAGGTCGCGCAAGTGCTGATCGACGAGTTCTTCATGGATGTCGAGCATTCGCTGCGGGAACTGGGCGTCGGCGACGTCGGTGTGCCGAAGCGCATGAAGAAACTGGCGAAGATGTACTACGGCCGCACCGCCGCCTATGACGATGCGCTCGAACGAAATGACCGTGATGCGCTCGCCGCGGCCCTTGCCCGCAATGTAAGGCCCGATGCCGGCGCCTGGCCGCAAGCGACACATCTTGCCGACTACGTCGCCGATGTCTCTAAGCGACTGACGGAACAGCCGACCGAATCGATTGTTTCCGGCACGGTGGCATTCCCCATGGCCAAGACTATCTAAGAAAATAAGACTATCTAAGGAAAAGATGAAACACGCCGATTCCCAGAGCCCTGTGTCCTTTGTGGCCAATGTCGCCCGGCTGCCACAGAAGGGATTGCCTGTGGTTATCGAGGCTGACGCCGCGCAGCGCGCCGCACTGGCCGGCGAACACGAGTTGCTCTCGGTCGAGAACTACCGAGCCGAACTTCTGGTGACGCCATGGAAGCGCAACGGCGTCAAGGTCAGCGGCCGTGTCGAGGCCGATATCACCCAGGCCTGCATCGTCACCCTCGACCCGGTCGCGGCGCATATCGACGAGGCGGTCGACGGATTGTTCCTGCCGGAGCAGTCCAAGCTCGGGCGGCAGGGTTTCGAGGGCGGCGGCGAGATATTGCTCGATGCCGAAGGGCCGGACAGTCCGGAAACATTCTCCGGCAATACGATTGATGTCGGGGCGCTCGCCGAACAGTTCTTTGGACTGGCGATCGATCCCTATCCGCGCAAGCAAGGCGTTTCGATGGAGGCTGCCGACGATGCCGGAACTGCGGAAAGCGAATTCCAGCAAAAGCTGCGTTCTCTGCTGGGAAAATCCTGAAAAGCCGACCCAATCGGAGAAAGCCGGTTGTGCGGCAGCCCAAAAACGCTATTTTCGCCGAACCTTCGCGAGCCCCAATTGCCAGCGCCAGGCGCTCGCTCAAGCAAACTGTGAGATGATTACCGCGTGATCAGGATTTCCATCGATGCCATGGGCGGCGATCACGGACCAAGCGTGGTCATCCCGGCGCTCATGACGGTCGCGACCCGGCGTCCCGACATCCGTTTCGTCATCTATGGTCGCGAGGAGGCGGTGCGCCCCGAGCTCGCAAAACTCCCCAAGCTGGCGGAAGTGAGCGAGTTCATCCATTGCGAGATAGCAGTCAGGATGGACGACAAGCCGAGCCAGGCGCTGCGTCATGGCCGCTGGAAGTCATCGATGTGGAAAGCCGTCGAGGCGGTCAAGACAGGCACTGCCGACGCATGCATCTCGGCCGGCAACACCGGCGCGCTGATGGCGATGTCGAGGTTCTGCCTTCGCACCATGGCGACCATCGACCGTCCGGCGATCGCGGCGCTCTGGCCGACATTGCGCGGCGAAAGCGTGGTGCTGGACGTCGGCGCCACCATCGGCGCGGATGCGCATCAACTGGTTGATTTTGCCATTCTGGGCACCGGCATGGCGCGCTCGGTTTTCGGCATCGAACGGCCGAGCGTCGGCCTGCTCAATGTCGGCGTCGAGGAGATCAAGGGTCAGGAAGAGGTCAAGGAGGCGGGCCGTATGTTGCGCGAGGCCAACATGGCCTCGATGAACTACCACGGTTTCGTCGAGGGCGACGACATCGGCAAGGGCGCCGTCGACGTGGTCGTTACCGAAGGATTTGCCGGCAACATCGCGCTGAAGACGGCGGAAGGCACGGTACGACAGATCGCCGGTTACCTGCGCGCCGCAATGGACCGCACGCTGATGGCCAGGATCGGCTATATATTCGCCAAGGGCGCCTTCGATCGCCTGCGCGAGAAGATGGATGTCGGCCGCTCCAATGGCGGTGTTTTCCTGGGGCTGAACGGCATCGTGGTGAAAAGCCATGGCGGGGCTGATTCGGACGGCTTCGCGGCGGCGATCGAGCTTGGCTACGACATGGTGCGCAACAATTTGCTCGATCGCATCGAGGCCGATCTCGACCTGTTCCACGCGCGCAATCCGCAGGCCCAGACATCTAGGAAATCCGACGTCGTTGCCGACGCAAAGGAATAGGAAAGAGCCTTGATCAGATCAGTCGTGCGTGGCACGGGCGCCGCGCTGCCCCGCCGCATTATGAAGAATGCCGATTTCGAAGGCATGGTCGAGACGTCAGACGAATGGATCGCCCAGCGCACCGGAATCCGCCAGCGCCATATCGCGTCCGACGACGAGACGACGGCTTCGCTTGGCGAGGCGGCGGCGCGCGCGGCGCTCGACGATGCCGGCCTGACGCCTAATGATATCGACCTGATTGTGCTGGCGACCTCGACGCCCAACAACACCTTTCCGGCGACTGCTGTCGAGATCCAGAATCGGCTCGGCATGCATCACGGCTTCGCCTTCGACATGCAAGCCGTATGCTCGGGCTTCGTCTATGCCGTGACCACCGCCGACCTCTATATCCGCGGCGGCCTGGCAAAACGCGTGCTGGTGATCGGCTCGGAAACCTTCTCGCGCATCCTCGACTGGAGCGATCGCTCGACCTGCGTCCTGTTTGGCGACGGCGCCGGCGCCATCGTGCTGGAAGCGGGCGAGGGGGTGGGCAGCATTGCCGACCATGGCGTGCTGGCGGCCAGCCTGCGTTCCGATGGGGCCCACAAGGACAAGCTGTTCGTCGACGGTGGGCCATCGACCACCGGAACGGTAGGCTATCTCAGGATGGAAGGCCGCGAAGTGTTTAAGCACGCGGTTGGCATGATCACCGACGTCATCGAAGCGACATTCGCACAGGCCGGCATCACCGCTGAAGATCTCGACTGGTTCGTGCCGCATCAGGCCAACAAGCGAATTATCGACGCCTCCGCCAAAAAGCTCGGCATAGCAGAGCAAAAGGTGGTGGTTACGGTCGATTTGCACGGTAACACCTCGGCTGCTTCCGTGCCGCTGGCCTTGTCGGTGGCCGTCGCTGACGGCCGTATCAAGAAGGGTGACTTGGTGCTGCTCGAGGCGATGGGCGGGGGCTTCACCTGGGGCGCGGTTTTGGTTCGCTGGTAAGTGCCGAACTGACAGGTTCGGTCCTTGACCTTGCCGGATCAATTACTTAGGCTCTATCTTTGCTTGTATCGATTTATGTTTTTGAGCTGATGGGACGGTTCGCATGGGGGGAAAGACACTTACGCGCGCCGATCTTGCTGAAGCCGTTTACCGCAAGGTTGGCTTGTCGCGTACTGAATCGGCCGAGCTTGTCGAAGCGGTTCTGGACGAGATTTGCGAAGCGATCGTTCGCGGTGAGACGGTGAAATTGTCGTCGTTCGCGACGTTCCATGTCCGCTCCAAGAACGAGCGCATCGGGCGCAATCCCAAAACCGGCGAAGAAGTGCCGATCCTGCCGCGCCGTGTGATGACCTTCAAATCGTCGAATGTGCTGAAGAACCGCATCCTGCGCGCCCACCAGAACAGCAAGGCCAAGGGCGGAAAATAGCGCCTGCGCTTCAAAGCTCGGTTGAAAACGGCCGCTCCCTTTGACGCCGGGCTTGAATATTGTTTCATAAACCGCTGAAATAAGACCCGATTCGGCAGAACAAGCCGGATCGGAATGGTTCTTTGTTGAGTGTGATCCTGCCCGAAAACCGATTCCCACTTCGGGATCATGCTCCAGCGTGAGGATTTCGCCCATGGACAAGAGCCCCGACGCTTTTCGCACTATCAGCGAGGTCGCAGAAGATCTCGACCTGCCGCAGCATGTGCTGCGATTCTGGGAAACGCGTTTCAACCAGATCAAGCCGATGAAGCGCGGCGGCGGCCGCCGCTATTACCGGCCGCAGGATGTCGAACTGATCAAGGGCATCCGCCATATGCTCTACGACCAGGGCTATACGATCAAGGGCGTGCAGAAGCTGCTGCGCGAGAACGGCAACCATTTCCTGGTCGCCATCGGCAATGGCGACATGGCCGCCGTCGAGGCGATCTCGCAACGCCGGCAGGCCGATGCGGTGCCGCTGACGCCGGCTGCCCAGCCGCGCGGCGCCGATGACGAGATGCTGGTTGGCGAGCCCAAGGTGAAACCCAGCCGCCGCTTTTTCGGACTGGGCAAGACCGACGACGAAGGGCCGGTGCAGCCGGGCACGTCGAAACTGTCACGCGACAATCGCGCCTTGCTGCAGGAGGCGCTGTTCGACCTTCTGGAATGCAAGCGCCTGCTCGATCAGGTGCGCTAAGAGCTGATCAATCGCCGGCAGACACCGGAACTGCTTCCGAAATCATGCGTTCCTCCCGGAAAGGAAGGACGCATATCATGGTATCATTTTCGACCCTCTCCGACATCGACCTTGAAAAGCAGGTCGCGGCCCTCTCCAGGGAACTGGCGGCGCTAAGGAAAGCCGTGTCCAGGCGGGGCGGCGCTTATTACGAGGACGGGCGTGACGCAGCGTCGGACTATTACTCGGATCTTGCGGAGCGCTTCAGTGAGGCTCTGCCTGCGATCAGGAGGCATAGCAGGGTGATAGAAAAGACAGCCCGCGAGCACCCGGCCACAGCAGCCGCCGTCGGGCTGGTTGTGGTCGGGCTCGTCGCCAGTCTGCTCCTCAGCCGACAGCAAAAAACGTCACGAACGACATCGAGATCGGCACGCTGAGACAAAAGAACATGGCGGCCGTCTGCGGACGGCCGCCATGTTCGTTGATGACAGGCGATCAGCGGTGCCCTTGCAGTCGAGCTGCAGCACCATACAACCTGCCGTCCTTCCGGTTGGGGAGCGCCTTTTTAGCGTCCATACCGTCTTTGCGCGGCTCTAAAAGGTTCACGCGTCGGCTCAAAAATTGCGGCCCCTGACGCGTTCTGCGCCTGGGCTCCCGCCGCGGTTTCGATCCTTTCAAAGCGGCTGGCGCGCCAGCGACAGTTGCCTGACGAGCGAGCGGCTCAAAAGGTTCGACGATCGCCGGTCAAAGGACCTGATGGGGATGGCGTTCCCGCGCCGACGCGAAGGCCGAGCCGGTCCGGAATCACGATGCCGTGACGGTTCCTTTGGTGCTTGGCAAATCGTCAATGAGCGGGCATTCTCCCGGCCGTCTCAGGCAACATCATTATTTGATCAAACTCTTTCAGACCACGGAGTTGCCAATGTCCCACATAGCCAAAAAAGAACCCTTCTCCGAACTGGCGGCAATCGAAGCTGCGCCTGACCACAGCGCCCTGAGAGCTATCCGGGAAGCCAGGGGATACAGCATGGAAGAACTGTCTCTGACATGCGGCCTGGCGGTCGATGAGATTGCGGACATCGAGAACGGCAAGAATGCCGATCCGTCGAAGCTCCGGCGAATAGCGACCGCGCTTCGGCTTCCGGAAAACGCGCTGGTCAATACAGCCGCGCTGACACATCCCGTGGAAAGTCGGCCCGTCCCATAGAAGGGACGCCGGAGCATCAAACCATACGAGTAAGCGAGTATGATTCTGGATTTGAAGTTCCTGAGTGCTGACGACATACAACAGAGCAGGAACTTCAAATCCATCGCGCCGGGCATCCGCGGGATGGCCGCCGAATTCGGTTGACCCGAACCGGGTTATCACGATACATCGCGACCGGTCCGGAGTGTAGCGCAGCCCGGTAGCGCACTTGACTGGGGGTCAAGGGGTCGTCGGTTCGAATCCGGCCACTCCGACCATTTCCAACCTTAGACTTGCCCCCAGAAATCCATCATACCCCAGCCGCCGGTGCAGGCGCCACCAGCTGCCGCTGATGGCGGTATTCGAGCGCGATGGCGCCCCAGATCAGTCCGAGCAGCAAATAGACGTGACGCCAGTGGTCGATGTCGATGAAGGTGCCCAGGCCGATATTGCCGATGAAGGCGACATAGGCGCACAGAAGATAGGGCTGCCAGGGCCTGTCGCGCAGGAGAATGCGGAAGCCGGCCGCGATCGTCCACAAGGTCAGCGTCAGGAACGAAACGAAGCCGAGCCAGCCGTAGTCCATCAGCATCTTCAGCCAGATGTCGTGCGTGTCCTCGCCGAACATCGTGCCGAAGACGAGCGGGCCGATGCCGAGCGGATGCTCCAGCGCCATCTGGAAACCGATCGTGTAGCGGGCGAAACGGCCGAGGCGGGCGGTGTCGTAGCTCTGTTCGAGCTGGGCGCGGCTGGAAAACATTTCCGAAACGCCCGGCAACTGCAGGATGACGAGTATCGCGATCACCAGCAGCGCAATCGCGGCGATGGTCATGACGACGACGCGAAGCCGGAACTTGCCGCTGGCGCTCTGCAGGAACAGGATGCCGGTGAGCAGGATCGCCGCGACGCCGAACATGCCCCAGGCCCCGCGTGAGAAGGAGAAGAAAATGCCGGCCGTGATGATCAGCAGCGGCACCGCCAGCAGCGGCATGCGTGAGACGGGGCCTGTCAGCAGGAGATAGAGCAGGTAGATGCCAGGCAGCACCAGGAATGGCCCGAACACGTTCGGATCCTGGAAGGCGCCGGTGGCGCGGTCGTATTTGGTGAAGATCTCCGCCCCGGGGAAGGCATGGAAATAGCCTGCTATGCCAAGCAGCGAGGTCAGCACCGCCGACATCACATAGGCCAGGAAGATCACCCGGTAGAGACTGGGCTGGACTGCTGTCACCGAGGCGAAGAACACCGCGGTAAAGGCAAGGAACAGCGACACCGAGATATAGAGCGGGCTGCCGGCAATATCCGACATCTGGGTCATCGAGATCATGCCGCCGATGTTCATGATCACCAGCAGCACCAGCAGCGGCGCCGCCGCGCGCGATATGCGCAGGCCGAACAAGGCCCACACCACGATCAGCCCGGCCATAT
This sequence comes from Mesorhizobium sp. WSM4823, assembly GCF_055811195.1. NCBI lineage: Bacteria > Pseudomonadati > Pseudomonadota > Alphaproteobacteria > Hyphomicrobiales > Phyllobacteriaceae > Mesorhizobium > Mesorhizobium sp. WSM4823. The sequence goes on from NZ_JBVVQL010000002.1 coordinate 195,316, forward strand.
AGAGGTCGTATGGGGCAGGTTCGGCAATGACGAAGCCGGACAGGAAGACGCCGAGGAAAACCGCGCCCGACGCAATCAGCGCGATCAGCTTGGCGTTGATTGCGGCCGGCGGCAGGTCATGCGCGACGGCGCTCAATAGGCATTTTCCGTGTTGAGCAGCCGGATCGGTGTCAGAAACAGGATCCTCAGGTCGAACAGCAGGGACCAGTTCTCGATATAATAGAGGTCGTACTCCGTACGCATGCGGATCTTTTCGTTGGTGTCCATCTCGCCGCGCCAGCCATTGATCTGCGCCCAGCCGGTAACGCCGGGTTTGACTTTGTGGCGGGCGAAATAGCCATCGACCACCTCATTGTAGAGAAGGTTGTGCGACTGGGCGGCAATGGCATGCGGGCGCGGCCCGACCAGCGACAGCGACCCGAAAAGCGAATTGAAGAACTGCGGCAACTCGTCGATCGAGGTCTTGCGGATGAAGCGGCCGACGCGGGTGACGCGCGGGTCGTTCTTGGTCACCGTCTGCTTGGCCGTCGGGTCCGCCTTGTCCGTGTACATCGAACGGAATTTGTAGACATCGATGATCTCGTTGTTGAAGCCATGCCGCTTCTGGTGGAACAGCACTGGTCCCTTGCTGTCGAGCTTGATGGCGATCGCTGTCACCAGCATCACCGGCGAGAACACGATGATGCCGATGATCGAGAAGACGATGTCGAAGGCGCGTTTGGCGACCGAATCCCAGTCATTGATCGGCTTGTCAAAAATATCGAGCATCGGCACGGAGCCGATGTAGGAATAGGCGCGCGGCCGGAACTGCAGCGCGTTCGAATGCGCCGAGAGCCGGATGTCGACCGGCAGCACCCACAGCTTCTTCAAAAGCTGCAGGACGCGCGATTCGGCGGTCAGCGGCAGCGACACGATCAGCATGTCGATGCGGGCGATGCGGGCGAACTCGATGAGCTCGGAAACCGTGCCGAGCTTCGGGTAGCCGGCGACGATGGGCGGCGAGCGCTTGTCGCCGCGGTCATCGAAGATGCCGCAGATGCGGATGTCGTTGTAGGGCTGCTTTTCGACGGAACGGATCAGGACTTCCGCCGCCGGGCCGCCGCCGACGATGACGGCGCGGCGTTCCATGCGCCCGTCGCGCGCCCAGCGCCGGATCAGCTTCGACATCATTAGCCTGAGACCGAAGATCACGATGAAGCCGACGACGAACCATGTGCCGAAAAACAGGCGCGAATAGTCTTCCGACGTCTTCATGGCGAATGCCGTCAGCGCCATCAAGGCGAAGGTGCCGGCCCAGACCATCAGGAGACGGCCGAAATTGGCGAGCGGCCGCATCAGTGAGACGATCTGGTAGCAGTCGGTGACGTCGAACAGGACCACCGCGAGGAACGAGGCGGCGGCGATCGTCAGCGGATATTGCCAGGCGAGATGGTTGAAGAAGCCGACATAGTAGAAATAGACGCAGAGACCCGACAGGAACAGCAGCGCGAATTCGACCATGCGCAAGACGCCGCTGACCATGATCGGCGACATGGTATCGCGCCGGTATTGTGACGCGACCTGACGGGCGACGTCGTTCATCCCGCCAAGGCTATCGCCATTCGCCGGGCCGTCGAATTTGCGCACCGCGTCTATCGAAAAGCGGCGTGCGGGATCGATCTCGTTCATGGTGTATCCGCCAAGCTTCCCCCGGGTGAATAGCAAAAGAGAGCTAAGAAACCCTTGAAACAACAGGTGGCTTTGGAGAAGCTTTTGGGGCTTAACGCTTGAGCGCGGCGAAATAGGCCGTCTCGATCGCGGCGGCCATCACGTCGGCGCCGAATCGCGACTTGAGGTCGGCGGTGTTAGGCATCAGCCTGCTATAGGCCTTGAGGTCGGCCAGTGCCGCGCTCACCTTGTCGCCGAGTTCGCGCGGGTCGGGCCGGATCAGGGCAGGGGAACCGGCGCCGAGGATTTCCGGGATGCCGCCGACGGCGGTGGCGATCATCGACTTGCCGGCGGCAAGCGTCTCCAGCACGATATAGGGCATGGCTTCCGCGCGTGAGGGAACGACAACCAGTTCGGCCAGCGCGAAGGCTTTGCGCGCCGGCATCGGCGGCAGGAAGCGGATATGGCCTTCGAGCCCAAGCTCCTTCACTTGCGCATGGTAGCGCGGCAGGTCGTCGCCGGCGCCGACCATCACCGCTTTCAACGGGCGGCCAAGCCGGGTTGCTGCAACGACCAGCGCATCGATGAAGATGTCCGGTCCCTTGAGGTCGCGCATCATGCCGATATAGAGGACATCGGCCGCATCCTGCTCGGTTCGCACCGGCTCGAACTCGGCGGCGCGCAAGCCGTTGTGGACAAGGTTGTTCGGTGTGGGCGGCTCGCCGACTTTCCTGCGATAAGTCTGTCTTTCATAGTCGGAGACAAACAGAAGATAGTCGGTGAAGCGCGCCATGAACCGTTCGAGCGCGAAGAACAGCTTCCCCGCGACGGTGGTCTCGTCATAGTGCAGAGAGCCGCCATGAGGCGAATAAAGGCGGGCTACGCGAGACCTTGATACCCGCAACAATGAGCCGAACAGGCGGGCATAGGCGCCACCCTTGGCGCCGTGCCCGTGGAGCACGTCCGGCCGCAATTCCTTGATAATCTTGAAGGTGCGCCAGGCCGAGGCGAGGTCGCCTGGCCCGACATGCCGCTGCATTGGGGTGCGGTGGATGCCGAGCGCCATTCTGCCTTTCATCTGTTCGAACAGGTGTTCCTCGAAATCGCCGCCCGTCGTCGAATCGCAGACGATGCCGACCAAATGCCCGGCGGCGACCTGCGCCTCGGTCAGGTCGCGCACGTGACGAAAGATCCCTCCGACAGGTGAGCGAAAGCAGTGGACGATCCTGAGTGTGTCGGCCACGTGGTCTAGAACAGGCGTTCGCGAACGTAGACCGTGTCACCGGGCAGGAGCGGGTCGGAGGTGGCCACGCGACCGGTCATAACCTTGCCGTTGATGTCGCGGGTGATGTCGACGCTTTCCTGGTTGGCGCGGGGGCTGAAACCGCCGGCGATGGCAATCGCCTTTTGCACGGTCAGGCCGGGAACATAGGAATACTGGCCCGCGGCACCGACTTCGCCCATGACGAAGATCGGCCGGTACCGGTCTATCTCGACCGAAACGTCCGGATCGCGCAGATAGCCCTGGCGCAACTTGTCGGCGATTTCGCCTTCGAGTTGCTGTGCGGTGTGGCCCCGCGCCGGTACGGCGCCGACGAGCGGGATGGACAGATAGCCCGATTGGTCGACGCTATAGACGTTGGTCAGCCCTTCCTGCTCGAACACGGTGACGCGGACCCGGTCGCCGGCGCCGAGGCGATAGGGCTGGTCGAGCATTTTATGAAAGGCGGCCGGTGCCGGCCGGTAGCTGGAGCAGCCGGCAAGCAACGACACGGCGAGCAGCGCGTGGAAGAGGGAAGCAGTGCTTTTCATGACCGGACACGTACCTTCGACTGGCCGCTGTTACACCGCGGCAAACTTTGGGGGTCGAGGTCCGTTATCATCCCGTTAGGGTTAATGGCCGGTAAAGGTGCGCGGCGGAAGCGGCGGCATCGGACAAAGGACGGCCGGTTTCGATGCTTTTATTGCCGCTTGCGAGTAGAACCTAACAGATGCTTACCGCGATATTAACGGCTGAGTTACCATAGTTGTTTACCATCCATCCTGACTGATGCATGTCGCCCAAAACTGCGCAGCGGTTTTGGGGCAACGACATGCATGAAACCAAGAGCTTAAAGCGAGTCGCATGAATCTGTTCAAACGCGACGGGCTTTAAGTACCGGAGCAGGATGCATGTCCGTTCAATCCGCGGCCGCAGATGTCGACGTCGATCTCAGGCAGCTTTTCGCAAGCCTAGCGAGGAACTGGCTGCGCATTCTTGTCATCGCACTTGTCATAACCGGCCTGGCGCTCGCGCTCACCTGGCTCGCCACGCCGCATTACATGGCCGAAACACGGCTTCTGATCGAAACGCGCGAATCCGTCTACACGCGCCCCGATGGCACCAATAACGACGACAGGCCGATTCTCGACGAGGAAGGCGTGACCAGCCAGGTCGAGGTCATTTCCTCTACCGACATCCTCAAGCAGGTGGCGCAGAAGCTCAATTTGTCGCGGCTTCCCGAATTCGACGAGGCGGCTGACATGCCGGTGTTGAGCCGCTTGCTCGTCATCGCCGGCCTGAAAAGCGATCCCAGCGAGATTCCGCCGGAAGAACGCGTGCTGAAGACCATGCGCGAGAAGCTCAACGTCTATCGCGTTGAAAAGTCCCGTGTCATCGTCATTGAGTTCTCTTCGGAAAATCCCAGGCTCGCCGCCGAAATTCCGAACGCAATCGCCGACGCCTACATCTCCGTCCAGGGCAACGCCAAGACCGAATCGAATTCCGCCGCAACCGACTGGCTGGCGCCTGAGATCGCCGACCTGACGAAGCGGGTGAAGGATGCCGAGGCCAAGGTAGCAAGCTACCGTGCACAGTCCGATCTTTTGATGGGCGGCAACAATTCGGTGCTCGCCACGCAGCAGCTTTCCGAACTGTCCAGCGAACTGTCTCGAGTGCGCGCCAATCGCGCCTCGGCGGAAGCGACCGCCGACGGCGTGCGCAGGGCGCTGCAGAATGGCGGCTCGCTGGATGCGGTGCCGGAGGTGCTGTCTTCCGAGCTCATCCAACGCCTGCGCGAGCGGCAGGTTGAGCTCAAGACCAACATCGCCGACCTCTCCACCTCCTTGCTCGACAATCATCCGCGCATCCGGGCGCTGAGGTCGCAGCTTGCCGATCTCGATCGGCAGATCCGCAACGAGGCGGAAAAGATCATGGAAGGGCTGATGACGCAGGCGCAGACCGCCCAGGCCCGTGAAAACCAGCTTGTCGCCGACGTCAACACGCTGAAGGCCGCATCGGCGCGCGCCGGCGACCAGCAGGTCGAACTGGACGCGCTGCAGCGCGAAGCGACCGCCCAGCGGCAGCTGCTCGAATCCTACCTCACCCGCTATCGGGAGGCATCCTCGCGCAAGGACAGTAATTACCTGCCGGTCGACGCCCGTGTCTTTTCCCGCGCGGTGGCGCCATCCGAGCCCTATTTCCCGAAAATCCTGCCGATCACCGGTGCAGCCTTCGTCGGTTCATTGCTGCTCATGGCGATCGTGACCCTTCTGCAAGAGCTGTTCTCGGGTCGCGCCATGCGGCCGGCCGCCGGCGCTCGGTTCGAGCGGATCGAACAAGTCGCGATGCCTGTTGCCAGGCACGAACCGGCCGACATCGAAGAGGCCGACGTGGAAGGCGCCGGTATCGGAGAGGCCGGTATCGAAGAGTTCGAGGATCGGGCGGAAACGGAGGCCGAGCCGGAAGCGGCTGCCGCGGCGCAAGCAACTGCCCCGGCAACTGGCGAGGACGTCGAGCCGGCGCGCTCCACCCTTGGCGAGGTCGACATCGACAAGGCGGTGGAGAGACTGATCTCAAGCGGTGCGGAACGCGCCATATTCGTGTCGCCGGAAGGCGACGAGGCCGCCGCCTCGGCGGTGCTGGTGGCGCGTGAAATCTCCGACGCCGGCCTGCGTGTGCTCCTGCTCGATCTCACAGCGTCTGGCGCTGCCTCGCGGCCGATGCTCGACAGCGGGCTTTTCCCTGGTGTCACCAATCTGCTCGCCTCCGAGGCGCAGTTCAGCGACGTGATTCATCCCGATCTCTATTCGGACTGCCACGTCATTCCCGTCGGCACTGCCGATCCGGTCCGTGCCATGCGCGCCGCCGACCGGCTGCCGATCATCATGCAGTCGCTGACCACCGCCTACGATCTGGTCGTGGTCGAATGCGGGCCTACTGACGCCCAAGGCATCAGCCGCCTTGTGGGCGAGGGCACGGAGGTCTTCCTATCCATGTTGGAGCCGGACGATGAGGTTACGCAGGCCGCGGTCGAGCTGATCGAGAGCGGTTATCCCGACCTGACGTTGGTGACGCCCATCGGCCATGAGACGCCGGGGACGCCGGTGCCCGGACGGCGCTCCGCCGCCTGAGACGGTTTGGTAATTCAGGTCGAAGGTCACGGAAATTCGGCAGCGGTCAGCTGTCGTCTTCGCCCGCGGCAGGTGCTGCCTGTTTGGCCGTCTTGCGGCGCAGCGACTTGGTCAGCTTCCAGGTCGTCGGGTTGTTCTTGATGAAGGCTTTCAGGCGCGCGCCTTGCTGCAGGACAAGCGCCAGCGAGCGGCCCTTCAGCGTCAGCGGAATCAGCACCTCGAAATGCTGGCTCTCGATATCGCACCACAGCCGCTTGTAGGGTTCATCGCCGACCGAGAAATCATAGACGTCGAACCCGCTCTCGCAGGCCTCCTGGATGTTGTCGAAGAACAGGAAGTCTCCGGGGCTGGTCTGGGCGAGGTCGTCGTCGGCGATCGCCCCGAATTCGCAGATGAGGCGTTTTCCCGAGCGGCTCGATCCGGTAACCGCGCGAAGCTTGCCGGCAACCTCGAGCCCGTGCAACACAAAGGACGGCTTGTCATCGGTAAGCGCTTCGACGAACAACGCGCGGAAGAAAGCACGAACCTCCGGCTCGCCGAAAACGTTGGCGATGCCCATCTTGCGGAAGCGGAACTCCTTCATCTCGAAAAACGCATCGAGCAGTCTGTTCACTTCGTTCGCTGTCCGGGCCTCGATGCGGCGGTGACTGCCGACGGCCTCGAACTTGCGCATCTGCGAGCGGTGCTTCTTGCGCTTGCGCTTGCCGCTCGCGCGCGACAGCAGTGCATCGAAACCTCCCACCAAATCGACGGCCAGCGACAGGTTGGGGCTCGGATAATGTGGAAGCAAGGCAAACGGATTGGCAATGCCGTCGAGATCGGGCAGCAGCCGTTCCAGTGCGACGACGTCGATGTCCGGTCGCACCCTGGCGACAGCCGCCAGCATCGAGCGGATCGCCGCACCATCCGCCTTGGCCAGCCAAGACGGGTCGGCGGCGGCGAAATTGCCATTGGCATGGCGGCCGCCCATGAAACGGGCGACGCGGAACGGCCCGCTGCGTGTGACTTCCAGCGCCACGGAAAAAACCGGCCGGCCGTCAGCGCTCAGCGTCGCCAAAACGCTGTCCGCTTCGGCATGTTTGGCCCAGTTCACGATCCAGGCCGGGCTCTGCGCCGGTGCGAATAGCGCCGAACGGCAGAACTCGGCATAAGCCGCAAATGCTGTGCCATCGGCGACCGAGACCGACAGGCCGGCATGATCCATCGGCAATGCGCGCGGCGCCGCCTCCATTGCTTCGAGCCGATTGCCATCAAATGACGCGGTGGCGTCAATCATACCTCAATCCTTTAAGGCGTATTCACCGCGATTGGGGGTTCGCGTAGGCGCATTCCCTGCTTGGATGAACCTAGGCGCAAAAGGTGAACGAATGATCGACGGGAGCGAGGCGATCCGGAAACTGGCGCTCAACGTCGTTCGTTATACCGGCCTTGCCCCGCTGGCCAAGCCGTTTGTCGGCGGCATCGGCGCGATCCTGATGCTGCACCGGGTCACCGCCACGCCGGAAAAGCCTGATAGCGTCAACCGGCACCTCAACATCGCGCCTGAATTCCTGGATGCCGTGATCGCCGACATGAAGGCGGACGGCTATGAATTCGTCACGCTGGACGAGGCGATCGAGCGCATCAAGGCGGGCGGCAAGGGCGGCCAGTTCGCGGCGATCACTGCCGACGACGCCTACCGCGATAACATGACCGAAGCGCTGCCGGTGCTGGAAAAACACGGCGTGCCGGTCACCATCTATGTTGCGCCGGGGCTGATAAACGGGGCCGCCGATCTATGGTGGGAGGTGATCGAGGACATCGTCAATGCGCGGGACCGGTTGATCCTGACGACACCCAACGGTGCGGTGACGATCGACTGCTCGACGCCAGCCAAGAAACTCCAGGCCTTTGCACGGCTGCAGGATCATCTGACACTGGAGGTCCGCGAGGAGGACCAGCGCGCGGTGCTGTGCGAATTGGCGCGGTCGAACCGTATCGAGTTGGACGCGCGTCAGGGCTTGTTGATGAACTGGGACGAGATCCGTGCCATGGCGAGGCATCCGCTGGTGACGATCGGCGCGCATACGGTCAATCATCGCAATCTGAAGCGGCTTTCCGAAGCCGATGCGCGCCACGAGGTCGACGACGTCAGGCGCATACTAAAGACCGAGCTGGGCGAGGCGCCGCGCCATTTCGCCTATCCCTACGGCTATGCCAGCGCCGTCGGCGACCGCGAAGTCGGCTTCGCCCGTGACTCCGGCTATGCCTCGGCAGTGACGACACGCCACGGCGTGTTGCGCGCCGAACATTCAGGCTTCCTGCACGCGCTGCCGCGCATTTCGGTCAACGGTCGATATCAGAGCGTTGCCCATATTCGCACGATGCTGTCGGGTGTGACGACGCCGCTGGCCAATGCCGGCAAGATGTTCGTCACCATCTGACACTTGGTACCGGTGGACGGCCGGCTGTTCACAGCCGCTCTACGCGCTCAGTCCTCGGACAAGCCGGCCAGAGAACTATCCTTCCAGAAACGACGATCACTCCGGCACGCCGGCAATACCCAGCGCCTCGACGTAGCCCTCGGCGAACTCCTTGTCCCGCCACGGGTTGATCTGCCTCTGCAGGCCGAGCGTGTAGGTCGGGAACGCCTCCATCAGCCGCCGCGCCGCCGCCTGCGCTTCGTCCGGCCGATTGAGTTTGACCAGCGCCATGATCACCACCCGGTGCGAGGAGCCGTAATTCGGCATCTCGCGCAGCGCTCGTTCTCCCCAAGCCAGTGCTTCCTCGTAGCGTTCGAGCATCAGGTAGCTCATCCCGATGCCGGAGAGCGCGATACCCTTCTCGGGGTCGACCGGGCTCAGCCGCATTGCCCTGTGGAAGTGCTCGATCGCGACGAGGGGGCGGCCGGAATGGGCGTTTACCCAGCCGCTGCCCGTATAGCCCTGCGCCGAATTGGGGTTGAGGAGCAGGGACCGTTCGATCGTGTCCAGCGCCGTCTCGTAATCCTTGGCGCTGTAGGCGATCACTTGCGCGGCGAAACGCAAGCTTGTCGGGTCGTCTCGCGCGTCCGCAAGCACCTCGCGGGCCATGCGCACGGCGACGCGGATATCGTCGGGCTCGTGCCAGCACTGACTCACGGACAGGCTGCGGATATAGGCACCGAGTGCCTTCGCCAGGATGAAGCCTGGGTCGATGCTGAGCGCCTCGTTGGTGAGCCGGCGCACGTCGGCGAAGCCTTCGCGCGTCATGCTGTAGAAGCGCGGCAGCGCACGAAGGTAGAGGTCGTAGGCACCGACGTAGTCGGTCGGCTTCATGCGCGCTTGCTTGATCTCCTCCAGCCGGATGCTCGGCTCGACCGCACCGACGACGCTCTCGGTCACCTTGTCCTGCAGGTCGAAGATGTCGCTCACGTCGCCCTCGAAGCGGTCGGTCCAAACATGGTGCCCACTGATCGCGTCCACCAGCTGCCCGCTGATGCGCACCCGCGATCCTGCTCTGCGGATGCTGCCTTCGAGCACGTAGCGTACGCCCAGCTCACGCCCGACCTGGCGCAGGTCCACCGCTCGGCCCTTGTAGGTGAAGGACGAGTTGCGGGCGATCACGAAGAAGGAGTTCACCCGGCTCAATCCCGTGATGATGTCCTCCACCAGTCCGTCGGCGAAGTATTCCTGGTCGGGGTCGCCGCTCATGTTGGTGAAAGGTAGAACCGCGATCGAGGGTTTCGCGGGCAGGGGAGGCGGTGCAGCCACCGAGGCGCTGGCGTCGGTCTCGACGCGATAGGCGCGCACAGGCCGCTCGATGTTCTTGAGGCGCAGGTCGCCGAGCGGCGTGAAGCCGAAGTCGAGCTTGCCCTGAAGGTGGTCGTAGGCGGTGCCCGAGACGATCACGGCGCCGGGATCGGCGATGCCTTCGAGGCGGACGGCGATGTTGACACCGTCACCGTAGAGGTCGCCGTCCTCCTCGCAGACCACGTCGCCGAGATTGACGCCGATGCGGAAGCGAATCCGCTCTTCCTCGGGCGTCTCCGCCTCGTGTTCTGCCAAAGCTTTCTGGATCGCCATCGCCGAGGTCACCGCGTTTACGACGCTCGCGAACTCGCACAGAATGCCGTCGCCGGTGAGCTTGACGATCCGGCCCTGATGCTCGGAGACCAGCGGTTCGAGGAGGTCCTTGCGGTATGTCTTGAGCCGCTCGAGCGTGCCGCGCTCGTCGCGCTCCATCAGGCGCGAATAGCCGACCACGTCGCAAGCCAGGATCGCTGCGAGGCGGCGCTGCGCGGTCATTGCACCGCCCGGCCAGGCGCGTGCACGCGGGCTGCCTCGCGCCCATGCCCCGCCAACTTCCAAACGCCCAACGTGCATCCATCTCTCCCAGCCGCCGCCCGTCGCCGATTCAGAACGGAGAACGCAGCTTGACCTTGCCTTCACGAGATTTCGCTATCCCGCTTGCGAGGCGTGGAGCGATCCAGTCACCGCGCTAACAGCCAACCGGCGACACGCCCACGCAGCCTCCGGGGAAGCTGACATGCCGCTCCCAGAAGGCCGGAGATATTTGCTGCCCTTGGTAACCGTTTGACGCCACCGTGGCGGTGCTTTTGTCACCGCGGTGTAACAGCGAGATGCCCTACGAACGCGCGCATCGGGCATCACACCAGACGTTCGTGCTTAGAGGTGCTGAGGCGGAAAGTGGCGCCGCCGGCGCGTTCCGATCGGCGACACGGAAAGCAGAAAACCACCCTGAGCTGCCCTACACGTCGGATAGCAAGCGTCAGGCTTTCACCATCTAGCGGCGGCGAGCGAGCCTCAGTTCTTCGGCCGCGGCGGCTCCAGGATCAGCCATTTGATGATGCCCATAGCCGGGAGCACCCAGAGCATGCCGCTGAGCAGGAAGAACAGGAAATGCGCCCACGGTCCTGATTCCGCCAGTTGGGCGACCGCCACGATCGATGCGACGAGCGCATAGACGATGACTAGCGCCACCAGCAGGATTGTTCCGATCAGCTTCTTCAGGCGAATGGGCATTCCGCGATCCCGTTAATCCCTATCGCTTAGGCCCAACAAAAGAGACGCGCAACCCGCAAGAAGCGGCGCGACGGCGTGCCGCGCTATCCGGTCTTGCCAGTTGGATTGCGATGGTTCACCTATCCGCGACTGCAACCAGCCGGGACAAGCCTATGGCTGCCATATCAGCTGCCGCGCCTTTCGTGGCCCGCGACCGCGACCTGCGCAACCGGGCGCTGGTGCGCGGCTGGCTCTACGTCGTGCTTCTGGTGCTGTTTGTACTGGTGCTGGTCGGCGGCGCCACCAGGCTCACCGAATCCGGCCTGTCGATCACCGAATGGAAGCCGATCCACGGCATCGTCCCGCCGCTCAATGACGCCGAATGGCAGGAGGAGTTTCAGCGCTACCAGCAGATTCCGCAATATGCCGAGCTCAACAAGGGCATGAGCATCGAAGCGTTCAAGTCGATCTTCTGGTGGGAATGGGTGCACCGGATCCTGGCGCGCGGTGTCGGCCTGGTGTTCGCCGTGCCGCTGGTGTTTTTCTGGGCGACACGCCGCATCGAGCGCGGCCTGGGGCCGAAACTATTAGGCATTCTTCTTCTCGGCGGCCTGCAGGGCGCGATCGGCTGGTGGATGGTGGCATCCGGGTTGGTCGACCGGGTCTCCGTCAGCCAGTACCGGCTGGCAACGCATCTGACGCTGGCCGCGCTGATCTTCACCGCGACCATGGTGGTGGCGCGAGGACTCGCGCCGCATTCCGGGCCCGCCGCCGATCGTTCGACGCAGCGTCTGGCCGGCTTCCTGGTGCTACTGGCGCTGATCCAGATCTATCTAGGCGGGCTTGTCGCCGGGCTCGACGCCGGCCTGAGCTACAACACCTGGCCGCTGATGGACGGCAAGCTCATCCCCGGCGATCTGCTGATTTTGGAGCCTGCATGGCGCAACTTCTTCGAGAACCCGAAGACGGTTCAGTTCATCCATCGGCTCGGCGCCTACACGATGTCAGTCGCAGCACTTTGGCACTTGATCGCGACGCATCGCCGCCAGCCTGAAACGACGCATGCGCGCCGCGCAACGCTGCTGTTTCTGCTGGTGCTGGCGCAGGCCTTGATCGGCATCGGCACGCTGCTGATGCACGTGCCGCTGCACATGGCACTGACGCATCAGGCATTCGCGCTTGTCCTTTTGGGTTTTGCCGCAGCGCATTGGCGCGGCACCAAGGGCGCCTATCCGCTGCCCAACCAGATCGCCGTCAGAGGCTGAGCCGCACCGTCCTGATCGCCGTAACAATGGACAATTCGCGGCCTTCCTCGATCGCGTTGCGGTCTTCATGATGCCATGACGCCGACAGGCAGCCATAGGCGATGGCGTGATCCAGAATGGCGGGCGGCGCTTGGCTGAGCGTTCTGGCGAAGATCTCGGCCATATGGGCGATCCGCAGGGGATCGCGGCAAAGATCGTCGCGGTCGAGCGGGTTGTAGAACATGTTGGCCGCATCGAAGCCGGGATCGCCGAGAACGCCCTTCGGATCGATCGCCAGCCAGCCGCGCGGCCCGTGCATGATGTTGTCGTGATGCAGGTCGCCATGCAGCGGCAGCACGTCGGCAGGATCGGCCAACAGCCGTTCCGCGGTCGCAGCCGCTTCGACGTAGAGGCTCCTTTCGCCGGCGTCGCGATCGATCTTCGCCTTCTTGAACAGGCTGGAAAACCGTGTCCGCAGCGGCTGAAGATCGGGCGGGGCAGGATGGTCGGATGGCGAGAACAGTCTTGCCATCAGTTCGGCCGCGATTGCGGTGGCGGCATTGTCTCCCTGCTCGGCGAGAACCTGTGACAGCAAGGTTTCGCCGGCATATTCGAGCAGCATGCAGTGGCCGTCGCGGCCGAGCAGCCGCACCGCGCCTTCGCCGCGCCGCCAGGCAAGGAAATGCTCGCCGCGCAGCTCGTCCTCGACGTCGTCGAAAGGTTTCAGCGCCTTGACGATCGCCAGCGATCCGTCGGCGCGAAAAACCTTCCAGATGCGGCTGCTGAAGGTTTCGGCGATCAGTTCTGGCGCCTCGACCTTCCAGTGCGTTGGAAATACCGGAGCGTCCATTCAGTGTTTGAGGCCGAGCATCAGATCCATGTTCTGCACGGCGGCACCGGAGGCGCCCTTGCCGAGATTGTCGTAGACGGCGAGCAGCAGCGCCTGGGCCCGATCGTCATTGGCGAAGACGTAGACCTTCATCCGGTTGGTGCCGTTGTAGATTTCGGGATCGATCTCCGGCATGCGCTCCAGATGCGCATAGGGCGCCACCTCGACCACGCCGCCTTCGATGGCGGCAAAATGGTCGGCAATCGCCGCATGAAGCTCGGCGCCGGTCGGCACATAGTCGAGGCCGCCGAGCTGCAGCGGCACCACCGTGATCATGCCTTGCGCGAAATTGCCGACCGCCGGCTGCATGATCGGATCATGCGACAGCTTCGCATAGGTCCTGAGCTCCGGCACATGCTTGTGCTGCAGGGTCAGCCCATAGGGCAGGAATTCCGACGCATCTTCGCCCTTGGCGACATAGTCCTCGATCATCGGCCGCCCGCCGCCCGAATAGCCCGAAATGCCATTGACGGTGATTGGAAAATCCGGCGGCAGCAGCCCGGCTGCCACCAGCGGCCTGAGCGTCGCGATCGGGCCTTGCGGCCAGCAGCCCGGATTTGCGACGCGCTTTGCCCCGGCGATTCTCTTCGCCTGATCCTTATCCATTTCGGCGAAACCATATTCCCAGCCTTCGGCCACGCGATGCGCAGTCGAGGCGTCGATGACCCTGGTGGTATCGTTGGTGATCAGCGAAACGCTTTCTTTTGCGGCTGCATCCGGCAGGCACAGGATTGCGACATCTGCGGCATTGAGGAACTCGGCTCTGGCTGCCGCTTCCTTGCGGCGCTCGGCCGGAATGGAGATGGTCTCCAGATCGCCGCGCTCGGCAAGCAGCGCCCTGATCTGGAGACCAGTGGTGCCGTGTTCGCCGTCGATGAAGATTTTCGGTTTCATTGCCTGACTGAATTCCCTGTTATTTCAAACCTATATGCCGCTTGCCTGATTCAATCCGGCAGCGGCGTGATTGCCGCTGTTCAGCTCCTCGAGCCGGGCCTTTCGTTCCGCGAGGAGCCCGAGATAGTGCATGGCCACGGTCGAGCCGGCAATTGCCGTTATATCGGCGTGATCATAGGCCGGCGCAACCTCCACGATATCGGCGCCGACGATATCGACCTGATTGATCTGGCGCAGCACCGACAGGATTTTTGCCGAGGAGGGCCCGCCTGCGACCGGCGTGCCGGTGCCGGGCGCGAAGGCCGGGTCCAGGCAATCGATGTCGAAGGTGACATAGGCCTTCTTGCCGCCGGTGCGGTCGACGATGGCATAGGCGATATCGGACGCGCGCATGTCCTCGACTTCGTGCCCATACAGGATCTTGATGCCGAAGGTATCGGGCGCATGGGTACGGATGCCGATCTGGATCGAACGGTCGGGGTCGATGATTCCCTCCTTGACCGCGCGGCCGACGAAGGAACCGTGATCGATGCGCTTGCCGTCGTCCGGCCAGGTGTCCTGGTGAGCGTCAAATTGCACCAGGGCCAATGGGCCGTGAATGGCGGCATGCGCCTTGAGCAGCGGCCAGGTGACGAAATGGTCGCCGCCGAGCGATAGCAGGAAGGCGCCGGATTTCAGGATCTTTGCCGCCTCGCGCTCGATCGTGCCCGGCGTCTTCTGGTGATTGCCGCTGTCGAGCAGGCAATCGCCATAGTCGACCACGGCGAGATGTTCGAACAGCTCGCGCGAAAACGGATATTGCGGGTCGTTGTCGAGAATGGTCGAGGCGCGGCGGATCGCCTGCGGCCCGAAGCGCGCACCCGGCCGGTTGGTGACGGCGGCGTCGAACGGGATGCCCCATACCACGGCTTCCGCGCCTTTCACGTCCTTCGTGTATTTGCGTCGCATGAACGACAGCGCGCCGGCATAGGTCGGCTCGAAGGACGCGCCCGTCTTGGCCCGGGCGGTGAAGGCGTGGTCTATGTTGCTGTTCGGCATGAAGCGATCTCCTGTGCGTCGGCGCGCAACCTTATTGGACATAATTCTCAGAAATGCGACCCCTTCCGGGGACCATGGCCACTCGGGCCCGGTCACAAGTTCTTGCTAGCCAGGTGAACCCGCATGGCAGGCCCCGAAAAATTGTGCAGTTGAGCATTCGAGATATCGAAGAACGGCCGCTTCAACCGGTATTGACCTGACTTTCCGGCATTTGCGAAGCCGGCTTCGTTCACTGGGCTGTCACGTGCGTCGCTTAACCGGGTCTCCATCCGGCACGGAGCGATTCTCATGCGAACGACCTGGCTGAACCTTCTGCTTTCCGCCGTCTTGGCGCTCTTTACGGGCTCGGCATCGGCAGACGAAACACGCGCCAGACAGATTCTCGACCGTTTTGAACACGCCAACCAGTGGCGCGACCACGTCATGGTGGCGGCACACCGCGCCGGCAGCATGCAGGCCCGCAAGACGCTCTATGCGGAGAACTCGATCGCCGCGGTCGAGGGTTCGATCACGCTTGGTGCCGAAATCGTCGAAGTCGACGTCAGGCGCTCGAAGGACGGCCAGTTCGTCGTCATGCATGACAGCTGGCTCGACCGCACGACGAATTGCAAGGGCGAGGTGGTCAAGCGCACGCTGGCCGAGCTCAAAACCTGCAGGCTGGTGATCGAAGGCACCGGCGCCGTGACCGATGAACCGGTTTCGACGCTGCGCGAGATGCTGATGGCGACCAAGGACAGGATCCTCATCAACATCGACAACAAGCTCGACGTCGACAGCCTGGCCGGCATGATCAAGGTTGCCCGCGACCTGGGCATGGCCGAACAGGTGATCGTCAAGGAAAACCTGTGGAACCCGGCCAGGATCACCACGGTCAAGGCCGCCATGGGTGCGATCGGCAGCGGTTTCCAGTTCATGCCGATCATTGCCGACGACGCGGTTCGTGACGCGGGCTTCGCCGAGAAGGTCAGCGGGATCTTTTCGCCGCGCGCGGTCGAGATGATCAACTGGCGCGCGGGGTCGGAGACGCTGACCGACACCGGCGGTCCGCTGTTCAGCCCCCGCATGCGGGCGGCGGCGATAAGGGGCGACTGGCATATCTGGGCCAACACCTACGCCATCGTCAACAAGCCGGGCGGCTTCCTTGCCGGTGGTCGCGGCGACGAGTTGGCGGTGCTCGCCAGCCTGCCGCGCGAAACCTACGGCTTCTGGGCCGAGCGCGGCGCCACCATCATCCAGACCGACGAGCCGAAAGCGGCGATCGACTGGCTGGCGGCAAACGGCTACCGGGTGCCTTACCCCGATGAGGCGCGGCCGGCGGCGGAGCCGGCCAACACGGCAAGCATCAACTAAACTGGACCGAAGCGGACGAGAGCTGCTTGGAGTCGCCAGCCGCCGTCAGGCAGCCATTGCCACCGCGTCCAGTTCCCTCACGGCCTCTTCGGACAGATCGAGTTCGGCTGCGGCAAGGTTCTCCCTGAGATGCGCGACGGACGAGGTGCCGGGAATCAGCAGGATATTGGGCGCGCGACGGAGCAGCCAGGCGAGCGCGACCTGCATGGGCGTGGCGCCCAGGCGCTCAGCGACGCCGGATAGGGTAGACGACTGCAGCGGGTTGAAGCCGCCGAGCGGAAAGAACGGCACGTAGGCGATGCCGTCGCGGGCAAGTTCGTCGATCAAGGCATCGTCGCTTCTGTGCGCCAGATTGTATTGATTCTGCACGCAGACGATCTCGACCATCCGCCGTGCTTCTTTCATCTGTGCCGAGGTGGCGTTGCTCAACCCGATGTGACGCACCAGACCTTTTTGCTGCAGCCCGGCTAGCGCGGCGACCTGTTGCTCGATCGACCCTTCGGCGGGTCCATGCACGTCGAATATGATCCTGAGATTGACAACGTCCAGCACGTCGAGCCCGAGATTGCGCAGATTGTCGTGCACGGCCTGGGTCAGCTCCTCTGGAGAGAAGGCCGGGAGCCACGCGGCATTGGCATCGCGGCGGGCGCCGATCTTGGTGACGATGGTGAGATCGTCGGGATAGGGCGCCAGCGCTTCACGGATGAGCTGATTGGTGACGTGCGGACCGTAAAAGTCGCTGGTGTCGATGTGGTTCACGCCAAGCGCAACGGCTTCGCGCAGCACGGCCAGTGCTGCGTCGTGATCTTTGGGCGGGCCGAATACGCCGGGTCCTGCGAGCTGCATGGCGCCGTAGCCGAGCCGCTTCACGGTGCGGTCGCCGAGAGTGAAGGTGCCTGATTTGTCGATGCTGGACATGGTCCATCTCCGTTCAAGATAAGGCTGAGATAGGCGCTATCCGATCTCACGATAATTGGGCACACTCCGCACGGGCTGTACGGAATATCGAACAATGAAGATGGATCTCGGAGATCTGAACGCTTTCGTGGCCGTCGCGCGGGCCAAGGGTTTTCGCGATGGTGCCCGCGCCAGCGGCGGCAGTGCGTCGGGCTTGAGCGAGGCGGTGCGTCGCCTTGAGACGCAGCTCGGTGTCCGGCTGCTCAACCGGACGACGCGCAGCGTCGTTCTGACCGAAGCCGGCGAAGGCTTGCTGGCGCGGCTCGGTCCGGCCTTGACGGAGGTAGAGGCGGCGCTGGATGTGGTGAACGGCTTTCGCGATAGACCGGCGGGTTCGTTGCGTCTCAACGTGCCGGTCAGCGCAGCGCGGCTGGTGTTGCCCAGCATTGTTCCGCGCTTCCTCGCCGCCTATCCCGGTATCCGGCTGGAGGTGATCGCCGAGGAGAGCTTTGTCGACGTGGTGGCGGCAGGATGCGACGCCGGCATCCGCTATGACGAGCGGCTGGAGCAGGACATGATCGCTGTGCCGATCGGACCGCGCGTACAGCGCTTCGCCGCCGCCGCCAGCCCTGCCTACCTCGATCGCCATGGCCGTCCTGAACACCCGCGCGATCTGCTCCGCCATGCTTGCCTGCGCGGCCGCTTCGCCGGCCGAACGGTATCGCCATGGGAATTCGAACGCGATGGCGAGGTGGTCCTGGTCGACCCAACCGGGCCGCTCCTCGTGACCTTGGGTGGGGCGGCTGATCTCATCGTCGATGCCGCCATCGCCGGCACCGGCATCGTCTGCCTGTTCGAGGATTGGCTTCGCCCCTACTTCGAGAGCGGTGCGCTCGAACCCGTCATCGAACCGTGGTGGCAGAGCTTCTCCGGGCCATTTCTCTACTATCCCGGCCACCGCCTGGTGCCTGCTCCACTGCGCGCGTTCATCGACTTCATCAAGGTATCGGCTGATCGGTCTTGAATTTGGGTCAGGTTAGCCAAAAGAAAAGGCCGCCTGGAGGCGGCCTTTTCGAATGTATGAAGCTGCGTAGCGCTTAGCGCTTCGAGAACTGGAACGAGCGGCGGGCCTTCGCCTTGCCGTACTTCTTGCGCTCGACGACGCGGCTGTCGCGGGTCAGGAAGCCGCCCTTCTTGAGTACGGCGCGCAGCGCCGGCTCGTAGTAGGTCAGCGCCTTGGAGATACCGTGGCGTACGGCACCGGCCTGGCCGGAAAGGCCGCCGCCGATAACCGTGGCGACGATGTCGTACTGGCCGGCGCGGTTGGCGGCGATGATCGGCTGGTTGAGGATCATCTGCAGGACCGGTCGCGCGAAATATTCGGCGAACACCTTGTCGTTGACGACGATCTTGCCGGAGCCGGGCTTCACCCAGACGCGCGCAATGGCGTTCTTGCGCTTGCCGGTGGCATAGGCGCGGCCCGACTTGTCGAGCTTCTGGACATGGACGGGTGCAGCCGGCTGCGTGTTGGTGTTGCCGGTGGCAGTTCCGAGTTCTGCGAGCGAGGAAAGCTCAGCCATTTTACGAAACCTTCTTGTTCTTGGCGTTCAGCTTGGCCACGTCGAGCGTGACGGGCTGCTGGGCGACATGCGGATGTTCCGTGCCTGCATAGACGCGGAGATTCTTCATCTGGCGACGGCCGAGCGGGCCACGCGGGATCATGCGTTCGACGGCTTTTTCGACGACACGCTCAGGGAAACGGCCCTCGAGCAGCTGGCGCGCGGTGCGCTCCTTGATGCCGCCGGGGTGGCCGGTGTGCCAGTAATAGACCTTGTCGGTGAATTTCTTGCCGGTGAACACCACCTTGTCGGCATTGATGACGATGACGTTGTCGCCGTCGTCGACATGCGGGGTGAAGGTGGGCTTGTGTTTGCCGCGAAGATGATTGGCGATGACAGTGGCGAGACGGCCGACGACGAGACCCTCGGCGTCGATCAGCACCCACTTCTTCACCACATCCGCAGGCTTCTGCGAAAAGGTTGTCATGGATTTGTTGCTTTCGGTTCGGACCTCCCCCCATTCACGAACGAAAAGGGAAGGCGTTTCTTGTTGCTTGGATTGACGCAGGGCGCTCGCCCGCCGCCAATAACAAAACGGCGGCCTTGGTGGGCCGCTGTTCCGTGAGCGCTTATAGGCGAGGGGAATTAGCCAGTCAAGTTGCATTTCTGGCTACCTCGGAAGGATTATGTTGTCAAATCAAAAGGTTAGCGATGAGGTATTATTATACCGCATTTGAGTCCGACAATTTGACTAGCGTCGTCCCGGAATAATCGCAGCCAGCAGCAGTTTGATGCCGACGGCGATCATGATCGCGCCAGCCAGGCGTTCTTGCCAGACGAGAAAACCGGCGTTGCGTGCCAGCCAGCGGCCGACCGCGCCTGAGGCCAAGGCTACAGCTCCCAAGATCAAAAGGCCCGTAGCCTTCATCGTGGCCCCCAGCACGATAAATTGCATCGCTGGCGATCCTGTGGACGAATGAACGAACTGCGGCAGTACCGCGAGCATGAAGACCAGTGCGGTGGGGTTGGTCAGGTTGCAGATCATGCCTTGCCGAAAGGCACCTGCCAAACCTCCCTCCTTGGCTGTGACGATGCTGGTTGTTTCCGCTCCCTTGCGCATGAGCAAGAACTTCGTCCCGATTGCGATTAAGTATGCCGCTCCGAGCAGTTGCAGCAGGCCATACGCGACAGGCGAGGACGTGACCAGCGATGCAAGTCCCATCGCCAGCAGTGGAATCTGGATCACGCCTGCGAAAACGCACCCGGTCGCAGTCGCCAGGGCTGCCCGCCAACCCTGTCCGATACCGCGGCTGATCACCAGAAGCATGTCCGGCCCCGGACCGGACAGTTGGTAGCCGAGCACAGCGACCACGAATGCCAGATAAGTGGGAAGTTCGGGCATGTTTTTTGCGGACCTGATTGGACCTGCGAACGTGTTGTCGGACATTTCGTTCCGTTGGGGTCGTCTGGAACGAGCGGAAACACGTATCCGTCCTGCAAATCAGGCCTGCAATTGAAAACTCTTCTTCGGCGGGATCGAATAGGTTCCCGTCGCGTGCGCAACCGTGTGTCCGTCCGGTCCGGTGACAATGTCGATATCGAACACCATCAGGCTCTTGCCCAACTTCAGGATGCGGCAATGGCCGTCGATCGGGCCGGCCTCGGCTTTGCGGACAAAGTTGATATTGAGATTGGTGGTGACCGAAAGCGCGTCCGGCCCGGCATGTGAAAGCACGCAGACATAGCCGCCTATATCGGCCAGTGTGAACAGCGATGGGCCCGACACCGTTCCGCCAGGGCGTAGATGCCGCTCGTCGGCATTCAGGCGAACCGTGCAGCCGCCCGGGAACACGTCGATCGCCTCGTAGAAGGTGAACTGATCGTTGAGCTGCGGGTAGACAGTCTCCATCAGCGCGTTGACTTGCGCTGCGGTCAGCACCGGTTTGAGATTGTTTTGGGCAGGCATAAGCGGTTTCCTGTATGTGCGTCGGCATGGCCGGCGGTTTTCAAGGCGAGGGCGCTTGGCCTAGGCTGCGCCGCCGAGAAAACACGTCCCAAGGCTGTTCTTCAATCGGCAGCGTGCTAGTTCTTTTGTTCCATGGCCGGCGAATCCGATGCCGCTGGCCGATGAAGAGGTTGGAGACCATGGCCGAAATCGTCGCCATCAAGCCGGCTGTTGCCGAAGGTCCTGTTATCGCGAGACGGGACGAGGGCATCCTGCGCCTGACGCTCACCAATCCGCCGGCCAATGCCCTGTCGCTGGCGGTCATGGCGGCGCTGACGGCGGAACTCGACCGCGCGAAATCAGACAGATCCGTCCGCGTCATCATTCTGGCCGCGGCCGGAAAGGTGTTCTGCGCTGGGCACGACCTTAAGGAAATGACCGCGCGCCGCGCCGACGCCGATCGTGGCAAGGCATTCTTCGAGGAGACGTTTTCCGCTTGTGCGGCACTGATGCAGGCGATCGTGCGCCATCCGAGGCCTGTGATCGCCGAGGTCGACGGTCTGGCAACGGCGGCCGGGGCGCAACTGGTGGCGAGCTGCGATCTCGCCATCGCCTCGCATGAGGCGACCTTTTGCACGCCGGGCGTCAATATCGGCCTGTTCTGCTCGACGCCGATGGTGGCGCTATCGCGCAACGTCTCGCGCAAGCACGCGATGGAAATGCTTTTGACCGGCGAAACCATCGATGCAGCGACGGCCAAGGAGTTCGGTCTCATCAATCGCGTGGTGCCGCGCGAATATCTGAATCAGATTGTCACCAAATACGGGCAAACCATTGCTGCCAAATCGTCTTTGGTGGTCAAGACCGGCAAGGAAGCCTTCTACGCGCAGGCCGAGATGGGACTGGCCGAGGCCTATGCGTACACCGGCCGAGTCATGGTCGACAACATGCTGGCACGCGACGCGGAAGAAGGCATCGGCGCCTTCATCGGCAAGCGCAAGCCCGAATGGACGGACGACTAGATATGGAAGCCCGCATCTCCATCGTCACCATCGCCGTCGACGATCTCGAGCGCGCCACGCGCTTCTACGAGGCGATGGGCTTGACCCGCCATGCCGGCATCACCGACGGCGTCGCCTTTTTCCAGATGGGCGGCGTCATTCTGGGCCTGTTCCCGCGCGCAAGCGCCGAAGTGGATTCGGGCATCACCTTCGGCACGGCGCCGTCGGCGATCTACCTCGCCTACAACACCCGCTCCGATACGGAAGTCGACGACGTGCTTGCCATGGCCGAAAAGGCCGGCGGTCGTGTCGTCAAGCCGGCCGGCCGCGCTTTCTGGGGCGGCTGGTATGGCTATTTCGCAGATACGGAAGGGCATGTCTGGGAAGTGGCGCACAATCCGGCTTTTCCGATTGCGGAAGACGGCAGCATCTCGCTGCCGGGCTGACCGCGTTTTCTCCGGTGGCGTATCGCAAGCAACTAACGCGGCTGAAGGCGCCTTATCTCAAGCGCATTCTGATCGAGCCCAGCCGTGTCGCAGATTGGGAAAAATATCCCTGGAATCTGCCGATCTTCCGCAGCCACGATTTCGAACTCGAATTCACCACGCCGATCACCATCATCGTCGGCGAGAACGGCACCGGCAAATCGACGCTGCTCGAGGCGATCGGCGCGCTGGCTGGATACGATGAGGCCGGCGGCGGCAAGGGCTACATGCCCATCGACCACTCCCGCGCCATCGACAAGAGCGGCGCAGCTCTCGCCGCCACGCTGCGCGGCCATTGGCTGCCGAAAGTCACCGCCGGCTGGTTCTTTCGCGCCGAATCTTTCTACTCCGTGGCGCGCTACCTCGACCAGGCGGCGCTGGATGCGGGTGAAGCGCCGCCCGATTTCCTGTCCTGGTCGCATGGCGAGGGCTTCATCCGCTTCTTCGAGGAGCGCTGCAGCAGGCAAGGCATCTACATCCTCGACGAGCCGGAAAGCGCTTTGTCGCCGACGCGTCAGATCGAGCTTCTAAAGGTACTGCGGCGGATGGATTTGTCAGGCACGGCGCAAGTGATCATGGCGACGCATTCGCCGCTGCTGATGGCGTGTCCCGGCGCGCGGCTGTTCCGCATCAGCCGGTTCGGCCTCGACCCGACCGATTTCCATGACACCGATCATTTCCGCATGATGCGCAGTTTTTGCAACGATCCGGATGGTTTTCTCGCCGAAGCTCTGTATGAGGACGAGGCATGAACCACGACGCCTACGACAATGCCTATATCGCCGACATCCTTAATTCGGTGAAGACCATCGCCATGGTCGGCGCGTCGCCAAACGACGTGCGGCCGAGCTATTTTGTGCTGAAATATCTGCTCGCCAAGGGTTTTTCAGTGCTCCCGATCAATCCGGGCCATGCCGGCAAGGAAATCCTCGGCCGAACAGTCTATGCTAGGCTTGCCGATGTTCCCGAGCCCGTCGACATGGTCGACATCTTTCGCGCTTCCGCAGCGGTGCCGGGCGTCATCGACGAGGTCTTGCGGCTCGATCCCTTGCCGAAAGTCATCTGGATGCAGCTTGGCGTGCGCCACGACGAGGCGGCCGCGCGCGCCGAGGCCGCCGGCATCAAGGTGGTGATGAACCGCTGCCCCAAGATCGAATATGGCAAGCTGTCGGGCGAGATCGGCTGGACCGGCGTCAACTCCGGGGTCTTGTCGTCGAAGAAGCCGATCATGCGGTCTGGGTTCCAGAGCTTCGGCGTTCGCCAGAAGTAGAAAGAAAGTGCCCTGGGCCGGTGAATTTTCTCGCGCCCGGGTCATAGATCGCGAGCCGAAGGGTATTTTCTTCTTTGCATTCACGGCTGGGCTTCGCCAAGAATGCCCGACGATTTCTGAAAGTTTCAAAAGGGAGGTTTTCGATGACCCGTACGCCCGGTTTCAATACGCTCGCTGTCCATGCCGGCGCCAAGCCCGATCCGGCGACGGGGGCGCGGGCGACGCCGATCTACCAGACCACCTCCTATGTCTTCGACGATGCCGATCATGCCGCCTCGCTGTTCGGGCTAAAAGCCTTCGGCAACATCTATACCCGGATCATGAACCCGACCCAGGCGGTGTTGGAAGAGCGCATCGCGGCACTCGAAGGCGGCACAGCAGCGCTGGCCGTCGCGTCTGGCCATGCCGCGCAGGTGCTGGTGTTCCACAATCTGATGCAGCCCGGCGACAATTTCGTCGCCGCGACAAGGCTTTATGGCGGCTCGATCAACCAGTTCGGCCACGCCTTCAAGAATTTCGGCTGGCAGGTGCGCTGGGCCGACACCAACGACATCTCGACTTTCGAAAGCCAGATCGACGACAAGACCAAGGCGATCTTCATCGAGAGCCTGGCCAATCCGGGCGGCGTCTTCGTCGACATCGAGAAGATCGGCGACATCGCCCGCAAGCACGGCCTGCCGCTGATCGTCGACAACACGCTGGCCTCGCCCTATCTGGTGCGGCCGATCGAGCATGGGGCCGATATTGTCGTGCATTCGCTGACCAAGTTCATCGGCGGCCACGGCAATTCGATCGGTGGCGCTATTATCGATGGCGGCACTTTCGACTGGTCGAAGTCGGGCAAATATCCGATGCTGTCGGAGCCGCGCCCCGAATATGGCGGCCTCGTCCTGCATGAGACCTTCGGCAATTTCGCTTTCGCCATTGCCGCGCGCGTGCTTGGCCTGCGCGATATCGGCCCGGCGATCTCGCCCTTCAATGCGTTCCTGATCCTGACCGGGCTGGAAACCCTGCCGCTTCGCATGCAGCGTCACTGTGACAATGCAGTGAAGGTCGCCGGCTGGCTGTCCGATCACCCCAAGGTTGCCTGGGTGAATTATCCCGGCCTGCCGAGCGACAAGAACAATGCGCTGCAGAAGAAATACTCGCCGCTTGGCGCCGGTGCCGTGTTCACCTTCGGCCTGAAGGGCGGCTATGCCGCGGGCATCAAATTCGTTGAAGCGCTCGAACTGTTCTCGCACCTCGCCAATGTCGGCGACACCAAGTCGCTGGTCATCCACCCGGCATCGACCACGCACCGCCAGTTGTCCGACGAGCAGAAGGTCGTGGCCGGGGCGGGACCGGACACGGTCAGGCTCTCGGTCGGCATCGAGGATGTTGAAGACATCATCGCCGATCTGGAACAAGCCCTGGCCAAGGTCTGAATGGCCATGACTGCGCCGAAATTTCTCTCCGTCGATGTCGAAAGTGTCGAACCGGAACTTGGCGCGCCGGCGCCGGATCGTCTGATCTCGGGCGATCCGAAGTTCCGCACCTGGAACGTCGAGGAACGCGACGGCGGGCTCTATGCCGGCATTTGGGAGGCGACGCCGGGCAGGTGGCGCATTGAATACGACGAGTGGGAGTTCTGTCACATCCTGTTCGGCGTCTCGGTGATATCAGAAGAAGGCGGCGAGGCGCGCACCGTCAAAGCCGGCGACAGTTTCGTGCTCAGGCAGGGCTTCAGGGGAAGTTGGGAAGTGCTTGAAACGACTCGCAAGGAGTATGTGATCAAGCTTTGATCGCTTGCATGGCGCTTCACAAAAGCCGATCGACATCACTGTCGGAAAATCCGTATTCGGCCATCATGTCCCGGTGCCAGGGAGTTCCCAGCAAATCGCCCAGGCATGAATCGATGCGCTGGCGCAGGATCGCATTGTCTTTGGCGAGAGCGAAAGCGCCGGCGGCTGGCCGTTTTTCGGCTGCCGGAACGTCGATGACCGCAAGAGGCGCGTCGGGACGCTGAGCCAGATAGCCTCGGTGCGCCATGGCGACACTCGCATAGGCATGAACTGCACCGGACGCGACTGCGTCTGCCGCGCCTGCTTGCGTGGCGAATATCCTTATCCGCTCCAGCGGAACGCCATTTTTCAAGGCTGTTTGATGTTGGATCTGGCCCGATATGACGGCGATCAGCGCTGTCTCATCTGCGGCGATGGATCGATAGCCCTTGAGCCCGCGCGGATTGCCCTTCGGGACCAGCAACCCGTCCTGCAACACCCAGATCGGTCGCGTGAAGTCGACGGATTTTTTGCGTTCGTCCGAAATGAACAGACCGGTGGTCATGTCCCACTCGCCTTTGGCCAGTCCGGGAAGCAGTTTGGCGAATTCGGTCTCGATGGGCGAAAAGACCTCTAGCCCCAACGCTTCGCAGACCTTCTGCGCGAGCCTGACGTCGCAGCCGGAGACATCTCCGGAAGCGTCGGTGAAGCAGAAAGGAGGCTCCTGCAAAAAAGCGAATTTCATCTTTTCGGGCATGCGATCCAGCCTCGGGCCTGCTGTTTTTCAAAAGTTCACGACGAGCTTTTCCAGCCCGTGGAAATGATAGGTGTCGCGGAAGCGCGGCTGTTCGGCAAGATGCAGCCGCGGTAGGCGGTCGAACAGGGTTTTCAGCGACACCTGCAATTCGAGCCGGGCGAGCGGCGCGCCGATGCAGAAATGGATGCCGGCGCCGAACGAGACGTTCTTTTGATCCGTGCGTCCGGATTTGAAGGCGGCGGGCTCGGCAAAAGCAAGCGGATCGTGATTGGCCATGCCGAGCAACAGGCCGATCGTCTCGCCCGGCCGCACGAGGATATCTGGAGCGACCTCGATCTCCTGATAGGCGTAGCGGGTGAACATGTGCAGCGGCGCGTCGAAGCGCAGGCATTCCTCGACCGTGGCTGCGGTCGCTTCCGGCGAGGTGAAGAAGCGGCGCGGGTCACCGCCTTGCGCGAGGATCGAGCGCACCGCGTTGCCTGTCTGGTGAACCGTCGCCTCGTGCCCAGCGTTAAGCAGCAGGATAGCCGAGGACACCAGCTCGTCCTCGGAGAGTTTCTGGCCATCATCCTGCGCCGAGATCAGCAGCGACAACAGATCGTCGCCAGGGATTTTGCGGCGCTCGGCGACATAGCCGCGTAGAAAATCCGAAAAATCCCGCGCGGCGCGATTGGCCGTCTCTTCCGTTTCGCGTGTGCGGCCATGCATGTACATGGCGACCATCTGATGCGACCAGTTGAGCAGCTGCGGCCTCATCTCGACCGGCACGCCGAGCATCTCGGCAATGATGGTGATCGGCAACGGCGACGCAAAGGCCGGCAGCAGGTCGACATGGTCCGGTTCGAAACGGTCGATCAGCTCGTTGGCGAGCGCCTCGACATGCGGCCTGAGACGCTCGACCTGACGCGAGACGAAGGCGCGGTTGACCAGCGTTCTAAGCCTGGTGTGCACGGGCGGTTCCAGCTCCAGCATCGAATTCGCTTCGATGCCGTCGAAGGCGCTGAGATGCGTGCGGTCCTGGTCGATGCTGCTTCTATCGGGGATGCCGGCCGGGTTCTGACGACCGAAGCGGCGGTCACGCAGCAGCCGGTTGACGTCGTCAAAGCCGCCGAAGCACCAAAAGCCGAACTCTTCCCAGAAGAAGACATTCGATGCGCCATGCATGAAGGCATAGGCCTCGTAAGGATTCTGGAAAAAAGCCGGCTCATGTGGATCCAGCCGCAGCTGGCGGGTGGAGGGATCGAAGGCAAGATACGCTGGCGTCAATTTGGTCATGGCAGACAATTAACGCGGCTTGCCAGCTTGGTGCCAGTCCGTATGTTGGCGCGCGACAGCCCAATGAGTTGAGCCAGCCGGTGCGGCTGCGGAAAGACTGACTTGATGAATGTGATCGTGGTTGGTGCAGGCATTGCTGGGCTTTCGACGGCATGGTCGCTGATCAAGGCCGGGCACCGGGTCTCGATCGTCGAACAGGGATCGATTCCCAATCCGCTTGCCGCCTCGGGCGACCATCACCGCATCATCCGCCGCGCTTACGGTGCAGCGGCGGGCTATGGCCGCCTGATCACCGAAGCCTATGAAGCCTGGGACGAAATGTGGGTTGATCTTGGCGAAAACCATCTCGATCCGCGCGGCTTCATCTGCATTTCGCGCGACGAGGGTGATGACGCCGAGCAGATGCGCGACGGGCTGGCGGCCGGCGATTTTCCCTTCGAGATGATCGAGCCCGGCGAGGCCGTTGCGCGCTGGCCGTTCCTCGAGAGCGGAAGTTTTCGCTACGCTTTCTTCTCGCCGGAGGGCGGCGCACTGCATTGCCGCAAGATCGCAGCGGGGCTCGCCAAATGGCTGCGGGCCAACGGCGCCAATGTCTACGAAAACAGCAAGGTGACGAAGATCGACGCCGAGGCCGGTCACATCGTGTTTGAAAGCGGCGAGACGATGCAGGCCGACCGCATCGTCGTCACATCGGGCGCCTGGGTGCTGAAACTGTTTCCGGAACTGGACGGCGAACTGCAAACCTGGCGCAACGCGCTCGCCTATGTCGAGCCGCCGCCGGACCTGAAAGCGGCGTGGCAGGCAGCCCCGGTCATCCTCGATGTCGGCGGTACTGTCGACGGCTATGTGATCCCACCGTCAGGCGGCGCCGGCATGAAGTTCGGTTCCGGCCTGCACAAGGTGCCGACCAGCGACGCCGACTGGAACCGTGAGCCGGTGCCGGGCGAGGGCGAAGCGATCCGCAATCTGTTCTCGCCGCCGCTCGCCCGCATCGAGGAGTATGGGGTGGCCGAGGTGGTGACCTGCGCCTACACCTTCACCGCCGACAAGAAATTCCTGGCGCATGAAAAGGGCAAATGCCTTGTTATCTCGGCCTGCTCCGGCCATGGTTACAAATTCGGCGCAGCGGTCGGCAGGCGCGTAGCGGAGACCGTCGGCCATGGCGACGTCGCCGGCTTGAAGAAATGGCTGAGGGCCGAAGTAGCCTGAGCTAATACCTGCAATGCTTTGGGATACGCACCCGCCGCCAACTGGTCGAGCCGTCCTGCACTATCACGCGGCGCGCCACCTTCTGGTATGATGGCGCGATCTCAGTGATGCGCCGCCGCTCCGGTCGCACCAGTACTTCACGGGCAACGCTCTCATATTCGGCTGGGAGCACGACCCGTCGGCTGCGCTCGGGCTCAACGACGACTGTTTCGGCGACGCGCGCGTAGCGGGCCTTGCGCCAGACCTTGCACAGCACCTTGCGGCCGTGGATGACGCGCCATTCCCACGCATAGCCGCCGCCATCGATCTTGACCTTGTGGTAGACGGTGCGGGTGATAGCTGGCACGACTTCGTATGTGACGCGGGGCGGTGCGATCTGTTCGACGCGCTCAACCGTGCCATAAATCGGCGGGTCGTAGTCGACCACTTGGCCGCCTGGGCTGACCAGCACGTTTTCATAGACGGTATCGTAGACGGCCGGCCTGTTGACCTGTTGGTAGCATTCGACCGCGCGCCCGCCGGCAGCCGTTTCGGACACCATGCCGAAAACGGCAAGGTTGGCGATGGCCAAGGAAGCAGTTTTCCTGATCATGGCACTCCCCTGTTGAACCTTCAGTAAAGCTCAACGTTGAATTGTAGGGGAAGCCGCATCGCGGGAAAGCAGTTTCGAGATATTTCGTTAAGCGACGCGGTTAAGAAAGTGCTACGCGGCCGCGCCGCCTCAAGAGCGGCAGAACGCTTCCGGCGCAGCTGCGGGCGAATCCTGTGCAGAAAGCTTGATTCGACTTAACCGGATGGCTAGGAGGGGCGGCCTTGCGCTAGGGTGAGCCGACATCCTATTTACAGGACAACGATCCAGAACCGATTCTGCCCGACTTTTTAATCCCCCGGCGCCGGAATCCCATCCTCAATAAGGGATAGTCCATGAAGAACCCCGTCGAAACCTACATGAACCTCGTTCCGATGGTGGTCGAACAGACCAATCGCGGCGAGCGGGCCTACGACATTTTCTCGCGGCTCCTGAAAGAGCGCATCATTTTCATCACCGGTCCGGTCGAGGACGGCATGGCGACGCTGGTCTGCGCGCAGCTCCTGTTCCTCGAAGCGGAGAATCCGAAGAAGGAAATCAACCTCTACATCAATTCCCCCGGTGGCGTCGTCACCTCGGGTATGGCGATCTACGACACCATGCAGTTCATCAAGCCGGCGGTGGCGACGCTGTGCATCGGCCAGGCGGCCTCGATGGGCTCGCTGCTTCTCACCGCAGGCGAGAAGGGCATGCGCTTCGCCACGCCGAACGCCCGCATCATGGTCCACCAGCCTTCCGGTGGCTTCCAGGGCCAGGCTTCCGACATCGAGCGCCACGCCCAGGACATCATCAAGCTGAAGCGTCGTCTCAACGAGGTCTATGTCAAGCACACCGGCAAGAGCTACGACGAGATTGAAAAGACGCTCGACCGTGACCACTTCATGACCGCCGACGAGGCGAAGGATTTCGGCCTCATCGACAAGGTCATTTCGTCGCGCGAGCCGGTCGAAGGTGTTGCCACATAAGCCCGATGGCAGTTGGATGGCGGGAAAACACAGTTTTGATGCCGCTTGCGGCATTTCGGCCACAATTGGCTGTTCCCTCGACGGGAGCAATTGCCTACGTTAAGCCTATGTTGATTTTCGACGGCTTAGCTTTGTGCGGGGTTGGTGCGAATCATTGCGACGTTTTCTGATATGTGTTTCGTATGGAATGCGTTGCGGGAGCCGGAACACTGGCGGCGGCGAATTCCCGCGATAGATTGAATATGCGCCCTTTCAACCAGACCATCGGCGGGCGGCTATGAAAGGACATGAAAATGAGCAAGGTCGGCAACAACGGCGGTGATTCCAAGAACACGCTCTATTGCTCGTTTTGCGGCAAAAGCCAGCACGAGGTGCGCAAGCTGATCGCCGGCCCGACGGTGTTCATCTGCGACGAATGCGTCGAGCTCTGCATGGACATCATCCGCGAGGAGAACAAGACCTCGATGGTGAAGTCGCGCGAGGGCGTGCCGACCCCGCAGGAGATCCTCAAGGTTCTCGACGACTACGTCATCGGCCAACCCTACGCCAAGCGCGTGCTGTCGGTGGCCGTCCACAACCATTACAAGCGCCTTGCGCATGCCGGCAAGAACAACGACGTCGAGCTGGCGAAGTCCAACATCTTGCTGATCGGCCCGACCGGTTGCGGCAAGACGCTGCTTGCGCAGACGCTGGCCCGCATCATCGACGTTCCCTTCACCATGGCCGATGCGACGACGCTGACCGAGGCCGGCTATGTCGGCGAGGATGTCGAGAACATCATCCTGAAGCTCTTGCAGTCGGCCGACTACAATGTCGAGCGCGCCCAGCGCGGCATCGTCTACATCGACGAGATCGACAAGATCTCGCGCAAGTCGGACAATCCTTCGATCACCCGTGATGTGTCGGGCGAGGGCGTGCAGCAGGCGCTGTTGAAGATCATGGAAGGCACGGTCGCTTCGGTGCCGCCGCAGGGCGGCAGGAAGCATCCGCAGCAGGAATTCCTGCAGGTCGATACCGCCAATATCCTGTTTATCTGCGGCGGCGCCTTCGCCGGGCTGGACAAGATCATCTCGGATCGCGGCCGCAAGACCTCGATCGGCTTCGGCGCCACCGTCGCTTCGCCCGAGGATCGCCGCACCGGCGACGTTTTTCGCCTTGTCGAGCCTGAGGATCTGTTGAAGTTTGGCCTCATTCCCGAGTTCGTCGGCCGCCTGCCTGTCCTGGCGACGCTGGAGGACCTCGACGAGCCGGCGCTGATCCAGATCCTGACCGAGCCGAAGAACGCGCTGGTCAAGCAGTATCAGCGGCTGTTCGAGATGGAGAATGTCGACCTGACCTTCCATGAGAATGCGCTGTCGGCGATCGCCAAGCGCGCCATAGAGCGCAAGACCGGCGCGCGCGGCCTGCGCTCGATCATGGAAGCGATCCTGCTCGACACGATGTTCGAGCTGCCGGCGCTGGAAGGCGTGCGCGAAGTGGTTATTTCGGAAGAGGTGGTGTCCGGCAACGCCAGACCGCTCTACATCTATTCCGAGCAGAAGGAAAAGAAGGGCAACGTCAGCGCCTGACGTGAGCCGACAATGGACTTTGTTTTGAAACGGCGCCGCGAGGCGCCGTTTTGCCGTTGCGGATGTGCCAACTTGTGATGAACGGATTGTGACAGATTGGATGAACGGATTGTGACAGATTGGATGAGCGGTTTCGTGTTGGCCCTTGATCTTTGCCCCCCGGGCCTCCAACTAACTGAGGAAGGCCGGGGTGCCGAATTCTGTGCTGTAAAACTCCCGTCACAAACGGTGGTAGGCGGAACGATCCTCGGTCGTTAATATGAGATTCGCGGTTGGCCAATTGGCGGTCGCGACATGAAAGGTTGGACAATGGCCAAAATATCCAAGGCTCCCAGCGACGGCGTCTTCGCAGTCCTCCCACTGCGCGACATCGTGGTGTTCCCGCACATGATCGTTCCGCTCTTTGTCGGGCGTGAAAAGTCGATCAAGGCGCTGGAAGAGGTGATGGGTCAGGAAAAGCAGATCCTGCTTGCGACCCAGATGAATGCCGCCGACGACGATCCCGAGTCCGATGCCATCTTCGACATCGGCACGCTCGCCAATGTGCTGCAGTTGCTGAAGCTGCCGGACGGCACCGTCAAGGTGCTGGTCGAAGGCGCCTCGCGCGCGAAAATCGTCTCCTTCACCGACCGTCCCGACTTCCACGAGGCCCGTGCCGCAGCGCTGGTCGAACCGGAGGAGGAAGAGGTCGAGGTCGAGGCGCTGGCCCGTTCGGTCGTCACCGACTTCGAGAACTACGTCAAGCTGAACAAGAAGATCTCGCCCGAAGTGGTGGGTGCCGCCAGCCAGATCGACGACTATTCCAAGCTCGCCGATACGGTTGCCTCGCACCTTGCCATCAAAATCCCCGAGAAGCAGGAGATGCTGGCCACGCTCTCGGTCAAGGAGCGGCTGGAAAAGGCGATGGGCTTCATGGAAGCCGAAATCTCCGTCCTGCAGGTCGAGAAGCGCATCCGTTCGCGCGTCAAGCGCCAGATGGAGAAGACCCAGCGCGAATACTACCTCAACGAACAGATGAAGGCGATCCAGAAGGAGCTCGGCGAGGGCGAGGACGGCCGCGACGAGGCCGCTGAGATCGAAGCGCGCATCAAGAAGACCAAGCTCTCCAAGGAGGCCCGCGAAAAGGCGGAAGCCGAACTGAAGAAGCTGCGGACGATGTCGCCGATGTCGGCTGAATCGACCGTCGTGCGCAACTATCTTGACTGGATCCTGTCGATACCGTGGGGCAAGAACTCCAAGGTCAAGCATGATCTGGCCTTCGCGCAGAACGTGCTCGATACCGATCATTTCGGCCTCGACAAGGTCAAGGACCGCATCGTCGAGTATCTCGCCGTACAGAGCCGCCAGAAGAAGCTGAAGGGGCCGATCTTGTGCCTCGTCGGACCTCCCGGCGTCGGCAAGACCTCGCTCGGCAAGTCGATCGCCAAGGCGACCGGCCGCGAGTTCATCCGCATGGCGCTGGGCGGCGTGCGCGACGAGGCCGAAATCCGCGGTCACCGGCGCACCTATATCGGCTCGATGCCCGGCAAGGTCATCCAGTCGATGAAGAAGGCGAAGAAGTCCAACCCGCTCTTCCTGCTCGACGAGATCGACAAGATGGGCCAGGATTTCCGCGGCGATCCGTCGTCGGCTTTGCTCGAGGTGCTCGATCCCGAGCAGAACTCGACGTTCATGGACCATTACCTCGAGGTTGAATACGACCTGTCGAGCGTGATGTTCGTGACGACGGCGAACACGTTGAACATCCCTGCGCCTTTGATGGACCGCATGGAGATCATCCGTATCGCCGGCTACACCGAGGACGAGAAGATCGAGATCGCCAAGCGCCACCTGATGCCCAAGGTGATCCGCGATCATGCGCTGCAGCCGAAGGAGTTCTCCGTCGGCGAGGACGCGATCCGCGGCATCATCCAGACCTACACTCGTGAAGCGGGCGTCCGGAGCCTGGAGCGCGAGTTGATGAAGCTCGGCCGCAAGGCAGTGACCGAGATCCTGAAGACGAAGAAGAAGACGATCACCATCACGGCGGACAATCTCGCCGATTATCTTGGTGTTCCGCGCTTCCGCTTCGGTCAGGTCGAGGCCGACGATCAGGTCGGTGTCGTCACCGGCCTCGCCTGGACGGAAGTCGGCGGCGAGCTGCTGACGATCGAAGGCGTCATGATGCCCGGCAAGGGCCGCATGACGGTGACCGGCAATCTGCGCGACGTGATGAAGGAATCGATCTCGGCGGCGGCCTCCTATGTCCGCTCGCGGGCCATCGATTTCGGCGTCGAGCCGCCGCTGTTCGACAAGCGCGACATCCACGTCCACGTGCCCGAGGGCGCAACGCCCAAGGACGGACCGTCGGCGGGTGTGGCGATGGCGACGGCGATCGTCTCGGTGCTGACCGGCATCCCGGTCAGGGCCGATGTGGCGATGACCGGCGAGATCACGCTGCGCGGCAGGGTGCTGCCGATCGGTGGGCTCAAGGAAAAGCTGCTTGCAGCACTTCGCGGCGGCATCAAGAAGGTGCTGATCCCGGAAGATAACGCCAAGGATCTGGCGGAGATTCCGGACAACGTGAAGAACAATATGGAGATCGTTCCGGTCTCACGGGTCGGCGAAGTCTTGCGCCATGCGCTGGTGCGTATGCCGGAGCCGATCGAGTGGGTCGAGCCGGTCAATGCGCCGGCTGCGGTGGATGCCGGAGACGACGCCAGCAAGTCGCTGGCCCATTAGCACTTACTAAAGTTGCAATGCACAAACGGAGAGCCGGGCCTTGAGCCCGGCTTTTTCATGTGAAAAACCCCGGAATTCCGGGCTTTTTTCGATTTTTTTCACGCTTTTCGACTTGGTTGCAAGGACGCTTCTTTCTAAAGTCCGTTTCCTGCCGGATGAGTCGTACGTTTCCGGTTTTCTCATGGAAGGGAATTTTTATGAACAAGAACGAACTGGTGTCCGCTGTCGCCGATGCCGCGAGTATTTCGAAGGGTGACGCGCAGTCGGCGGTGGATGCGGTGTTTTCCGTGATCACCGGCGAGCTGAAGAAGGGCGGCGATGTCCGGCTTGTCGGCTTCGGAAATTTCACCGTGTCAAAACGCGCCGCATCGACCGGCCGCAACCCGCAGACCGGTGCGGAGGTGAAGATTCCGGCGCGCACCGTGCCGAAGTTTTCGGCCGGCAAGGGCCTCAAGGACGCAGTAAACTAAGCGCGCCCTCTTATCATTTTCAGAAATCAGAAAAGCCGGGCATGCCCGGCTTTTCTTTTACGTCCACTTCGGTGGCTTGTCCCTATCGCGAGATGACGGCGGACCAGGTCTATGCGGTCGGCGCATCCGCGCGCATCAGCCCTTCCTTCTTGAGATCGGCCCAGAGTGCCGATGGCAGCCTTGCCTCGAGCAGCGCCCGGTTGCTTTCGACCTCGCTCGGCCGCTGGCCGCCGGGGATCACCGACACGACCGAGGGGTGCAGCAGCGGAAATTGCAGTGCCGCCTCGATCAGGCGCACGCCGTGGCGTTTGCAGATGGCCTCGATGCGCGTGACGCGGTCGATAATGTCCTGCGGCGCCTCGGAATAGTTGTAGTAGGCGCCGGGCTTCGGCCCGGTTGCCAGGATGCCGGAATTATACGGCCCGCCGAGAACGATGCCGATGCCGCGCTTCTGGCACAGCGGCAGGAAGGACTGCAGGGCCTCCTGCTCCAGCAGCGTATAGCGCCCGGCAAGCAGGAAAAGGTCGAAGTCGCCACGCTCGGCAAGTGTCTGGGCGACCGGCCATTCGTTGATGCCGCCGCCGAACGCCTTGATGACGCCCTGGTCGCGCAGCGCCAGCAGCCCGTAATAGCCCGAACGCATGAACTCCTCGATGCGTTGGTCCGAGGCTTGCTTGCTGCCATGGGTGAAGATGTCGACGTCATGCACGAAAAGGATGTCGATGCGGTCGACGCCGAGTCGCTCCAGCGAGGCTTCGAAGGAGCGCATGACGCCATCATAGCTGTAATCGTAGACCTCCTGGCGCGACGGTGTGTCGAAGAATTTGCCGATGCCGGTGCGTTGGTCCGGCGGGCAGGCGCGCATGATGCGGCCGACCTTGCTCGACAGCACATAGTCGTCGCGCTTCTTCGAGCGCAGGAACGGATTGAGCCGCGTTTCCGACAGGCCGAGCCCGTAGAGCGGCGCGGTGTCGTAGTAGCGGCAGCCGATCCGCCAGGCGGCCTCCAGCGTGGCGTTGGCATCCTCGTCGGAGACGGCGCGA
Organism: Mesorhizobium sp. WSM4823; assembly: GCF_055811195.1. Classification (NCBI taxonomy): domain Bacteria; kingdom Pseudomonadati; phylum Pseudomonadota; class Alphaproteobacteria; order Hyphomicrobiales; family Phyllobacteriaceae; genus Mesorhizobium; species Mesorhizobium sp. WSM4823. The sequence goes on from NZ_JBVVQL010000002.1 coordinate 231,266, forward strand.
TAGAGGTTTCCCAGCGGCGCCGTGCCAAAGCCGAGTTCCGTGAATGCCATGCCGCCATTGCCGATGCGGTCGAAATGCCGTGTCTTCATGTCCCGTTATTTCCTCACCTACGCAATTGCCATGACACTATCACGCCTGCGGCACTTCAAAAGTACTTCGAGCCGTTGGACACGGATTTTCACGGTGATAGCATGAGCAAAAACAAGCTGTTCGGGGGAAACGTGGCCAAAACGTTCAGACAGGTTTTTGATGCCGGCCAGCTGGTGGGTCTGCCATGACGAATGCCGGCACAAATCTGTTCGGGATTGCGCTGGGCGAGCTTGGCAGCGTGCTGGCACGGGTCGACGAGAGCCGCGTCGACGCTGCTTGCGCCATGCTGGCCGGCGCGAACAAAGTCGTCGTTTATGGCTGCGGCCGCGAGGCGCTGCAGGTCCAGGGCTTTGCCATGCGCCTCTACCATCTCGGCCTGCCTGTGTCGGTGGTCGGCGACATGACGACGCCGCCGCTCGGCGCGGGTGACGTCTTTCTCGTCAGCTCCGGCCCGGGCGAGACCTCGACCGTTCTGACCTTAATGCAGGTCGCCCGCAAAGCCGGTGCGACCGTCCTGCTGCTGACCGCGCAAGGCGAGAGCAGCGCCGCGAGACTTGCCGACTTCGCCTTGCTCATCCCTGCTCAAACCATGGCCGACGACCAGAGACCGGAAAAGACATCCATCCTGCCGATGGGTTCGTTGTTCGAAGGCGCGCTGTTCGTTCTGTTCGAGGTGATGGTGCTGAAGCTCAGGACAATCACCGGCATATCACCCGAAGCGATGCGCGCCCGTCACACCAATATGGAATAGATCATGCGCTACGAACTGATGCTGCCGCACCAGATCCGCAAGGCCATCGCCGAGAACTGGCCGGCCGTGCTCCCTCTCGGCGTGCTCGAATACCATGGCGAGCATATGGCTGTTGGCATGGACACGCTGGCGGTCGTCAAGATGCTGGAGTTGTACGAAAAGGAGGCCGACATCGTCATCCTGCCGCCCTTCTACTATGGCGCGGCGAGCTACGCGGTGGCGCCGCCGGAGGGCAATGGCTCGGTGCAAGTCGGCGGCAATTCATTGGCGCCGTTCGGCGAAGAACTGTTCTACAGTCTGCTGCGCATCGGCTTTCGCAACATCCACGCCGTCATCCACCACCAGACCGAGAATTTTGCCGCCGGGATGCCGACCGATCTCGCCTTCAAGACCGCCGGCCGCCAGGCGATCTTCCGCTTTCTCGAAAAGGAGCGCGGCGAGGGCTGGTGGGGCTCGCAGGCGATGGCCGACTACTATGCCGGGCATGCCGCGGGTGAAAATTTCTTCAACTGGGTGCAGGTGCATCCGCTGATGCCCGCCGCAATGAACGGCCAATATCCGTTCGATCATGCCGGCATCGGCGAGACGTCGCTGATGCTCGCGCTATGCCCGGAGGCGGTCGACGCCGGCCACTTCGCCGACAACAAGAGCTGGTATACGGCGACCGCCAAAGACGGGTCGGCGGAACTCGGGCAAAAGGGCGTTGCGATGATTCTTGAGCATCTGCGGGCGATATTGTAACCTATCGCGGCTCTGCCTTCTCCCCCTGTGGGAGAAGGTGGCCGAGCGAAGCTCAGTCGGATGAGGGGTGTTCCAGCTTGACACCGATGGTGCTCCGTCCAGCACCCCTCAACCGTCTTGGCGCTACGCGCCAATCCACCTTCTCCCACAAGGGGAGAAGGCAAGAGGGGGCGGCCTACTTCACCGCGCCCGCGGTCATGCCCATGATCAGATAACGCTCCAGCGCGATGCCGATGACGGCAAGCGGCGTGATCGCGGCGGTGGCCAGCGCCGCCATCGACCACCAGTTGATGCCTTGCGAGCCGGTCTGGCTCGCCACCATGACGGGAATGGTCTTGGCATCAGTCGAGGTCAGCAGGGCGGCGAAGAAATACTCGTTCCAGCACAGCACCATTGCCAGGATAAAGGCGGCGACCATGCCCGGCAGCGCGATCGGCATGACGATGCGGAAGAAGGCGCCCCAGATCGACAGGCCGTCAACGAGGGCTGCTTCCTCCAGCTCGACAGGGATCGAGTTGAATTGGTCGCGCATGATCCAGATGACGATCGGCAGCACCATCAGCGTGTAGAGCAGGATCAGGCCGATGCGCGTGTCGAGCATGCCGACTTCGCGGTACAGCACGAGAAAGGGCAGAGCGAGCACGACCGGCGGTAGGATCAGCTGCGACAGGAAGAAGAAGGAGATGTCCTCATTCTTGAACCAGGCGAAGTGATAGCGGTAGCGGGTGAGGCCGTAGGCGGCGAGGCTGCCGATGACGATGGCGAGGCTCGACGCGCCGACCGAGGTGATGACCGAATTCATGAAGCGCTTGATGAACTCGTCGCGCACTGTCGACGTCCGGAAGATCGAGTCGGGCGACAGGCCGAGCGAACGCCAGCCCTTCCAGTCCGGCCGGAAGTCGACGAAGGGGATGAGATGGCCCTGGGTGACGTCGACGGCGGTTTTGAACGAGGTGGTTATCGTCCAGTAGATCGGGAACAGGCAGATGAAGGCCCAGAACACCAGCGCGCCATAGATGAAAACGCGGTTGGCGAAAAAGCTCGCCGGCGAGCGGATTTCGGAAGCGGCATACTCGGTGGTCTGAACGCTCATGTTGCCGCCCCAATCAATTGACGTTGCGCACGAAGCGGTTGGCGAATTTCAACAGCCATGTCACGAACACGATGATGATGATGAGGTAGGCCATCGCCAGCATGGTGCCGTAGCCGACATTCGAGCGGTCGCGATACTCGCGATAGATGAAGCTCGACACAGAATCGGTCGCGCCGCCCGGGCCGCCCGAGGTAACGGTGATGATGATGTCGGCAAGCTTCAGCTTGAAGATGATGCGCAGGATGATCGCCGTCACCGACACCGGCAGCATCAGCGGGAAGGTGACCTGCCAGAAGGTCTGCCAGGCATTGGCGCCGTCCACCCTGGCCGCCTCCAGCACCTCGCGTGACATCGCCTGAAGGCCGGCGAGCAGCATGATCATCATGAACGGGATAAACGTCCAGGCATCCAGCACCATGATCGAGATGCGGGCGGTGATCGGGTTTGAAAAGAAGGCGGGGTTTTCCCAGCCGAGCTGGCGCGCCAGCGTTGCGGCCGGTCCGAAGCGGTATTCCATCAGCGACTTGCCGATCATCCATGATACTGCGACCGGCGACAGCATCAACGGCATGAGGAAGACGACGCGGAAGAATTTGCGCGCCCGGATCTGTGCGTTGAGGAGCAGTGCGAGGCCAAACGCGATGACATATTCGACCAGCACCGCGAGCACATAGAGCACCATGTTGAACAGCGCGTTGCGGTAGTAAGGATCGGCCAGCATCTGCCAAAAATTGTCGAGCCCGTTGAACTTCCGGCCACTGAAGGAACTGAGGTTCCAGTCGGTCAGCGCGATGTAGAAACCGAACAGCGTCGGGAAGATCACCATGGCGATGGTGAACAGCAGCGCCGGCAGCAGGAACAGCGCGCGTTGGCCATCTTCGCCGCGCGTCAGCACCTGGCCGATGCCGAGCGCAACACCCCACAGCACATAGGCATAGACGACCGGCCGCCAGGTCTCGAACCCGATGGTGTCGACCTCTGTTTTGTACAGGATCTGAACTGCGATCACCGCCAGAAGACCGAGTGTCGCAATAGCCATCAAGGTCCGGCCGAGCCGCTTGCGGCCCGGCGATATCAGATCGGATGGAACGGCGTTTGCCGGCCATGCATTGGTGGGCAAAGTCTGGTCAGCCACGCGTCTGGTCCGTTCACTGAAGGCTTTTGACCGGCTGGCCGGTCAAGCTGCGGTCCGGCGGCTTTGCGTCGCCGGACCGCGGTTCACGACAGTCTCAGCCTACATGCCGAGCGAGGCCTTGTAGAGCTTGATCTGATTTTCGCGGCCTATCTGGTCGGTCAGCTTCTCCCAGGCGGCTGCGATCGCGTCGGCGCCTTCCTGCGCCTTCATCTTTCCGGCAAACGTGTTGGCCAGAATGTCCTCGGCGGCGCTGTAGTACTGGAAGATGCCGGGGATGCGGGGTTCGATCGCGGCGTTCGGATGATTGTAGCTATCGGCTTCCGACTTCAGATACGAGGTGATGAACGCCTCGTCGTAACCGGCCGCCACCCATTCCGGAATGTCGAAATGCGAATTACGGTAGGGTTGGAAGCCGGACGGGTACATGGCTGTCCAGATCGACAGATCCTTGCCGCCGAGATGGGCAGCGGCCGACCACGCCGCCTTCTTCTTCTTTTCGTCGCTGTCGACGCGAGCCATGACATAGACGCCCCAGCCGAGATAGGCGCAGTTCGGCGCATAATTCGGTCCGCTGGCGAGCTTGTCCCACTGGCCGGTCTTGGAATTGTAGACGTCGTCCGAGCCCGGCAGGATCGAGAAGCCGGTGACGTCGCCGACGACGGAACTGTCGTTTGTCTTGACGTTTGAGCCGACGTCGCCCCACCAGGTGACCATCGAACCGGTGCCGGCCAGGAACTGCTGGAAGGCGGTGGTGTTCGGGTCGGCGTTGATCTGGTCGGCGGGCTCGGAAGGCAGCGCGTCGATGACGTCCTGGATCGCCCGCACCCAGGCTGGATTGTTGATGCGCGGCTTCATCGTGTCGGCGTCGAACAGCCAGGCCTTGTCGTCGGGATGCTTGGCGTAGGCGGTGGCGCGGCTGCCGAGGAAGTAGAAGCCGAAGCCGCCCCAGGCCTTGGGTGCGTCGAGATAGCCGAAGACGTCCTGGCCCTGGAACTGCTTGCCCTTGAGGAATTTGGTCACGGCCTGCACCTGCTGCCAGGTCTTTGGCACGCCCCATTCACCGCCACCACCGCCGTCCTTCCACGCCTTGGCGAGGTCGGCATCGGCGAACACGTCGGTGCGGTAGTTGAAGTTGTGGGCGTCGCCATCGACGGTCACGCGGTACTGCTTGCCGTCCCAGGTGCCGACAGGTGGCTGCAGATAGGCGACGACGTCCTTCATGTCGATCTGGTCCTTGACCCAGTCCGGCATTTCGGAGGTTAGGCCCTTGCCGCAGACATCGCCTTCGAACGGCGCGCCCATCTCGATGATGTCGAAATCGACGGTGCCGGTGGCGATCGACTGCTGCAGGCGGGCGTTGTAGTCCGCCTGCGCCAGGTCAATCCAGTTGATCTTGGCGCCGGTGTAGGTCTCCCACGGCTTCAGGAAGCCGCGAAACAGCACGTTGTGCAGGTTCTGGTTATTGAGCCCCATGAAGGTGAGCTGGACGCCGGCGAATTCGCCTTCCTTGACGTTGGCTTTGGTCGCCTCCAGGCAAAGCTCGCCGACTTGCTGGAAGTCGGCATCGGTCGGCTGGCCCTTGCCGACACCGGGAATCTGCAGGATCTGCGCGCGCAGTTCGCTTGCGGCGGAAGCCGGGCGCGTCAGCGCGCCAAGCCCGGCGCCGGATGCCGCGGCGATCGCGGCCATACTGGCCGCGCCCTTGAGCACATCGCGGCGAGTGGCTCCCGCGCGCATAAACTGGTTGTAAAGGCTGACTTTCATTTCGTTCCTCCCAGAATCTCAAATGATGATTGTTTTCGGATGCCTGGAGCGCTGGACCTGTTCCCCAACGACAGCGACTCCCCAGGATTAGTGGCCCAAATTCCCTCCCGCGACGCATCGATTTCCGTGGTCCGGATTAGCGTGAAGGCGCGCCCGGAACAGGGACATAGCACGAGCCCTTTCACTATTCTCGCAACCACGTGCCGTGTCAACGAGGGTGGAGTTTTTTATCGATAAAAGACTGACTTGCCCTCGCCGTTTGCGTTGTTTAGCTTCACCGCAACGAAAGGGGGGCCGATGGCTCAAGTCGCGATCAGCAATGTGGCCAAGGCGTTCGGAACCGTCAAGGTCCTGCACGATGTCAGCGTCGACATAGCTGATGGGCAGTTCGTGGTGCTGGTCGGCCCTTCGGGGTGCGGCAAGTCCACGCTGCTCAGGATGGTGGCGGGGCTGGAGACCGTTTCCGGTGGGACGATCGCCATCGGCGACCGTGTCGTCAACCATCTGCCGCCGGCCAAGCGCGACATCGCCATGGTGTTCCAGAATTATGCGCTCTACCCCCACAAGACGGTGGAGCAGAACATGGCCTTTGCACTGAAGCTGCGGAAGACCGACCCGGCTGATGTCGCCGAGCGGGTCAGGCGCGCCGCCGATATCCTCGACCTCAATCCCTACCTCAAGCGCTATCCGCGCCAGCTCTCGGGCGGGCAGCGCCAGCGCGTCGCCATGGGCCGCGCCATCGTGCGCAACCCGCAGGTGTTCCTGTTCGACGAGCCGCTGTCGAATCTCGACGCGAAGCTGCGCGTACAGATGCGCACCGAGATCAAGGAATTGCACCAGCGGCTGAAGACCACCACCATCTATGTCACGCACGACCAGATCGAGGCCATGACCATGGCCGACAAGATCGTCGTGATGCGCGACGGCCGCATCGAGCAGGTCGGCGCGCCGCTGGAACTGTTCGACCGGCCGGCCAATCTGTTCGTCGCCGGCTTCATCGGCTCGCCGTCGATGAACCTGCTCAAGGGCGCGGTGCGCAAGGGCGACAAGCCGGTCGTCGAGATCGCCGGGACGCCATTCCCGATATCAGCGAAGAGTGCGGTGGAGGACGGCCGCAATGTCGTCTACGGCGTGCGGCCCGAGCATCTCGAAATCCACCCCGACGGCGTGCCGGCGAAGATTTCGGTAGTCGAGCCGACCGGTTCCGAAACGCTGGTGTTCCTGCGTTTCGGCGAGGGCGAGATGGTGGCGCTGTTTCGCGAGCGCCACGACTTCAAGCCAGGCGACACGCTGCACCTGAAACCGCGGCTCGAGCAGGTCCACCTCTTCGACGCAGAGACCGGCCGCCGTATCTGACCTCACACAAAAAGCCCGTTCGGGAGGAATGCCATGCTCAAAGGGATCAATCCGCTGCTCAATGCCGACGTGCTCCAGGCGCTGCGGGCGATGGGCCACGGCGACGATTTGATCATCGCCGACACCAATTTCCCCTCCGATTCGGTGGCGCGCCAGACCGTGCTCGGCCGGCTGCTGCGCATCGACGCGCCGGCGGCGGATGTGGTCAAGGCGGTGCTGTCGCTCTATCCGCTGGACAGTTTCGTCGACGATGCCGCCGCCCGCATGGAGATCGTCGGGCAGCCGAACGAGATCCCGCCCGTCCAGAGGCAAGTGCAAAGAGAGATCGACGCGGCGGAGGGCAAGCCATGGCCGATGATTTCGGTCGAGCGTTATGCGTTCTACGAGCGCGCCAAGAAGGCCTATTGCGTCATCCAGACCGGCGAGCGCCGCTTCTATGGCTGCTTTGCCTTCCGCAAAGGCGTCGTTCCGCCGGACGCCGAGTAGCGGCATGCCAGGCAAGCCTGTCGTCATATTGGGCGTGTTCGTCGCCGACACTGCCTACCGCGCCGCCCGCCAGCCGCGCATGGGCGAGACGATCCTTGGAACATCCTTCACCCTCGGTCCCGGCGGCAAGGGCTCGAACCAGGCGGTCGCTGCCGGCCGTCTCGGCGCCGACGTCACCTTCCTGACGCGCCTCGGCGTCGATCCCTTTGCCGATATGGCCAGGCAAACCTGGACGCAGGCCGGCGTGAAGAGCGCTGTCATCGAGACGCCGGAAAGTTACACGGGTGCAGCCTACATCTTCGTCGAGGAGACGACCGGCAACAACGCCATCATCGTCAGCCCCGGCGCGGCCATGCTGATTTCGCCCGACGACATCGAGACCCATGCCGGCCTGATCCGCTCGGCCGGCGTTTTCGTCACCCAGCTCGAGCAGCCGATCGACGCGGCGCTGCGGGCGCTGGAGATCGCGCGCGGGGCAGGGGTGACGACCATCCTCAACCCGGCGCCCGCGGCAAAGCTTCCGAACCGTATCTACACGCTCTGCGACTATGTCACGCCCAACGAGACCGAGGCCGAGGAACTGACCGGCATCAAGGTGTTGTCCATCGACGGCGCCCGCCGCGCCGCCGACAGCCTGCTCAAAAAGGGCGTCGGCGCGGTCATTGTGACGCTCGGTGAAAACGGCGCGCTCCTGCATGCGGCCAGCCGCTCCGACCATGTCGGCGCGGTCAATGCCGGCCCGGTGGTCGAAACTACCGGCGCGGGCGACGCCTTCAATGGCGGCCTGGCCGCAGCACTTGCGAGAGGGGTGGAACCGTTGCAAGCGGTCCGCTTCGCCTGCGCGGTCGCCGGCATTTCGGTGACGCGGCCGGGCACGGCGCCGTCGATGCCGTCACTGCATGAGGTCGAGGCGCTGCTCGCCGGGTAATACTGGCTGTATGCGCAATGTCCGCAGGAAATGCTTGTCCGGCCGCGCTGAGGCGATCTAGCCGCGAATGCTCGACAATTCCCGGACCTCTGTCCGCAGCGCCTGTATCTCCGCAAGGATGGTGGCCTGATCGCTATGCAGCGTTGCCCTGTCGGCCGATTCTACCGCTTCATGCTCGGCCTCCATCGCCGAAACGATCACGCCGATGAATAGATTGAGCACGGTGAACGAGGTCGCGATGATGAATGGGATGAAGAACAGCCAGGCGGTCGGATAGACTTCCATGACCGGGCGCACCACGCCGTCCGACCAGCCTTCGAGCGTCATGACCTGGAAAAGCGTGAAGAGCGATTCCGGTATGCCGCCGAACAGTTCGGGAAAGGACGAGCCATAGAGCTTAGTCGCCATCACCGCAAAGACGTAGAACACCAGCCCGAGCAACAGCATGATCGAGCCCATGCCGGGCAGGGCGGTGATGAAGCCGGTGACGACACGGCGCAGCGACGGAACGATGCTGATCAGCCGCAGGACCCGCAGGATGCGCAGCGCCCTCAGCACGGAGAGCGAACCGGTCGCGGGGATAAGCGCGAAACCGACGACGAGGAGGTCGAAGATGCGCCATGGATCGCGGAAGAAATGCGTCCTGTAGACGACCACCCGGATCGCGAGTTCGAGCACGAAGACGCCGAGGATCGCGCGGTCGATGGCCGTCAGAAGCGGCCCAAAGGCAGCAACCGCGCCAGGCGAGGTTTCGAGGCCGAGCGTGACGGCGTTGATCAGGATCAGGACCATGATCACGAGGTCGAAACGGCGCGATTCGATGAGCGATTTCAGAGCGTCCAAGGCTTTTTCTCCGCCAGAGCATCGGACCCAAAAGTGGGAACCGGTTTTTGGGAAAATCCGATGCTCAAACAAAAATAGAGCATCGGACCCAGAAGTGGGAACCAGGTTGGGAATATCCAATGCTCAAACAAAAATAGCGGCGGCACTGCGGGCGCTGGAAATCTCGCGCGGGGGAGAAACGACCAGAATCCTCAATCCGGCTCCGTCCCCCGGGCAACGTTTCCCGACCGGATCTACGCGCTTTGCGACTTTGAGGATTTTTCCGAACGCAGGCTGGTGGCGATCCTTCGCAAGGGCCTCGTGATGCGCCAGCTTCTGGACTGGTACAAAGCTGCGACTACCGCTCGGCAAGCTTGCAGTTCTTTCTCCATCTTGTCCTTCTCCGTCGTCGCATTAGAGGCCGTATCCTGTAGTTCGATATAGCGTTGGCGAGCCAGATCGAGCTCATTTTGCAACCTCGATACCTCCGGTTGCAGTATGGCTTTTTCTGCTTGGACTTTTGCAAGTGTGGGTCGAGTCTTCTGCACGTCTTCCCAGGCAAGCCGTGCCACGAGATCGCCGACGGCCCGACGCATCTGCTCAACCCACGCCGCAGGTTCGACACGCATGAGGCGTGAATACTCGTGCTGTTCATTGCTGCCCGCCGGTACCCAAACTTGTAAGGCGGGGGGCCACCAGCCTGCTCTATCCGCAATCGCAAGGAGCGTAGAGAGTTGCGATACTGCGGAGTGCCGGGATTTTTTCCATGTTGCGCTGAAATGCAAGACAGTTGGGATACGGCAATAGCTGAAGGGATTGTGTGGATTCTCCCGTATGATCCGTTGCCACAATCGCCAGTCGGCGGCCGACGCGACATCCTCCGGCCAGACGTCTCGCGAAGGCAGGCTATCAGCCCGATACAGAAAACAACTGGCTGGTATTGTGTTACCATTCTCCATGAAAAATCGAAACTCGTCGGCCATGTCCAGATTGGTCAAAAAGGGCGCGGCTATGCCGTCCGTGGAAACCCACAGCGCCTGGCTGTACGAGATGGCAGCCCCGCCTTTGAGCGCATCGGCAAGAATCTCAAAATGATCTGGAAACAACAGATCGTCGTCGGCTGCAAAGCCAATCATTTCGCCCCGTGCCTCGCGCAGCGCGATGTTGCGATTTGTGTAGCCAAAACTCGGCGCCTTGGGGAGATCGAAGAAGCGAATGCGGTTGTCTCGAAAGCCTTCAACAACCTCCGCCGTGCCGGGCGCGCAGCCGTCGCCTACCACCAGCAGTTCGAAATCCTCGAAGGTTTGATCCAATACCGATTGGATGGCCAGGCCGATAACATCGACGCGCGAATGGGTCGGCATCAGGATGGAAATGCGGGGTGTGTTCACCATCCCTCTACGTTTCCGAAATCATAAGGAATGAGATCGGTATCAATCGGCAAACGGTACTTATCCGGATTTGAATGATCATACTGTATTGTTGGAAAATTAATAACGACTAGTTCGGATTTTCCAATATTGCGGTCGGCATGCCAGACAAATTTCGGAATATTGACAAGGCGGGGACGACTGCCAGAGAGGTAAACCTTCGAAATCTTCCCGTAGGTGCTGGATTCAGGTCGAGGGTCGTAAAGGACAAGTTCCAATTCGCCGCTCACCACGAAATAGCGGTCTTCATGCAGCTTGTGCAAACCCCAACCCTTCACCATGCCAGGACGAATCGTGAAAATGTAGGAAAAAACCAGGGGATCGGGATGCCAATCCCAGCGCGGATCATAGATCTCGGTGACGCTGCCGCGATCGTCATTGTGCCGAACGCTGTCAAAAAGAGACATGCCATCCACGAGAGGCGCAATGCTCTGACGCTGTTCGTCCACCGTACGTTGGTCCTGGAGCGCGGCGGCAAGTGTGGATTCAAGAAGATTTAGGTAACCATCGGTTTGATCACGCATGAACAAAGTCCCCCTTATTTGACCGGTCAGATCGAACCTAAATCTCACAATTTTCGATGGATGTCCTCATTTGCAAGAACCTCTCATCGCCATTAAGATTTTTGCAGCCATGGCACGAGCTTTGGATAGTCTTGGAGACAATGATGTTGACGGGCTACCTTGCTGGCGCGTCTTCTCGGATCTTACACTATCGCGATTTGTAGAGCACCTCACGGGTCGAGGCGATCACCGCTACGATTCGATCGACGAAAACCAGGCGCTAAAAGGAACCATCTGCCAGCTCAACTTTCAGAAAGAAATGAAAGTCGAGACTTTTCAAGGGACGGTAGCTAACCCCTTGAAAGAAATGGCGCGAGTGACGGGGCTCGAACCCGCGACCTCCGGCGTGACAGGCCGGCACTCTAACCAACTGAGCTACACCCGCGCATAGACGAGCACGTGTCAGCCGTGTTCGTCGTTGGGGCGGTGGATAAGGGGTAAGCCGCCGGGTGTCAAGCGGAGCAGGACAGCATTACAGCAAACAGGAGAAGGTTTTTTGACAGGCAGGATTTTGTTGCCAAAACCTGCTAGCGGCCAATGCGTTGTCTGCTCATTTGGCCTTGCGAAGCGTGCCCTAACTGCTTAAAGGTCCGGCCCGGAGCGGGCGATTAGCTCAGTTGGTAGAGCGCTTCGTTTACACCGAAGATGTCGGCGGTTCGAGCCCGTCATCGCCCACCACAACTGTTTGGTTCTAGCCTGGATCGCTGATCGGCTCACTTGCCGATGTGGCAGATGCAACGACGGTGCCAGTTCTTGGTATTTCGACGGGGCACAAAAGAGCAGCGCTCACTGGCTTCGGGGCAACTAAGCGCTTTTAGGTTCCGCACGTTTTGTCAGGTTAGAGCGGGGCGACTCGGGATTGCAAATCCGTCGAATGCACAAGCGATCTGTTATGGCTCCTGCCAGCCATGAGCCGCTACGCGACAGCGCCACCGCAACTCGGACAAGAGTTGGATTTACTTTTAGATGTAATTCTGTATCTGGATAAGATAATCATCATAAAAATTAACAGTTTTGTTTTAATTTACTGTTAACCATGCTCTGTATGACCATATGCGGGTTAACGCTTAAGACCACTATTGAGGTTATATTTCGGATCTCACCGATATATGGGCTGTAGTAATGTGCGGATTCGGGGGCTATTTCGGTTCGATCCGGGATGCGGAAGCTTTGCTTGCGCGCATGACGGCTGCGATCGCCCATCGCGGGCCGGATGAGCAAGGGACGTTTATAGCGCCGGACGCAGGGCTCGGGCATGCGCGGCTGTCCGTGATCGGGATCGGTGATGGCCAGCAGCCGATGTCGGACGTGTCAGGCAATTTGACGGTTGCGTTCAACGGCGAGATTTTCAACTATTTGGAATTGCGCGATGGGCTGATAGCCAAGGGCCGACGCTTCCGCACGTCGAGTGACACAGAGGTTATCCTGCAGCTATATGACGAGATGGGCGAAGACTGCCTGTCCCTTCTGAACGGTGATTTCGCCTTCGCGATATGGGATAACAGGCGTCGGCGTATGGTGCTTGCACGGGACCGGATGGGTGTCCGGCCGCTGTTCTACACGAGCAAGGACGGGGTGCTTTACTTCGCGTCGGAGATCAAAGCCCTGCTGAAGGTGCCCGGTGTCTCGGCCGAAATCGATCCGGTTGCACTCGACCAGATCTTTACGCTGTGGGCGCCGATCGCTCCCCGCACGGCTTTCCGCAATATCCACGAGCTTGAGCCGGCAAGCGTGATGATCGCGACGCAGGGGCAGGTCACGGTCAAACCCTATTGGCACCTGGACTATCCGCATCGAGACGCGCCGTCGAAAGTCACGAACGAGGACGATGCGGCCGAGGAGCTGCAGGCGCTTTTGACCGATGCGGTGAGGCTTCGCATGCGGGCCGACGTGCCGGTCGGCTCCTATCTCTCGGGCGGCCTCGATTCATCAGTTGTTTCGGCGCTCGCCGCCGGCATGACCCCTCGGAAATTGCAAACATTTTCCGTGACGTTCGACAGCACCGAGCACGACGAAAGTGTCTTCCAGGCCGAAATGGCTTCGGCACTTGGCACCTATCATCGAGCTATTGCCTGCCATGCCGGCGATATCGCTCGTGTCTTTCCCGAAGTCATCCATTTTACCGAACGGCCGATCATCCGCACGGCGCCGGCGCCTCTCTACCAGCTGTCCGGCCTCGTTCGCCAGGCCGGCCTGAAGGTCGTGCTGACCGGCGAGGGCGCCGACGAGGTCTTCGCAGGCTATGATGTCTTCAAGGAAGCGCGTGTTCGCCGGTTCTGCGGACGGCAGCCGGCATCGCGCATCAGGCCACAGCTGTTTCGCAGGCTTTATCCCTATCTGCCGGGTCTGCAACAGCAATCCGTGGAGTATCTGTCTGCATTCTTTGGCACCGGCAACGCTGACCTCGGCGATCCGCTATTCTCACATCGGCCGCGCTTCAAGACCACGGCGGCGGCGAAGATTTTCTTTTCCGGTGACCTGCGTGCGACCTTGAAGGGTTATGACGCGGCCGAGGATCTGGTCAGCCGGTTGCCCCAGGCATTTTCCCTATGGCACCCGCTGCATCAGGCGCAATATCTCGAAACCCGCTTCCTCCTGCCGGGCTACATCCTCTCCAGCCAGGGCGACCGCATGGCCATGGCGAATGGTATCGAAGGACGGTTCCCTTTCCTTGATCCTCGTTTGGTCGAGTTCGCAGCAAGACTCCCGCCGGGGATGAAGCTGAAGGGGTTGGTGGAAAAGCACATACTGCGCAAGGCAACCAAGCACCTGCTCCCGATGGCGATCGGGGGGCGTACCAAACAGCCTTACCGGGCTCCGGACGCCAGCTCCTTCGTAGGAGCCGGTGAACTGGATTACGTCCGCGACTGCTTGAGCGAAGCGAGCATCGCCGCCGGCGGACTGTTCAACGCCAAGGCGGTGGCAAAGCTTCATGAGAAATGCCGCACGCAGCCGGCGTCCGGGTTCCGCGACAACGCGGCCTTTGTCGGCATTTTGTCGACGCAACTGTGGCAGAAAAATTTCACCGGCCAAGAGGTCGGTGCAGCACGAGCAGCTTGAGAAGGGAAGGAAAGAAAATGGTTACAATCAAGGACAAGGTGAGAAGCTTTATCGTCGACAACTTCCTGTTCGGCGACACGTCGTACCAGCTTGCGGATACAGATTCGCTGATCGAAAACGACATCATCGACTCGACCGCCGTGCTGGAACTGGTGGCCTTCATCGAGGACGATTTCGGCATAGCGATGGTCGATTCCGACGTCGTGCCGGCCAATCTGGATTCGATTGAACGCCTCTCATCCTTCATCAGTGCGAGAGCAAAGGCGCTGGCAGCGTAGGTGCGGTCGGCGAGGAGCGTCCATGCGGATCGAACATTTTCTGGCCGCCAAGGCCGCTGCCCATCCCGCCAAAACGGCATTGATCACCAAGGACAAAAGGCTGAGCTACGAAGAACTGGACAATCTTTCTAGCCGCCTGGCCGCCGCACTTTTTGCGAATGGCGTCAGGCGCAACGATCGAGTCCTGATCTTCATGGACAATTGCTGGGAGGCTGCGGTTTCGATTTTCGCAGTACTCAAGGCAGGGGCGACGTTCAGTCCAATCAACGCATCCACCAAGGCCGACAAGCTTGCCTACATCATCGGCGATTGCGACGCTGCGGCGATCCTTACCCAGTCAAAACTGATGCCTGTGGTCACTGAGGCGCGCGGGTCGCACGGCATCTTCGTAGCTTCGACCGTCGGTACTGATGGCCAACGTCCGGTAGGGGCTGCGTCCCTGGCGGACTGCCTGACGTTCGAAGCCCGCGAGGTAGACCACCGCGGCATCGACGTCGATCTTGCGATGCTGATCTACACTTCGGGCTCAACGGGTCGACCCAAGGGCGTGATGATGACGCACCGCAATTGCGACGCGGCCGCGGACTCCATCACCACCTATCTGCGCAATTCGCCGGACGACATCATCCTGAATGTTCTTCCCCTTGCCTTCGACTACGGTCTCTACCAGTTGCTGATGGCCGTCAGGCTCGGCGCCACGCTCGTGCTCGAAAAGTCCTTCGCTTTTCCTCAAGCGGTCTTTGAGCGTATCCGCGAGGAGGGCGTGACCGGGCTTCCGCTTGTGCCCACGATGGCAGCGATGATCCTGCAGATGCGTGAGCTGACGCCGGGCTTCCTGCCCAGCCTTCGCTATATTTCCAACACGGCAGCTGCTTTGCCACCGGCGCATATAGAGCGCCTGCGCTCGCTCTTTCCCGGCGTCAGGCTCTATTCGATGTATGGCCTGACGGAGTGCAAGCGCTGTACCTATCTGCCGCCCGAGGAACTCGACCGCCGGCCGGGGTCGGTAGGAATAGCCATTCCGAACACTGAAGCCTTTGTCGTCGACGATAACGGGCAAATCGTGCCGCCGGGCGTAGCGGGTGAGCTGGTCATTCGCGGGCCGCATGTCATGCAGGGTTATTGGCGAAACGAAGCCGCAACGGAACGGACCCTGCGGCCAGGCCCCAACCCTTGGGAGAAGGTTCTCTACACCGGTGACCTGTTCAGGACCGATGAGGACGGCTACCTCTATTTCGTCGGGCGCAAGGACGACATCATAAAGACGCGGGGAGAGAAGGTGGCCCCGAAGGAAGTGGAAGCCGTGCTTCATGCCCATCCGGGCATCGCGGAGGCCGTAGTTGTCGGCGTGCCGGACCCGATGCTTGGGCATGCGATCGGCGCATTCGTCGTACGCTCGGACCTGACGCTCAGCGAAAAGGATGTCATGCGCCACTGCGCACGTCACCTTGAAGATTTCATGGTCCCCAAGGTCGTCGAGTTCCATCCGGAACTGCCGAAGACGGATACGGGCAAGGTTAGCCGTCGGCTTGCAGCAGAGATGATGGAGGCCGCGCAATGAATGTTCACCCGACCGAGGACGCGCAGGCCTTTCTGGCGCAGGCTCTGGCGATCGACCCCGCCATCGAAACGGACCGTATCGTAACGGCCTTGCGCCAGCAGTTGCGCGGCATTCGCAAGCGCGGCCTCGTGCTCGGTCTTTCGGGCGGGATCGATTCCAGCGTTTCGGTCGCCTTGGCCGCGCGGGCTATCGGCGGTCAGAATGTACTCTGCCTCTTCATGCCGGAAAACGACTCCGATCCGGAAAGTCTGCGGCTCGGCCGTCTTGTCGCCGACACTTTCGGTGTCGAGGCTCTTGTAGAGGATATCGGGCCGGCTTTGCGTGCCATGGGCTGCTATGAGCGTCGCGATGCTTTCATCCGAGAGGTGGTCCCGGAATACGGCGAAGGCTGGGCCTCGAAGATCGTGATCGCGAATGCTCTAGAGAGCGAGGGCTACAATATTTCGTCGCTTGTGGTGCAGGACCCCAAGGGCAAGCAGACGAAAATAAGAATGCCGCTGCCGGTCTATCTCGGTGTCGTCGCCGCCACCAACATGAAACAGCGCACGCGCAAGCAGATCGAATACTATCATGCCGATCGGCTGAACTTCGCCGTTCTTGGAACGCCGAACCGGCTGGAATACGATCAGGGGTTCTTCGTCAAGAACGGTGACGGGGCGGCTGACGTCAAGCCGATCGCACATCTCTATAAAACACAGGTCTATGCGCTGGCGGCCTATCTCGGCGTTCCCGAGGAAATCCGCAACCGGCCGCCTACCACCGATACCTACTCGCTGGCGCAGACACAGGAGGAGTTCTACTTCTCGCTTCCCTATGACCGCATGGATATTTGCCTTTGCGGCCTCAACAAAGGCGTGGCGGCCGAAGTGGTGGGGCAGGCGGCCGGCCTAGACGCCTCACAAGTGGAACGCGTCTGGGCGGATATCACCGCGAAGCGAAAGGCCACGCGCCATCTCCACCTGCGCCCGCAGCTCGTTGCCGAGGTCGAGGAAGTCGAGACCTGACCTGCCTCTCGAGCCGGCCACGGCGAGCGCTTCAGCTGAAACGGCCGCCGATCAGCTGGCTCCACTGCTCGCCCGCAAGCCCGTTCAGAAAAGCTTGTGAGGTCTTCATGGCGTCCAAAAGCCCGGAATCGCGTGAATGCACCACGGTCGAGGCAACGGTCAGGAAAGCTATGCGTCGCCCAAGCATCGCTTCCAGAAGTGCAGGTTGAATGCGTCCGCGCAGGCCGCTGACGCCGCGCGCGGCCGCATGATCGATCAGGCAGTCGATGACCGAACCGGCCTGGCCGGGGAGGGCGAGGATCTGCAGCACGCGACCGATTTCACCCCTCCGTGCGTGGTAGGCGAATGCGCCGATATTGGTGCCGACCGGGGATGCCACGGACACGAAAACGAGCTCGCCCAGATCAAGCTTTTGTGCCGCATCGGTCAGGATATGATCAAGCAGGTCTTCCGCCCACGCCGGGCGCAGGGCGAAATGGGCGGTCAACGGTTCGACGAGCTTGGCAAATGTGTGGCTGTCGATTTCGGACATCCGAAAGGCGCCATGGCCTGCCCCGTCCGCCGCCACACCGGACCAGCGCCGTTCGCTGGACTTCATTCGCCTGCAATAAAATCGATCGATAGCATGGGCAAACGGAATGAGCATCCGGACAAGCTTCATGCGACTGGCGGAAAGGCCGAGCACAAAGGCCGACGGCCGCATTACGCGTACCCAGTCAAGACTGTATTGCGGCAGGACCACGCCGCGCAGCCGGGTCCACAACTTCGTGGAGATATCATTAGCCGTCTCGCTGAACGAGATGTCCTGCGGACCATCCAAATAAGCTTTCAACAAGCGAGCGCCGGCCATCGGGTCGCGCTCATGATCCTCGACCATGAGCGAGCTGCAGATGGCGGCTCGTAGCTGTCGGCCGTTGAACTGCATCGGCAATACGTGAACGCCGACAAACCCCGACACGCGGCCTGAATCGTTGATATGGACAAGCGACCGCAGATCGCCTCCGCAACCCGGCGCCTCCAAGTAAAACCGTCTCATATATTCGATCAGCGCGGCCGGCGCTTCGGTCCGCTCTTTGCGCAGCACGCGTTGAAACATGCCCGCGATTGCCGGAAGATCGGCACCTTCCAGGGCGCGAATGATGCTCAAGCCCGGCTCCCTGCACCGGAGTCCCGCCCACCGCGTTTCCGGGCCATGGCAACACCAGCCTTCGCATTGGCCATCGCGGCGAACGTCAGGTGTTCGCGGCGGTGCAATCTCGACCAGTTGCAATCGCTCCGGTGGCCGAAAGGAGAGCTGTAATGCCGTGGCAAGGTAGGCCCTTTGCTTGAAGGATGAAAACCAGCGTCGTTGCTGTTAGCAACTTCGGGTAAACCGAAGTTAAAGTATTGGTAGCAAATCGAGTTTTATCGGCTCGGCCTTGCTTTGTCGGTGCCGCGGCACGTCAGCCTACAACTCCCGGTGCGAAGCCAAGTCGCTTGGCGACATAGATGCAGCGGCTTGGTAATTCGACGTCCTGCAGCACCTCGAACCCGACAGAATTATAGAAGTTCAGCGCATCGATATTCTGCGGCATGACTTCGAGGCAAAGTCCGGTTGAGCCGCTTGCGGCAAGGCGCTGATCGAGAAAGTCCATCGCTCTCCTGCCGATGCCCTTTCCGCGCGCCTGCGGCAACAGGTCGATATGGCCATGCGACGGATAGGCGGCCAGCGCTTGCGGTACGGCGAAATTTGGATGATGAATTTTGTGCCGCAGCCAATCGCTGCCGCGCCAGCGGGAACTGTCGGGTCCTGGGTCGGCCACGCGTGCCTGAAGGTTCGGATACCACTCCGCGGCCAACCTGGCATTGAAGGAATTTGTGTCGGCTGCGCCAAGGAGATAGCCGCAGGCACCTGCGGGGCCATCGACGATGAACGCCAGATCGGGTTCGAGGACCTGGTAGGGAATGGTGTAGACGAGGCCGAGCAGATCCGGGTCGTCTTCGCGGCCGGTCGCGTCCTTGCCTGCGTCGCCGGTCTTGAGGCAGATCATAGCAAGTGCCGGATGATCGGCTGTTGTTGCCTGGCGCAGGAAAAAACCGTCGCCAAAATCGAGGATCATGGCGGAAGCAGCCGAAAATCCTTGCCCTCGGGCAGCAACTGCCCGCCGTCGACGATTATGGTCGTGCCGGTGATGTAGCTGGCGTCGTCCGAGGCCAGGAACAGAAAAGCGTTGGCCACGTCGCGAGGACTGCCGAGGCGGCCGAGCGGAATGGCGTCTTCCATGTTCTTGATGAAGGCCGCGCCGCGATGTAGCTGGATTGCTTCGGTGAGGATGTTGCCGGGCTCGACGCCGTTGACGGTGATGCCATAGCCCGAGAATTCGAGGGCGGCCGAACGGATCAGGCCGTTAATGCCAGCCTTGGTCGCCGAATAGTGGCCATGACCCGGGCTGGTGACGTGCGGGCCGGTGATGGAGGAGGTGAACAGCATGCGGCCAAAGTGCTGCGCCTTCATCGGAACGAGCGCGGCACGGGCGGCATTGAAGGTGCCGCGTAAATTGACCGCCATGACACGGTCCCAGTCATCCGGGCTGGTGTTTTCCAGCAGCTGCCAGGGATAGATGCCGGCATTCTGGACCATGATGTCGAGACGGCCGTGATGTTCGAGCGCCAGCGCAACGGCGGCCTCCGCATCGGCCATCTGCGAGATATCGGTGCGAATGAAGGCAGCGCCGAGCTCGTCCGCGGCCGCTTGCCCGGCCTCGACCTCGGTATCGGCCAGGACGAGCTTCGCGCCCTCTTCGGCAAAACGTTGCGCAATGCCCCTGCCGATGCCGCGCGCACTGCCGACGATCAGCGCGACCCTATCTTCGAGACGGCCGGTCATGCCAGCCTCTGGCGGATGGTTTGCTTGAATGCGTCGAGCAGCACGGCGGCAAGCACCAGCAGCCCGTGGATCACCTGGGTGAAGTTGGCCGGAAGGCCCATGAGATTGATTGCAGTGTTGATGGCGGACAGCAAAAGCACGCCGGCATAAACGCCGGGCAGGGTGCCGACGCCGCCCTTCAGGCTGACCCCGCCGATGACGACGGCGGCGAAGGCGTTGAACAGCAGGCCGACGCCGAGATTGGCAGTGGCGCCGGAGGTGCGGATCGCCAGCAGCCAACCGGCAAGGCCGGCTATGGCGCCAGCGAGAACGAAGGCAACAACGAGGTTGCGGTTCACACGGATGCCGGCGCGGAAGGTTGCGGTCTCGTTGCCGCCGATCATGACGAGATGTCTGCCGAAGGGTGTCTTGGCCATGATCAGCGAGAAGACCACGAAACACGCAATGGCGATCCAGGCGGTAAGCGGCAGGCCAAGGAGGCGCTGAATGCCGAACCAGCGGATTGCCGGCGCAAGATCCTGTGCGGAGCGGCCGCCGGAAATAACCAGCACAAGGCCGCGCACCCAGATGTAGGACGCAAGCGTGATGATGAAAGCACTCATCTTCACCTTCACGACCAAATAGCCGTTGATGACGCCGATAATGCTGCCGACAGCCAGGGCAAGCAGCAGCGAAACCGGAACCATCAGCCATTCCGGGTGCAATTGAACGCCAAGGCCGATGCCCGCCGAGCAGAACAGGATGCCGACCGCCATGGCGCCGAGCGCTGCCACGGATTCGACCGACAGGTCCATGTGTCCGGTGATGATGACCAGCGCCAGGCCGATCGACATGACGCCAAGCACGCTCGACGCCTCTATGATGTTGGCGAAGATGCCGAGCTGGAAATAGTTCGGAATGAAGATTGAGAAGACCACCAGCACGAAGACCAGCATGAACCAGACGAGATTGTCGAGGATGAACTCGAGGACGTGGCGCGTGCGGGGGGACATCTGCTGATCCGGCTGGCGCATGCCCCGAAAATCATTTCGATTCTCGGAAGCGATTATGCGCGGATTGAAGTTGCTGCAGCGTTGCCTGCGCGTCTGTTCGGACGCGCCGAGCTGCAGAGGCAGGGCTTCGGGTCAGCGTGGCCCGAAGCCCTGGGCGACCTTGCTATTCGACCGGCTTCACAGTGTCCGAGGGCGGCTTCATGTTTCCCCAGAAGGCCGGGTTGTCGACGTTTTCCTTGGTGATCGCAGCGCCGGGGATCTTGATGTTCGGCCCCCAGGCTTCTTTGGTCACGGTCGACTTCAGGCCGAGCACTTCGTATTCGCCCGGCTTGATCTCCTGCTTGTTGACGACCTTGTCCATGAACATGGCGACGGCGGCGGCCTGAGCGTAGAGCGGTTGCTCGACTTCGACATTGAGCCAGCCCTTGCGGATCAGGTCGAGGCCGACCGGGGCGCCGTTCGAGCTCATCAGCATGACGTCGCCGGGCTTCTTGCCGGCGGCCTCGAGCGAAGCGACGGCCGCGACCGAGAGATGCGCGGCATGGCTGAAGATCAGGTCGATATCCGGGTTGGCGAGCATCTGGTCGGCAACGATCGTGCCGGCATTGCTGGCCTCCCATTGCATGGCTGGAACCGAGATGATCTTGACGTCCGGGAACGCCTTCATCTTCTCCTCGAAACCCTTCTGGATGTCGAGCGTGTAGGGATCGCCGGGATCGCCGAGTACCTGGAGGATCTTGCCTTTCACCGATCCGTTCTTCGCCTTCAAGAGCTTCTCGGTTTGATCGGCGGCGACGTAGCCGATCTCGACTGTTCCCGCCACCGATGTGAAGTCGGACGGTGTCGAGGTGATCTGGCGGTCGAATTCGACCACCGGGATGCCGGCGGCGCGGGCGGCTTCGATGGACGGCTTCAGCGCATTGAAATCGACGGCGGCGAGAATGATCGCCGACGGCTTGAGGGCGATAACGTCGTTCATCTGCGATTGCTGAGCGTCGGTCTTGTTGTCGGCGTTCAGCGTCTTCATCTCGTAGCCGACCTGCTTCAGGAACAATTCCAGAGCGCTCACCGAGCCGGTCTGAAATTCATCGAGTAGCGTCGGCACCATATAGTAGACGGTGCCCTTGGACTGGGCGAATGCCGGCGTGAGCGTGGCAAAGGCCAGTGCCAGGATACCGAAGACAGCAAGAAGTATTTTCTTCATGTCGTTCGCTCCTTTTGCGCCGGACCCCTCATTGGTCCCTCAACTCGCCGGTCCGGCACCGGCAAGCGTCTCACCGGTGATCATGTTGATCACCGCATCGGGACTTGTTTTATTGCGTGCGACATCGCCGGCCACGACGCCTTGCCGGATCACCACGATCCGGTCGGCGACCTGGAAGGCCTGCTGCATGATATGCGTGATGATGACGACGCCGATACCTTGGCTCGCCACCTGGCGGATCATGTCGAGGCCGCGCCGCGTCTGCTCGACGCCAAGTGCTGCGAACGGCTCGTCGAGAAGCACGAGCTTGCCGCCAAAATGCACGAAACGGTTGAGCTCGATGGCCTGCCGCTGGCCGCCAGAAAGGTGCTCGACATTGGTTCTGAGCGAGGGGATGCGCGTGCCGGCGCTGGCCAGCGCCTTTTTGACCACGTGCTCCATGGCAGGTTCGTCGAGCACGGGAACGCCGAGAAATTTCCTGGTGATCTCGCGGCCCATGAAGAAATTGGCGACCACGTCGACATTGGTGCAAAGCGAAAGATCCTGGTAGACGGTTTCGATCCCCGCCGCTTTTGCCTCGGCGGGAGACTTGGCCAGGAATTCCTTTCCCTCGAAAAGCATGCGGCCCGAGGTCGGCTCCAGTCCGCCGGCGATGATCTTCACCAGCGTCGATTTGCCGGCGCCGTTGTCGCCCAGAAGTGCCACCACCTCGCCCTTGCCGATCGAGAAGCTGATGCCCTTGAGCGCTTCGATCGCGCCATAATTCTTGGTGACGTTGTCAAGCACCAGCAGGGGCTCGCTCATGCCAGGCTGAGCTCCGATTATGCCAGGCTGAGCTGCGCTCATGCCGCGATCCCCTTGCTTTGCAGAATATCTCGCCCGCGTTCGCGCTCGGCGGTGAATATCTGGCCGAAGCGCGGCGAAAGCACCCCTGAGACGGCAAGCGCTGCGGCCCCGCGCAGCACCGCATGCTGGCCTCCGCGTGCGACGGTGACGCGGGGCGTCGTGCGGTCTCCGCGCGCCGAGACCGAGTTGGGGGGATTTGTGACCGCGCCGGCCAGCCGTTCGAGCAAATCGGTGGACGCCAATCCGCCGAGGATGATGGTTTCGGGATCGAACAGGTTCTCGATGATGGTGATGGCGTTGCGGAAGATCGGCCCGACTTCATCAACCCAATCGGCGTCGCTGACGTTCCGGCGCCGCAACGCCTCGAGCGAGAGGTATCTTTCCAGACAGCCCCGATTGCCGCAGGGACAGGGCTCGCCAGCCGGCACGACAGGAATATGACCGATTTCGCCGGCATTTCCCCAGGCGCCGCGCAAGGCGGTTCCGTCATGCACCATGACGCCGCCAAGACCGACACCGAAATAGAGATAGTAGTATTCGGAATATCCCGCTCCGAGGCCATACAGGCGCTCGCCCATTGCCGCGGCCGCCATGTCCGTCTCAAAAAACGCGGGCAGGCCGGTCGAGGCCTCCAGCCGTTCCCGAAGCGCCACGTCCTTCCAGCCGGTCATCGTCGTCGGGCCGATAAAGCTCATCGACTCCACGCCGAAAGGGCCGGGCAGGGCCATGCCGATGCCGAGAACGCGACCGCCGGGGCGCAGCCCGGTCAATTCGAGCACCATCGCGCCGATCAGCTCGAAGGCAAGGTCGGGCGTTGCGCTGGGGGCCTCACGATAGGTGCTCTCGATCACGTCTCCGCTCAGATTGATAAGCGCCGCATTGATGCCGAGGGGAGTGACGTGGATACCGACGGCGTAGCCGCCCTCCGGGTTGATCCGCAGGGTCGCCGGAGGCAGGCCGCGCCCGCGCGGCTCCTCGCGCATCGACAGAACGTAGCCGTGTTCTTCCAGCTCGCGAACGATGGTCGATACAGTTTGCACGGTGAGCCCGACCCGCCGGGCAATGTCGCCGCGGGCGATCGGGCCATGAAGGCGGATGGACTCAAGCACGATGCGCCTGTTGTAAGGCCGCCCGAATTCCTGATTGGTCCCCCGCAGTGCCATGTCTTGCGCGCCTCTAGGAAAGTATGAGGTTCGCACCGAATATTTATTCAGTCAAATGGAATTCAAAAATAAATTCGCTTGTAATTCGCAACCTTCGAGATTGGCCAGGCCCACCCGATTTCGTTTCCCAGGCGGAGCAGGAGCGAAGCGACGTTGCGGGATCCTCGGATGAGGAAGTCATGGAGGCCGGTGGGCTTCAGAGATACTGCGCGACTTTCTTGCCGACCCTCAGGAAGCGCAGCGGGTCGATGGCTTCGCCATTGTGGCGAATCTCGTAGTGGAGGTGCGGGCCGGTCGAGCGGCCGCTGCTGCCGGTCTTGCCGATAACGTCGCCGGCGTTGAGCTTCTTACCGACCGTCACGCTGATTTTGCTGAGATGCCCATAGCGCGTCGCAAAGCCATTGCCATGGTCGACCTCGACCATGCGACCATAGCCGCCGTTCCAGCCGGCCTTGACGACGACGCCAGGCGCCGTGACCTTGGCGGGCATTCCGGTCGGCGCCCTGAAATCCATTCCCGAATGCAGCGCGGCGGTGCCGAGGAGCGGGTCGGTGCGCACGCCGAACGGGCTGGTGACCGAACGGCCGGGGGCGGGATTGGCGAGCGGCAGCCGTCGCGCTTCCGTCTTCAGGCGGTCAAGCGCGTCCAGCGCCTCGTCGAGCTCCTTGACCTTGCTGTCGAACACCATCGAACTGTCGAGCGGTATCAGCGGGCCGCCGGCATCGCTCTTGCCGAAATCGCTGTCGATCGGCAGGCCAGCCGACTCGAGTGCCTGGGAAATCGCATCGGCGTTTCTGTAGGCGTTGTCGGCGAGCCTAGTGATGCGGGTGAGTTGCTGGCTCTCTATGGCCTTGAGCGACTCGTTGATCGACACGAACAGTCTGTCGGCACGGTCGGCCGCCGTGTCGCTCGGCAGCGGATCGGAGCGGGTCGACCACAAGGAGAACGGCCTGGTGTCGCCGGCTCCAAGTTCGGCGCCGACGCTGGCAACCGAATAGGTCTGCGGCTGGGCGTCGGTCACGTCGGCGCGTTTATCCGGGTTTGCGTTAGCCGCAGGTGGTGTTCCAACGTCGCTCCCGGTGCGTTCAAGGATCGGGCCGAGGCGGCCATGGCGCAGGCTGAGCTGGGTCTGCCGTTCCAGCAGTTCGCCAACCTTGGTTTCCATGAGCTGCTGGTCGAGAAGCTGGCGGCTGGTGATCCGGTCGACCTGGGCTCGGAGTGCGGAGATGCGGTCCTCATAGGCCTGCTGCATGCGCGCCTGCCGTGCCGTGGTCGCGCCGATCAGGTCGTCGCGCAGCACCAGGTAGGAGGTCGCCAGCAGATAGCCGATGGCCATCGCTGCCAGCGCGGAGCCGCAAAACGCGGCAACCCATGGCCGTATGGTGAAATGCCTTATCTCGTTGCCCCGGGCGATAATGACCGTGTGGGGCTCCTTGCGCCTGCCAAAGACCGTTGACTGACTGGCTACGTTCACGGGACCAAGCTTTCGTTACGACACCAACGACAAGCCTGATTACACATCATTAAGGTTAACGGTCGGTTGCTTCAGCGCAACTCCCTTACCGTTGGTTGCGTCGAATTTTGGCGGCTCATGTTTCATTTGGGGCTTTCAAGGCCGCCATCGGCTCACCGTCAAAGTGCGCGCACCGCCTCCAGCACCGCCTCAGCATGGCCTTTGACCCGAACATTTCGCCAGATCCTGGCAATCCGTCCGTCGCTGCCGATCAGGAACGTCGCACGCTCGACACCCATGTAGCGGCGACCATAAAGCTTCTTCTCGACCCACAGATGATAGGCTTCGATTACCTTGCGATCCTCGTCGGCGACAAGATCGACGGCGAGGCCGTATTTCGATTTGAATTTGTCGTGCTTTCGGATGCTGTCCGGCGACAGGCCGATGACCGCGGCGCCGAGCTTTTCGAACTCCGGCTTCAACTGCGTAAAGCCGATCGCCTCAGTGGTGCAGCCTGTGGTGTCGTCCTGCGGATAGAAGTAAAGTACGACCGGCTTTCCCAGCAATGCCGCGAGGCTGAGTGATCCGCCACCGTCTCGGGGAAGTTCGAATTGCGGCGCAAGCTCGCCGACGTCGAGATCAGCCATATCGATGCCCTTGTTTGTGGTTACGCGCCAAGCCGCATCGATATAATGTCAAACTGGGATTCGTCCACCGGTCGAGTTCGTTCAACGGAAAATTGCGTGGATCAGGAGCAGCCGCAGCACGAGAAGATCAGATTCAGGCGTGATGAGATCACCGACCTGGGGACCTTCCCGTCCGCGTGCCGCATACCGCCGCTCGGCCAGGCGCCGATCGGCCGCGGCGTTCGTATTCTTGCGCGGCTATTTGCCGGCCTTGTGGCCCTTGTGCTGCTGGCCGCCGTCGCTGTGTATGCGATCGGCATGTCCGGTTTCGGCGCCGAGCGGCTGCGGGCCGAAGCCGAAACGGCCATCGAGAAATTGGCCGGCGTCGACGTTGACGTTACGGTCGGGCCGGCCCGTCTCACGCTCGACGGATCGAGCTTCATCGCGCTGCAGGTCAGCGACGTCAGCCTCAAGACCGCCGACGGCAAACCGATGGCCGATGCCGGGCGGGTCCGTTTCGGCATAAGGCTGATACCGCTGTTTTCGGGCGAGGTGCGGCTCACCAGCGCCAGGATTTCCGATGCGCGCATAATGATGGCGGCGATGCCGTCGGGCGGCGACTGGACGGCGCCGCTGCGCAATGACGATGGCCTCATCGACCCGGAAAAACTGTCCGATGCGGTCTTTGCTAACGTCAACCACGCGCTCGATGCGGTGCGGGAGGATTCGATGCGCCAGATCGACCTCAGCAATGTCGACCTCGTTCTGCCCGAGACCGGCTCGGTCAAGCTGGTCAGGATCACCGATGCGTCAGTTGCGCAGTCCGGGCCGGGTGGCATGGAGTTTTCATCCGACGCGGATGTCGACGGCAGGGCGCTTACCATCGCTGCCTCAGCCGCCCGCAATACCGCAACGCGGCGCGTGACCGGGTTGGACGCCAGCATCGAGATAGCGGAGGCCGACAAGGCTGCCGCGACGCCAGGCGGAAAAATCGGCGCCATTGCCTTGAAGCTGGCTGGATCGGAGGGATCCGGCGAGACCCCGTCGCGGCTGACGGCCTCCTTGTCGCTTGCCGGTTCCGTGCTCGATTTCGGTCCGCGTGCCGGGATACTTCCAGCCGACGTCGATCTCGATGCGACGCTTGTTGCCGGCGCCAACAAGGTCCAGGTGGATCGGCTGCAGGTCAGGACCGGTCGCTCGACATTCGATTTCGCCGGTTCGATCGGGCCGAAGCCGGCGACTGGAACGGCGGGCGAGGAGCCATCCTACCGCTACGATCTGACCAGCGATCACTCGACACTGGCGCCTTTGGAATCGTCCGAACCTGCGCTCGATTTCATCGCCCGCGTCGCCGGCGTCTACCAGACCAGGAGCCATAAGCTCGTGGCCGAGCAGATCGGGATCAGGTCCGGGGGAGCCAGCGAGGCGCTGGGCACGGCGTCGGTAGAGTTCGTCGAGGGAAAGGTGCCGGGCATATCTGTCGCCTTCAACCTCCACGACATGCCGCTCTCGCATGTCAAGCAGTTGTGGCCCTGGTTTTCCGCGCGAAATGCTCGCCTTTGGGTGCTGAAGAACCTGTTCGGCGGCCACGTCGTTGACGCCAGCCTGCAGTTCCAGGTCGTGCCGGGGCGCCTGGGCAACGGCATTCCGCTATCCGACGACGAGGTGTTCGGCCGTTTCCAGATCGAAGGAGCGCGCTTCGATACGGCCGGTCACATTCCGCCGATACGCGATGCCGTCGGCGTTGTCGAATTCCACGGCAACGACGTCGACGTCAGGCTCTCCTCGGGTAACGTCTATATGGTGAGTGGCCGCACGGTGGCGGCGAGCAACGGCACGATGACGGTTAAGGCTGCAAACCGCCCGCCGGTGATCGGCGCGCTCGACATCGACGTCGCCGGCGAGGCGTCCGCAATCGCCGAACTCGCCTCCTACGAGCCGATCAACGCCATGCGCCATGTTGGCCTGCTGCCGGACGACCTGTCCGGTACCGTGACCGGCCACGTGAGAGCGGACATTCCGCTGCAGTCCGGCGTCGACACTTCGAAACTCGATTGGCTGGTGGCGCTCGATTACAAAGACCTGTCGCTGGCCAAGCCGTTCGAAGGCCAGGCGGTGACGGACGCCGACGGTTCGATTACCGTCGAGCCCAATCGGGCCGTGATATCAGCCAAGGCGCTGCTGAACGGCATTCCAGCCGAGCTCGATCTGATCGAGCCGCTCAACAATGCCGGGCCGCCACGCAGCCGGAAAGTGGCGCTGGTGCTCGACGACAAGATGCGGGCAACCGCCATGCCTGGCCTGTCGGCGCTGCTTTCGGGAACCATCAAGGTTGCAATCGACAAGAGCGGTGGCAGCAACCAGACTGTTTCGGCGGACCTGACCAATGCCAGGCTGAACATTCCCTGGGCAGGCTGGAGCAAGGGACCCGGCGTCCCAGCCAATGTTACATTTGCCATGACCAAGTCCGCCGACACCACGACGCTGTCCGATTTCGGCCTGAATGGAAAAACTTTTTCGATCGACGGCGGCGTGGTGCTGGTCAACGGCGCCCTGTCCTCGGCGCGGTTCAGCAAGGTCACGTTGAACCGGGGGGACGACGTTGCCGTATCGGTGAAGCGATCGGGCAAGGGCTATGCAATCGACATCAGCGGCAACAAGCTGGATGCGCGTTCGCTGATCAAGCAATTCACGTCCGATGTCGACACCGCCACCAAGGCCACGGGTTCCGACGCGATTTCCGTCAGCGCCGATGTCAATTCCCTGATCGGCTTCCACAACGAGACACTGTCGAACCTGAAGCTCGACTACAGCGCCGCCGGTTCCAGGGTGAACGGTCTCAAGGTGAGTGCCACGGCAAGTTCGGGTGCTGCCATAAGGATCAGCAATACGACCGGCGCCGGCAGGCGCAACCTTAACATGACGTCGGCCGATGCCGGCGCCATCCTGCGGTTCCTCAACATTTACGAGCATATGGAGGGCGGTTCGATCACGCTGGCGCTTGCCGGGGCAAGCGACGGGCCGATGAAGGGCCAGGTCGACTCAAGCGACTTCTTCGTGGTCAACGAGCCGAAGCTCGCCTCGCTCGTGTCGACGACGCCGGCGGGCGACAGCCGCAGCCTCAACGAGGCTGTAAAAGCCAATATCGACACGTCGAGAGTGAAATTCGAGCGCGGCTTTTCCGAGATCGAGAAGGGCGACGGTTATCTCAAGCTGGCCAATGGCGTACTGCGCGGTCCACGCATCGGCACCACCTTCCAGGGCACGCTCTACGACCGGAACAACAACATGGACATGACCGGCACGTTCATGCCGGTCTACGGCCTCAATCGCATCTTTGGCGAACTGCCGCTCTTCGGCGCGCTGCTCGGCAACGGCCGCGACCGCGGGCTGATCGGCGTGACCTACCGGCTCAGGGGCGATGCCAACAAGCCGAAACTGGACGTCAACCCGCTGTCGGTGATCGCGCCTGGAATTTTCAGGTCGATCTTCGAGTATCGGTGAGGGCCAAAACCCAATCACTTCGAGCGACCTAGTCTTGACTCTAAGCGGACTCTAGCTCGCCCCGGCCAAATTCACGCCCATGACCCATAGACGACGGTTTGCGAACAACGCTGAGACCATCACGTGCATGATACCCAAATAGATCGACTCGCCGTTTCACAAGCCACTTATGATCATTTTCCCGATCGCCAACTCGCTCGGGAAATAGCCGCTGTATTTGGGCAAGCTATCGGGCATGTCCAGCACACGACGGTGATAGAATACATCCATCCGAACCGGCGGCAGCCGGGCCTCGGGCTCGAAATTGCTGGCCGGGATGAACATCACCTTGAACGGCCCGACGCCCGCAACCTCCACAACCGGCTTGCCGCAAGTCCGGCAAACCCCGCGATTGAAGTTCGGCGGCGGACGGTATTTCTTGAATGAGATATTGCCGGCGTTTTTCAGCACGACATCCTTGCCGCGAACGGCGACCACATCCGCGAACGGTTTGCCGTTGAACGCCTGGCAGATCAGGCAGTGGCACCGGAACCTGGCTTTCGGCGAGGTATGCACCTCGAACGAGCAGGCGCCGCATTCGCATGAGCCGCGTAGCGGCAACGACGTGTGGGTGGTCATGTGCTGATACTCCTGAGCCTGACTTGATGACGGCATGCTGATCACCGGAGCATCAATGTTGAGGATGGTATCGATCGGCTGTCTGAAGGGCGCGCGCAGGAGATTGGAGAGGTTCCAACGGCCCTGCTCATAGATCCCCTTGGCATGGCTGAGGGTACGGAAGCCCTCGACGCCGTGGTAAGCGCCCATGCCGCTGGCCCCGACGCCGCCGAAGGGCAAGTCATCCTGGGCGATGTGCATGATCGTCCCGTTGATAGTGACGTTGCCTGAGGTTGTTCGGCTCAGCACCATGCGTCGGTCTTCGTCATCGGCACCGAAATAGTAGAGCGCGAGCGGCCGGGGCCGGGCGTTCACATAGGCGATCGCTTCTTCGACGTCGCGGTAGGAAAAGATCGGCAGGATCGGGCCGAAGATCTCCTCATGAGCGATGCGCATTTGCGACGGTTGCGGATCAGATACTTTGTGCCCTCGGCGACCCCTCCAACCTCCATGATCGCTGTCTCATACCTTGAGCGATGCCCGAAATCGGCATTGATGGCGATCGCCTTGCGATGCCCGATGATCGCGGCTCGAAACTTGGTCAGATCGGCGCGTCGCTGCGCCAGCGAAGGCGCTCCGTCACGCAGGAAGGCAGCACGCTGGGCCGCGAGGAGGCTGCCTAGCCGATCAGCGTCGATGATTTTTGCGATTGCGTTCATTGTTCACTCCGATGTAGACAGGAGAAACTTACGCCCTTGATGTAGCCCCTTAAGTAGCCACTGTCAACAATGTATTCACAAGAAACTTTGAGGTACCATGCAGGACGCACCCAACCGTCCCTATCACCACGGTGATCTCCGTCGTGCGGTTATCGAGACGGCGTTGGATATGCTTCGGGAGGAGAAAGGCTGGCAGTTCACGCTGCGGGAAGTCGCCCGCCGAGCTGGCGTAAGCCACGCGGCACCCTATAAGCACTTCCCCGACAAGGCCGCGCTGCTTGCGGAGATCGCCATGATTGGGTTCGACCGGTTGCGCGCGTCCCTAGCGGCTGCGAAGCCCAAGGCGGCCAAAACTCTGCGCGACGAAATTGCTCCGATAGCTCGTGCCTACGTCGCGTTCGGAACGGACAACCCCGCTCTCTACCGCCTGATGTTTAGCGCGGAGGAGGGGAAAGCGGTGGGAATGCATCTCAATGAGCGGGCGCTGGCGGTATTCGATGTTCTCCTCGAAATCCTCCGGCGCGGCCAAGCCGCGGGGAGCATTCGCAAGCGGCCTATACAAGGTCAGGCGGCAGCCGGCTGGGGGCTCATCCACGGCATGACCATGCTTGCGATCGATGGGCTCCTGGTGCCCGAGAAGGTGGGATCGGCCCCCTTGGATGCGGCCTTGAGCACGCTGGTGGAAGGGCTGGAGAGCCCAGCAACATGACACTAACTGCGCATGCAATAATACCCGCTCGTGCGATGTTCCGGCTATCAGTTCTGATTGCGACCGACATCCTCTTTCGGGAAGGGAATCCGGCGCGGCAAGGGCAGTTCACGTCGATGGCAGGCAGCCCTCCTGAAGGTCCGCTTCTGACATTCCGAGCCTCTAAGCCGCGCGTCCGCTTACTTTATCAGAGGATCAGGCGACCGGTCAGACCGGCCGCACCAGAACGTGTTTTTTCTTACCGAGCGAAAGTTTTACGACCTCTTCCGGGCCGAGATCCTGAAGTGTCACCAACCGGCGATCGTCGGATACAGGCTGGTCGTTCAGGCGCACGGCGCCGCCCTGGATATGCCGCCGCGCCTCGCCGTTGGACGCGGCAAGCCCGGCGGTGACTAACAGCGACAATATTCCGACGCCGCTTTCCAGATCGGCCTTGCCCACCTCGACGGTCGGTAGCGTTTCGGCCAGCGCGCCTTCTTCGAACGTCTTGCGTGCGGTCTCCTCGGCTTGCTCTGCTGCCTCGCGGCCGTGCACGATGGCTGTCGTTTCGGTGGCCAGGACTTTCTTGGCTTCGTTGATCTCCGAGCCGCCAAGGGCGGCGAGCCGTGCGATTTCGGGCAGCGGCAGACGGGTGAAAATCTTCAGAAAGCGCGCAACGTCGGCATCCTCGGTGTTGCGCCAGTACTGCCAGAAATCATAGGGCGAGTAGAGATCCCCGTTCAGCCAGACCGCGCCCTTGGCCGATTTGCCCATCTTGGCGCCTGACGAGGTCGTCAGCAGCGGGGTGGTCAGCGCGTAGAGCTGCGGCGTGCCCATCCGGTGCCCGAGATCGACGCCGTTGATGATGTTGCCCCACTGGTCGGATCCTCCCATCTGCAGGCGGCAGCCATAGCGACGGCTGAGCTCGACGAAATCGTAACCCTGCAGGATCATGTAGTTGAATTCGAGGAACGACAGCGATTGTTCGCGATCGAGCCTCAGCTTGACGCTGTCGAAGGTCAGCATGCGGTTGACCGAAAAATGCCGGCCGACATCGCGCAGGAATTCGACATAATTGAGCTTCATCAGCCAGTCCGCATTGTTGACCATGATCGCGTCGTTCTGCCCGTCGCCGAAACGCAGAATGCGGCCGAAAATGCGCTTGATGCCCTCGATGTTGGCGGCGATCGCCTCGGGCGTCAAAAGCTGGCGCTGGTCGTCGCGGAAGGAAGGGTCGCCGATCATCGAGGTGCCGCCGCCCATCAGGGCGATCGGCCGGTGGCCGGTCTCCTGCAGCCAGTAGAGCATGGTCGCCGAAATCAGATTGCCGATATGAAGGCTGGTCGCCGTGGCGTCGTAGCCGACATAGGCGGTCACCGTTTCCTTGGCGAAAAGCTGGTCGAGGCCGGTATCATCCGAAATCTGATGGATGAAACCGCGCTCGCTCATTATGCGCAGGAAATCGGATTTGAAGGCGGACATCTTTACTTTCCCGAAAGCGCCCGACCGAAGCGGATCGGGCATGGTATGCGTGAACGCGGGCGTTTAGCATCCAAGCGCGCTCAGCAAAAGGGGCGCGCTCAGCAAAAGGGGCGCGCTCAGCAAAAGGGGAATCCGGTTCTGCGGCCCGCACGGATGGCGTGCAGATGCTTGCTTCATCGTTTGGGCTGGCGTAATGAGGCGCCGCGCCAGCGGGTTCTTGCAGTATCCAGTCCGCTGGAACGGCACCGCACGGCATCGAATCGAATGCCATATCCTGTGACAGAGCCCGACGCGACATGCCGGAGATATCCATCGTCATCCCTTGCCGGAACGAGGCGGCGAACCTGCCGCTTCTGCTCGACGAGATCGGGGCGGCGATGGCCGGACGCGATTTCGAGGTGATCGTCGTCAATGATGGTTCGACGGACGAGACCGCTTCGGTGCTTGCCGCCCAGGCGGCACTTCGCCCGTTTCCGCTCCGCCACCTCAGGCATGAGAAATCCGCCGGCCAGTCTCTCTCGGTGCGTTCGGGCGCATGGGCGGCCCGCGGCGATATCGTCGCCACGATCGACGGCGACTGCCAAAACGATCCGAAATACATTCCGGTGCTGGTCGACGCCCTGCGGCAGGCCGGTCCCGATTTCGGTGTTGCGCAAGGAGAGCGCCTGAAGCGCCGTGACAGCAAGATCAAACAACTGGCGTCCCGTTTTGCCAATTGGCTGAGAAAGGCCATCCTCCATGACGAGACCCGCGACACGGGCTGCGGCCTGAAGGCGATCCATACCGATATCCTCAGGAAATTGCCGTTCTTCGACGGCACGCACCGCTTTGTTCCGGCGCTCGTCATCCAGGAGGGGTATCGGGTCGTGCATTGCGACGTCGTCGACCGCTCTCGCCGGCACGGCAAGTCGAATTACGGGATCTTCGATCGCGGCCTGCAGGGAGTGCTCGATCTCGCCGGTGTCTGGTGGCTGCGCCGCAGGCGCCGGAGAATGCCAAAAACAGAGGAAATCAGGCATGGCTAACGTGCTTCAGGAATTGATGACCTGGCTTCACGAGGTTTTCGTCAGGCAGTTCGATACGTGGATTCTGCTCGGCTTCGTCGCTCAGTTCTTTTTTTCGATGCGCTTCCTCGTGCAGTGGATCGCATCGGAAAAAGCCAAGCGCAGCGTGGTGCCGATCGCTTTCTGGTTCTTTTCGCTGTTCGGCGGCAGTCTGCTGCTGATCTATGCCATCCAGCGGCAGGATCCGGTGTTCATCGCCGGCCAGGGCATGGGCCTGTTCATCTACATCCGCAATCTTTGGCTGATCGCCAATGAGCGCAAGGCAGCGATGACGAAGGTCGATTGAGCGACCTGCCGGCGGCGAAGATTACGCTCCGTCCAGCCCGCCATAGGATCGTACCAGCCGGACCATGTCGGGCGAGCTCGGGCTCTCGCTCTCAAGCCCCTCGGCGACACCGCTACGGTCGACAATCGGCCGGTTCTGGCTGACCTTCCACTTGCCTTGCATGTCCGTGATCTCGAGTTCCAGCCCGACGATGCCCTTGATCTGCGACTGGATGAAGGTGGCTGGCGCGTCGGTCACTGCCCACGGTGCTTCGCGAGCACCTTCCTGTGACGCGGTCAAATCGGCAATCTGCTGTGCCAGCCAGTCCTGGTCCTCGATCACCTTGACGGTGCCGCGCACCTGGACGATGGCGTAGTTCCAGGTCGGCACGACCTTGCCGGTCTCGCGCTTGGTCTCGTACCAGGACGGTGTCACATAGGCGTCGGTGCCCTGGAAGACGACCAGCACCGGCGATGCCGGGCTGTCGGCCAGCAGCCGCCACTGCGGATTGGCTCGCGCCAGATGGGCGCGCAACCTGCCGTTCGGCGGCACTTCGGCGTCGAGCAGGGAGGGGGCGTCGAGCAGGAACGGGATCGCGTTGGCGACCGGCCCCTCGGTTCCATTTGAAATCAGCAGGCCAAGCGGATGGGCGCGGATCAGCCCGTGCAGCACGTCCTGCCGTGTTTCCTGGAAATGAGGGGGCTGGTACATCGCTGTTATCTCAGCCGTTTCGGCCGCGGGTCGGACAATTCACCGGCCAGCCGGCGATCGAGATAGTCCGCGCATTCCTGGAGCAGGAGGTCCGCATCGTTGGAGAAGAAATGGTTGGCGCCGGGCAAGGTCTTCTGGGTGATGGTGATGCCCTTTTGCGTGTGTAATTTGTCGACGAGCCCCTGCACGTCCTTCGGCGGCGCCACCTTGTCGGCATCGCCGTGGATGATGAGGCCGGACGACGGGCAGGGCGCCAGGAACGAGAAATCATAGGTGTTGGGCTGTGGCGCGATCGAGATGAAGCCTTCGATCTCCGGCCGGCGCATCAGAAGCTGCATGCCGATCCAGGAGCCGAACGAATAGCCGGCGACCCAGCAGCTCTTGGAGTCCGGATGCAGCGACTGCACCCAGTCGAGCGCCGCGGCCGCATCCGACAATTCGCCGGTGCCGTGGTCAAATTCGCCCTGGCTGCGGCCAATGCCGCGGAAATTGAAGCGAAGCGTGGTGAAATCCCGCTTCTGGAACATGTAAAAGAGGTCGTAGACGATCTTGTTGTTCATCGTGCCGCCGAACTGGGGGTGCGGATGCAGGATGATGGCAATCGGCGCACTCTTTTCCTTGGAAGGCTGATAGCGACCCTCCAGGCGACCGGCCGGACCGGTGAAAATGACCTCAGGCATAAAATACTCCACATGGCATATGAATGCGCGGCGCCCGGAACAACTCTTCCTATGGCCTTGACGCAGGGCGAGCGTCTTTCTAGAAGCTAGTTTAGAATTGTTCAAAACTGGATGGCCGAAAAAATCGTGGCTCGGCCACCCGCGCCGCAAGTCGCGTAAATAGGACGGCTTGCCTTGCAATTTCAAGGAAATAACGCGCTATCCCAGTGGAATGGCTATTGAAGGGACCGATCGAAACGAAAATGGCCGGAAGACGCGCCTATCTCGACTATAATGCCAGCGCGCCGCTGCTTGCCGCGGCGCGCGCCTCAATGGTTGCCGCGCTCGATGCCGCCGCCAACCCGTCGTCGGTCCACGCCGAAGGTCGCGCCGCACGGCGGCTGATCGAGAATGCGAGGCGCGATGTGGCAGCACTGGTCAACGCCAGGGCCGAGCACGTCGTGTTCACCTCCGGTGCGACTGAAGCCGCCTCGACGCTGCTGGCGCCGGATTGGCAGATGGGCCGCGGCACTGTCCGCGTGGACAGGGTCTATGTCTGCGAAGCCGATCATCCTTGTGTGCTGAATGGCGGGCGGTTTCCGGCAGCCCTGGTGACGCGCATCGGCGTCGACGCCGACGGCGTCGTCGGGCTGGACGCGTTGGCGGCTGCACTTGGCGGTCACGACAAGGCAGACGGTCTGCCGCTGGTGGCGATCCATGCCGCCAATAACGAGACCGGCGTCATCCAGCCCATCGACCGCGTCGCCGAGATCGTCAAGGCGGCGGGCGGCATCCTGGTCGTCGACGCCGTGCAGGCGGCGGGCCGCATTCCGATCGACATGTCAGCGGGTTATGCGGATTATTTGATTCTGTCCTCGCACAAGATCGGCGGCCCCAAGGGCGTCGGCGCCATCGTTGCCGCCGCGGACCTGATGACGCCGAAGCCCTTGATTAATGGCGGCGGCCAGGAAAAGGGCCATCGCGGCGGCACCGAGAACCTGGCAGGCATTGCCGGTTTTGGCGCGGCGGCGCGGGAAGCCGTGACCGGATTGAAAAGCATCGATGCGGTTGGTCGCCGCCGCGACGAGATCGAGGCCATCGTGAAAACGCTGGTCCCCGATGCGGAAATCTTTGGAACCGGCGCGCCGAGGCTTGCCAACACGACATTCTTCGCTATTGCGGGCATCAAGGCTGAGACGGCGCAGATCGCCTTCGACCTGGCCGGCGTCGCGCTGTCGGCCGGATCGGCCTGTTCGTCTGGCAAGGTCGGCCCGAGCCATGTGCTGAAAGCCATGGGACACAGCGACAGCCTTGGTGCTTTGCGCGTGTCCATTGGCCACGCAACGAGTGCCGAGGACATCGAACTGTTCCGTGCCGCGCTGACAGGTATCGCCTCGCGCCGCGCAGGCAGGGAAGAAGCTGCCTGAGTGCGGCAGAATGATGCAGGCCTTCCGGCCTGGTAGAGCCGTGCGTTTCGTGGTGGCCGGGTGAATTTCCGGCAGGAACGCACTATATGGAACTTACGCCGTCTTGGTTGCCCACGGGCACTCGTTTCGCGGTGCCATAGTTTGAAAACTGCCGGGCCTTGACCCCGGCGTGGATGGAGAACGCATATGCCTGCTGTGCAGGACACGATCGATCGGGTCCGAAAGATCGACGTCGACCAATATAAATACGGATTCCAGACCGAAATCGCGATGGACAAGGCCCCAAAGGGCCTGAGCGAAGACATCATCCGCTTCATCTCCGCGAAAAAGGACGAGCCGTCCTGGATGCTGGAATGGCGTCTGGAGGCCTATCGGCGCTGGGTGACGCTGGACGAGCCGAAGTGGGCACGCGTCCATTATCCGAAGATCGATTTCCAGGACCTCTACTATTACGCGGCGCCCAAGAGCACGCCGGGACCGACATCGCTGAGCGACGTCGATCCTGAACTGTTGAGGGTCTATGAAAAGCTCGGTATCCCGCTGAGGGAACAGGAAATCCTCGCCGGCGTGCAGAAGACCGATGCGTCGGAACTCGAGGAACCCAGCGACAATGTCTATAAGTCCGGCCGCGTTGCGGTCGATGCCGTGTTCGATTCCGTGTCCGTCGTCACCACCTTCAAAAAGGAGCTGGCGCAGGCCGGCGTCATCTTCTGCTCGATCTCGGAAGCCATCCGCGAGCATCCGGAACTGGTGCAGAAATATCTCGGTTCGGTCGTGCCGACCTCCGACAATTTCTACGCCACGCTGAACTCTGCCGTGTTCACCGACGGCTCCTTCGTCTTCGTGCCCAAGGGCGTGCGCTGCCCGATGGAACTGTCGACCTATTTCCGCATGAACGAGAAGAACACCGGCCAGTTCGAGCGCACGCTGATCATCGCCGAGGAGGGGGCTTACGTCTCCTACCTCGAAGGCTGCACGGCGCCGCAGCGCGACGAGAACCAGCTTCACGCCGCGGTGGTCGAGCTGATCGCGCTCGACGATGCCGAGATCAAATATTCGACGGTGCAGAACTGGTATCCCGGCGACGCCGAGGGCAAGGGCGGCATCTACAATTTCGTCACCAAGCGCGGTGACTGCCGGGGCCACCGTTCGAAGATTTCGTGGACGCAGGTCGAGACCGGCTCGGCCATCACCTGGAAATATCCGAGCTGCATCCTGCGCGGCGACGATTCCAGCGGCGAGTTCTATTCGATCGCCGTGTCGAACGGCTACCAGCAGGTCGATAGCGGCACCAAGATGATCCATTTGGGCAAGAACACGTCGAGCCGCATCATCTCCAAGGGCATTGCTGCCGGCTTCTCGCAGAACACCTATCGCGGCCAGGTCTCGGCACACCGCAAGGCGACCAACGCCCGTAACTTCACCAACTGCGACTCGCTGCTGATCGGCGACCAGTGCGGCGCGCACACCGTGCCCTACATGGAAGCCAAGAACGCCACGGCACAGTTCGAGCACGAGGCGACGACGTCGAAAATCTCCGAGGACCAGAAGTTCTACGTCATGCAGCGCGGCATTCCGGAAGAAGAGGCGATCGCGCTGATCGTCAACGGCTTCGTCAAGGACGTCATCCAGCAACTGCCGATGGAATTCGCAGTCGAGGCGCAGAAGCTTATCGGCATCAGCCTCGAGGGCTCGGTCGGCTGACCGGACAAAAATTTTCAGGAAAAAGACAAATGCTTGAAATCAGAAACCTTCATGCCCGCATCGTCGACGACGGCACCGAGATCATCCGCGGCCTGAACCTGACGGTGAAAGCCGGCGAGGTCGCCGCCATCATGGGTCCGAACGGCTCGGGCAAGTCGACGCTGTCCTATATCCTCGCCGGGCGCGAGGACTATGAGGTCACCGAAGGCGACATCCTCTATAACGGCCAGTCGATCCTCGAAATGGATCCGGCCGAGCGTGCCACGGCGGGCATTTTCCTCGCGTTCCAATATCCGATGGAGATACCGGGCGTGGCGACCATGGAATTCCTGAAAGTGGCGATGAACGAGCAGCGCAAGGCGCGCGGCGAGGAGCCGCTGAAGATCCCGGAATTCCTGAAGCGGGTGAAGGAGGCGGCGGCCTCGCTCAACATGGACATGGCGATGCTGAAGCGGCCGCTCAATGTCGGCTTCTCCGGCGGCGAGAAGAAGCGCGCCGAGATCCTGCAGATGAAGCTGCTGGAACCGAAGCTTTGCGTGCTCGACGAGACCGATTCCGGCCTCGATATCGATGCGCTCAAGATCGTCTCGGACGGCGTCAACGCGCTGCGCTCGCCGGACCGCGCCATCGTCGTCATCACCCACTACCAGCGCCTGCTCCAACATATCGTGCCTGATAGTGTGCACGTGCTCTACAAGGGCCAGGTGATCAAGTCGGGCGACAAGTCGCTGGCACTCGACCTCGAGGCCAATGGCTATGCCGGCGTGATCGGCCAAGCCGCGTGAGATGCCAGAAGGCCAAGAAGGCAAGCCAAACAAGGCGATACTGATGAATATGCATACTCAACCCCAGCGAACCCCGGCCGAAACGGCGCTGATCGACGCCTTCAGCGAGCGGCTGTCGCTGCTGCCTGGCGACGGCGCGGTGATGCTGAAGCGCGATGACGCCATCGAGGCGATCAAGAGCGGCCTGCCGACGCGGCGCATCGAATCCTGGCACTACACCGACCTGCGCCGCCTGCTGACTTCGGTTCCGGACTTCGATCCCGCAGCCGCCCCGAAAGCCATTGCACCGATCGTTGAAGGCTCCGCCGTTCTGCCGGTGCTGAATGGCGTGTCGAGCGCGAAGGTTTCCGCGGTCGAAGGCGTTACCGTGCAGCGCCTGTCGGAGAAACTGACCGACGGCAGCATCGCGCCCGGGCTCGATACCTATGGCGCCGATGACGCGATCGGCGCGCTGAACACCGCCTTTGTCGCCGACGGCTATTTTGTCGACATCGCCGACGGCACCGAACTGGACAAGCCGATCGAACTGCAGAACCTGCAATCCGGCGGCCAGACCCATGTGCGCCTGACTGTGCGCGTCGGTGCCGGCGCCAAGGCTGTTATCGTCGAGCGCCAGACGGGTGAGGGCGCCGCATTGGTCAGCTCGGTCAGCCAGCTTCTGCTCGGCGCGGGTGCCGACGTGACGTGGCTGATCGTGCAGGAGCAGCCGGATACCGCGACGCATCTTGCCCAGTTCAAGGCGCATCTCGGCAAGGGTGCGAAGCTGACGCTGTTCGTGATGAATGCCGGCGGCAAACTGGTGCGACAGGAGGTCGTCGTCAAGACGACAGGCGAAGGCGCCGATTTCACGCTGCGCGGCATCAATCTGCTGGCTGGTGACACCCATACCGACGTCACCATGGTCCTTGACCATGCGGTGCCGCATACGACTTCGACGGAAGTGATCCGCAATGTGGTCACCGGCCAGGCGCGCGGCGTCTTCCAGGGCCGCATCAACGTCCACCAATATGCGCAGAAGACCAACGCCAAGATGGCCTGCAACACGCTGCTCCTGTCGGACGATGGCGAATTCTCGACCAAGCCTGAGCTCGAAATCTTCGCCGACGACGTCGTCTGCGGCCATGGCGCGACCGTCACCGAGATCGACCACAACCACCTGTTCTACCTGATGGCGCGTGGCATCGACGAGAAGTCGGCCCGTGGCCTGTTGGTGAAGGCGTTCGTCGCCGAGGTGATCGAGGATCTGGACGACGAAACGATCGTCGAGGCGCTGGAAACGAGGCTCGACGGCTGGTTCGTCGCGCACGGGTGAGCGCCTGACCTTCTCCCCTTGTGGGAGAAGGTGGCCGAGCGAAGCTCGGTCGGATGAGGGGTGCTGGACGGAATGAGGCGGTGCTTCGAGAGAGCTTGTGATGGACCAGAAAGTCGAAAACATCCCCTACGACGTAGAGGCGATCCGCCGCGACTTCCCGATCCTGTCGCGGGAAGTCTACGGCAAACCGCTGGTCTATCTCGACAATGGCGCCTCGGCGCAGAAGCCGCAGGTCGTGCTCGACACCATCCAGCACGCTTATTCCCAGGAATACGCCAACGTCCATCGCGGCCTGCATTTCCTGTCGAATGCCGCGACCGATGCCTATGAAAAAGCGCGTGAGACGGTGCGCCGTTTCCTCAACGCGCCCACCACCGACAACATCGTCTTCACCTCGAACACCACCGCGGCGATCAACACCGTTGCTTATGGTTATGGCATGCCGAATATCGGGGAGGGCGACGAAATAGTCCTGTCGATCATGGAGCACCATTCCAACATCGTGCCGTGGCATTTTATCCGCGAGCGCCAAGGCGCCAAGCTGGTCTGGGTGCCGGTCGACGATCTCGGCGTCTTCCACATCGAGGAGTTCGAGAAGCGGCTGACCGATCGCACCAAGCTGGTCGCCATCACGCACATGTCGAATGCGCTGGGCACGGTGACGCCGATCAAGGAGATCGTCCGCATTGCGCATGCGCGCGGCATTCCGGTGCTGGTCGACGGCAGCCAAAGCGCCGTGCATATGCCGATCGACGTCCAGGATCTCGACTGCGATTTCTTCGTCTTCACCGGCCACAAGGTCTACGGTCCCTCGGGCATCGGCGTGCTCTATGGCAAGAAGGACATGCTGGAGCGCATGCGCCCGTTCATGGGCGGCGGCGAGATGATCGAGGAGGTGACGGAGGATATCGTCACCTACAACGATCCGCCGCACCGCTTCGAGGCAGGCACGCCGCCGATCGTGCAGGCGATCGGGCTGGGTGCTGCGCTGGAATACATGGAAAAGATCGGCCGCGAGCGCATCGCCGCCCACGAGGCCGATTTGAAAGACTATGCACATCAGCGGCTGCGGGCCATCAATTCGCTGCGCATCTTCGGCGACGCGCCTGACAAGGGCGCCATCATCTCCTTCGAATTGCAAGGCATTCATGCCCACGACGTGTCGATGGTGATCGATCGGCAGGGCGTTGCCGTTCGCGCCGGCACCCATTGCGCTCAGCCGCTGTTGAAACGCTTCGGCGTAACCTCCACATGCAGGGCATCGTTCGGCATGTATAATACCAGGGCCGAAGTCGACGCTTTGGCCGATGCGCTCGAAAAAGCGCGAAAGTTTTTCGGGTGACGATCATGGATGATGCCAGCCATACCGCTGAGACCACTTCGGAAACGACTGCCAACGGTCTGGTTTCCGCCTCGGCCATTCCCGCCGACGAACTGGCGCGGCTGACCGACGACATCGTCTCGGCGCTGAAGACGGTTTACGATCCGGAAATCCCAGCCGATATCTACGAGCTCGGTCTGATCTACAAGATCGACATCGAGGACGACCGCTCGGTCAAGATCGACATGACGCTGACCGCGCCCGGCTGCCCGGTCGCCGGCGAAATGCCCGGCTGGGTGGAAAACGCCGTCGGCGCCGTCGAAGGCGTGTCCGGCGTCGAGGTCAACATGACCTTCGACCCGCCCTGGTCGCCCGACCGCATGTCGGAAGAGGCGCAGGTGGCGGTCGGCTGGTATTGATGGGCGTACTTGCGCCGGGCAGAAAATTTCACCATTTTAGGTGAGGAATCATTCGGCAGGCCTTGAACCTGCGCGCAATGGAGAAAGAAAAAGATGGGACGCTTCGCCGTCATCACGATGACCGAAAAGGCTGCCGACAGGGTGCGCGAGATCGTCGCGACCCGTGAGAATGCGCACGGCATTCGCCTTGGCATCAAGAAGGGCGGTTGCGCCGGCATGGAATACACGGTCGATCTGGTGACCGAGCCAAACACCAAGGACGACCATATCGAGCGCGACGGCGCCCATGTCTATGTCGCGCCTGAGGCAGCGCTTTTCCTGTTCGGTACCGAGATGGATTTCGAGCAGACGACGCTGCGCACCGGCTTCACCTTCCGCAACCCGAACCAGAGCTCGGCCTGCGGCTGCGGCGAATCGGTTGAGCTCAAGCCGGCCGATCTGAAGGCCTTGGCCGAGGCACGCGCTTCGGCCTGAGCGGTCAGTCCACCCACATTCCCGTCCGCTTGTGCCAGTCGGCGATCGACTCCTCGGGATAGACATCGAAGCTCTTGTCATCCTTGCCGATATCGGGCTCGACCCAGTTCGCCTTGTATTTCAGCATGAGGTGCACCTTTTCAGGCGGTTTCGGCAGATCTGTGTTGATCGCCGAGGCGAAGGGATGGACCAACTCCGGCCAGGTCGGATCGTAGAGCCAGAGTGCCGATCCGCATTTCCTGCAGAAATTCCGCTCGCCTGACGAAATCTCGCATTGCGGATGTTCGTCGTCCTCGATCTCCGCCTGGTAGACGCCAAGATGGCGCTTGCCCTTGATTTTCAACGTGTCGAAATCGGCGCCGAGATTGATGGCAAAGCCGCCGCCGCCCTGCTGCTTGCGGCAGATCGAGCAGTAGCACAGCATGAACGGCACCGGCGTGGGGCTTTCCACCTCGAAGCGGACGGCATTGCACCGGCAGGACCCTTTGAGCAGAAGCGGCATGACAAAACTCCGACGAAATTGGTCTCAACTTGTCAGGATGGTGCTGGTCGCGGCGATGACAAGGAGAAATCCGGGTGACATGATCGACGCATGGACAATGAACGCATCGCCGAGCTTTTCGAAGGGCTTGGCCCGGTCAGCATACGAAAACTGTTCGGTGGCAAGGGCATTTATTTCGACGGCGTCATCGTGGCGATCGTCCTTCGTGGCGAACTTTTGCTGAAGGCCGACGCCGAAAGTGCGCCGGAATTCGAAGCGGCCGGCTGCCGGCAATGGACTTATACCGGCTCGAGGCATGGCAAGCTGGTCTCGATGCCGTATTGGAGCATTCCCGACAGTGCCTTCGACGATCCGGACGAGATGGCGGTGTGGGCGCGCCGGGCCTATGAGGCGGGGCGGCGGGCCGGCAAGTAGGCGGCCTCCCCGCTGGCAATTTCCCGTGCCTCGGGCACAAGCGTCAGCGCGTCGGCAAAACTCGCAGCCGTGAAAGCCGGCGCAAGCCCCGTACCCTCGACGGCAACCATCGCCGCGGCAACGCCTTCGCGCAGTGCTGCGCGCAGTATCAGGCCGTTGAGCAGGGCAGCCACCGTTGCACCC
The DNA here is from genome assembly GCF_055811195.1 of Mesorhizobium sp. WSM4823. Lineage (NCBI taxonomy): Bacteria > Pseudomonadati > Pseudomonadota > Alphaproteobacteria > Hyphomicrobiales > Phyllobacteriaceae > Mesorhizobium > Mesorhizobium sp. WSM4823. The sequence continues at coordinate 275,708 of NZ_JBVVQL010000002.1, forward strand.
GCCAGCGCATCGCCGGCGCTGTCCGAGACCTTTCCTGGCGGCAGGATCGAGAAGGCGCCGGCTTCGTCGAAACCCAGCACCGGACCGTCATCGGCCGTCACCACGCCACCTTTGAGGCCCGCGCGCCTCAGACCGTCGACGACGTCTTGCTCCGCGGCGCCGGTATCGACATCGGCGAGTGCGACGGCCTCGCGCCGGTTCATGAAGACCAGCGCCAGACTGCCGAGCATCGGCGCGAGCCGCGTCGCCTTGGCCGGTGAGACGGCAAGGGCGAAGACCGGCTTGCCGGCGGCAAGCGCCACCAGCCGCTCCAACGCCGTCGACGGCAGGTTAGCGTCGCACAGGACCGCATCGGCAGTGTCGATGGCCTCGCGCACCTTGGCGCGGCGGATCTGCTTGGCAAGCGCCAGATCGTAGAGCGCCATGTCGGCAAGGCCGACGATCAGCGCGCCGTCGCCGTCGACCAGCATCGTGTTGCTCGGCGTCGCGCGATCGAGGAACACCGCGGACAGATCGGCAATGCCGGCAGCATGGATGGCGCGCGACACCGTATCGGCCGGAGCATCGCCGCCGCGCACCGAAAGCAGCGACCCGGAGACGCCGCGCCGCACGGCGCTGCGCAGGGCATTGAAGACGGCGCCGCCGACAGCCTCACGCATCGTGCCGGGATTTGACGCCGCCGACACAAAAGCGCCCGAGACCTGGCCGCGTCGGTCTATATAGGCGCCGCCTACGGCCAGGATTGTCGGCGACTTCGTCATGCCGGCGAGATGACCTTTGCTGATTGCCGGGTGGAGACTAGGTTGTCCGGCGCAACCCGGCAACCTACGGCGCGATTCGGAAGATGGCACCACGATCCCGCCGAGGGTGCGGGATAGATCCGAGCCGAAAAATGCGAAACAAAAAAAGAACAAATACGGATATCGTTTGTTTTTCAGCCATTTGATGCCTCTTGCCAAACGAGAACAAATAAGGTACAAATTAAGAAGGATTACGGATTGTCCGGCCTTCATTGACGACCAAGGGGTGATGTATCATGGCTCAGAATTCTTTGCGGCTTGTAGAGGACAAGGCAGTGGACAAATCAAAGGCTCTGGATGCGGCGCTGTCGCAAATCGAGCGTGCTTTCGGCAAGGGCTCGATCATGCGGCTCGGCGCAAACGAGCAGGTCGTCGAGATCGAAACGGTGCCGACCGGCTCTCTCGGCCTCGATATCGCGCTTGGTGTCGGCGGTCTGCCGCGCGGCCGCATCGTCGAGATCTATGGGCCGGAAAGCTCGGGCAAGACGACGCTGGCGCTACACACGGTGGCCGAAGCCCAGAAGAAGGGCGGCATCTGCGCCTTCGTTGATGCCGAGCACGCACTCGACCCGGTCTATGCCCGCAAGCTTGGCGTCGATCTGGAAAACCTCCTGATCTCGCAGCCTGACACCGGCGAGCAGGCACTGGAGATCTGCGACACGCTGGTGCGTTCCGGTGCCATCGACGTGCTGGTGGTCGATTCGGTCGCGGCGCTGACGCCGCGCGCCGAAATCGAGGGCGAGATGGGCGATTCGCTGCCCGGCCTGCAGGCCCGCCTGATGAGCCAGGCGCTGCGCAAGCTGACCGCCTCGATCTCGCGCTCCAACACCATGGTCATCTTCATCAACCAGATTCGCATGAAGATCGGCGTCATGTTCGGCTCACCCGAGACCACGACCGGCGGCAACGCGCTGAAATTCTATGCTTCGGTGCGGCTCGACATTCGCCGCATCGGCTCGGTCAAGGATCGCGACGAGGTCGTCGGCAACCAGACCCGCGTCAAGGTGGTCAAGAACAAGCTGGCGCCGCCCTTCAAGGTGGTCGAGTTCGACATCATGTATGGCGAGGGCGTGTCCAAGACCGGCGAGCTGGTCGACCTCGGCGTCAAGGCCGGTGTGGTCGAGAAGTCGGGCGCCTGGTTCTCCTACAATTCGCAGCGTCTCGGCCAGGGCCGTGAGAACGCCAAACTGTTCCTGCGCGACAATCCCGACACGGCGCGCGAGATCGAGCTGGCGCTGAGGCAGAATGCCGGGCTGATCGCGGAGAAATTCCTCGAGAGTGGTGGTTCCGAAGGCGGCGACGATGGTTTCGAGGATGAAGCTGGCGCGATGTAAGGCCTCAGTGGTGGCCAGAGTTTGGCCATAATCCCGGTTCATCACCTCCAGCTTATGTAATCGAGTTCTGTATTGTTGCGTTTCAAACCGCCGGCTTAGCGCCGGCGGTTTGCGTTTCAGATGTAGCGCGGAGACGACCGGCAAGCGGCACGAATTGGCCCAATTCCGTGTTTCTGGACAGGCTGCGGCGTGATCGCTAAAAGGCCAAGTCCATCTTCTAAAATGAAGACCCCATTTACCGTCGGCCGGGCCGGCGATTCTCTCCAGAAGGCAGAATTATTCATGAGTGGCGTGAACGAGATCCGGTCGACATTCCTCGACTATTTCCGCAAGGAGGGTCATGAGGTCGTCGCGTCGAGCCCGCTGGTGCCGCGCAACGACCCGACGCTGATGTTCACCAACGCCGGCATGGTGCAGTTCAAGAACGTCTTCACCGGCCTGGAAAAGCGGCCCTATTCGCGTGCTACGACGGCTCAGAAGAGCGTACGCGCCGGCGGCAAGCACAATGACCTCGACAATGTCGGCTACACGGCGCGCCACCTGACCTTCTTCGAGATGCTCGGCAATTTCTCATTCGGCGACTATTTCAAGGAACGCGCCATCGAGCTTGCCTGGAACCTGATCACCGAGGAGTTCGGGCTGAAGCAGGACAAGCTGCTGGTCACCGTCTATCACACCGATGACGAGGCCGCCGACTTCTGGAAGAAGATCGCCGGCTTTTCCGACGATCGCATCATCCGCATTCCGACCTCGGACAATTTCTGGGCAATGGGCGATACCGGACCTTGCGGACCGTGCTCGGAAATCTTCATCGACCGTGGCGAGCACATCTGGGGCGGCCCTCCCGGCAGCCCCGAGGAGGATGGCGACCGTTTCCTCGAATTCTGGAACCTGGTGTTCATGCAGTATGAACAGGTGACGAAGGACGAGCGCATCGACCTGCCGCGCCCGTCGATCGACACCGGCATGGGCCTGGAGCGCATGGCCTCCATTCTGCAAGGAGCGGAGAGCGTCTTCGAAACCGACCTGTTCCGTCACCTGATCGACGCTGCGTCATCCGCGCTCGGCCGCGGTCCGGATGCGGACACCGTCGCATCGTTCCGCGTCATCGCCGACCATTTGCGTTCATCCTGCTTCCTGGTGGCCGACGGTGTGCTGCCGTCCAATGAAGGCCGCGGCTATGTGCTTCGTCGCATCATGCGCCGCGCCATGCGCCATGCGCAGTTGCTCGGTGCCCGCGATCCCCTGATGTGGCGCCTGGTGCCGGCGCTGGTGCGCGAGATGGGCCAGGCCTACCCGGAACTGCTGCGCGGCGAACAGATGATCACCGAGACGCTGAAGCTTGAAGAAACCCGTTTCCGCAAGACCCTGGTGCGCGGCTTGGGCCTGCTTTCGGAGGCGACGGAAAGGCTAGGCGCCGGTGACATGCTGGATGGCGAGACAGCCTTCAAACTCTACGACACCTATGGCTTTCCACTCGACCTGACACAGGACGCGCTGCGTCAGCGCAACATCTCGGTCGACCTTGCCGGCTTCACCAATGCGATGGAGCAGCAGAAGGCCGAGGCGCGCAAGAGCTGGGCAGGTTCCGGCGAGGCCGCGACCGAAACGGTGTGGTTCCCGGTGCGCGAGAAGAACGGCGCCACCGAATTCCTCGGCTACGAGACCGAGCAGGCGGAAGGCATCATCCAGGCGCTGGTCAGGGACGGCAAGACCGTCGACAGCGCGGCCAAGGGCCACGCCGTTGCCGTGGTTGTCAACCAGACGCCGTTCTATGGCGAGTCCGGCGGCCAGATGGGCGATACCGGCACCATTTCAGGCGAGGGGTTCTCGATCGAGATCTCCGATACGCAGAAGAAGGCCGATGGGCTGTTCGTGCATCTCGGCAAGGTGGTCAACGGCACGGTCAATACGGGCGCAACCGTCCAGCTGAAGGTCGACCATGCGCGTCGCTCCAGGCTGCGCGCGAACCATTCCGCGACGCATCTGATCCATGAGGCGCTGCGCGAGGTGCTTGGCACCCATGTCGCGCAGAAGGGCTCGCTGGTCGCGCCCGAGCGTCTGCGCTTCGACATCTCGCACAACAAGCCGATTTCGCCGGACGAGCTCGAAGAGGTCGAGCGGATGGCGAACGAGATCGTCGTGCAGAACAGCCCGGTCACTACGCGGCTGATGTCGGTTGACGATGCCATTGCGGAGGGCGCCATGGCGCTGTTCGGCGAGAAGTATGGCGACGAAGTGCGCGTCGTTTCGATGGGTACGGGCCTGCATGGCGCCAAGGCCAACCGGCCCTATTCGGTCGAGCTCTGCGGCGGCACGCATGTCAGGGCGACCGGCGATATCGGTCTGGTGCGCGTCGTGTCGGACAGCGCTGTCGCCGCCGGCGTGCGCCGTATCGAGGCGTTGACCGGGGAGGCGGCCAGAAAGCATCTGGACGAGCAGGACAAACGGCTGAAGGCGGTCGCTGCCACGCTGAAGATATCGCCGGCCGATGTGCCGGCGCGCGTCGAGGCGCTGCTCGATGAGCGCAAGAGGCTCGAGAAGGAACTGACCGAGGCGCGCAAGAAGCTGGCGCTGGGCGACCGCTCGCCATCCGGCGTGCCTGCGGAAAACGAAACCATCGCCGGTGTCGGTTTCCTCGGTAAGGCGGTATCCGGCGTTTCGCCGAAGGATCTGAAGCCGCTCGCCGATGCCGGCAAGAAGTCGCTCGGCTCCGGCATCGTCGTCTTCGTTGGCGCTGGCGAGGACAACAAGGCGAGCGTCGTGGTCGGCGTCACCGACGACCTGACCGGTCGCTTCAGCGCCGTCGATCTGGTGCGCGTGGCATCCGCCGCCTTGGGCGGGCAGGGCGGCGGCGGTCGGCCTGATATGGCCCAGGCCGGTGGCCCGGATGCCTCGAAGGCCGAGGATGCGATTGCCGCGGTGAAGGCTGCGCTCGAAGCTGCGTGAACCTGCACGCGAGGCCGAAGTGGCAGCGGGGATGATGTGGCAACGTTGACCATGTATCAAGTCGACGCTTTTGCCGAACGGGCTTTCCAAGGCAACCCTGCTGCGGTTCTCGTTTTGGCAGACTGGCTATCGGACGATGTGATGCAGGCCATCGCAAACGAGAACAATCTTGCTGAAACCGCGTTTGCGCGGCCGAATGGCAAGGGTTGGGATTTGCGCTGGTTCACGCCGGTTCATGAAGTAGACTTCTGTGGCCATGCTACTCTTGCGACCGCCCATGTATTGGCCGCGGAACACAATGTGCCTGGCGACATGGCCTTTGCCACGCGGGTGGGTGAGTTGCGGGTTTCGCAGCGGGAAGGCGCCTACCAGCTCGATCTGCCGTGTTTTCCGCCGCAGCCGCTCGGCGGGAAGTTAACGCTGGCGCTGCAAGAGATACTTCCTCTGGCGCCTGTTTCGAGCTTCCGCAATTTCGAAAACCTGTTTGTCGAACTTGCCGACGAGGCATCCGTACGGTCATTCGTTCCCGATCTGCTCAGGATCGGAACCCTTCATCCTCTTGGCCTGGTCATTACCGCGCCTGGGCGAGCCCACGATTTCGTCTCGCGTTATTTCGTGCCTGGGGCGGGCATTCCCGAGGATCCGGTGACTGGCTCCACTCATGCAACGTTGGTGCCTTACTGGGCTGAAAAACTCGGCAAGACGCATCTGTCGGCATTCCAATGCTCGCGGCGCGGCGGGCATTTGCTGTGCGACTTGGCTGGAGATCGCGTGCTGATCGTAGGTCGTGCGAAGACCTTCATGAAGGCGGAAATCTACCTTCCTGAATGAGCAGCTGCCATTCGGGGGCCGCTTCGCCTCACCCGGCCTTTTCAGTACGGGCAAAACTCGGGCGCTCGGCGATGCGAACCCACCAAGCCTGGATATCGGCGAACTCGGCCAGCAGATCCCGTCCTTCGGCCACCTTGACGAAATAGGCGATGATCGGTGCTGCATGCAGGTCGGCCAGCGTCAACTCGCTTCCCATCAGCCATGGTCTCGGGGCTTTCAGTGAGGAGAGCGCCTGCAACGTCTTGCGGGCCTTTAAAAGCCCGTCGGCGATCAGGGCTTCGTCAGGCGCCGTCTTCTCCAGCCGCTCGACAGCGACATCCCAGACCATCGCCCGATAGGCATAGGCGTCGAGCATGCCGATGATCTGGTTCATGGTTGCGCGAGGCCGAACCTCAACCGGCTGCAAAGCCGGCCCACCAAACGCTTCGTCGACATAGCGCGCAATCGCGCTCGCTTCGAACAGGCGAAAGCCGTCATGCTCGAAGGCCGGGATGCGCCCAAACGGATGGTGCTCGAAGTACCAGCCGGGAATGCCTTCAGCCGCGAAGACATCAACCGGCACGAGCTCGTAGTCGATGCCCTTTCCTCGAGCGCGAGGCGGACGATGCGCACATAGACGCTGTAGTCCGCCCCGTAGAGGATCGGCTTGGTCATCGATCACCCCTTCTTCCGCTCTCGTTGCTTGCCCTAAGAAGAAGGCTCCTCTCGGAGCCTTCGATGTTGCCGGGTTTTGGCCGTCAGGCCATCGCCTTCTGCAGATTCTCGTCGATCTTGTCGAGGAAGCCGGTGGTCGAAAGCCATGGCTGGTCGGGTCCGATCAGCAGCGACAGGTCCTTAGTCATGAAACCGGCCTCGACGGTCTGGATGCAAACCCTTTCGAGCGTCTCGGCAAAACGCTTCAGGTCGGCGTTGTCGTCGAGCTTGGCGCGATGGGCGAGGCCGCGCGTCCAGGCGAAGATCGAGGCGATCGAATTGGTCGAGGTTTCCTCGCCCTTCTGATGCTGGCGATAGTGACGGGTGACGGTGCCATGCGCGGCCTCCGCCTCCACCGTCTTGCCGTCCGGTGTCATCAGCACGGAGGTCATCAGGCCGAGCGACCCAAAACCTTGCGCCACCGTGTCCGATTGCACGTCGCCATCATAGTTCTTGCAGGCCCAGACATAGCCGCCCGACCATTTCAGGCTGGAGGCGACCATGTCGTCGATCAGCCGGTGCTCGTACCAGATCTTTTTCGCCTTGAATTCGGCTTCGAACTCAGCCTCGTAGACTTCCTGGAAAATGTCCTTGAAGCGGCCGTCATAGGCCTTGAGGATGGTGTTCTTGGTCGAGAGATAGACCGGATAATTGCGCAGCAGGCCGTAATTCAGCGAGGCGCGGGCGAATTCCCGGATCGACTCGTCGAGATTGTACATGGCCATGGCGACGCCGGCGGCAGGCGCATCGAACACCTCATGCTCGATCACCTTGCCGTCCTCGCCGACGAACTTGATCGTCAGCTTGCCCTTGCCGGGAAAGCGGAAGTCGGTGGCGCGGTACTGGTCGCCGAAGGCATGACGGCCGACAATGATCGGCTTGGTCCAGCCGGGCACCAGCCGCGGCACGTTCTTCATGATGATCGGCTCGCGAAAGATGGTGCCGCCGAGGATGTTGCGGATCGTGCCGTTCGGCGACTTCCACATCTTCTTCAGCTTGAATTCCTCGACGCGCTGCTCGTCGGGCGTGATCGTCGCGCATTTCACGCCGACGCCATGCTTCTTGATGGCGTTGGCCGAATCGATGGTCACCTGGTCGTTGGTGGCGTCGCGGTGTTCGACGCCGAGGTCGTAATATTCAAGCTTGAGGTCGAGATAGGGGTGGATCAGCTTGTCCTTGATGAACTGCCAGATGATGCGGGTCATCTCGTCGCCGTCGAGTTCGACGACTGGGTTCGCCACCTTGATCTTCGCCATGGAAAGAATGCCTCATTGTTGGGGATCGGAACGGCCTTGCCCGCATGGCTTCGGCCGGGGATGCGGCCCGTATATCAAAGCATTTTTGGCCGCGCAAACGGCGATCCGCGCGGCCTGGCTCGACCACCGCCATTGGCCGCTCTTTGTGAAAGCTTCATTTTCGCGGCCGGATATGGCAGGGGACGCTGAAATGCCGCAAACAGCAGTTCATTAAAATCATGCAAGCCAGCAATGACATCCCTCCTGCCGCAGGCCCGGCGATCATCCTCGTCGAGCCACAGCTCGGCGAGAATATCGGCATGGTCGCGCGCGCCATGGCGAACTTTGGCCTTGCCGAACTGCGCCTCGTCAATCCGCGCGACGGCTGGCCAAGCGAGAAGGCGCGCGCTGCCGCGAGCCGCGCCGACCATGTCATCGATGCCGTCACGGTCTTTGACGATCTGGCCTCGGCGGTTGCCGACCTGAACTTCGTCTTCGCCACCACGGCGCGCGCGCGCGATAATTTCAAGCCGGTGCGCGGACCGGTCGAGGCGGGCAGGGCGTTGAGAGCACGCCAGCAAGCCGGGCAGCGCACCGGCATCCTGTTCGGCCGCGAGCGGTTTGGGCTCTACAATGACGAGGTCGGCCTGGCCGACGAGATCGTCACCTTCCCGGTCGATCCCGCCTTCTCTTCGCTCAACATCGCCCAGGCGGCCCTGCTGATGTCCTATGAATGGATGAAGTCGGGTTTGGAAGATGAAACGAAAACCAATTTTTCCAGCCCTGACATGATGCCGGCGACCAAGGAACAGTTGCACGGCCTGTTCGCGTATCTGGAAGGCGCGCTCGAGGCGCGCGGCTATTTCCGCCCGGCGCCGAAGAAGCCGAAGATGGTCGACAATCTGCGCGCGGTGCTGACGCGCGCCGGCTTCGCCGAGCAGGAGCTCAAGGTGCTGCGCGGTATAATATCATCGCTGGACAGGTTCTCGCCGGCCATGCCGCGCGGCGACGGATCGCCGGGCGACGATCCGAGACGGCTTCCGGCAGCCGCAGCACGCGCCGCCAAGGCGAAAGACAACGACTAGGTTCAGCCTGGAGTAACCGAATGTTATTTGGTGGGGCCCATCATTTCAGAATGATGGACTATCGGATGTGCGACCATCTTCCTGCCGTAGTCCCAGCCTTCTCTCTGAGTTCCTTTCTCGCAATCCCACTCTTGTCTCGTAATCCCACTCTTTTCTCGTAATCCAAGTCCTTTCTCCTAAACAATGACAATGACCGATCCCTCAAGCGCCCGCCCGATCCTGATGTTCGATTCCGGCCTCGGCGGCCTGACGGTGTTGCGCGAAGCGCGCGTGCTGATGCCCGACCGTCGCTTCGTCTATGTCGCCGACGACGCGGCGTTCCCTTATGGCGCCTGGGAGGAACCAGCACTGAGGGCGCATACATTGGAGCTGTTCGGCAAGCTGCTCGCCCGGTTTTCGCCGGCCATTTCGGTCATCGCCTGCAACACCGCCTCGACGCTGGTTATCGATGCTTTGCGCGAAAGATTTCCCGGCCATCCTTTCGTCGGCACGGTGCCGGCGATCAAGCCGGCGGCTGAACGCACGCGCTCCGGGCTGGTTTCGGTGCTGGCGACGCCCGGCACCGTCAAGCGTCAGTATACGCGCGACCTGATCAGCAAATGGGCCCAGAAATGCCATGTCCGCCTGGTTGGCAGCGACAGCCTGGCGGGACTGGCCGAGGTCTATATGCGTGAGGGCTTTGTCGACGAAGAGGCCGTGCGCATCGAGATCGCACCGTGCTTCGTCGAACACGACCAGCTCAGGACCGACATCGTCGTGCTTGCCTGCACCCATTATCCCTTTCTGGCCAACCGCATGCGCAAGACGGCACCTTGGCCGGTCGATTGGCTCGATCCTGCCGAAGCGATCGCGCGACGGGCGCTCTCGCTGCTCGTTGACACCGAGGGCAAGAATCGCGGCGAGGCGCTGCCGGAAGGCGCCGATCTTGCTGTCTTCACCTCAAAGAGGGTTGATTTTCCAACTCGCCGCCTGATGCAGGGGTTTGGGCTGGCGATTTCCTGATATTTAGGAACATCATCCGGACCGATACGTTTTCTCTTATTGGCAACAGGAGAAACGATCATGCCAGCCACATCAAAGGCCCAGCAGAAAGCCGCCGGCGCGGCATTGTCCGCCAAGCGTGGCGAGACCAAGAAGAGCGAACTCAAAGGCGCTTCGAAAGGAATGTACAAATCCATGAGCGAAAAGCAGCTCGAGGAATTCGCCGAGACCAAGCGCAAAGGCCTGCCGGAGAAGAAATCGAAACACTAGCCGCTCGTCCGCACCAGGCAGGGAGGTCGGTTCCGGTTCCATGGTTTGATAGCCGCGGCCGAGCCGCGGCGGTTGGGCCGCATCCGCCTGCCATCACCGACGCCAGCCGCAAGCTTGACACCGGTTAAATCTCCGTTTAATCAGCCCACCAACACCGGGCCGCAACGCCCGGTGGTTTCTTTATGTGCGCAAGACGTTTGGGAAGCTCTCTATTTTCCCGGGTCTTGTAAATGACGTGTCCCGTGGGTTTTCCGCCGCGTTGCGTGGGAGAACCCTGTCAGGTCTCGAAAACGGGGGCCAGAGGAGGGCGCGTTTCCTTCACCCGGACCATGAGGTTCCGGGTGTATTGTTTTGAAAGGGAATGCGATGAGCAAGCGCGAATCCGCGAAATACAAGATCGACCGCCGTCTCGGCGAAAACATCTGGGGTCGCCCGAAGTCCCCGGTCAACAAGCGCGAATACGGTCCCGGCCAGCACGGCCAGCGCCGCAAGGGCAAGCTTTCCGATTTCGGCCTGCAGCTGCGTGCCAAGCAGAAGCTGAAGGGTCACTACGGCGACGTTTCGGAAAAGCAGTTCCGCAAGGTCTATGAAGAGGCGGACCGCCGCAAGGGCGACACCTCGGAGAACCTGATCGGCCTGCTCGAATCGCGTCTCGACGCCGTCGTCTATCGCGCCAAGTTCGTGCCGACCATTTTTGCCGCCCGCCAGTTCGTCAATCACGGTCACATCAATGTCAACGGCAAGCGCGTCAACATCGGCTCGTACCGCTGCAAGCCGGGCGACGTTATCGAAGTGCGCGAAAAGTCGAAGCAGCTGGTGATCGTCCTGGAATCGGTAGGCTTGGCCGAGCGCGACGTGCCTGACTACATCGAGGTCGACCACAACAAGATGACCGCGACCTTCGGGCGCATCCCCGGCCTGTCGGATGTTCCCTTCGCCGTGCAGATGGAACCGAACCTGGTCGTCGAATTCTATTCGCGCTGATCGATTTCTTCATCTGCGACAGCATCGAAGGCCGCCCTCGAGGCGGCCTTTTCTTTTGGGCATCCGAAAATCGATTTCGATTTTCGGGCCGATGCGCTAATCCGGGCAGCAACAAGGACCTTTGGGGCCGACGCGCCATGAACATGCTGCCAGATGCCAAGACACTCGAACCGATCGCCGATGCCGCAGGCGGCTTTCATCCGCTGTTTGCCGATGTGCCGTCCTCCGTCGAGTTCAACAAGCTGCGCAAACGGCTGCTGCGTCTCGCCCGTCAGGCGATCGACGATTTTTCGATGGTGAGGCCAGGCGATCGCTGGCTGGTTGCCTTGTCGGGCGGCAAGGATTCCTACGGCCTGCTCGCTTTGCTGCTCGACCTCAAATGGCGCGGGCTGCTGCCGGTAGAGCTGTTGGCCTGCAACCTCGACCAGGGCCAGCCCAATTTTCCCAAACACATATTGCCCGACTATCTCAATACATACGCCATCCCGCACCGCATCGAATATCAGGACACTTATTCGGTGGTGACCGACAAGCTTCCCGAGGGCAGCACCTACTGTTCGCTGTGCTCGCGGCTCAGGCGCGGCCATCTCTACCGCATCGCGCGGGAGGAAGGTTGCTCGGCGCTGGTGCTCGGCCACCATCGCGAGGACATTCTCGAAACCTTCTTCATGAACCTGTTCCATGGCGGGCGGCTTGCCGCCATGCCGCCAAAACTGCTCAACGACGACGGCGACGTCATGGTGCTGCGGCCGCTCGCCTATTGCGCCGAGGCCGATCTCGAAAAATTCGCCGGCGCCATGAAGTTTCCGATCATCCCGTGCGATCTGTGCGGCAGCCAGGATGGCTTGCAGCGCAATGCGATGAAGGCGATGCTCGACGACCTGGAAAAGCGCATGCCCGGCCGCAAGGACACGATGATCCACGCCATGACCAATGTGCGGCCCTCGCATCTGCTCGACAGAAAGCTGTTCGATTTCGCCGCTCTCAACGAGACCCTCACCACAAGGCAAGCCGATGACATTTGACGACACCGCGATCGACTGGCTTGCCAACCTTCTGTCCGACGCTGCCATAGCCGAGATCATGCCGCGCTTTCGCCGGCTGGATGAGGGCGAGGTCCGCCAGAAAACCTCGGCAGCCGACCTGGTGACGGAGGCCGACGTGAATGCCGAACGGCTCATCACCGTCAGGCTGCGTGAGCGCTACCCCAAGGCGATGATCGTGGGCGAAGAGGCCTGTTCCGACGATCCGGCGCTGCTCCAAGGCCTCGGTGAGGCCGATCTCGCCTTCGTCATCGATCCGGTCGACGGCACCTTCAACTTCGCCTCCGGTGTGCCGCTGTTTGGCGTCATGCTCGGTGTCGTGGTGAAGGGCGAGACCGTCGCCGGCATCATTCACGATCCCGTCGGCAAGGACTGGCTGATCGGCGCCAAGGGCGCTGGCAGCCACATACGGCATGCGCATGGCAGCATAGAGAAGGTGCATGTCGCCAAGCCTGTGCCGATCTCGGCGATGACCGGTGCGGTCTCCTGGCAGTATCTACCCGAGCCGGAACGATCCCGGCTGGCGCGTAACCAGACAAAGTGCCTGTCGCAGTTCGCCTATCGCTGCGCGGCTCATGAATATCGGCTGTTGGCGAGCGGCTATGGCCATTTCGCCGTCTACAACAAGCTGATGCCGTGGGATCATCTGGCCGGTGTGCTGATCCATGCCGAGGCAGGCGGTTATGCGGCACGGTTCGACGGCGGCCCCTATCTGCCGTCGCATGTCGATGGCGGCATCATCGCCGCGCCGGACAAGGAAAGCTGGCGCGAACTGCGACGCGAGCTCTGGGCGGAGTAGGCTTTGCCGGGGATCATTCAGGTTGAATGCATCCCGCCTAAACCGGCGGGTTCTGCGGCCGGAAGAACTTGCCGCGTTCCGCGATCAGCACCATCACCAACGCGCCAAGCGACACGCTGCAGAATCCGGCGGCCAAGGGCGTCACCGTGCCGTTGAAGGCTTGACCGATCAGCGTGCCAAGCAGGCCGCCGAGGAAGGTCTGCATGAAACCCAGAATGGACGATGCGGTGCCAGCCAGTTGGCCGAGCGGCTCCATGGCGAGTGCGTTGAAATTCGCGCCAAGTGCGCCGAACGGGACCATCGCGCAAGCAAAGAAGGCGATGAAAAGCCAGAGCGGCATCTTCATTTGGATGGAAACAACCAGCCAGGCGAGGCTGATGGCCAGAAACAAGAGCAGTGCGCTCTGCGACAGACGGCGCATGCCGATACGGCCGACAAGGCGCGAATTCAAATAGTTCGAAAAGGCGAGCACGCCGGCTATCCCTGCGAAAATCACCGGGAACATCTCGCCGACGCCAAAAACGCCGACGTAGATCTGCTGCGCCGAGTTGATGAAGCCGAACATCGCGCCGAAGGCAAAAGTGCTGGCGAAGGCGTAGCAAAGTGCCATGCGATTGGTCAGCACGATGCGGAAGCCGCCGATGATGGATTCGGCAGTTAGCGGCCTGCGGTGTTCGGGATGTAGTGTTTCGGGTAGGCGCAGCAGTGCCCACGCCGACACGATCAGCGCCCCTGCCGCCATGGTGATGAAGATCACGTGCCAGGTCGCGAACAGCATGATGAATTGGCCGATGCCGGGCGCCACCACCGGAATTGCCATGAACACCATGAAGATCAGCGACATGACTTCAGCCATGCGCCGGCCGTCGAACGTGTCGCGCACGATCGAGACGGCGATGACGCGTGTGGCCGCGGCGCCGATACCTTGCACAACCCTGCACAGGATAAGGGTGGCGAATGTCGGCGCGATTGCCGCCGCAGCCGCTGCCGCGACATAGATCACCAGTCCGACGACGAGTGGAGCACGGCGTCCAAATCGGTCCGAGATCGGGCCGAAGAACAGCTGTCCGCCGCCAAAGCCCAGAATGTAAGCGGCAATCACGTATTGGCGGTGGTTTTCATTCTCCACGCCCAGCGAGGCGCCGATTTGCTGCAGCGCCGGGAGCATGATGTCGATGGCCAGCGAGTTGAGCGCCATCAAGGCCGCGCATAGCGCGATGAACTCCCAGCGCGGAATAGGCAAGGTGCTTGCCTGTTGCGGCGCTTGTGCATGCTGATCCACGGCAAAGTCCGATCTTCAAACGAAAAAGCGCCGGTGCGCCGGCGCCTTCATTCGTCTTGTGCCCCGACACCGGGGGTAATTAGTCTGCCGAGATGGGGGCTGGCCCGGCGTTTAGCGCAAGCCCCCGAAAGTCGGGAACCGACTTTCGGAAGGATCATGCACAACAGAATTCAGGCTGCGCCTTTGACGCTCACGCCCTTTTCGACCAGGAACGTCTGCAATTCGCCTGCCTGGAACATCTCGCGGATGATGTCGCAGCCGCCAACGAACTCACCCTTGACGTAGAGTTGAGGGATCGTCGGCCAGTTTGAGTATTCCTTGATGCCTTGCCGCAGCTCGGCCGAGGTCAGCACGTCCACGCCCTTGTAGTCGGCGCCGATATAGTCGAGGATCTGCACGACCTGACCGGAAAAACCGCATTGCGGGAAACCGGGCGTGCCCTTCATGAAGAGAACGACTTCGTTGCCCTTCACCTCGCTGTCGATGTAGTCGTTAATACCGCTCATAGAGAATCCTTTCATGCCCGCGGGAGCCAGGCTCGAAACATACCCTTCAAATAAACCCATAGGTTGCCTGAAACAAGACGTTTGCCGCATCGTCACGCAAATGGCGCAAAGGATGGCCTGATATTGGGCCAAGAGCATCGGGCAGCTATTTTCCCAGGGAAGCGATGAGAAGGCGATATAGCGCGGCGTTCCTAATTGGTGTTCTGCTCATTGTGCTTGCCTCTATCTGGTGGCGCAGGCCATCGGAACACCCGCCTGTCGTTATCGGCTACGAGCTGCCCGGGCCATGCCGCGATCTTAGCTTTGAGACAGTTCCATACATCGTCTGCGAGATCGATCTTCGCGCCTATGACACCGGCGTCTTGCACGCCGGCGACGACGGCAAAGCCTTCGGCTCGCTGGAAAAGTTCGACAAGGCGATGTCGGGCGAGGGCAGGCCGGTGCTGCTCGCCATGAACGCTGGCATGTATCATGAGGACCTGACGCCGGTCGGCCTTCTTATTGAGGATGGCCAGGAGAAGGCGCCGCTCAACCTCGCTGACGGCGAAGGCAATTTCTTCTTGAAGCCGAATGGTGTGTTCCTGGTCCGCAACGACGGCAAGGCGGCGATCATGGAAACGAACACCTATGCCGCCGCGAAGCCGGATGTGGCGTTCGCCACGCAGTCCGGGCCGATGCTGGTGATCGACGGCCGGCCTCATCCTCGCTTCGAGGCGAACGGCACGTCGCGTTACATTCGCAACGGCGTTGGGGTGCGCGACGAAAACACGATCATGCTGGCGATCTCACGCTCGCAAGTCAGTCTCGGCAGCTTTGCACGCCTGTTCCGTGATGCGTTGCATTGCCCCAACGCGCTTTTCTTCGACGGAGTGGTTTCGGCGCTGTCGAATGGCGAGAGGATGATCGTCGGCGGAAACTACCCGGCAGGGCCGATCATTGCCGTCTCGGCGAAAAGGTGACCAGGCGCGGAAAATCAGTCCGGCACGCTGGTCTGCAAGGCGAGCGCGTGCAGCACACCGCCCATATTGCCCTTCAGCGCGTCATAGACCATCTGATGCTGCTGGACGCGGCTTTTTCCGCGAAAGCTCTCGGCCACCACCTCGGCCGCATAGTGGTCGCCGTCGCCGGCCAGGTCGCGGATCGTCACCTTGGCGTCCGGAATGCCTTCCTTGATCAGCCGTTCGATGTCGTGCGCGTCCATTGCCATAGGTGCTACCTTATTCCGTTCCCATGAAGCGAGGAAACCAGGATTCGTGGGCTGCGGTCAATTCGCTGACCGGTATCGCACGCGCCTCGCCGAGTTTCAATTCGCCGCCGCCCGTCGAGCCGATCCACGGCGCAAAGATGCCGAGCTTGCTTTGCTGTTCGCGAATAGTATCCCATTCGTCACTCTGCGGATCGACCGACAGCGTCAAGAGATAGCGGCCCTGATCCTCGCCGAACCAGACCGGGATCGGATCGGTCCCGACCAGGCCGGGGACGGTCGCGCCGATGCCGGATGCCATCGCCATCTCGGCCAGCGCGACAGCGATGCCGCCGTCGGAAACATCATGCGCTGATGTAACGACGCCGGAGGCGATCAGGGCGCGTACATGGTCGCCGACGCGCTTTTCATGGTCGAGGTCGACCGGCGGCGGCGGGCCGTCGGTGCGGCCGTGAATGTCGCGCATATAGGCCGACTGGGCGAGATGCGTTCCCCACTTGGACGGCGCGCCGACCAGCAGGATCATCTGGCCCTCGGCGGCAAAGCCGATCCGCGTCATCTTCGACCAGTCGTCGATCAGTCCGACGCCGCCGATGGTCGGGGTCGGCAAGATGCCTTGCCCGTTGGTTTCGTTGTAGAGCGAGACATTGCCGGAGACGATCGGAAAGCCGAGCGCGCGGCAGGCGTCGCCGATGCCTTTCACGGCGCCGACCAACTGGCCCATGATCTCGGGCCGTTCCGGATTGCCGAAGTTGAGGTTGTCGGTGGCCGCGAGCGGCAGTGCGCCGGTGGCGGTGAGGTTGCGCCAGCATTCGGCCACCGCCTGCTTGCCGCCTTCATAAGGGTCGGCCTCGCAATAGCGCGGCGTCACGTCGGAAGAGAAGGCAAGCGCCTTGGTCGGATGACCTTCGACGCGCACCACACCGGCATCGCCGCCCGGAAGCTGCAGCGAATTGCCCTGGATCAGCGTGTCGTACTGTTCCCATACCCAGCGGCGCGAGGAAAGATCGGGTCCGCCAAGCAGTTTCAACAGCGCCTCGGCGACATCCGCCTGTGGTGCGTCGCCAGCCGCCAGCGGCGCCGGCTTCTTCGGCTCGGCCCACGGGCGGTCATATTCCGGCGCCTTGTCGCCGAGATCCTTGATCGGCAGATCGGCGACCTCGTCGCCCTGGTGCCGCACGCGAAAGCGCAGATCGTCGGTGGTCTTGCCGACGATGGCGAAATCGAGGCCCCATTTGTGGAAGATCGCCTCGGCCTCCTTTTCCTTTTCGGGGCGCAGCACCATCAGCATGCGCTCCTGGCTCTCCGACAGCATCATTTCGTAGGCGCTCATGCGTTCCTCGCGCACCGGCACCTTGTCGAGGTCGAGCTCTATGCCGAGATCGCCCTTGGCGCCCATCTCGACCGCCGAACAGGTGAGGCCGGCCGCGCCCATGTCCTGGATGGCGATGACCGCGCCTGACGCCATCAGTTCGAGGCAAGCTTCGAGCAGGCATTTTTCAGTGAACGGGTCGCCGACCTGAACGGTGGGCCGCTTCTCGTCGATCTTGTCGTCGAACTCGGCCGAGGCCATCGTCGCGCCACCGACGCCGTCGCGTCCGGTCTTGGCGCCGAGATAGACGACCGGCAGGCCGACGCCCTTGGCTTCCGACAGGAAGATCGCATCGGTCTTGGCGAGCCCCGCCGCGAACGCATTGACCAGGATGTTGCCATTGTAGCGTGCGTCGAAATTGACCTCACCGCCGACCGTCGGCACACCGAAGGAATTGCCATAGCCGCCAACGCCGGAAACGACGCCGGCAACGAGGTGTTTGGTCTTGGGATGATCCGGCGCACCGAAGCGCAGGGCGTTCATCGCCGCGATCGGCCGTGCGCCCATGGTGAAGACATCGCGCAATATGCCGCCGACCCCGGTCGCAGCTCCCTGATAGGGTTCGATGTAGGAGGGGTGATTATGGCTCTCCATCTTGAAGACGACGCAGTCGCCGTCGCCGATGTCGACCACGCCGGCATTCTCGCCCGGACCCTGGATGACCCGCGGACCTGATGTCGGCAGTGTGCGCAGCCACTTCTTCGAGGATTTATAGGAGCAGTGTTCGTTCCACATCGCCGAGAAGATGCCGAGTTCGGTAAAGCTCGGTTCACGCCCGACCAGGTCGAGGATGCGCTGATATTCGTCGGGCTTCAGCCCGTGCGCGGCGATGAGGTCCGGAGTGATCGGCACGGAATTGGAAATGGTCATGGGCGGCAATTTGTGTCCTGGGGATCGAGTCCCGTCTTATCGCAAGCTTTGCCGCCGATACACCCATCAAGCGACGAAAAACGATGGAAAGCCACAAGGGCAGCAAGTAGCGAAAGATCGCCACTCGACCCGCCGGTTTCAAGCCGGTTCAGGAGAAACTGTCGTAGCCGGCACGGCCTTCGTCCAGAAGCCGCCTGATTACCGCCAGACCATGCGCTAAGTCCTCTCGCCGTTCCGGCTGTGACACGCCAAAGCGGACGCCATGGAAAACCTGTTCGGAGCGCCCTGCCTTGAACTCGTCCTCATCGTCGATCAGTACGCCATGCTCGAGGCAGGCTTGCTTGAAGGTGCCGGAAAGCCATGGATCGGGCAAAGTCAGCCAAACGAAGGGCACGGTATCCAACGCCTTGAAATCGAAGCCGTCGAGTGTCTCGCGCACGATCGCTATGCGCGCGCTGATTTCGGCAATGCTGCGTTTGCGCATCTCACTGGCCTGGCCGGACAGCACCAGCCGGCTGCCTACCTCTGCCAGCAGGAACGGGAGGCCACCGGTCATCATCTTGTGGGCGACCCTGATGCGATGGCGATAGGCCGGCGGGCAGGCTAGCCAGCCGCTACGAACACCCGCGGCGACCGATTTCGACAGGCCGCCGGCAACGATTGTCCGTTCCGGCGCATATTCGGCGAGCAACGGCGTTGGGTCGTCTGTCATGCCGCCATAGAGATCATCCTCAATCAGGACGACATTGTATTGACGGGCGACACGCGCGATGGCCTCACGGCGCGTTGCCGACAGCGTCACCAGCGTCGGGTTCTTGGCCGTCGGCATCAGGAACATTATTTTCGGATGTTTTTGCGCGCAGATGCGCTCGAAATCCTCGGGATCGATGCCTCCGTCGTCCGCCGCCACCAGTGCGGTCCGGCGCCCGATCAGGCCGGCGCTGCGGGAAATCTGCGAGTAGGTGAGGTGCTCGAAGACGACATAGTCGCCGGGAGTGGTGAGCCCTGCAATTGCTGCCATCACCGCGGCATGGGTGCCGAGCGTCGGAACGATGGTATCCGGGGCCGGGCGATAGGAATTGCGCGACAGCCAGCTTCTGCCGGCCTCAAACCAGCGGTCCGGGAAATCGCGCGTGTAGCTTGAAATCTCGTGCGGATAGTCCTGCGTTGCGCGCGAAAGCACATCGGCGACAATGGCGCCCTGGCCAGTGTCGGGCGCGGCCGTGCTGTCGAGGCGCAGTTTGTCGCGAGGCGCATCGAAGTAGTAGCGCGTGCCTTGCGCGACGGGTTCCAGGAAATCCGGCTTCGCGACGTCCGGGCGCTGCGTCAGGACATAGGTTCCGCGCCCGACTTCGCCGCTGACCAGTCCGCGCTCGCGCAACAACTGGTAGGCCCGGCCGACTGTGCCGACCGT
The DNA here is from genome assembly GCF_055811195.1 of Mesorhizobium sp. WSM4823. Classification (NCBI taxonomy): domain Bacteria; kingdom Pseudomonadati; phylum Pseudomonadota; class Alphaproteobacteria; order Hyphomicrobiales; family Phyllobacteriaceae; genus Mesorhizobium; species Mesorhizobium sp. WSM4823. Next base: position 295,360 of record NZ_JBVVQL010000002.1, read on the forward strand.
CGTGCCGATATCATATGCCAGATCGCGCTGCGGCGGCAGTTTTGTCCCTGCATCGATCACGCCCCGATCGATGTCCGTTTCAATGGAATCCGCCAGCCGTTGATAGAGCGGACCGGTGCCTGTGGTGAGATCTGGAAGCCAACTTGTCATGGTGACAATTTTCTATATTGCGCCGGAATATGAGTCAATACATATCAGCGTCCGGTGATAAAAGGGTTACAATCACAGGTGTTGGCGGAAAGACAATGGGTACAATCGATACAACTCATTATGCAGAAGCTGGGTTACGGATGACGCGGCCATCAGGTCGGAGGACCTATGTCAATCGTCTCGTCCGCGTGGCCAAATCGCTGTTCAAGTGGATCGACGCCATGGTCGATCGTCGGCGCAGCCGGCTGATATTGCTGGAGATGACCGACGATCAGCTCAAGGATATCGGCGTCTCGCGCTGCGATGCCCACCGTGAGGGTCTGCGGCCGTTCTGGGACTGAAAGACACATTGAGCCAGTGTCATCTTAAGAAGACACGGTCTCAGGTAGCCCTTTTCGTACCTTGATGGACGCCAGGGCTCCTCATCCGTGAGATACCGTGGTCGGCAAGCACGGCGACTATGCACAGCACCAGAAAAAGACCGGTGATGCCGAGCGCCGAAACGGCGACGCTGGCCGCGCCGTTCTTGGCGACGTTGAGGAACGGGTAGGGCACTTCGCCCGATATCGGCGCCCGCGCCAATACATAGGCCAAATAAGCGACCGGATAGATCATCCACCAAGAGATGTCGCGCCACCGTGTCGAGCCGTCGGCGCCTGCCGCAAGCCACCACAGCACGAACAGCACCGGCGTTACGTAGTGCAGCAGGACGTCGCAGAGCAGGAACAGGCCCTGCGGCTGCCAAAGCTGCGCCAGGACCGTCGCATAGACGATGAAGACCAGTGTTATGGCAACCGCAACGCCCGCCCGCATCCGCGGCCCGGCAAAAGCCGGAAACCAGGCATAGCCAGCGGGTGACAGCAGCGAAACATGCACGAGCACTGCGCCGATATTGGTCAGGATGGTGAAGAAGCTGAAGTAGAAGACCAGCGAGCCAACGAAGCTACGGTCTGCTTCCATCGACGCCGGAACGGTGATGCAGATTTGCAGGACAAGCCCGGCCAGACCTATGACCAGCCCCGCTATCTGCAGGAAGCGGCCCATGGCGCTACGCCGCCGCACCGCAAGCCGGATTACCAGTCTGCCAGCGGGCAATGTCCGAGCCGATGCGTGCACCGAGCGGCTCGTCCATCAGCGGACCGAAGACGTCGATGCGACGTGAATTGCCTTGCGCCTGCACGACCAGCAACGGCTTTCCGCCATAGTGCTTGACCGGGACCAGCAGGAAGCGCGGCGTGCCGGTGAACGAATTCAGCTCATTGGCCATCTGGTAAGGCTTGAAGGCAGCATCCTTGCTGGCGATCCAGCATTTGTGGGCTGCGATCGCCACCTGTTCCATTGCAAGCAGCGACGCGCTCTTGCCCGAGGGCGCCGGCGCGCTCTTAGGCTTCGATTGGCAGGAGGCGAGCACAAGGCCGGCGGCGGCGACGAGAGCGAGGCGGGCGATCGTCTGTCTCAGGCTCATGCGGCGCCTATTTCGAGTTCGCGAAAAAGGATGAATGCTAGGGATATCAAGCGGCAATGCCGAGGGCACTTTCGAACAGCGCCCGGCCGTCGCTGCCGCCATGTGCTGCTTCGATCAGGTTCTCGGGATGCGGCATCAGGCCGAGCACATTGCCTTGGCCGTTGATGATGCCGGCGATGTCGTTGATCGAGCCGTTGGGGTTGGTGCCTTCGGCATAGCGGAACACGACCTGGCCTTCGCCTTCGAGCCTGCGGAGCGTCTCGGCGTCGGCAAAGTAATTGCCGTCGTGATGCGCCACCGGCGAGCGGATGATCTGGCCCGGCTGATAGCGGCGGGTGAACATCGTGTTGGCATTGGCAATCTGCAGCTTGACCTGCCGGCAGACGAATTTCAGCGATGTGTTGCGCATCAAGGCGCCCGGCAAAAGGCCGGCCTCGACCAGGATCTGGAAGCCGTTGCAGACGCCGATCACCGTCACGCCCTTGGCTGCCTTTTCGGCGACCGCCCGCATGACAGGCATGCGCGCGGCAATCGCCCCGCAGCGCAGATAGTCGCCGAAGGAAAAGCCACCCGGAATGGCGATCAAGTCGACATCGGGGATTTCGGTGTCGGTCTGCCAGACCGTGACCGGCGGCGTTCCCGAAATTTTGGTCAGCGCCGCGATCATGTCACGATCACGGTTGAGACCAGGCAGGAGGACGACGGCTGATTTCATTTCGGTTCGTAAGGCCTCTGGGCTTCGGCGAGTTCGCGCAGGTCTAAACGGCGATCGATACGCTCCAGGCGTTCGTCTTGTCGGGCGAGAATGCCATACATGTTATGAATATCGCTTTGCGTTGCCACCATATGACCCCGCATCACATTCAATTCCCGTTTCGTCTCGGAAACATCCTGACGAAGCTCACCGATCTCGTGATGCACGCGCTTTAGACGCTCGAACATCAGTTCGTTCGTGACTTCCGCCATTGACCCCTCCGGCACAACCTCAGGTAATCGCCACACTATAGTTCTCAATCACCGTATTCGCCAGAAGCTTGTCGCACATCGCCTTGAGATCGGCCTCGGCCTTCGCCTTGTCGTTCTCTGCAAGCTCGACGTCGAAGACCTTGCCCTGCCGCACCTGGCCGACGCCGTCAAAGCCCATCCCGGACAGCGCATGTTCGATCGCCTTGCCTTGCGGGTCGAGCACGCCGTTCTTGAGGGTTACGGTAATGCGGGCCTTGATCACGCTAGACATGCTCCTGTTCGAAGTGTTGAGCGGCAAAAATCTCAGTGCGGCTTGCCTTTGACGCCATCGGTCGAGGCGACGAGCACCGGTCCGGCGGGACGCGGCGGCTCGTTCTCGTTCATGATGCCGAGGCGGCGGGCGACTTCCTGATAGGCTTCGACCAGCCCACCCATGTCGCGGCGGAAACGGTCCTTGTCGAGCTTGTCTTGGGTCGCCACGTCCCACAGACGGCAGGAGTCCGGCGAGATCTCGTCGGCAACGACGATGCGCATCATGTCGCCCTCGAATAGGCGGCCGCACTCGATCTTGAAGTCGACGAGCTGGATGCCAACGCCCATGAACAGACCGGAGAGAAAGTCGTTGACGCGGATGGCCAGAGCCATGACGTCGTCGATCTCCTGCGGGCTCGCCCAGCCGAAAGCGGTGATGTGCTCTTCGGACACCATCGGGTCGTCGAGCGCGTCGGCCTTGTAATAGAATTCGATGATCGACCGCGGCAGGACCGTGCCTTCCTCGATGCCGAGGCGCTTGGCCAACGAACCGGCGGCGACATTGCGCACGACAACCTCGAGCGGGATGATCTCGACTTCCTTGATCAGCTGCTCGCGCATGTTGAGCCGGCGGATGAAGTGGGTCGGAATGCCCATCCGGTTGAGATGATTGAAGATGTGCTCGGAAATGCGGTTGTTGAGCACGCCCTTGCCATCGACGATTTCGTGCTTCTTCTTGTTGAAAGCGGTCGCGTCGTCCTTGAAGAACTGGATCAGCGTCCCCGGCTCAGGTCCCTCATAGAGGATCTTGGCCTTGCCTTCATAAATGCGGCGGCGATTTTTCATCTGATTTTTCTCTGGATTTCCGGACAGGCGGCAAGCGACCAGTTCCTGTCCGTCCGCCTAAATTAGTGCGGCAACGGTAGGGGTTCAATGCCGGTGTCTATCCCAATCGCACTGTTTGCTCAATCGGCAAATCCTTTCAATCAACCGCTTTCCGGAATGAAATGCCGCAGCGCAGCAAGTGATGTAGCATATTGACCGGTCCGCGGCCTTTTGGTTTGTGCAGCGGAAACACATATTCAACATCAACGAATCGGATTTGAACGGAGGGACGCAATGATCGATATGAAGGACCGCGAAGAGGGCTTCGAGCGCAAATTCGTATTCGACGAGGAACTTCGGTTCAAAGCCTCGGCGCGCCGCAACAGGGCGCTCGGCATGTGGGCTGCCGAAAAGCTGGGCAAATCCGGCGCTGATGCCGAAGCCTATGCCAAGCAGGTGGTTGTCGCCGACATCGAGGAAGCCGGCGATCACGACGTTTTCCGCAAGATCCGCAAGGATTTCGACGAAGCCGGCGTCGACCAGTCGGACCATCAGATTCGCCGCACCATGGACGATCTGATGGCGCAGGCGATTGAACAGATCAAGAACACATGATCTCTCTCTGCGCCAAATCGACCTGCTGGACCAATCGACCGCTCGGCCTAGCCGGGCGGTTTTTCTTTGCCTTTGCCGCCGTTTCCGGCTGAAACTGCCCTAACACCCTCTCGTATCGTGCGTTCCGAAAACCGGTTCCGGGCCGATGCGAGAGCAAGTAGAGAGCAAAGGAAGGCACTTAATGTCCCTGAAATCACGCCTGGCGGCGGATGAAACGTTATGCACCGCATGGTCCGGCGTGCCGGATGCCTTGACGGTGGAAATCCTCGCCAGACAGAGCTTCGATGCCGTTACGCTCGATATGCAGCATGGCGGACATCACGAGGACAGCGTGCTGCGCGGCCTTGGGCCGGTGCTGGCCGCCAACAAACCGGCGCTGGTGCGCATTCCGGTCGGCCGCTTCGACATGGCCAGCCGCGCGCTCGATTTCGGCGCCGAGGCGGTGATTGCGCCGATGGTGAATTCGGTGGCGGACGCCAGGCTGTTTGCCGCGGCCATGAAGTACCCGCCGCTCGGCGAGCGCTCCTGGGGTCCAACCTATGCCTTTCCACGTCATGGCAAGGGTGACTATGCCGACTGGCTGCGCGACAGCAACGAGCGCACCATGGCCTTCGCCATGATCGAGACGCGCGCCGCCCTCGATGCGCTCGACGGCATTCTCGACACGCCAGGTATTGACGGCATCTTCCTCGGCCCATCGGATTTCTCTATTGCCTGGTCGAACGGCGCCACCGTCAACTCGACGCTCGAAGGCATGATGGAAACCGTCGCTTCGATCGCCGAGCGGACACGCAAGGCCGGCAAGCACGCCGCAATCTACGTCGTCGAGCCGGCCATCGCCGGCCGTGTCGTGTCGATGGGCTATCGGCTGCTGGCCATGGGCTCCGAGCATGCGCTGATCGGTCTGGGGGCAAAGACCCTGCTGAAGAGCGTCAAGGACTCGATCGAGTCCTAAAGGTCCGTCAGGAACTTCGCAAAAGTCATCGATCCTTCGGGCCATGGGCCGAAGCCGGAATCGGCATTGAGATGGCCGGCATCGCCGGCATCGATGAACAGCGAGCCCCAGGCTCCGGCAATGTCCTCGGCGACATCGAACGCGCAGAACGGGTCGTTGCGGCTGGCGATCACCACAGAGGGGAATGCCAGCGGCTCGCGCGGGTAGGGACCGAAGGTCATCAGGTGCCTGGGTTTTATCTTCGGATTGGCGACGTCGGGTGGCGCCACGAAGAAGGCTCCGGCCACCGGGCGTTGGAATTGCGGCATGGCCTGAACCGCCGTCGCAACGCCGAGCGAATGCGCGACGATGACGACCGGCCGCTCGGCCTCGTTGACCGCTTTCGCCACGCTCGCCGTCCAGTCTTCGCGCACCGGCTTCGACCATTCTGCCTGCTCGACGCGGCGTGCCGTCGACAATTTCGATTGCCAGCGGCTCTGCCAATGGTCGGGCCCGGAATTGGTGTAGCCCGGCACGATGAGAATATCTGCATCCCTGACTTTCATGGCGCGCATGTAGCGAGCGGCACGGTTTCGTGCAACCGCGATAATCGGTGCAACTGCTCACAATTGTGAACACCATGTTCGCATCTTGCCATCTTGTGTGAACGATCGCGATCGATGATCTGTCGGTAGGAATGAAACAGCCGTGTAAGGAAACCAGGATTTTGGGACTGACACGACGTATAGTGGTGGGTGGCGCCGGGCTCCTGGTTTTGGGGATCTCGTCGAAGGCTGCCCGAACGGAGAATTTGATGAGCGAACTGCCTTTTGCCGCCACCACCCCGGTCAGCGTTTCCCGCGTCGGGTTGCGCGCGCGGGATGCGGAAAGCCTCGCTGCCTATTATCGCAACGTTGTCGGCCTGCGGGAACTGGGCCGCGCCGGTGGCACGATCACGTTGGGCGCCGCCAACCGTCCCTTGCTTGACATCGAGGCGGATGCCGCGGCGAAACCCGACGATCCGCGCACCGCCGGCCTCTTTCACACCGCCTTCCTGCTGCCCAGCCGGGCCGATCTCGGCCGTTGGATCAATCATGCCATCGCGGACAAGATCGGCATCGAGGGCGCTTCCGACCACCTGGTCAGCGAGGCGCTTTACCTGACCGATCCTGAAGGCAACGGCATCGAGATCTATGCCGACCGCCCGCGTGGGGACTGGAAGTGGAATGGCGACAAGATCGCGATGGCAACCGAACGGCTGAACATCCCCTCTGTCGTTGCCGAAGTGCCGTCCGGCGATGCCGGCTGGCAGGGCATGCCGGACAACAGCATCATCGGCCACGTCCATCTGCGCGTCGGCAGGCCGGAAGACGCCGAAGCCTGGTGGCACCAAGAGTTCGGCTTCGACACGGTGGCGAAATATGGCAGCGCGGCGGTGTTCCTGTCGTCAGGCGGATATCACCACCATATCGGCGCCAATGCATGGCAGAGTGCTGGTGCCGGCCGTCGCGACGCTTCTCGGTCTGGCCTCGCCTGGGTCGAAATGCGCTCGGATAATGTGGCTGATGCGACGACCCGCGAAGACCCATGGGGAACGGTGATCAGAACCGTTCCCGGCAAGGCTTGAGCGTTTCGGAAGCGGCTTAGAGCCGGGCCTTTTCCAGCAGCCGGCCGAGCATGAGCAGGCCCGCCGGCCAAAGGCCGAGGCGGGTCTCGTTCCCCATATGGCCGAGATCGCCGGCATCGGCGAGGTCCGCGCCCCAGGCCGCGGCGAAGGCCGTAGCCTGGTCGAACCTGACACGCGGATCGGTGCGGCTGGCCACCACCAGGGTCGGAAACGGCAAGCGTTTCAGCGGCATCGGCGCAAAGGGACGAACCAGGTCGAAGGACGGATCAGGGTCCTCGACATTGGTTGCGGCAACCAGCAACGCGCCTGCAACCTTGTTGAGCTGGCTTTCGCTGGCGCCGGCCGCCCACTTCACCGCTGTCGCCACCGCCAGTGAGTGCGCAAGCAGCACCACGCGCCGAGGTGCCGCGGCAATTGCGGCGTCCACCCGGCCAATCCAGTCCTCGGGGTTCGGCCTGTCCCATTCGGCCTGCAGCACGCGGCTGGAATTGGGGAATGCCCGGCACCAATGCGACATCCAGTGATCCGGCCCGGAATTACCGCGCCCCGGCAGGGCAAGAAAATCGAATTCTCCGGCGGCCGAAATCATCACGCCTCCCCGAACACGCGCCTGAAAATCGTGTCGACATGCTTGGTGTGATAGCCAAGATCGAATTTTTCACGGATCTCGGCCTCGGGCAAGGCTGACGTGACCTCCTTGTCAGCCAAAAGTTCATCAAGGAAATCAGCGCCTTGCTCCCACACCTTCATGGCGTTTCGCTGCACCAGCCGGTAGGCGTCTTCACGGCTAACGCCCGCCTGGGTCAGCGCCAGAAGAACACGTTGCGAATGCACGAGGCCGCGGAACTTGTTCATGTTCTTCAGCATGTTGTCGGGATAGACGAGCAGTTTGTCGACGACGCTGGTCAGCCGCGACAGCGCGAAATCGAGCGTAACGGTCGCGTCCGGCCCGATCATGCGCTCGACCGACGAATGCGAAATGTCGCGCTCGTGCCAGAGCGCCACGTTCTCCATCGCCGGCAGCGCGAACGAACGCACCATGCGCGCTAGGCCGGTGAGGTTTTCGGTCAGCACCGGGTTGCGCTTATGCGGCATCGCCGACGAGCCTTTCTGGCCGGGCGAAAAATACTCTTCCGCCTCCAGCACTTCGGTGCGCTGCAGATGACGGATTTCCGTCGCCAGCCGCTCGATCGACGAGGCGATGACGCCGAGCGTGGCGAAGAACATCGCGTGGCGATCGCGCGGGATCACCTGCGTCGACACCGGCTCCGGCTTCAATCCGAGTTTCTTGGCCACATGCTCTTCGACATAGGGATCGATGTTGGCGAAGGTGCCGACAGCACCTGATATGGCACACGTCGCAATATCCTCACGCGCGTGGACCAGCCGTTCGCGGCAGCGTGAGAATTCGGCATAGGCCTGCGCCAGCTTCACGCCGAAAGTGGTCGGCTCGGCATGGATGCCGTGGCTGCGGCCGATGGTGATGGTGTCCTTGTGTTCGAAGGCGCGGCGCTTGAGCGCCGCAAGCAGGCCGTCGATGTCGGCCAGAAGGATGTCGCTGGCGCGAGTGAGTTGCACGGCAAAGCAGGTGTCGAGAACGTCCGAGGACGTCATGCCCTGATGGATGAAGCGGGCATCCGGCCCGACGAATTCGCTGAGATGGGTGAGGAAGGCTATGACGTCGTGCTTGGTGACGCGCTCGATCTCGTCGATGGCGTCGACGTCGAACTTCGCGGCCCCGCCTTTTTCCCAGATGGTCTTGGCGGCCTCCTTTGGGATCACGCCGAGCTCGGCCAGTGCATCGCAAGCGTAAGCCTCGATCTCGAACCAGATGCGGAACCGGGTTTCGGGCGACCAGATGGCAACCATTTCCGGCCGGGAGTAGCGAGGGATCATCGGTCAGTCCTGACTTGCGAGGGCGTTCGCCCGCGTCCTAACAGAGGCAGACGGAATGCTCAACGCTGCTGGCGCGCAAACCAGATGCTGGCGAGAGCGAGCGCGATGAAACCAAGCGGAAAATAAAGCCGGATGCCCAGAACGATGAATTGATAGAACGCCGTTGCCACGGTGTGCACAAACTGGACTGACCAGGCGACGGTCAGCGCGGGTTCATGCCATTGGGCATAGTAGGAACGATAGTGCAGTGCAAACAGCCCGCCGGTGAGGCCGATCGTAGTAGCAAGAAGGCAGACAAATGCGGCCGCCAAGGCAACTTGCCAATGCCGTCCGAGCGAGACGAGCCGCGCCAGAAATAGGCCAACCGGAAAGGCGAGCGCGCCGCCGGCTGCATAGAGCAACGAGACGAAGCGGATCTTTGCCGGGGTCTCCCAGTCGTCGAACAGCAGATTGAGAAGCGCGCTGGCGCCCATTGCCGCAGCCCAAAGCAGGGCGCCGCAAACCATGGCGCCCGGCGATGGCAAGGCCTTGCGGATTCGATCTAGGACGCGGTTGCCTATGACGGGGAACAGCGTCACAGCCGGCCGGTCACCGCGATCCAGCGATAGTCCGGCCCCTCGAAGCCGTATTGGCGCACCGCTATCAGCACGGCATAGGCGCTGAGGCCCTGCAACGAGAATGTCTGCACCGCGCCGATCCGGTAGCCGTTCGGACAGCCTCTGCTTTTGGGGATCGACTTGTCCTCATGCAGAAGCGCAGTCTTGCCGCCGTCTTTCGCCTCGATGCGCAGCAGGCGAAAGCCGTTGATCTCGCCCAGGCTCTGGCAGCTTTCGGTATCGTTCATGCCGATCTCCTCGAGCCGAAATTCGAGCGGATCATCGACCGGCGAAAAGATCGGCCGCGGGTTGACCACCATGCGGAACGGATCGGCCGAAAGTTCGGTCACCGGGTTGAAGCCGGCAGTGATGCCGCGGTTTGCGGCAAGTTCGGCCTGCTTGACGATGGCTTCGCCTTTTTGCCGGGCCTCAAGACGCGCTGCCTCAAGCGTCGCGTTCTCGTCGTCAAGCCGCACTCTGATCGGCGCGCCCTTGAGGAAACTGTCGTCGGCCGTGTTGATGTAATAGCGATTGGCATAGGGAAATCCTGATCCGTCCTGAATGCCATATTCCTCGAAGGCGAAGACGCTGCCATCTCCCGTGAAGCCGAGGATTTCAAGCTCGGCGACATCGCCGGCATTGGCGGCGAACGACATTGCGAACTGGGCAAGTAGGGAAACGGCAAACAGGACAAGGAATCGCATGGTGTTACTCCCGGCAGCCAAGGTCGATTCAATCACTATCACGACGCGGTCAAAACGTCGTGCGACGTGAAACGCAAAGCCGATGCATCCAATCGTGCCCTCATTTGTTATTGTCGGCAGCTTCAAATGGAGAACTCACAATGACCGATGCAGCCAGCATTCGCGAACATATGGAAGTGATCGGCGCCGACGGCGTCCATGTCGGCACCGTCGACAGGGTTGAGGGACAGCGAATCAAGCTGACCAAGCGCGATAGCGGCGAGGGCGCTCACAAGGGTCATCATCACTTCATTCCGCTCAGTCTCGTTGCCGAGGTGGAGGGTCAGAAAGTACGGCTGTCGGCAAATTCGGATGTTGCGGTCACCTTCGAGGAAGAAAAATCCGACCCCACCTGATCAGGCCCAGTTGAGCACGGTGTGTCGATCAGCGCGATGACCAGACCGGAAACAGGTCGCCATCGGCAGGCGTCGCGGCGAAGACGCCGCGGCTGATAGCGCGCGCCACGGTGGCGCCAGCCGCTGCATAGAGTTCGATAGCGTCGTTGGGCGCAAGTTCGATGCCGCTCTTGCCGGTTGCCAGCGCGAAGACCAGATCCCCGTCGGCCGGCGTGTGCGTCGGCCAAATGGCGCGGGCGAAGCCGTCATGCGCAGATATCGCAAGGCGTTTGGCGGCGGACTTGGTGAGAACGGCGTCCGTGGCGATCACGGCGATGGTGGTGTTGCCGCCGACCTCCGTTCGACTCCCGACCTGCCTGTCGCGGAACTTCAGCAGGATTCTCTTTGCGTCTTCCGGCATCGGCGAAGGATAGCCAAGCCCGCCGAACTCGTCGCCGATTTCGAAGGGCGCCGCCCAGAAGTGCCTGCTACGGGCGATCGTCACCGAACCGGTCGGGTTGACGGCGGCCAGCGCGCCGATGGTGACGCCGCTGTCGAGCACCGTCGAGGCCGAGCCGAGACCGCCCTTGAGGCCGGAGCTCAATGCACCGGTGCCGGCGCCGACCGTGCCCAGCGGAAAGTCGCTGCCGACTGCCTGTGCCGCCTCATAGCCGAGGTCGCGGTAGGGCGGATAGCGGCCCCAATTCTTGTCGCCACCATTGCGCAGGTCGAACAGGATCGCCGCTGGCACAATCGGTACGCGAAAGCCGCCGACCTCCACGCCGATGCCCTTTTCGCGCAGCGCCGCCTGCACGCCGGAGGCGGCATCGAGGCCGAAGGCCGAGCCGCCCGAAAGCACCACGGCATGGATCGCCTCGATCGAATTGTGCGGCTCGAGCAGGTCGGTCTCGCGGGTGCCGGGTGCGCCGCCCAGGATCTGCACACCGGCCACCGCCGGTTCGTCGCAGACGACCGTGGTCACTCCGGATTTCAGCCTGACATCGGAAGCGTTGCCGACACACACGCCGGCGACATCGGTGATGAGATTGCGCGGCCCTGTGCGAAACATCATTTGGCCTCCGCCGGCACGAAATGCGCACCGTTAAAACGAAAGACCCGATAGAGGTTCTCGGTCAAGTCGCCCTTGCCGTCAAAGCGGATGGGGCCGATCGCGGTGCTGAAGTCATGCGCGGTGAGCGCATCGGCCATTGGCTTGCCGGAGCTTTCCGCCAGGGCCGAGGCCGCCTTGGCGATCTCGACCGCCGCATAGGCCGGCAGCGTGTAGCCGTCCGGCTCGATCTTTTGTGTGGCAAAGCTTTCCAGCACCTTGGGATCGGCGACATCGGCCCATTCGGGCGGCGCGACCATCAGTGTGCCCTGGGCATAAGGCACGTCGCCGGGCTGCGTGCGCAGCGTTTCGCCGCCGGCAAATGTGATGCCGGCCTCGAGCTGGCCGGCGTCGCGGCCCATGATGGCGACATCGCTGCCGTCGCCGCCGGCGAAGACATGCGTTGCGCCGGCCTTCTTCAGCCGCCCGACCAGTCCGATCTGATTGTCGAGCTGCGGCCGGAACGTGTCGACAAACACCGGTTTCAGCGCTGCCTGTTCGGCTGCCGCCCGAAGCGTCTCGGCGATTTCGCGACCGTAGATCGTGCCGTCGTCGATGATGGCGAACAGTTCGTTCTGCCATTGACGCGTGAGGATGGAGGCAACGGCGTTGCGCTCGTCGTCGCCACGCGGCCCGAGACGAAAGACTGGCCAGCCGGTCTTGGCGCGCCGGTCGGTCAGGCTTTCGGTACGCACGCCGACGGTGATGACCGGTAAGCTGGCCTCCTTCAGGATCGGCAGAGCCGCCTCGACCGCCTCGGTGCAAAGAAAGCCCACGACCACGTTGACCTTCGCCGCGACGAATTCCCTGGCTGCAGCAGCCCCGCCGTCGGCCGTGCAGCTGTCGTCGACCATCTTGAGCTGGACGCCGTTCGCTTCTGCCGCCAGGCCGGCGCCCGCCTCGATCTGCCTGCCGAGGACTGCCGATGGGCCGGATAGCGGTGCTGCGACGCCGATCAGCAGCGTCTCAGCGTTCGCACCACTGGCGAGAAACAGCCAGGCCAGCACCGCTATTGTCGTTGTCCTGGATCGCATGCGGGCGAAGAATTCCTCCGCGCCGGTCGCGTGTTTGCCGGCGCCACTTGCTGCCAAGACCTAAAGGCTGGTTAGCTTCCACGCAACACGCGAAATTCAGGATGCATGTCAACCACTTCGCTTGTGGCATGCAATATGCCGCCATATATAACGGTTGGGTTCATTTCGCTCCAAACCAATGGAAATCGCCGGTGCTGAAGAAGAACGACATAGGGCCGCAGGCCTATCGCGACGCGATGAGCCATTTTGCCGGCCACGTCCATGTGGTCACCACCGACGGTTCCGCCGGCAGGCGCGGTGCCACTGTTATTGCGGCCTGTTCGGTCTCGGACACGCCGCCGACCATCCTGGTTTGTCTCAATCGCGAAAATCCCAAGAACGAGCCGTTCGTGAAAAACGGCAAGTTCGCCTTGAACACGCTGGCTTCGCACCAGGAGGCGTTGTCGGTCGGCTTTTCCGGCCTCACCGGCCTGCCGGTCGAGGAACGTTTCGCGCTGGGCGAGTGGGACGTGATCTCGACCGGTGCGCCGACGTTGAAGGGCGCGCTTGCCGTGTTCGACTGCGAACTGATCGACATCAAGGATCTGGCCACCCACCGTGTGCTTTTTGGCAAGGTGACAGGCCTGCGCACCGGCGATAATTTGCGGCCGCTGATCTATCACGACCGCGGCTACCACGTTCTGTGACAGGTATGGTTGCACTCACGGAGAGAGAATGACCGAGTTGAAACCGCGCCCCGCGCCGCGGACGATCGACGAGACGCTCGATCTGCTGACCGGCGCGGACTATGTGGCGGACCGGTCTTTGGCGACCGTGCTTTTTTTATCGTTGCGCATGAAGCGGCCGTTGTTCCTCGAGGGCGAGGCCGGCGTCGGCAAGACCGAGATCGCCAAGGTGCTGGCGCAAGCGCTCGGCCGCCGGCTGATCCGCCTGCAATGCTATGAAGGCCTCGATGTCTCGTCCGCCGTCTACGAGTGGAACTATGCCGCGCAGATGATCGAGATCCGCATGGAGGAAGCGGCCGGCAAGGTCGACCGCTCCGACATGGAGCGCAACGTCTTTTCCGAAAAATACCTGATCCGCCGCCCGGTGCTCGACGCGCTGACGGGCAAGGCGGGCGGGGCCCCGGTCTTCCTGATCGACGAGCTAGACCGCACCGACGAGGCCTTCGAGGCATTCCTGCTCGAAATCCTCTCCGACTTCCAGGTGACGGTACCCGAGCTCGGCACGATCAAGGCGGAGGAGCCGCCGATCGTCATCATCACCACCAATCGCACCCGCGAAATCCACGACGCATTGAAGCGGCGCTGCCTCTATCACTGGGTCGATTATCCCAATGCCGAGCGCGAGCTAGAAATCGTGCGCAGAAAAGTGCCGCAGGCCAACAGCCGGCTGTCGGCGGAGGTGGTTTCGTTCATCCAGAAGCTGCGCCAGATCGAGCTGTTCAAGGTGCCGGGCGTCGCCGAGACCATCGACTGGGCTGGCGCGCTGACAGAACTCGACAAGGTGGCGCTCGATCCGGAGACCGTTTCCGACACGATCGGCGTGCTGCTTAAATACCAGGACGATATTGCCCGTATCGAGCAGGGCGAAGGCCGGCGGATCCTCAACGAGGTGAAGGCCGAGCTTTCGGCGGCGGAGTAGGACGATGGCAACGACGCGTCCCGAACCGAAAGAGGCCACGCCGGACGGGCGGATCGCCGACAACATCGTCTATTTCGCCCGCACCTTGCGCAAGGCCGGCATGCGGGTCGGCCCGGCCTCGGTCAAAGATGCGATCGAGGCCGTGCTGGCCGCCGGCATCGGTTCCCGCGACGATTTCTACTGGACGCTGCATGCCGTGCTGGTGTCACGGCATGAGGACCACCCCACCTTTGACGAGACTTTCCGGCTGTTCTGGAAATCGCACGAGCTGATCGAAAAGATGCTGGCGATGTTTTCGCCGGTGGCGCCGAACATCAGTGAGAAGCAGAAGCCGCGCGCTGCGGAAAACCGCGTCAGCCAGGCAATGTTCGAGGGCCACCAGAAGAACCAGCCGGTGCAGGAGATCCCCGAGATCGAGGTCGACGCCCGCTTCACCTTTTCCGGCAACGAGGTGCTGAGGGGCAAGGATTTTGCCCAGATGAACGCCGCCGAGATGACTGACGCCAAGAAGGCGATCGCCGAGTTGCGGCTGCCCTTCGACATGGTCAGGACACGACGCTTCAAATCCAATGCGCATGGCCGCCGCGTCGATCCGCGCGCCATGATGCGTTCCGCCGCGCGCACCGGCGGCGAACTGATCCTGCCGAAATTCCGGTCACCGCGCGAGGTTCACCCGCCACTGGTAGTGCTTGCCGATATTTCCGGTTCGATGAGCCAGTACACGCGCATTTTCCTGCATTTCCTGCATGCGCTGACCGAAAAGCGGCGGCGCGTGCATGCCTTTGTCTTCGGCACCAGGCTGACAAATCTGGCGCGGCAGATGCGCCATCGCGATCCCGATGCGGCACTCGCCGATTGCTCGGCGGCGGTGAAGGACTGGTCGGGCGGCACCCGCATCGGCGATACGCTGGCCGAATTCAACCGGCTGTGGTCGCGGCGTGTGCTGGGGCAGGGTGCGGTCGTTCTTCTGATCACTGACGGACTGGAGCGCGACGACGTCGCCGGCCTGTCGGAGGAAATGGAGCGCCTGCACAAATCCTGCAGGCGGCTGATCTGGCTGAACCCGCTGCTGCGCTTCGACGGCTTCGAGGCACGCGCCCGCGGCGTCAAGGCGATGCTGCCGCATGTCGACGAGTTCCGCTCGGTGCACAATCTCGATGCGCTCGCCGATCTCTGCGCGTCGCTGGACAAGAATTCGGCGCGCTCGGTCGACCCACGCAGATGGATTGAAGGTGGCGCGAGAAGCGCCGCGTAGCCATATGTTTTCTCCGGGAGAAACGATGATGGAAAACAGCATTTATCTGGATGAGGCGCGCGATCCGCTGATCATCGCGGAAGGCTGGATGAAGGACGGCAAGGATGTCGCCATTGCCACCGTGGTCGAGACCTGGGGCTCGGCGCCGCGTCCGGTCGGCAGCCATCTCGTCATCGACGCGGAAGGCAATTTCCACGGCTCCGTCTCTGGCGGCTGCGTCGAAGGCGCGGTGGTGACCGAGGCGGTCGACGTCATCGACAGCGGCAAGGCTAAGATGCTGGAGTTCGGCGTCGCCGACGAAACCGCCTGGCAGGTCGGCCTGTCCTGCGGCGGCCGCATCAAGGTCTATGTCGAGCGGTTGGGTTAGAGCGTGATGGATCCGTATGCCTTAAAGACGCTGAATGCCGAACGCCGCGCACGCCGCGCGGCGATCCTGGTCACCGATCTCGGCGATGGCCGCGACCGCATCGTGCGCGAGGGCGACCAGGTCGCCGGCGAATTAGGCGCTGCAATCGCGAAGGCGTTTCGATCAGGCAGTTCCGGGTCGGTCGAGGCGGAGGGGCGAACCTTCTTCCTCAACGCCTATTTGCCGCAGCCGCGCCTGTTGGTGATCGGCGCCGTTCATATCAGCCAGGCACTGGTGCCGATGGCGAAGATCGCCGGCTATCCCGTCGAGATCGTCGATCCGCGCACGGCCTTTGCCACACCGGACCGCTTTCCCGATGTCGCGCTGCATGCCGAATGGCCGGAGGACGTGCTTTCGCGCCAGCCGCTCGACAGCTATACGGCGTTGGCAGCTGTCACCCATGATCCGAAGATCGATGATTTCGCCCTGAAGGCGGCGCTCGACGCCAACTGCTTCTATGTCGGGGCGCTCGGCAGCCGCAAGACCCATGCGAAGCGCGTCGAGCGCTTGCTGGCATTGGGCGCGACTGCTGACCAGATCGCCCGCATCCACGCGCCGATCGGCTTGGACATTGGCGCCGCGAGCCCGGCCGAGATCGCCGTCGCGGTGCTGGCGCAGGCGATCCAGGCCTTTCGCTCGCGTGGCCTCGAAGCCTCCGCATCGGCCCAAAGATCGGAATCGATTTTGGAGAAGCACGATGCGTAGATTCAAAATAGTAGAGCGTCCTTTGCGCGTCCAAGAGGACGCCCGGCGCTCTACGGGTGCGGCGGCGTGAAATTTGGGCCAATCCCCGTAGACACGGCCGAAGGCGCGCTGCTGGCGCACGCCACCACCGCCGGAGAACGGCGCTTCCGCAAGGCGCACAGGCTGAGCGCCGACGATGTGTCTTTGCTCAAGGCAGCAGGGATTTCG
This sequence comes from Mesorhizobium sp. WSM4823, assembly GCF_055811195.1. Classification (NCBI taxonomy): domain Bacteria; kingdom Pseudomonadati; phylum Pseudomonadota; class Alphaproteobacteria; order Hyphomicrobiales; family Phyllobacteriaceae; genus Mesorhizobium; species Mesorhizobium sp. WSM4823. The sequence continues at coordinate 312,123 of NZ_JBVVQL010000002.1, forward strand.
GAGGTCGTCGCGGCTGTTCTTGCTCCCGACGATTTGAGCGAGGACGCTGCCGCCGAAAAGATCGCCGAAAGCATGATCCACCGCAACATCGAAGCGAAGGCCGCCGCGACCGGCCGGGTCAACCTGCACGCCGAGGCAGCCGGCATCTTCACCGTCGATGCGGTGATGATCGACGCCATCAACGCCGTCGATCCGACGATCACCATCGCCACGTTGGCGCAGCATGCGCCGGTCGAAAAAGGCCAGATGGTTGCAACGGTGAAGATCATCCCCTTCGCCGTTGCCTCCGCTCTGGTCGATGCAGTGGCAAGGATCTGCGCCGGCAGCGAGATCTTCGCCGTCAATGCCTATCAGCCGGTGCGTGTCGGCGTCATCCAGACGGTTCTGCCCGGCATCAAGCCGAGCGTGCTCGACAAGACTTTGCGTGTCACCGAAGCCCGCCTGGCGCGCTCGGGCGGCCGGCTGACGGCAGAGCGCCATACGCCGCATGAAGTTGGCCCCGTTGCGGAAGCTGCGGCCTTGCTGGCGCGCGACAACGACATGGTGGTGATCTTCGGCGCTTCGGCGATGAGCGATTTTGGCGACGTCGTCCCGGCGGCGATCGAGAAGGCCGGCGGGACCGTTATCCGTGCCGGCATGCCGGTCGATCCCGGCAATCTGCTGGTGCTTGGCACACTTGGCGGCAAGCGCGTCATCGGTGCGCCTGGCTGCGCCCGCAGCCCCAAGGAGAACGGCTTCGACTGGGTTCTCGACCGGTTGATCGCCGGTCTCGACGTGACGGCCAAGGATATTGCCGGCATGGGTGTCGGCGGCCTGTTGATGGAAATCCCGACGCGGCCGCAGCCGCGCGAGCCACTGCCGGCCAGGGCCGAATTGAAGGTCGACGTCGTGCTGCTGGCCGCCGGCCGCTCCAGCCGCATGGGCGGCCCGAACAAGCTGCTGGCACTGTTCGACGGCAAGCCGCTGGTGCGCCGCACCGCCGAGCGCGCGCTCGGCTCGAAAGCCTCTGATACAATCGTCGTCACCGGCCATCAGCGCGAGCGGGTGCGGACGGTATTGTCGGGCCTCGACGTGACCTTCGCCGACAATCCGGATTTCACTGACGGCCTGTCTTCATCGTTGAAGGCCGGCATTGCGCGGGTCAGCGGTGACGCCGCCGGCGCCATGATCATGCTTGGCGACATGCCTGGCGTCTCGTCGGCCGACCTCGACAGGCTGATTGACGCATTCCGCAAGTCCGAGGGCCGATCGGTCGTGCGCGCCTCGCATGAAGGAAAGCGAGGCAACCCGGTGCTGCTGCCGCGCTCGCTGTTTGCGGCGATCGCTCATCTCGAAGGCGATACCGGCGCGCGCCATCTGGTCGAGGCCGAGGGGCTCGATGTCGTCGACGTCGAGATCGGCAAGGCGGCGTCCATCGATGTCGACACCCGCGAGGCTCTCGAAGGCGCCGGTGGCGTGCTGCAGGATTGACAAACCGAAGCCGAAAAACGATGCCTTTGGCATGGCTTTCCGTTTACCCCTTCTGACCTCGATATTTCTTTTGTTTTCGTGTTTGGCGTATGGCCAAACATTGTCGCTAAAGCCCTTCAAGGACGATCTGTTCGCCTATCCGGCCACGCTCTCGTCCGAGAACAACGGCGCCTATACGGTCATCGACTATCGTGAGATGCGCGATATCAACGCCCGCGACCAGGTGCCGGAGCGCCGCGCGCAGGCGCGGTATGTCGACACCGGCGTGCGCAAGGTGCAGCAGGATCTGCTGCTGAAGACCGACGCCGGCAATGTCCGCCACGTCGCCGCCGGTCGCACGCAAGGTGCTGCCATCATCGTGCTCTACCTGCACGGGCAGGGCGGCAGCCGCAAGCAGGGCGTCGACGATTTCACCTTCGGCGGCAATTTCAACCGCATCAAGAACCTGATGGCCGGCAATGGCGGCCTCTATCTGTCACCTGATTTCTCCGATTTCGGCGACACGGGTGCTGCCCAAATCGCCGCGCTGATCGGCCACTATGCCGAACAATCGCCGGGCGCCAAGATCTTCGTTGCCTGCGGCTCGATGGGCGGCGCTTTGTGCTGGAAGCTTGCCGCCCGCAAGGATATGGGCGGCCGTATCGACGGGCTGCTGCTGCTCGGTTCGCTGTGGGATGAGAGTTTTTTCTCCAGCCCCGCCTTCAAGCGCCGTGTTCCGATCTTCTTCGGCCAGGGCAGCAAGGACCCGGTGTTTCCGGTGGCAAAACAGGAAGCCTTCTTCCGTTCGATCCTGACCAGATCGAAGAGCTATCCGGCCCGCTTTGTCCGCTTCGAGACCGGCACGCACGGCACGCCGATCCGCATGACCGACTGGCGCGGCACGCTCAACTGGATGCTGTCGAAGGCCCCTTAAGGCGCGGTGTTGTAGTCCACCACCGTCTGCGGGTTGATCTCGCCGTCATAGGAGGCGTCGACATCGTACTGCACCAGCGAGAAATTGCCGTGGCGAAACAGATAGGTCCCGGCTGACGAGGCGTCGCCGACGCCGCGCCACTTGTTGAGGGAGGAGATCGTCTTGGTGGCGTCGTCATATTCGGAATTGACCAGCTGGTCGTCGGTCTCGAAGCCTATGACATTGATCGCCTCGACCTTGCCTTCGCTATTGTTGTTCTCATAATGGATATCGAGCTCCGGCGAGGCGAACTGCAACTGCCGGACGCCTGATACGTCGTCGTAGACATAGTAGATGGCACTCTCATTGTAGGCAGCCATCGAGCAGAAGAAGCGGAACAGCCGCGTCTCGCGTTCGGGCGCGTCGGCGTCGGCGCCCGCATCCTTGTAGCGGAGCGAGTAGGCGTCCGGCTCTCCCAAAGGCTCGCCGCCAGGCATCTCTTTGTCGCATTGTTCGCCATAGGCAGCCGCAAACGCCTTCTTGGCCTGCTCCAGCGCCGCATCCTTCTTCGGCGGCGGCGGTCCGTCGCCGCAGCTTTCCGGCACCGCGTCCTCGAAATTGGCCTTCGACGGCTTCAGCGCGCCCTTGTCGATGAAGATCGGGCGGAACGGCGGTTCTTGGATTTGGGCATTGACCTGCCGCAACGTGTAGCAACCGGCAAAGACATTTTCGCTGCCGTCCTTGGCTGTCGCCCGGATGGCGACCGGAACATTGTAATAGATGCTGCCGGCCGCACCGTCGTCCGATACGGCGCCGGTTTTGACGTCGACCCTTTCGGTGCCGTCATAGCCCTTGACGAACGCATTGAAATCTTTGGCCGGCTTGGTGTCGCCGAAATAGTCCCAGGCGCGTGCGAATTCTTGCCGGTTGATAGCGCTGTAGAGCGAGCGGATGAGCGCTTCGGCGTCCGATCTGTCGTCGACATAGGGCGCTTCGGCGGCGAGCACTGGTTGGCCTGTCAAGGCAAGGGAGAAAAAAGCGGTCGCTGCGAAAAGGGCGCTTCTCATCGGGAATCTCCACCAGATGGGAAATCCTATCATACCGATTGCGGCGACGTGGTGACGCTTGAAGAATCGCTTGGGAAGGCGCTACGTCCCGCCGTCGGCGTTCCCGCCGGATAGGAGATTCACGTGACCATATCGATGTACGAAGCGTCTGTGCCGGTGTTTTCGGCCAGGTTGAAGGCGTTATCCAACGTGCTGAGCATCGCCGAGCAGAATGCGCTCGACCGCAAGATCGATCCGCAGGTGTTTTTGACGTCGAGGCTGGCGCCGGACATGTACGCGCTGACGAGACAGGTGCAGATCGCTACCGACCACGCCAAGGGCGCGCCATCGCGGCTTGCCGGCCGCGAGGTGCCGAAATACGAAGACAACGAGGCGAGCTTTGCCGATCTCCAGGCGCGCATCGCCAAGACCGTCGCCCTTCTCGTGACATTCTCCGCTGCCGAATTCGATGGCTCCGATGACAAAATGATCGAGCTGAAGCTTGGCCAACGCGAATTCTCGATGGCCGGCATGCAATATCTGCTGCATCTCGCCATGCCCAATTTCTATTTCCACCTGACCACCGCCTACGACATCCTGCGCCACAATGGCGTGCCGCTGAGCAAAGCGATTTTCATGGGATCGCGTTGAAGAATGGCGAGGCGATATCCCGGCTGAGCCGGGATATCCTACGACCTGACTAGCGAAGCGACATTTCGCGGGCGACGCGCGGGAAGTCGGCTGGTTTGATGCCGATGTCGGCACGGTCGGCATTGCTCATCGAATGAAGCAGCGCCAGAGCCGCGCGGTAGCGCAGACGTTCCTGCGGACGCGGTCGGGCGAACATTTCAGTGAGGAAACCCATGATTCAAGCCCCTGATTGGTCCTCCCCGAATCCCAATATAGGCAAATCATGACAATTGTGCAGTGCAGCATTTGCATGGCAGCCATGCTGCGCTGGTTTTTTTGACCACAATCGACTTGTCCGGTGAAACTTCCAGCGCGGGTAGATCGTATAGCTGAACGCCGGCACAGTGCCGGTTTTTCCTCGCCATTCCTGGCGAAACTCCGGACTGCATGAAAATGCAGTCCGGCTTTTTATTGGCTGCCGCGTAGCCGTTCGAAAAGTCGCCGGCGATTTGTGCCGGGCTTGGAGACTGCCCGGGCCTTCCTGTATGCTGCGGCTTCCTCCTCGCGCAGCCGCGCAAAAAGTTTCCCGCCGGAGAAAGTTCCATGCACAAACGCCGCCTCGGTCGGACCGATCTTCTTGTTTCCCAGATTTGCTTGGGATCGATGACCTGGGGCCAGCAGAACACCGAAGCGGACGGCCACGCCCAGATGGATCTGGCCTTTTCGCGCGGGGTCAACTTCATCGACACTGCCGAGTTTTATCCGATCCCGCCCAAGGCCGAGACGCAAGGCTGGGCCGAGAGGATCATCGGCAGCTGGATGAAAGCGAAGGGTAACCGCGATCAGGTCATCCTCGCCTCGAAAGTGGTTGGCCGCACCGCCAACACATGGTTTCGCGGCAACCGCCCGTCGAAGCTGGTGCGCGCCGATATCTTCGATGCGGTCGAAAAATCGCTGACGAGGCTCAACACGGACTATCTCGATCTCTATCAGATCCATTGGCCGGAGCGCGCCGTGCCATGGGGCGCCAATCCGAACCGCGTCGGTGCCGTAGCGCTGCGGGCCGATTCCGTCGGCGCACCGGCCGGCGAGACGCCGATTGCTGAGACGCTCGCCGTCTTCGACGAATTGGTGAAATCAGGAAAAATCCGCCATTTCGGCCTATCGAACGAGAGTTCCTGGGGCGTCATGCGGTTCATCGCCGAAGCCGACAAAGGCGCCGGCCCACGGCTGGTGTCGCTGCAGAACGCCTATAATTTCGTCAACCGCGGCTTCGAGGTGAATCTCGCCGAGGTCTGCGAGCGCGAACAGGTTTCCCTGCTCGCCTATTCGCCGCTGGGACAAGGCTACCTGACCGGCAAATACGATCATGGCGCGCGGCCGCAAGGCTCGCGTTCTCAGCTTTTCAATCGCGGTCAGCGCTACGAGACGCCCAATGCCGCGGAAGCGCAACTTGAGTACAACGAGCTGGCGCGCTCTTTCGGCATGGAGCCGGCTTTGTTTGCCAACGCCTATGTCACGAGCCGGCATTTCGTCGCCTCGAGCATCATCGGCGCGACGACCATTTCGCAGCTCGAAATGGCGCTGTCTTCCGCCGATGTCGTCTGGACCGAGGACATGCAGAAGGCGGTCGATGCAATCCACCAGCGTGTCGGTAACCCGTGTCCGTAGGCAATACGGGCGGGAGCGAAGTTATCAAATGATTACAATTGGAAAGGGGGACAAAAAATGAATTTTCCGATCGATGCCGTGCGTGAAAAATTTCCGGCACTATCGCTGACCGACAAGGGCCGTCGCCGCATCTATCTCGACAACCCTGCCGGCACGCAAGTGCCGCAAGCGGTTGCCGACGCGGTGTCACGCTGCCTGCTGACCACAAACGCCAATCTCGGCGGCTTCTTCGAAACCACGATCGCAGCGCAACAGGTTGTCGATGACGCCCATGCGGCGATGGCCGATTTCCTCGGTGCTGCGAGCCCGCAAGAAATCATCATCGGCGCCAACATGACGACGCTGACCTATCACATGTCGCGCACGCTCGGTCGCCCGATGAAACCCGGCGACGAGATCATCCTCACCCGCATGGACCACGAGGGCAATGTTTCGCCGTGGCTGCAGCTGGCCGAAGACCTTGGCCTTGTCGTGCGCTGGCTGGCTTTCGACGAGCAGAGCTGGCAGATCGAGGAGGCGGCGCTTGCTGCGCTGCTCACCGACAGGACGCGGCTTGTCGCCTTGAACTACGCCAGCAATCTGACCGGCTCGATCAACCGGGTGAAGGCACTGACCGGCATTGCCAAGCAGGCCGGCGCGCTGGTCTATGTCGACGCCGTGCAGTTCGCGCCGCACGGCCTGATCGACGTTCAGGACCTCGGCTGCGATTTCCTGATCTGCTCGGCCTATAAATTCTTCGGCCCGCATATGGGAATATTGTGGGGCAGGCTGGATGTCATCGATGCCCTGAAACCGTACAAATGCCGCTGTTCGTCCGATGCTCTGCCGGAGCGGTTCGAACTCGGCACGCCACAGATCGAGCTGATGGCCGGGCTGACGGCAGCGATCGACTATTTTGCGGAGCTGGGCGCGGCGGCAGGCGAGGGTGGTTCGCGCCGCGCCAGGATCGCCAAGACGTTCGAAACATCAACAGCTTACGAAAACCCGCTGGCGCAAAAGTTGATCGACGGACTGTCTGACATTTCAGGCCTGACCATCCACGGCATCACCCATCCGGCGCGCGTCGGGGAGCGCGTGCCGACGGTTTCTTTCACCGTTGAAGGTATCCTGCCGGAAACGATTGTACGGCAGATGAATGCGGAAAACATCTTCCTGTGGTCCGGACACAACTACGCCTGGGAGGTCGTCCACCAGCTCGGCCTTCCGGCCGAGCAGGGCGTCGTGCGCATCGGCATCGCCCACTACAATACGGCGGCCGAGATTGAAGAGACGCTGGAGAGTGTGCACCGTGTTATCGCCATGCTGCGACAGCAGCGATCCTGACGCGACATCCGGCTGATATCACCGCTTCCTGCCGCCGCCGAAGCCGGTGAGGAATGCGGTAAGATTGTCGCCGAGTTCGTCGCAGAGATAGCCGCCTTCCTGCACGATCACCGTCGGCAGACCGAGCCCGGCGATGGCCTCGCCGATGCGCGAGAATCCTGGTGTCGTGACCGACAGTCCGCCGAACGGATCGCCCTCGAAGGCGTCGAGGCCGAGCGCGACGACAAGCGCTTCTGGTGCAAAGGCGCGGATGCGTTGGAAAGCCACATCCAGCCCTTCAAGAAATTCGGCATCGCCGGATTTGCGCGCCAGCGGCAGGTTGAGATTGTAGCCGAGCCCGGCGCCTTCGCCGCGCTCGTCGGCATGGCCCCAGAAGAACGGGTAAAAACGCACCGGATCGGCATGCAGCGAGACGGTGAGCACGTCCGGCCGCGCATAGAAAATACCTTGCGTGCCGTTGCCGTGGTGCAGGTCTACATCGAGTATCGCCACCCGCGCTGCATTCTTGCGCAGCGTCTGGGCCGCGACGGCCGAATTGTTGATGAAGCAGAAGCCGCCGGCTACATCGGCAAAGGCGTGATGGCCGGGCGGACGGCACAGCGCATAGGCGGCCGGCGCGCGCGCCATCACTGCTTCGGCGGCCTCGACCGCGCTCCAGGCGCTCCACAGCGCGCTCTGCCAGGTCTCGCCGGAGATCGGGCAAGCGGTGTCGGCCATGTGGTAGCCGGCCTGGCCGACCGCCGAGGCCGGATAGGAGCCGTTTCGCGCGATCGGGTGAATGTTCGGTATCACTTCCGCCGAAGCGCCCTCGATGTGCTGCCAGCGCGCGAAGATGTGCTCGAGAAAATCGAGATATTCGGGCGTATGCACCGCAGCAACCGGCCCAAGCCCGTGATTTCCCGGCCGTTCGATCGTGCAGCCGGCGGCCTTTGCGCCGGCGAGCAGCCGTTCGACGCGTTCCGGTTTTTCCGGATTGGGCTTTTGGGCACCGCTGGAGAGGAACGCTTTGGGATCGTGGCGCTTCTGTTCTTCGGCATAGAAGGCTTTCATCTTGGATACTCATCGTCCGGCGCATCGGCGAAGGCGAAGAACGCGTCGCCGACGATTTTCTGCACCTGCTCGTAGCTCGACCAGGCAATGCCCAGCCTTTCGTAAAAGGCCTTGGCGGTCTCATTGTCGGTATCGACGGACAGTCTGAGGTAGACGCCGCCGTCCTTCCGGCATTCTCGCGCGGCTCGGCGCAGCAGACGCTCACCGATCCTGCGGCCGCGAAACCGGTCTTCGACATAGAGATCCTGCACATAGACGCCGGGCCGCCCCATCCAGGTCGAGAAGATCGGGAAATGCAGGCAGAGGCCGGCGAATTCGCCGCCGACTTCCGCGATCAGCGTCGAAAAGGCAGGGTTTTCGCCAAAGCCGTAGGTGCGCAGGTCGTCGGCCGTAGAAGTAATTTCCTCCGGCGCGCCGATATGGGCGCCAAGTCGCAGGATTGCGGCATGGATGGTTTCGACGTCCTCGACGGTTCCGGGCCGGATCAGAATATCGTTGGAGGCTGGATTGGCAATTGTCACGACAAGCGAGGCGGCAAGAGGGGAGTGAAAGCAACCATCTCAGAACGCTACCCTATCGCCACCCTTGAGCGCCAGCATCTCGCGCGCCTCAGCGGGCGTGGCGACCTCCAGCGATAGCCCATCGAGCACGCTGCGGATACGCTGCACCTGGTCGGCATTGGACTTTGCCAGCTGGCGGCCGTCGTAGAGGCTGTCCTCCAGCCCGACGCGGACATTGCCGCCCATCGCTGCCGCAATCGAGATCATCGGCATCTGGTGGCGTCCGGCGGCCAGCACCGAAAACTGGTAGCTGTCACCGAACAGTTTGTCTGCGATGCGCTTCATATGCACCAGATTGTCGGGATCGGCGCCGATACCGCCCAGTATGCCGAACACGAACTGGATGAACAGAGGTCCCGACACCAGCCCCCGGTCGCGAAAATGCGCCAGCGAATAGAGGTGGCCGACATCGTAGCATTCGAATTCGAAGCGTGTGCCGCAGCCCTTTCCAAGTCTTTCGAGCACGGTCTCCATGTCGGCAAAAGTGTTCTTGAAGATCGTGTCGCGTGTCGCTTCCAGAAGCTTCGGCTCCCACTCGTGCTGCCACTCTCTTGGCCGGTCGAGCATCGGGAACAGCGCGAAATTCATCGAGCCCATATTGAGCGAGCACATTTCGGGCTCGGCCCTGAGCGGGGCTGCCAGCCGCTGGTCGAGCGTCATCAGCGAGGAGCCGCCGGTGGTGATGTTGATCACCGCTGATGTCGCCTGCTTGATACGCGGCAGGAACTGCATGAACACGTCAGGATCGGCCGTCGGCCGCCCATCCCTGGGGTCGCGGGCGTGAAGATGCAGGATCGAGGCACCGGCTTCGGCAGCGGCGATCGCGTCCGCTGCGATCTGGTCCGGCGTTACCGGCAGATGCGGCGACATCGACGGCGTGTGCACCGACCCGGTGACGGCGCAGGTGATGATGACTTTTCGCGGCGCCATTTTTCAGCCTTCGACCGGCAGATCGAGCTCGCCGGCCAGAACCTGCAGCGAGTCACCGATGATGGCGACGATCTCGCCGATCTGCTCTCGGGTGACGATCATCGGCGGCGCCACCATGAAGTTGTCGCCGTCGACACCACCCTTGACCTTTCGGCCATAGATGATCAGGCCGCGCTCATAGGCGAGGTCGAGCAGTCGCTGGGTGGCCTTCTTCGCCGGTGCGATCGGCCTCAGCGTATCGGGGTCGGCGACCATCTCGGCACCTAGCAGCAGGCCCTTGCCGCGCACGTCGGCGATGAACGGAAACCGCTTGGCCAATCGCTTCAGCTCATCCATCAAAAGATCGCCCATGTCAGCCGCATTGGCGATCAGGCCGAGGCGGTCCATTTCGCCGAGCACGGCGAGCCCGGCGGCGCAGGCGAGCGGATTGCCGGCATAGGTGTGGCCATGCTGGAAGCCGCCGGAAGCGAGCAGCGGTTCGACCAGCCGCATCGGCGCCGCCAGCGCGCCGAGCGGCGCATAGCCCGAGCCCAGTCCCTTCGACAGCGCGACGATGTCGGGCTTGCAGTTCCAATGATCGCCGCCGAGGAATTTTCCGGTGCGGCCGGCACCGCTCATCACTTCGTCGTGGATAAGCAGGATGCCGTAACGATCGCAGATTTCGCGGATGCGCGGGTAATAGCTGTCCGGCGCCACCAGCGCCGCTGTGGCAGCGCCGCCAATCGGCTCCATGATGAAGGCGAGGACGCTTTCCGGTTCCTCGGCGAGGATTTTCTCCTCCAGCATGTCGGCGTAGCGGATGCCGCGCTGTTCCATCGAGAGGTTGTCGCGGTCGCGCCATGCAGCAGGCGCCGGCACGGTCGGCATGACCTGCATCATTGGTGTGAATGTTTCGGCCAGCGCATCGTCGCCGGTGATGGACAGCGAACCAAGCGTGCCGCCATGATAGGAGGGAAAGCGCGTGATCACTTTCCAGCGCTTGGGCTGGCCTGTCGCCACGGCCCACTGCCGGGCGAGCTTGATGCAGGATTCCGTCGCCTCCGAGCCGCCCGAGACGAAAAAGATGCGGTCCATGCCTTCGGGGAGTTTTCCGGCCAATTCTCGCGCCAGCTCCTCGGCCGGCTCGTTCTCGAAATGCAGCCGGTAGGCGAAGGTGGCGCGGTCCATCTGCCGCTTCATCGCATCGAGCACGTTGCGGTTGGAATGGCCGATATTGGCGACCATCGGTCCGCTCGATCCGTCGATGAAGCGGCGGCCGTCCTGCGTCCAGATGTAGATGCCTTCGGCACGGTCGACCAGCGGCCGGCGCAGGCTGGATAAATAGAACAAATGCGAGGGCGGGCGCGTCTCGGTGTCCGGAGCAGGGGTCTGGGATTTCAGCATGTCAGGACTTTCCAAGATAGCGGTCGAGAACATTTTTGGTGACGCGCTCGACCATGGCGTCCTGCCTTAGCAGGCCGGCGACCCATTCGCAGCTTCCGGCGTGGAACACCTCGCCCTTGCCGCGTGGGAAATTGACGATCATGCCGTTGGCGCGCTTGACCTTGTCGAGATTGGCGTCGCTCGCCTCGCCGAACAGCGTCTCGGCGGAAAAGCGGCCGTCGGCATCGCCGAGGAACTGGTCCTCGAACGCAATGTCGGCGCTCTCCTCGACTTGGGCAGCCATGCCGACGGCAAGGATTTGCAGTCCATCCGGCGCGCCGCTGTCTGATGTGGGATAGGGCAGGCCGCCGCGGATTTCGTGATCGAGCCCGTCGACCTCATAGCCATAGACATGGCTGTCGGCGCCGAGCAGGTCGCCGTAATAGATTCCTGTGCCGGCGAATGCCCAATGCTCCGGCCGGTAGACCGGAAAGCCTCGCACGCCGCGCGGCGCGCAACCGCCCCAGCCGGCATAGAGGCCCTTGGCCGCATTGAGCCCGAAGGTTGCGGCACCCGGCCGGCCAATCTCAGGTGCTTCCCATGAATTGGTGGCGCGGGTCACGTCGCCGCCTCGATAGGCCGGATCCTCGGCGCGGGCACGATATTTGTAGCAGACCTGCCGGCGTCCTTCGTCCTCCAGCCTGGTCTGCCACATGAAATTGCCGGCGAAGCGCGCCGCATGGCCGCCGCGTTCGACATAGGCATCGACCGCGTCGCGCATCTCCCAGGTCCAGTATTCGTCATGGCCGACGAAGACGACGCAGTCATAGCCGTCGAGGATTTCGGGCGAGAAATGCAATTCATGCTGGCTGGCAAGGTCGACGGCATAGCCGGCACGCTCGGCAAAACGAAAGAAGTGGCTGTCATAGCTTGCCCAGCCGGACGAGGCGTATTTCTTCGAATGGCCGGTGGCGAAGGCCCATTCCATATGCGGATAACGCGGCACGGTTTTCGGCGGCACCGCGACCTCGAGCGGCACACGCGGCGCCTCCTTCGGCAGAACAACGAAGCCGCGGCACCACGGCCGCTGCGTCGACACCTCAGGCGCATACTGGTCGCGGTTCGGACCGGTGATGCCCTGATAATGGTTGGAGCCGCCCCAAGTGTTGTAGGAAAGCCATGTGCCCGTGGCTGCAACCTGCAGCACACGGCCGCGTTTTTTGCCGGGATGGGGACTGACGATGAAAAGATGATGGTAGCGGATCGGCTTGCCGTCGCGGCCGTCCGCCGTCAGCGTGATGCGGTAGGCTCCGGACTGCCAGTCATCGCCGATGCGGAATTCAAACGACGCGTCCCAGCCGCAGCCCACGACCGAACATTGGTCAGGTGTTTCCTGCCAGCGCGCCGCGATCCCAGCCTGCTCGAATACCTGCGTCTCGGAGCCGCCGTCGCGGACGATCGCCATACTGAAGCTGGGGGCTGTCGAGCTGACGTGCAGTACCACCGTCTCGCCCCGGCGATATGAAAAACGGTCGCTGTAGCACCAGATCTCGCCGCGTTCGCCATCCATCCCCGGCCATTCGTAATAATGGCCGCGCACCGCTTGCCGGCGCTGGTGGGGCGTCAGGCCGAAATCGGGGAATTCGGTAGGAAGCTTGGTCATGAACGCCTGTGAAGGGTCGAACGCGTCATTTCGACCATCTGCCGGCCAACCGTCAATTGGAAACGATCGGGCCAGCGATAGCTCACAGCCGGCCTTGGCCTTGCCTTCCAAACCGACTATCTCACAAAGGGTGGCCTTTTTCGCCACGGGAGCCGACATGCTGAGAGTGCAAAAGGTCAGGGTTGACGACATCTACGTGCCGACCGCGCGCAAGAAGACGCTGCATCCCGAAACCGTTCGGCATCTTGCCGAGGACATTCTGGAGAACGGCATGAAGACGCCGATCCAGGTGCGCCATGACGGCAAGCGCCATATCCTGGTCGAAGGCCTGCACCGGCTGGAAGCGGCGAAGTGGCTCGGCGAGACCGACATCGACGCCTATCTGGTGCAAGCCAAGCGCCATTAAGCCCTCATTCGGCGTCCGCCGGAATCGGCTTGAGCATTTTGCAGCCAAGTGGAATCGCTTGGCGTCGCAGAAATGCGGCTAAAACAAATAGAGCGGGATGCCCTGTTCAATTTGAATGCATCCCGCTCTAGGAAGTTTTTCGCGGGACCGTGTCGGGCTGCGCGTTGCCGGCTCGTCCTTGAGACGGAAACCAGAATTCAAGCCAACCCTTTTGCAAGCAGTGAGGAGACCATCATGACCACCAAGCTCGACATCGCCCCCAGCTCCGACCGTGAACTGGTTCTTGCCCGCATTATCGATGCGCCGCGCGAGAGCGTCTATCGCTGCTGGACTGAGCCGAAACTCGTGACGCAATGGTTCGCGCCAAAGCCGTGGACGACGCCCCGCGCCGAAATGGATGTGCGCACCGGCGGCTCCAGCCTGGTCGTCATGGCGGGACCCGACGGCAATGAATTCCCGAACCCCGGCATTTTCCTCGAAGTCGTGCCGGGCAAGAAGATCGTTCTCACCGACGCCTATACGAAGGCGTGGGAGCCGTCCGAAAAGCCGTTCATGACGGTCGTGCTGACCTTCGAGGATGAGGGCGAGGGCAAGACCCGCTACATCGCCCGGGTTGCGCATTGGTCCGTCGCCGACCGCGAACAGCACGAGAAGATGGGCTTTCACGAGGGTTGGGGCCAGTGCGCCGACCAGCTCGAAGAACTGGCGAAACGGCTTTGATATCGGCGGAAGCAAGGAGACCGACATGTCCAGATCGATGTTTTTCGCCATTTTCGCCTCGGCCGCAGCGCTCTTCGCCGCGCCGGCCCCCACCATGGCCAAGGAGGCAAAGCCCGCCATGACCGCTGAAACGAAAGCAATGCCGTACCCGGCGAAATCCGGCCTGCTGCCGATCAACGGCCTGAGCTACTATTACGCCGTCTACGGCAAGGGCGAGCCGCTGCTTCTGCTGCATGGTGGTCTCGGCACGACCGACATGTTTGCGCCGATCCTGCCGAAGCTTGCCGAAAACCGCACCGTCATCGGCGTCGACCTGCACGGCCACGGCCGCACCGCGCTCGGCGACCGGTCATTGAGCCTGGAGGCGATGGGCGACGACATGGCGGCGATCGTCAAGGCGCTCGGCTACGAACAGGTCGACGTCATGGGTTATTCGCTGGGCGGCGGTGTCGCCTTCCGCATGGCCGTCCAACATCCCGAGGCCGTGCGCCGGCTGGTCCTGGTTTCGACCGGCTATGCTGCCGACGGTTTTTATCCCGAGATGCGCGGCCAGCAGGCGCAGGTCGGCGCGGCGATGGCCGACATGATGAAGGACACGCCGATGTACAAATCCTACGCCGCGGTAGCACCGCACCCGCAGGATTTTCCGAAGCTGCTCGATCAGCTCGGCGCCTATATGCGGAAGGACTACGATTATTCCGCCGACGTGCCGAAGCTGAAGATGCCGGTCATGCTGGCTTTCGGCGACGGCGACATGTACCGGCCCGAGCACGAAATCAAGTTCTATCAGTTGCTCGGCGGCGGGTTGAAGGACGCCGGCTGGATGCGCGAGAATCTGTCGCAGAACCGGCTGGCCATCCTGCCGAACCGCACCCATTACGATGTGTTCTTTGCGCCGGAATTGACAGCCGCCGCACTGCCCTTCCTCAATGGCGAGACCAAGGTGAAGACCTGGGACGAGATCGTCAGCGAAACGAACTGACGCCTGACAATCGCCTGCCGGCCGTCTTCCGCAAGATGGCCGGCAACGCTGGTTACGCGTCGCGCCTCATCGCACCGCAAGTTCCGCCGGCAGCATCACGCCAACAGATAGCGCCATCAAAGCATTTCAATTGACGCTCCTGTGCCGGCAGCTACCTTGGCGCCAATCCTAGGAAAAGGGACGCAAATATGGCTAGGTATCAGGGTGGCTGCCTGTGCGGCGCGGTGCGCTACCGTACTGATACCGCGCCAATCAACGAGCGCGTCTGCCATTGCCGGCTTTGCCAGAAGGCGCTGGGCGCGGCCTTCAACGCCCGCGTGCTGTTCCGCATCGACGACGTGACGACGGAAGGGCCGGTGGCGTTGGTGAATTCCTCGCCCGATCTCAAGCGCGGCTTCTGCCCGGCCTGCGGCACGACGCTGTTTTCCCGGCGCGACTCCGCCGGCATCATCGGCATCACCTCCGGCTCGCTCGACGATCCTTCGGTATTCAAGCCGCAGATGCATATGTGGACCGCCTCGAAGCAGCCCTGGGTACAGCTCGACGATGGACTGCCGCAATATGAAGGCGCGCCGCCGCCCGCCTAACCTTTTCCCAGAAGGGGAGAGGCAAAGGCGCGTGCCCATTTTTTTCATCGGGGACACGAGATAGCCGGCAAAGCGTCATTGGCGAGCCATCATTGCCACCTATCTATTGCTTGCGGGTCGGCGGTCGAGGAGGCGACGGATGAACGATAAAATCAACACCCTGGATGAGCTTTTGAGCGATCCGATGGTCAAGCTCGTGATGGAGCGTGACCGCGTGCAGCCGGCCGAGCTTCGCACGCTGCTTGAGGAAAAGGTTCGCCGGGCGGAGGATGATGCGCCGGTCAACCCCGATCGCTTTGTACCGCCGGCTCACATGGTAGCCGAGACCTGCCACAAGCTATGGCTGTGCAGCTAAGCAGAGGTGCCTGACAGGGTCAGCAATCTCTGGCGCTGCCCCGCGGACGCTTCGATGAAGAGGCTCCTAACAATTTGATTCAAACTTTGTTGGTAATTTCTCGTTAGTAATCTGGACTGGTTTGTCCGGCGGCGTTGTCTTGCCATCGGTCTGTTGTGTTTGCGTACAGGTCCAGATGCGGTTATCAGGCGTCGTCATCTTCTCGATCGCAGCGCTGTGCCTTGCCGGCTGCACGTCGACGTCCGGCGTCGATGCGCTGCAAGTGCCGTCCAGTGAGACGACCAGCTCGGTTGTGCGGCCGCCCGCGCCGGTGGCCTCGGTCGATGCGGCCGATGCCGCACCCGCCTTCGCTGAGGAAGAGGCGATGGACCAAGCCGTGGCGATGGCCCCTCCAGAGCCTGTGGAAAGCATCGAACCACCCGCCGAGCCGATTGCCCTGGTGGCGCCGCCGAAGCGGATCGCACGCGCGACACCGATCCTCGCCGAGCCGGTCCAGCGCTATCGTTTTCGTGACGCCAAGCCGATCAATTTCGGCAAGGCCTCGCCCAGGCACCTCGCCGTTCACGGCGTCGATGTCTCGCGCTGGCAGGGCAATGTGAACTGGGACAAGCTGCGCGCGCAGGGCGCGAACTTCGCCTACATCAAGGCGACCGATGGCGGCGATCATCTTGATCCGATGTTCATGAAAAACTGGCGCAATGCCGACGCCGCCGGCCTGAAGCGCGGTGCCTATCATTTCTTCTACTGGTGCCGCACCGCCGGCGAGCAGGCCGACTGGTTCATCCGCAACGTGCCGAGGGTCGAGGGCGCGCTGCCGCCGGTGATCGATGTCGAGTGGAATGGCGAATCCAGCTGCAAGCGGCGGCCGTCGCAACAAAAGGTGCTGGAGAAGATGCAGGTCTTCATGGACAAGCTGGAACGCCACTACGGCCAGCGACCCATCATCTACACCGCGCCCGATTTCTACCGCGACAATCTCAGAGGCGCTTTCCCAGACTATCCGTTCTGGCTGCGGGCGGTGGCACAGCACCCGTCAAAGGTCTATCCCGGCCGCAAATGGGTGTTCTGGCAGTATTCCGGCTCCGGCCTGTCGCACGGCGTGAGAGGCCGCATCGACCTCAACGTCTTCCATGGTGACGAGAGAGCCTGGCGGAACTGGGAAGGCGGGCGGCAGATGGTGGCCGAGGCGGAGTAGGGGCCGGCTGGGAGCATCCTGCCGCTCGCGCCTGCGGCACTGATCGCGGCCGCAGAAACCACCGTTTGCAGGCATTGGGGTGAATATTGAGGAACCCTGACCGACTGTCGCGGAATTGTCATGGATCCGTCATCGCATTGAAATGTCGCTCCTCCAAAGCAGGTGGCTTCCATCCAAACAGGAGACGCCACCCGTGCCCCGCCATT
This sequence comes from Mesorhizobium sp. WSM4823, assembly GCF_055811195.1. Classification (NCBI taxonomy): domain Bacteria; kingdom Pseudomonadati; phylum Pseudomonadota; class Alphaproteobacteria; order Hyphomicrobiales; family Phyllobacteriaceae; genus Mesorhizobium; species Mesorhizobium sp. WSM4823. The sequence continues at coordinate 329,171 of NZ_JBVVQL010000002.1, forward strand.
CCGCGCTTTTCGTCCTGACGGCAGCGCTTGCTGCCTCCGTTTCGCTGCCGGCCCATGCCGATGTGATGTTCAACCGGGTCGCGAGCTTCGCGGTCGCCGGAAACCTTCCCGCGGACGTCGAGAAGACCTCGCCGACTTCGTCCGAAATCATCGCGGCCAGCGAAGACGGCATGACGCTGGTCTATTCCGACAGCCCGCTCGGTGCAGTCGGCTTCATCGACATCGCCGATCCCAAGTCGCCCAAGGCCGGCGGCATCGTCAAGATCGATGGCGAGCCGACCTCGGTTGTGGTCATCGGCGGCAAGGTGCTGGCCGGCGTCAACACATCGGAGAGCAAGGCCAAGCCTTCAGGCAATCTCACCGTCATCGATCTCGCCTCCAAGGCGATCGAAAGCACCTGCGACCTCGGCGGCCAGCCGGACTCGCTGGCGCTGAGCAAGGACGGCAAGTTCCTGGCCATCGGCATTGAGAACGAGCGCGACGAGGAGGTGAACGACGGAGAAATACCGCAGATGCCGGCGGGCGACCTCAAGATTTTCACCCTTGCCGAAGGCCAGCCCGATTGCGCGACGATGAAGACCGTGAACCTGGCGGGCATCGCCGAAGTCGCGGGGGACGATCCCGAGCCGGAATTCGTCGCCTTCAACGAGGCCGGCGAGATCGCGGTCACGCTGCAGGAAAACAATCACATCGCCATCGTCAATGCCGAAACCGGCGCGATCGTCACCCACTTCTCCGCAGGCTCGGTCACGCTGGACAAGATCGACACTAAGAAGAACGGCGCGTTCTCTTTCGATGGCAAAATGGAAAACGTCGCGCGTGAACCCGACGCCGTGAAATGGCTCGACAATGACCGTTTCGTCGTCGCCAACGAAGGCGACTACAAGGGCGGCTCGCGCGGCTTCACGATCTTCAGCAAGAAGGGCGAGGTTCTCTACGAATCCGGTCCGTCCTTCGAGTATGAGGTCGCCAATGCCGGTCATTATCCCGACGCCCGCAACAAGAAAGGCGTCGAGCCGGAAGGTATCGAGACCAGCACGTTCGGCGAAGACAGGCTGATTTTCGTCGCTTCAGAGCGTGGCTCCGTGGTCGGCGTCTACAAGGACACCGGTGCAGAGCCTCAGTTTGTCCAGCTCCTGCCGTCCGGCATCGGCCCGGAAGGCCTAGTCGCGATCCCGTCGCGCAATCTCCTGGTCACCGCCAACGAGACCGACCTGGTCGAGGACGGGCTGGCCCGCTCGCAGGTGATGATCTACGAGCGCTCCGAGGGTCCCGCCACTTACCCGATGATCACGGCAAAGCTTACGGCAGACGGCACGCCGCTCGGCTGGGGTGCGCTTTCGGCGCTCGCCGCCGGCGACGCCGCCGGCAAGCTGTTCGCTGCCTCGGACTCGTTCTACGCCAACGCGCCCTCGATCTTCGAGATCGATGCCACGCAGACGCCGGCGCTGATCACCGGCAAGACCATCGTCACGCGTGGCGGCCATCCTGCGCAGAAGCTCGACATCGAAGGTCTTGTCGCCGACGGCGAAGGCGGCTTCTGGCTGGCCAATGAAGGCGATCCAGCAAAGCTCGCCCCGCACGCCATCCTGCGCGTCGACGACAAGGGCGAGATCAAGCAGGAAATCGGCTTCCCGATGGAATTGCTCGCCCACCAGATCCGCTTCGGTCTCGAAGGCATCACCGCGATCGGCGAGGGCGACGACCTGACGCTGGTAATGGCAGTGCAGCGCGAATGGGCCGACGATCCGAAGGGCCAGGTCAAGCTTTTGGCCTACAAGCCGAAGGCCAAAGAATGGTCGGCGGTGCGCTATCCGCTCGAAGCGACCGAAGCTGGCTGGATGGGCCTGTCGGAGATCACCGCGCATGACGGCAAGCTCTACATCCTCGAACGCGACAACCAGATCGGCGACCTGGCCAAGGTGAAGCGCGTCTATTCGGTGGCGCTCGACGCCTTCAAGCCGGCCAAGCTCGGCGGCGAATTGCCATTGGTCGAAAAGACGCTGGTGCGCGACATCATCGGCGACCTGAAATCAGCCACCAACGGCTATGTCGTCGACAAGGTCGAAGGTTTCACCATCGACAGGAACGGCGATATTTTCGTCGCCACCGACAATGACGGCGTCGATGATTCATCCGGCGAAACGCTGTTTTTACGCTTGGGTAACATCAGCGCCGTGAACTGAGGGGCTGTTCTTCCCTTCTCCCCTTGTGGGAGAAGGTGTCGCCAAAGGCGACGGATGAGGGGTGTTCCAGCTTGGCACGGACGGCACTCCGTCCAACACCCCTCATCCGTCTCGGCGCTGCGCGCCGATCCACCTTCTCCCACAAGGGGAGAAGGGAGAGCGCTGGCATTTCGCGCTTTGGCCAATCTCGAATGTCAGCGATTTGCGTGACGATGGTGCTGGACGGAGCGCCAAGGCTGGTTAATCGCCCGATGCCGCACCAGCCCGTCGCTCCGACCAAACGTCGTTTCGCCCGCTCGATGCGCCGCGAGCCAACGGAGGCGGAAGACCGCCTGTGGCACGAACTGCGCGGGCGCAGGCTCGATCGCATCAAATTCCGGCGTCAGGTTCCTGTCGGCAAATTCATCGCCGATTTCGTTTGCGCCGAGGCCAGGCTGATCGTCGAGATCGACGGCAGCCAGCATGCGGATTCGAACTATGATCGGGAGCGAAATGCCGAATTGAAGGCGAGGGGCTTTCGCGTGCTGCGTTTCTGGAACGACGACGCGCTGCGGGATTTGAACGCCGTCTGCGATACCATCATCGCTTATGTCCGCGATGAGCGTTTGCAGCCGTGGCGGTGAGGCCTTTCCTTCTCCCCTTGTGGGGGAAGGTGGATTGGCGCGCAGCGCCAAGACGGTTGAGGGGTGTTGGACGGAGCGCCGTCAGTGCACCTTCTTCCACAAACAAGGGAGAAGGAAGAGATGATCACGGCGCTTAACGGATTTCGGCCCGATCTTGCGACCGAGCCGATGATGTTACGTTCTGGCGCTGCAGATTTCCTCAACTGCACCCGCTCGTCGCTCCACACGTATCGCACTTCTCACACGTCCCGTTCCGCACCATCGTAAAATTCTGGCACTCGGAGCAGGAATTGCCGGTGTAGCCCTGGAGCAGCGATTTGGCGCGGCGGTCGGCGGCTAGTTTCTTCGCCTCGGCTGCCTCGTTGGCTGCGGCATCGGTGAACAGCGCCGCCGTGGTGTCGGAAGCAGCACCCGCCGCCTCCTCGAAGGCGATGTCCTCGATCAGCTCCTTTGCCCGCTCCTCATAATCACGCTTGTAGGCGGTGGCTTCCTCGCTGGCCGGCTTCAGCGCCAGTACGTTGGAGCCGGAGAATGCCGTCGGCGCGGAGCGGGCACTGGGCGAGCCCGAACCGGCAAAGCCCTTCGGATCGTTGCCGCTCACCCTCGACACCAGTTTCACTGGCGAGGCGCCGCGGGTCAGGCCCTTTGAGACGGCGTCGGTCTTGCCTTCGCTGATACCGCGGCCAAGTGCGGTGTTGGAAAAATCCGACTGGTCGACATGGGCGAGGTCGTTGCGGCCGAGATAGGAGATAGCGAGCTCGCGGAACACGTAGTCGAGGATCGACGTCGCGCTCTTGATGGCGTCGTTGCCCTGCACCATGCCGGCCGGCTCGAATTTGGTGAAGGTGAAGGCATGCACATATTCGTCGAGCGGCACGCCATATTGCAGGCCGAGCGAGATGGCGATGGCGAAATTGTTGAGAAGGCCGCGCAAGGTCGCGCCCTCCTTGTTCATGTCGATGAAGATCTCGCCGAGACGGCCATCATCATATTCGCCGGTGCGCAGGAAGATGGTGTTGCCGCCGATCTTGGCCTTCTGCGTGTAGCCCTTGCGGCGAGACGGCAGCTTCTCCTGCTCGCGCGAGACGCGCTCGATGATGCGCTCGACGATCCGCTCGGTGATCTGTGCGGCGCGTGCCGCCGCCGGTGCTGCGATCAGCTGCTCGACGGCATCGTCCTCGTCGTCTTCGACGTTGGCAAGCAGCGAGGCGTTGAGCGGCTGGGAGAGCTTCGAGCCGTCGCGATAGAGCGCGTTGGCCTTCAGCGCCAGCTTCCACGACAGCATGTAGGCGCCCTTGGCGTCTTCCACCGTCGCGTCGTTCGGCATGTTGATGGTCTTGGAAATGGCGCCGGAGATGAAGGGCTGCGCCGCCGCCATCATCTGGATGTGGCTGTTGATCGACAGTGAACGCTTGCCGATCTTGCCGCACGGGCTGGCGCAGTCGAACACGGGCAGATGTTCGGCCTTCAGGAACGGCGCGCCTTCCAGCGTCATTGCACCGCAGACATGGATGTTGGCGGCCTCGATGTCTTTTTTCGAGAAGCCGAGCGCCGGCAGCATCTCGAACGAGAAATCGTTGAGCTGCTCGTCGGTGAAGCCAAAAGTCTCCTTCACCCAGTCCGCACCCAGCGTCCACTGGTTGAAGACGAACTTGATGTCGAAGGCCGACTTCAGCGCCGCATTGAGTGCCGCGATCTTCTCGTCGGTAAAGCCCTTGGCCTTGAGCGAGCCGGGATTGACGGCGGGCGCCTGGTTCAGATTGCCGTGGCCGACAGCATAGGCCTCGATCTCGGCGATCTGGCTTTCCGAATAGCCGAGCGTGCGCAGCGCTTCAGGGACAGCGCGATTGATGATCTTGAAGTAGCCGCCGCCGGCCAGCTTCTTGAACTTGACCAGCGCGAAGTCCGGCTCGATGCCGGTGGTGTCGCAATCCATGACCAGACCGATCGTGCCGGTCGGCGCGATCACGGTCGCCTGCGCATTGCGGTAGCCATGCTCCTCGCCGAGCTCGATGGCGCGGTCCCAGGCAGCCTTGGCATGGGCGGCAAGCTCCGGCTGCTTCAGGTCGGAGGCGACCAGCGGCACCGGATTGACGGCGAGCTTCTCGTAGCCATCCCTGTCGCCATAGGCCGCTCGGCGATGGTTGCGCATGACACGCAGCATGTTCTGCGCATTGCGGTCATAGTCGGGGAAGGCGCCGAGCTCGGCGGCCATTTCGGCCGAGGTGGCATAGGCCGTGCCGGTCATGATTGCAGTGAGTGCTGCGCAGATGGCGCGGCCCTCGTCGGAATCATAGGGGATGCCCGAGGTCATCAGCAGGCCGCCGATATTGGCGTAGCCGAGGCCGAGTGTGCGATATTCGTAGGAAAGCTTGGCGATCTCCTTCGACGGGAACTGCGCCATCATGACGGAAATTTCCAGCACCATGGTCCAAAGCCGGACCGTGTGCTCGTAGGCTGCGATGTCGATGGTACCGTCGGCGTTGCGGTAGGGCAGCAGGTTGATCGACGCCAGGTTGCAGGCAGTGTCGTCGAGGAACATGTATTCCGAGCACGGATTGGACGCCCGGATCGCACCGGCCGAAGCGCAGGTGTGCCAGTCGTTCATCGTCGTGTTGAAGTGCAGGCCCGGATCGGCCGACGCCCAGGCGGCATAGCCGATCTTTTCCCATAGATCCCTGGCCTTCAGCGTCTTCAGCACCTTGCCGTCCTTGCGGGCGGTGAGGTGCCAGTCGGCATCCTCTTCGACGGCGCGCAGGAAATCGTCTTTCAACGAGACCGAATTGTTAGAATTCTGGCCCGAAACGGTGAGGTAGGCATCCGAATCCCAGTCGGTGTCGTAGGTCTTGAACGACATCGAGGTGTAGCCCTGCTTGGCGAACTGAATGACGCGGTAGATGTAGTTCTCCGGCACCCCGTCCTTCTTGGCCAGCTTGATCTCGCGCTTCAACGCGGTGTTGATCGCAGGATCGAAGCAATCGTCGTCCTGGCCTTCGCAGTTGATGCAGGCCTTCATGATCGCTTCGAGGTGCTTCTTCACGATCTTGGAGCCGGTGACCAGCGAGGCGACCTTCTGCTCCTCATTGACCTTCCAGTCGATGAACTCCTCGATATCGGGATGGTCGGCGTCGACGATGACCATCTTTGCAGCGCGGCGCGTCGTGCCGCCCGACTTGATGGCGCCCGCGGCGCGATCGCCGATCTTGAGGAAGCTCATCAGGCCGGACGAGCGGCCGCCGCCGGACAGCTTTTCGCCTTCGCCGCGCAGGAACGAGAAGTTGGAGCCGGTGCCGGAGCCGTATTTGAACAGGCGCGCTTCACGCACCCACAGGTCCATGATGCCGCCTTCGTTGACAAGATCGTCCTGCACGCCCTGGATGAAGCAGGCATGCGGCTGCGGATGCTCGTAGGAAGACTTCGACTTGGTCAGCTTGCCGGTGAACGGGTCGACATAGAAATGACCCTGGCTCGGGCCGTCGATGCCGTAGGCCCAGTGCAGGCCGGTGTTGAACCATTGCGGCGAGTTCGGCGCGACGCGCTGGGTGGCCAGCATATAGGCGAGCTCGTCGCGGAAGGCGCGCGCGTCTTCCTCCGATTTGAAATAGCCGCCCTTCCAGCCCCAATAGGTCCAGGTGCCGGCGAGGCGATCGAAGACCTGGCGGGCATCGATCTCGGAGCCGTAGCGCTCGGCCTCGGGCAATTTTGCCAGTTCGGCCTCGTCGGCAACGGAGCGCCAGAGGAAGGAGGGGACGTCATTCTCCTCGACCTTCTTCAGGTGTGCCGGCACGCCGGCCTTGCGGAAATATTTCTGCGCCAGGATGTCGGCGGCAACCTGGCTGAACTGCGCCGGCACGTCGATATTGTCCAAGCGAAACACCACCGAGCCATCCGGATTCTTGATCTCCGAAAGCGCCTTGCGGAATTCGATCTCCGCATAAGCCGATTGACCCTGCTTGGTGAAACGACGCTCGATGCGCATTGGCCCTTTTCCCTTTGTCTATATATAGCGCTTTCGTCAGGAGATTTCTGCCCCCAATGCGAAACGCGCATGTCCGCCGTCCGCCGGCGTTCGAAAACGGCCGGCTCCTTTTCACAGCCTCCGCCCGCCCTGCTGGTCGACCTCCTTGCGAAGGTGCCGTCCAACGCGCTGACGAACCCTGCGGGTCCCTCAAGACTGAAACTTTTTTGCGACTCCCTCAATCGAGGGAACTTCACACTATCTAGCGTCGAACTTACCTGCAAACACTAAATATAGTATTAACAGACAATTTATTCCAGTCCGACAATTTTCCCTTTCGTCTCCCCAAGCCCACCAATCCCAACGCTTCCGCCGGCCTCGTAACCAGGCGGAAATGCGGGCAAAACGCACAAAATCCGGGAAAAAGACCGGGCTCAGAACTTTCCGGTCGCGCTCTCAACAGGAGCGCATGGCCTATAAAAGGCGACTCGTTTTGCGCCGTCAAGGATTCGTTTGCGTAGCTTTTGTGACCCCAACATCTTGTGTGTCACACATGTGGATAACGGGGATAGAAAGTGGCGCGCAAGATTTCGATTTTAAGCCGCGCGATGCGCGGTCGGTGCGTCTATGTCCAACTCAGGAGAATTGACGCGGGTCGGCACAGAAATAGGCGATGATCTGGCAAAGGTCCGGCTCGTTGACCATGCGGACCGCCTCGGCGGGGCTGACCCATTTGCGGGTGCGCGACCGCTTTTCCTTCCACCGGTCGGCGATCTTGTCGACCTGCAGCGGAAACACCAGGACTTCGCAAGGCACTTCCTCGCCGGAAGACAATGCCTTGGCATAGAAATAGCGACCGGCTTCGTGGTGGGAGATCGTGCCGCGCAGTCCGGCTTCCTCGCCGGCCTCGCGCGCCGCCGCCTCGCAAAGCAGTTCCTTGGCCTCAGGCCAGCCCTTGGGAAGCACCCAGCGGCCGGTATCGCGGCTGGTGATCAGCATGATCTCGATGCCATGTCCGGTATCGCGCCAGGGCAATGCTGCAACCTGCAGGCGGCACGGCGCTGCGCCGAAGAGCCGCTGGACCCTTTCGGCCAAATGGTTGTGCGTTGCTGGCGTCGTCAACATCGGAGAAGCTTGCCCCAGCCTCCAGAATCATCTGCCGTCTCGTGAATCTTACGGCTAATCATAAGTAATAAAAGTAAAAAACCTCATACGAGGTGGTTAACCACGACAAGGTGCGTCGATTCAGGAAATATCGTGCGCCGCGGCGTTCTTTCAAGAAGTGGTCGCCAGCAGGAAGTGGCCGCCAGCTATCCCACGAGAACAAGCACTTGCCGCGAATCAGCCGACGTGGTCGTCGGCGATCGGCTTCTGGTAAGTGAAGCCCATATCCCACGGAAAATAGATCCAGGTGTCCTGGCTGACTTCGGTGACGAAGGTATCGACCAGCGGCCTGCCTTTCGGCTTGGCGTAGACGGTGGCGAAATGCGCCTTGGGCATCATGGCCCGCACGATGCCCGCGGTTTTGCCGGTGTCGGTGAGATCGTCGATGATCAGCACGCCGGCGCCGTCATCGGCGAGCAGTGCAGGCGTCACCTCCTTCAGCACCTGCAACTGCCCCTGGCTGGTGTAGTCGTGGTACGAGGCGACGCAGACCGTCTCGATGATCCGGATCCCGAGTTCACGCGAGATGATGGCAGCCGGAACCAGCCCGCCGCGCGTGATGCAGACGATCGCCTTCCATTGGCCTTTGTTGGCGCCGGCAAGCCGCCAGGCGAGCGCACGCGCGTCGCGGTGGAACTGATCCCAGGAGACGGGAAAGGCCTTTTCGGGAAGGGACATTTTTCTGCGCACTCCGCAGCGCGCGAAAATCGCGCGCAGACACTTGAAGGAATGCGCGCGGAATTAACTGGAAAGCCTAGGTGTTGGCAAGTGGCGCAACCTCCAGTCCGATCGGCGCAGCCACTTCTGGCGTCAGCACAGAAGTCGCGGCCGCGATCGCCCGCTTCACATCCTGCTCGCTGGTGCGCCAGTTAACCACGCTGACGCGCATGGCGCGGTGGTTGCGCCAGGTCGTGCCGGAGAAGAAGGCTTCGCCTGTGGCATTGATTTTTTGAATCGTTTCGTCGGTAAAAGCGTCGTTTTCCGCAGGTGAAGCGCGAGGCCGAGCGAACCTGAGCAGGCCTTGATTGAGCGTTGGCCTTGCAAGGATCTCGGCGCCCGGTAGTTCGCCGATCCCCTCGACGATGCTGGCGCAATGCGCGCAGCAGCGATCAACCAAAGCTTCCATGCCGCTGCGGCCGAGTTGCTTGAGGGCAGCATAGACGGGAACGCCACGCGCGCGGCGAGAGTATTCCGGGTTCCAGTCTGACTGGTCCCGCGCAATTGTGGTTGGCGCGACATAGGATGCGCTCGATGTCATGGCAGTGCGATGTGCTTCCCGGTCCGCGACAATGGCGATACCGCAATCGAAAGGAACGTTCAGCCATTTGTGGCCGTCGGTCGCCCAGCTATCCGCCAGTTCCACGCCGTCCAGCAGGTGGCGGTACGTTCGGCTGGCGCGTGCGAACAGGCCGAAGGCACCGTCGATGTGAACCCAGGCGCCGGCTGAATGCGCCATCGATATCAACTCCCTGAACGCGTCACAGGCGCCGATGTTCAAGTCGGCAGCATTCAGCACCAGCATGGTCGGTTTGGAGCTGTCGGAAAGCGCGCCGTCGAGAACCGCAGGAGAGACGCGCCCATCCTCGTCCGTTTTCAACTGATCAATAGCCTTGCGGCCGATCCCCAGAAAGCGCACCGCGCGGTCTACGGTGACGTGTCGCTGGTCGCTCGTCAGCACCCTGATCCTGGGCGCGCCAATCAGCCCGTCCTCTTCCACGTTCCAGCCGACGCGCCTCAGCAGCGCCGCGCGTGCAGCCGCAAGGCTGGTCATATGCGCCATTTGGCAACCGCTGGTGAACGCAAAAGAGGCGTCTCGCGGCAGGTCAAGCAACTCCTTGATCCATTCGCCGGCTGTTTCCTCGATCACGGCGGAGGCCGGACTGGAGGCATAGACGGTCGCGTTCTGATCCCAGGTGGTTACCAGCCAGTCGGCCGCCAGTGCGGATTCCAGGCCGCCGCCAATCACCCAGGCAAAGAAGCGTCCGCCTGCGCTGCCATGCATCCCGGGGCCGGCATCCCTGGCAAGTGCTTGAACCACTTCCTCTGCACTGCTGCCTTCGTATGGCAGTGGGCCGGCAAAAGACCGTTTGAGATCCATAAGACTGGCCGTTGCAGCCACCGAACGTTCATCCAATCCGTCGATCCAGGCTCGTGCTGCACGGTAGGCGAGATCTAGCGCCGTGTTCATTGAGTGGGTTCCTCAAGCGGTGTATTTGCCCATGCCCAGACGCAGCTAGCCGGTCACCATGCCGGCTGTGCAATTGGTTTTACTCAGTTTGGCCAAGGCTGATTGCTCCGACAAACGAAAAGGACTTACACTCGACATCAACGAAATTGGCGAATTGGGGCTTGCCACTCATGCCGAACCACGCACGCTCAGGGCCGGATTCGGGCGTTCTGTTGGGGCTGGACAACTCGCTCCTGCGTACTCTGATGGCGGTTGTCGACACAGGCAGCTTCATCGGTGCTGCCCGAACAGTGCACCGGACGCCATCTGCCATCAGCATGCAAATGAAACGGCTTGAAACGCAGATCAGACAGCCGATCTTTGTGCATCAAGGGCGCTCGATAATGTTGACGCCAGCAGGTGAAGCGCTTCTGACCTATGCGCGGCGCGCGCTTGGAATCGCCGAAGAGGCGATAGTGCGATTCAATCGCCTGTCGCACGGACGCGCTGTGCGGCTGGGAATGACGGATGAATATGCGGTTGCGTTCCTTCCCTCGGTTCTCGCCAGCTATACAGCGGCCTATCCGTTGGTGGAGATCAGCGTGACGTGTCGCACAAGCAGCACGATGTCGCGGATGCTGGATGAGGGCGAACTGGATGTCGCACTGGTGACAGCTGGCGCGACGGGTCGAACTGGATCGCCCGACACGGCCATCCATAGAGATCGGCTTGTGTGGGCAGGCCTTGCGCATGGAACCGCCCATCTCCGTCGTCCGCTGGCGGTCGCCGCAGGTCCAGCGAGTTGCATTTGGCGGAAGTCAGCCATCGACGCGCTCGACGCAGCCGACATCTCTTATCAGATCGCTTGTACAAGTGAGAATCTTGCGGGCCAGCTTGCGTTGGTGGTGGCGGGGCTGGCAGTCGCGCCGTTGCCGATTGCAACCTTATCGGGAGAACTGGTGCCGTTTGGGCCTGAGCAAGGCCTTCCGTCGATTGGTTACTATGACGTGGCCTTGCGGCGCAGCCCTCATGCGCCCGATGACCTGACTTCCACCGTCGTTGACCATGTCGGGGCGTATTTCGCCGCGCGCCAGAGTTCTTGATCTACGCTTCTTACCGCGACAGGAAGGCTGCCACCGGCACCGTGCGCAGCACCGTGCGCGTGACGCCGCCGAACAGAAGCTGGCGCAACCAGGAATGGCTGTAGGCGCCGAGCACGAGCAGGTCGGCGCCGGTTTCGGCAACCCTGGTCTGGATCACGTCGTCGACCGAGAGGCCGCCCGATTGCAGGACCGAGACGCTGACCGCGGCGCCATGCCTGGACAGGGCAGCGGCGATTTCGGCGCCGGCCGCCTCCGGCGCCGCGTCGAGCGTATCCGGTGGGTCGATGACGACAACATCCGTCTTCTCGGCCTCGATAATGAAGGGCAGGGCGTCGAAGGCGGCGCGCGCGGCTTCCTTGCTGCCGTTCCAGGCGAGCAGCACATGCTTGAAACTGGTGACGAGCGGGCCCGAATGCGGCACGACCAGCACCGGCCGGCCGGCGTCGTAGACCAGCGTGTCGACGTCGGCGCTCGGATCGCCGCCCGACTCGCGCTGCGCGGCGATGATCAGGTCCGCCGTGCGGACGGTCGGGATACCGGTCAGCGCGCTATCTCCGGAAAAGCTTTCAAGGCTGCGCCACTCGAAGGACAGGCCGGAATCCTCGATATGCCTGAGGAAAACCGCCCGCAATTTTTCAGCGCGTTCCTTGTTCATGTCAGCTGAAACCTGCAGGAACTCGGTGTCGGGAAAACCGGTGGCCGAGGTGTAGGGGACGGGAAGCGCTTCGGCATGAATGCCGATGAGATGGCTTTCGAACTTGTCGGCAAGCGGAATGGCACATTCGAGCACGCGCTCCGCGTCCTGTTCGTTCTGCAGTATGGCGACGATGGTCTTGAATCGCATGGTAATCCCTCATTTTACGGCGATCGAAACTCGCCCGCGAGAAACGTTACAGTACCATGCTTGGTTCCGGCCTGATGCGTGTCGCCCAAAGTCCGCAGCGGTTTGGGACAGCGACATGCATGAACAAGACCTAAAGCGCATCGCATGGATTCCTTCAGACGACGCGCTTTAGCTCAATTGGCCGCGCTGGCGAGGCCTGCGACCATTGCCTCGACGTCGGCGCGGGCGGCCTCCAGCGCTTGCTGGCTGCGGGCACGGACGACCAGCTCAGTCCAGAATTTGCCGTCGCCATATTTCGGGTAGGACCCGATGATCGTGTCCGGATGCGCCTTCTGGATGTCGCCCAGCGGTCCGCCGACAAGGCCTTCGCCAAAGGGACAGTGCACCGTGGCCGACAACATTATGGTGCCGGCCTTCAGCGTCGGCACCACATTGTCGAGCATCGCCTGGAAAATCGATGGGACGCCGGCCATCACATGGACGTTGCCGATGCGAAAACCCGGCGCGATGGACACAGGATTGTCGATATGATCGGCGCCGCGCGGCATTCGTGCCATTCGCTTGCGCGCCTCGGTGTATTCGATGCCGCGCGCGGCATAGCTCGCTTCCAGCATGGCATAGGCCTTGGCATCGTATTCGCAGGGCACGCCGAAGGCCTTGGCGATCGAATCCGCGGTAATGTCGTCATGCGTCGGACCGATGCCGCCGGTCGTGAAGACATAGGTGTAACGGGCACGCACGGCATTCACCGCGGCGACGATCTCGCCTTCCTCGTCGGGAACGATGCGCACCTCCTTCAAGTCGATGCCGATCGCCGTCATGATGTCGGCGAGGTGGCCGATATTCTTGTCCTTGGTGCGGCCGGACAGAATCTCGTCGCCGATGACGAGCATGGCGGCGGTAACGATTTCAGGCATGGGAGACTCCGGCAAACGTCGACCTGAAGCAGATAGGGTCGCCTGAAGCAGACAGGATCGCCTGAGGCAGACAGCGGTCGCCTGAGATAGCGCGGCAGATGGCCGGCGGCAATGCGGTATTGATGGCGCTGCCGCAGCAGAGCAATTGCTTCAGGTTTGCGCTGCCCGTCACTGCCTTGCCGGGTGTTGCTATACGAGAGAAGGTCCCGGCAGGCGGAGGCGGTGAGGCGGCGCGGCCGACGACATGCAGTGAACATCACGTCACAGCTTGCTGCCCTGGGGCAAACAAGAGGCTTGCCTGGGGCAAACAAGAGACGGGCCGAGGCCCGCCTCTTGTTTGGCGCCCGATCAATGCAGGCGGCCGCTGGCGTGGGCAAGCATCGTGTAGACCTTGCCAGTGTCCGATGTCAGGTAAGTCTGCGCCATCATGTTGTCGCGGTCGTTGCGTGACACATCCTTGAGCAGCTTTTCGAAATCATCGCAATAACGGTCGACGGCGGCACGGAATTCCGCCTCCATCTGGTATTTGCGGCGGATCTCGTCGAAAGTCTGCTGGCCTTTCAGCGTGTAGAGACGCCGCGTGAACACGTCACGCTCGCCGCGCCGGTAGCGGTTCCACAGCTCGATCGAGGCATCGTGATCGATGGCGCGGGCGATGTCGACGGAGAGCGAGTTGAGCGACTCCACGACATGAAGCGGCGAGCGCTGGGCAGGTGCCGAGCGTGGCGCTTCCGAGGGCGCCGCGGGCATGGCGACCTCTTCGCGCGATGCCCCGGTCAAGAGATCGCGCACCCAGCCGCCCTGCGGCGCACGGCCAGGGTCGCGCTGGCGCGGCGCCGTCTCAGCCGGGCGTTCCAGGTCCAGCGTGCCACGCAGTGCGGTGTCACCCGATGGCGTCTGCGGGGCACGAGGTTCCGGTTGCGGGGCCGAAGGACGGCGCTGCGGTTCAGCGGCGCGCGCGGCAGGCGCTTGCGGTGCCGGACGCAGATTGCGCGGCTCCGAGGAGTCGGTGCTGCGACCCGATTTCGCAACGATTTCAGACAGTTCCTTCAACGCGTTGATCTGCTCGGAAACGGCGCGGCGGATGGCTGTGGTCGATTCCTTTGCCTCCTCGGGCATCTCGATGACGCCCTTCTTGAGCTCGGCGCGGGTGAGGTCGAGCTCGCTCTTGATCGAGCCGGCGGTGCGTCGCATCTCCTCGGTCGCGTCGGCGAAGCGCTTCGTTGCCGAATCGACGACGTCGGAGATGGCGGTACGGATCTTGTCCGCAGATTCCAGCGTCTTGCCTTCGGCATTCTGCAGCGTCTGGCCGACCAGAGTCTCGAACGAGCGCATGACCTTTTCGAGATCTTCCGATTTCTTGACCAGGCCGACGGCGAGGTCTTCAAGCGACGACTGCCTTTCCAGCGTGTGTTCGAGGTTGCTCTGGGCCGAACTCAACAGGTCCGAAGCACTGGACAGCAGACGGCTGTGCTCGTCGAACTTGGTGGCGATCGAGGCGACCTCGCGCAAGGTGGCAGACGACAATTCGGTAAGCCGTGTCGTATTCGAATCGACCAGGCGCGCCGAACTGGCGAAGGTCTGTGCGGCTTTTTCGGTCGTTGCCGCGAAGCTCTGCGTGCTGCCGCTCAGGCGCTCATCGACCTGGCCCAGATTGGCCGCCGCTTGCTCGATCAGCTGACCGAGCTGCGCGCTGGAGTTGCTCATGCGGCCGATGAGATCAGCGACACTGTCGGCAAGCGTCGAGCGCGCTCCTTCGACGGCCGACAATGTTTCGGCCGTGCGGCTGGCGAGCGCGTCGACCAAGGCGGCGTTTTCGCTGCGCAGTTTCTCGGTGGCGCGTTCGGTGACTTCTTCCATGCTCTTTTGCAGTTCCGAGCCACCCTGGGCGAAGCGCTCGACCAAAGGCCGTGCCGTTTCGTCGAGGATCTTCGAGATTTCCGCCGAACGCGCCGCAAGCATGGTGTTGAGCTCGCGGGTGTTGGTGCCGATCGTCTTCGCCGCATCGTTGGTGCTCTGGCCGATATGCTGGCCGACTGCGGTGAAGGTTTCCGCGATCGAATTGGCGCGCGAAATGAGTTGCGCCTCGGCGGTCGAAACCTGCTCGTTGAGCTTCTGGCCCAACGTCTCGGTGGTGTAGGCGAGACGGTTCTCGACGTTGGCAACCTGCTCCTCGACGCGAGCCGCCGCAGCCGCGGCGCTGGACGCCAGGCGCTCGTCGGCGCCGGCCAGCGCCTGCTCGATTTCGCGGGCATGGACGGCAAGTTCCTGACCGGTCTGCCTCGCCCGTTCGGCAACCCGCTGCTCGGTGCTGGCAAATGCCCCCACGATGCTCTCGGTATGCTCTCCGATCGTCGACGAACTGTCGGCGATGCGGGACACCAGACGGTGATCCGCCTCGTCGAAGATACGGCCGATCTCGGACGCGCGGGCCGACAGCGCTTCCGAACCTTCGGCAATGCGCGACATCAGCTGCTGATCGGCGGCATCGAAAATGCGGCCAAGGTCGGATGCCCGCGCCGCGAGCGCTTCGGCCGATTCGCCAATGCGTACGCCGAGCCGTTCGTCGGCGCCTTCGAAATTGCGCAAGATGTCGCCGGCGCGTGCGGCCAGCGACTGCGCCGTTTCGACTGCGCGGGCAACCAGCTTCTGGTCCGCCGCATCGAATGTGCCGGCGATCTCGCTGGCACGGGCTGCCAGCTGGTCGGCCGTTTGCTGGGCGCGCGCCAGCAACGAGTTCGACGTGTCGTCGACATGGGCGATGATTGCGCTCGATGTATCCTCGGCCCTGGCAATGAGCGCGCTTGATCTGTCCTCGGCACGTGCGGCGAGGCGGCTGTCCGCCTCCTCGAAGGTGCGGGCGATATCCTCCGCCCTGGCGAGCAAGGCGGCCGAAGTCTGCTCGGCACGCTCGGCGATCTTGCGATCGGCGTCGCTGAACGCCGCGCCTGCCTGTTCATGCAGCGCGCTGGTGACTTCCATCACCTTTTCACGCAGCGCTCCCGCAACGAAGACGGCGCTCTTTTCGAGCACGCTGCGGACGTTGTCGACACCGGTCGACAGCGCGCGCTCCATGGTTCCGGCGCGCTCCTCGATGATGCCGGTCTGGCGACTGAACGCCTGCTCGATCTTTTCGACATCCGCGGCAATGGCATCGGAGATGTCGCTGCTTCTGGCGGCGATCTGGTCGATATGACCGGACAAGGAACGGTCGACTTCCTTGCGTGTGTCGGCGAGTTTGGAGAGATCGTCCTCCAGCGCACGGGTCAGCGCGTCACGGCCTTCGGCCAGCTTGCCGACATGCCCGGCGATGATCTCGTCTACGTCGCTGCGGCTCACTGCGATTTTCTGCAAATCTGCTTCCAGCGCGCGTCTGAGGATGTCGCGGCCTTCGGCCAGTTTCTCGACCTGGCCGGCAACCAGCCCGTCGATGCTCGACCGGCTTTCCGCCAGCTTGGCGAGATCGTCTTCGAGCGCCTTGGAGAGGATCGAGCGGTCCTGGATCAGCTTCTCGGCATGGCTGTTTACAAGACCGTTGACGCTGCCGAGATCGGCCTCCAGGGCCCGTGTAAACTGTGCACGATTGTCGGTCAGTTGCTGGGACTGATCGGCAACGACACCCTTGATCGTATTGAGGTCTGCTTCCAGCGCACGTCTAAGGATGTCGCGGCCCTCGGATAGCTTCTCGACCTGGCCGGCAACCAACCCGTCGATGCTCGACCGGCTTTCCGCTAGCTTCGCGAGATCGTCTTCGAGCGCCTTTGACAGGATCGAGCGGTCTGTGGCGAGCCTGTTCATGTGATCGGAGACAAGGCCGTTCACATTCTGCAGGTCGGTTTCCAACGCTCGCGACAGTTGACCACGGTCTTCCGCCAGCTTCTCGGACTGGCCTGATATGACGTCCTTGATCGTGTTGAGATCGGATTCCAGTGCGCGCTTGAGAATGTCGCGGCCTTCGGCCAACTTCTCGACCTGGCCGGTAACCAGACCATCGATGCTCGACCGGCTTTCCGCCAGTTTGGCGAGGTCGTCCTCGAGCGCCTTCGACAGGGTCGAGCGGTCCTCGGCGAGCCTGTTCATGTGATCGGAGATAAGGCCATTCACACTGTGCAGATCGGTTTCCAAAGCCCTCGAGAGCTGACTACGGTCCTCCGCCAGCCTTTCCGACTGGCTCGATATGACGTCCTTGATCGTGTTGAGATCGGATTCCAGTGCGCGCTTGAGAATGTCGCGGCCTTCGGCAAGCTTCTCGACCTGACCGGCGACCAGTCCGTCGATGCTCGACCGGCTCTCAGCCAATTTGGAAAGGTCAGCCTCGAGCGTCTGCGAAAGCAGGCTGCGATCGTCGGCGAGCCTGCCCGAATGGTCTTCGATCAAGCCTCGGATGCCGGAAAGGTCGCTTTCGAGCGAGCGCGAAAGCTGCGTGCGATCTTCCGCCAGCTTGGCGGAATGGTTCTCGATGAGGCCCTTGATGCCGATAACGTCGGCTTCCAGCGCCTTGGCGAGGATGGCGCGACCTTCAGCGATCTTCTCGACCTGACCGGCGACCAGCCCGTCGATACTGGCGCGGCTGTCGGCCAGCTTGCCGAGATCAGCTTCGAGAGCGCGTGAAAGAATGCTGCGGCCTTCGGCCAGCTTTCCAACATGGCCGGCAACCATTTCGTCAATGATCGTGCGGGTTTGTACAAGTTTCCCGGAGTCTTCGTTCAAAGCCTGTGAAAGCCTGTTGCGACCCTCTTCGAGCCTTTCGAGATGGCTGCCGAGCGAAGCATCGATGGTGGCACGCGACTCGTTGACCTTGCGCAGATCTTCTTCGAGAGCGCGCGAGATCAGGTTACGGCCTTCGGCAAGCTTCTGCACCTGGTCGGTGACCGCTGCGTCGATGCCGGCGCGGCTTTCGGCGAATTTCGCCAGATCGGCTTCCATTGCCGCCGCCATGCGTTCGCGGCTTTCGGAAAGCTTGCGGCTGTGGTTCTCGACGGCTTCCTCGATGCCGACGCGGGCATCGGCAAGCCGCTGGATGTCGGCGTCGAAGGAGCGCGACACCACATGACGGGCCGCTTCCATACGCCCGGCGAAATCGCCAGCGCGCGCTTCAAGCATGGACGAGGTCGACGAAACGATGTCGGCCATGTCGGCGCCGATCTGGGTCTTGCCCTGATCGATCATCGCCGACAGCGTCTCTTTGCTGTCCTGGAAGGTATGGGCGATTTCGCGTGCGCGCTCGACCAAGGTCTCGTTGATCTGGCGTGCTCGGGCCTCGAGCGCGGCGTTGAGCTTCTGTGTGCCGGTGTCCAGCGCTTCGGCGCGGGTTTGGAATTCGCTGATCAGCGCCTGGCCGCGCTCTGCCAGCGTCCGCTCGATGCCGTCAAGGCTGGCTTCGAATTCGGAGTTGAGCGTGCGCGCGGCGCCGCCAAGCAACGAAACCATGCCGGAGGTCCGATCGTCGAGCAGATCGGTCAGCGACCGGGTGAGGCCGTCGGTCGTGTCCGTCAGCTTGGCAATGCGTGTATCGAGGAGACTGGCGAAGGCTTCGCCGGAGGTCGAGAGCCGGTCCGTGATCGATTCGAGACGGCCTTCCACCGAATCGAAGATCGACATCGAGCTTTGGTTGATCCTGTCGATCAGCGTGTCGCCTGAGTTGGTGATGGTCATCGACAAGTTGGTCGAGGCGTTGAGGATGCTGTCGCGAATGATGTCGCTGGCAGCCCCGATTTCGTCCTTCAGCGTCTCGTGCGCGCCGGTGATCGAGGCACGCACGCGTTCGGCGTGGGTGACCACCGCTTCGCGCTCGCTGCCCAGCCCGTCGACAAGCGAGCGGATGCGGGATTCATTCTCCGAGTAGGAGCGTTCGATCTGGTTGACTTCGCTGTGCACCAGGGTTTCTAGCTCGACGGCACGCGCAAGCGTGCGCTCGATGCCTTCGCCCATGGCCGCCACCTCGCGGCGAACCGCCTGCCCGATCATCATGACGCGATCCTGGGCTATATTTTCCGGCTCGGTGAGGCGGAAGGCCACTTCCGTCATCGACTGAGCGGCGATGCGCATTTCCTGCGCGCGGCGAATCATGGCTGCAAACGCCCAGAACAGAAGGAGGGGCAGAATTGCAGCGGCCGCCAGGCCTATTAGTTCGGGACGGGCGAAAAACTGGTCGGGCGTACGGATCTGCCAGATGCTTGGTCCAAACAGCATATTGGCCAATGCACCGGCACCGGCGATCCAGGCGAGCGAAACGAGCGCCACGACCCAGTAGATCGTGTTGGAAGCACGCCGATTGAGAGTGTGCAGCAGCGTTTTGTAATCTTTTTGACGGGGATCGTTGGCTGGCGTGAAACCAGCCGGCTGCTGGCCATTGCGCGTTTCCACAGGGCGCAGTTCAGCCGGCTTGGCCTTTGCCTGGTCCTGGTTGGTGACCGGCTCCGCCTTCTGGCTCTGGTTCGCGACGGGCTCGACGTCCGGGCTTTGACTGACGACAGGCTCGGCATTCTGGTTGCGGCCTTCGCGTGCCAGTTCGTCGGCAGCCTGCGATATCTGGGCTTCCAGATCTTCCATCGACGCCGCGATATCGAGATCGCCGCCGACGTCCCCGCTCAGATCGATTTCAAGTGCTTTTTCGAGTTCCCTGGCTACGTCGCTGTCGAGCGTTCTTGCCGTCGTTGTTTTCTTCGCCATGCCTTCGCTACCCTGTACAAGCTGCCGCGGGACTTATGATTCTGCTTGCGGTGTCCCACGCAAGAGGCTGAAAATGGACCTGTCGTATCGTAATGACACACCCGGGTAAAGAAAACATGCATTCGGCGCGATACGTAAAACTTTAAATATAAGGTTAACAGAACCGTGATTCCGGCGCCGTTATCGCGACATTTTTCCGGGCCAATCATTAACCCGTTATCCACAGGGTGCGCCTAATTTTCCCCGGCGGTCGAAGAACGGAGTTGCAGATTCATGCGTGGCGAAAACGGTATTGCCTTCTCTATGCCTGGAGGCGACGTGTCGGGAACGGCCGGATCGCGGCCGGTGGACCTGGCGCACCTCGCACGCCAGACGATGGGCGACCGCAGCCTTGAACAGGAGGTGCTGGCGCTGTTCGTGCAGCAGGCGCTTTCCGTTCGCGATAAGATCGTCGATGCCGATGTGGGACAAAGATTGCTCCTTGCGCATGGGCTGAAAGGCTCGGCGCGCGGTGTCGGCGCTTTCGCTGTCGCCGACTGCGCCAGTGCGATCGAACATCAGCCTGAAGACACCAATACCCTCAAGCAGCTTGGTTCGCTGATCGAAGAAGTCCGCGATTTCGTCGCCGCCATCAGCCGTTAAACCCGTTTCCGAAAAAACGGCATAGAACGCCGCTTTCGCGCGGCAGTTGACTTGTCTGCCGGAGTGATTATCTCGGCTGGGACTTCCTTCAGGTGACAAATGACCAAGCTGACCTTCATCGCCCATGACGGCACACATTTTGACGTGGATGCCGAAAACGGCTCGACCGTCATGGAGAACGCGATCCGCAACGCCGTGCCGGGGATCGAGGCCGAATGTGGTGGCGCCTGCGCCTGCGCGACCTGCCACGTCTATGTCGACGAGGCATGGACGGCGGAGGTCGGCGAGCCGGAAGCGATGGAAGAGGACATGCTGGACTTCGCCTACGACGTCCAGCCGAACTCACGGCTCTCCTGTCAGATCAAGGTGCGCGACGCTCTCGACGGCCTGGTTGTGCGCGTGCCGGCCCGCCAAGGCTGAAGAGTGAAGGCTGAAGCGCGGGTATATGGCCGATTTTTCCGGCCCCCGCTTGGCAGCGGGCCAATGGTCATGCAGTGTCGCGCCGTTCTCTACAGCGTCGCGCGCCTCTTGGACACGCAAAGGACGACTGTAGCACCATGATCTGGCGCATGGTCCCAACGGAAATCGATTCTGATTTTCGGGGTCATGCGCATCAAAGGCGCATCCATGACCGATACCACCAGAACGGACGTATTGATTGTCGGGGCAGGGCCTGTCGGCCTGTTCGCCGTGTTCGAGCTCGGCCTGTTCGACATGAAATGCCATCTGATCGACATACTCGACCGGCCCGGCGGGCAATGCGCCGAACTCTATCCGGAAAAGCCGATCTACGACATTCCCGGCTGGCCGTCGATCTCGGCGCAGGGGCTGGTCGACAAGCTGCTTGAGCAGATCGCGCCGTTCAAACCCGACTTTACCTTTAACCGCATGGTCTCGAGCCTCGAAACGCTCGAGGACGGCAGCTTTCGCGTCATCACCGACGAAAACGAGGTGTTCGAGACGAAGGTTGTGGTCATCGCCGCCGGCGGCGGTTCGTTCCAGCCGAAGCGGCCTCCGATTCCCGGCATCGAGCTTTATGAAGGCAAGAGCGTCTTCTACTCGGTTCGCCGGATGGAGGAATTTCGTGGCCACGACCTCGTCATCGTCGGTGGCGGCGATTCGGCACTCGACTGGACGCTGAACCTGCAGCCGGTGGCCAAGAGCGTGACTCTGGTCCACCGACGGCCGGAGTTCCGCGCGGCACCCGACAGCGTCAACAAGATGTACGCCATGCAGGAGATGAAGGAACTGGATTTCCAGGTCGGGCAGGTGACCAGCCTGACCGGCACCGAAGGCCAGCTTTCCTCCGCGACGATCAAGGGACCGGACGGGGACATCGAGGTGCCGTGCACGCGGATGCTGCCGTTCTTTGGCCTGACCATGAAGCTCGGATCGATCGCCGAGTGGGGGCTCAATCTTCATGAAAACATGATCCCGGTCGACACCGAGAAATTCCAGACGTCGGTGCCAGGCATCTTCGCCGTCGGCGACATCAACTGGTACCCCGGCAAGCTGAAGCTGATCCTTTCGGGCTTCCACGAAGTCGCCCTGATGGCGCAGGCGGCCAAGCGCATCGTCAGCCCCGGCGAGCGCATCATATTCCAGTACACGACCTCGTCAACCAGCCTGCAGAAGAAGCTCGGCGTCGCCGGCTAGTGGTGAAGGCCTGACGCTTGGTACCCGAGTCGTGAGCTGTCGGAGCCGACATCACCCCGCGGCCCACCATTGTCAGCGCTAGATCTTTTCAATGAGGGTGACACCTGGCAGGCTCTCGAAACGCTTGTCACAAGTCAGGAGCGTCGCGTCATGCGGGATCGCCGGACTACCGACCGGCATGCGTTTCGTTTAACAGCGGCGTGGCAATAGCAGGCGATCCCCGATGTGTCGAGGCGAAGGCGCTGCCAGTGCCTAAATCGTTACCGTCTGGCGCAGGCTAGCCCGGCAGCCGGCCGTTTTCGATGCGCTCCATGCGATAACGCAGCAGCCTGAGGATGCGGCTTTCGAAATTGATGGTCTCGACGCGATCGAATTGCACCTGGGCCCGGTCGTGCTTGGCAAGAATTGCGGCGGCTATCTCCGCAGCCTTGGCCTTGGCCTCCTGGCAATTCTTCCGCGGGTAGCTCGCCTTCAGCGCATCCTCGAGTTCGCGGGCATGGTTCTTGGCGATCTCGACATGGCGGTCCTCATGTCGCTTGATGTCGGCGGACAACGTATCCCAGAACAGCCTTACGCCCGCATCGGCCTTGCGCGAGCGGCGCCACTCGGGAAGGATCACCTTGACCTTGACGATGACGTTGGCGTGGGCAATCCGGCAGGAATTCGATTTTTCCGCGTAGCTGACGCGGGTGGTGAATGCCATCTGTGTGGCGCCCGGATGCCGCATCCCGGTGCTTTTCACCTGGGGCCCGAGTTTCGTAAGCTGGGTTCCGATGTCGTCGAGCGTCCTGCCGCCGATGCTGAAGTAGCTATATGTTTTTACCAGACTCGCCGTGCTCGCCGGCAAGGCGGAAAAACCGAGCATCAGGGCACAGAGCAGGGAGCGTTTCATCATGTTGCCTCTTCGCCCACCTTGCGTTACGGCCGTTGCCGACGCAATGGAATTGATCTTTGATGGATCACACATGGTTGATGGACAATGACGACAGGGCGATGGCAGCTGGCGCATGGTGCCCGTCTCGACCTTAGCGGCAAGGCTGTGATCGTCGGCATTCTCAACGTCACGCCGGACAGTTTTTCCGACGGGGGGCTGTTCGTTACGCCCGAACAGGCGGTCGCCCAGGCGCGCCGGATGGTGGAAGAGGGAGCCGCCGTCATTGACGTCGGCGGGGAATCGACACGCCCCGGCGCATCTCCGGTCACCATCGAGGAAGAGCAGGCCCGCGTGATGCCGATCATCGAGGCGCTCACCAGATTTGGCAAGGCGCTGATTTCGGTCGATACCTATCGCGAGGACACCGCCCGGCTTGCCGTCGCCGCCGGCGCTCATATCGTCAACGATGTCTGGGGCCTGCAGCGCGAACCCGGCATCGCGCGGGTCGCGGCCGAGACCGGTGCCGGGCTTATCATCATGCACACGGGGCGTGACCGGCAGAAACTGCCTGATGTGATCGACGATCAGTTTTTCTTCCTCAGGAAATCACTGGAAATCGCCCGGCGAAGCGGCGTTGCCGACGACCAGATCGTGCTCGATCCGGGCTTCGGCTTCGCCAAGGAAACAGCGGAAGAAAACCTCGACCTGATGGCACGGTTTTCCGAACTCGGTGCGTTGGGTTTTCCGCTGATGGCGGGCACATCGCGAAAGCGCTTCATCGGCGCCGTTACCGGCCGCGACGCCTCGGCCAGGGGCGCCGGAACAGCGGCGACGAGTGTCATCCTGAGACTCAAGGGCGCGCAGCTATTTCGCGTCCACGATGTCGCAATCAATGTGGATGCGCTGGCGCTTGCGGATGCTATGCTGGCGCGTGAAACCACCGCATAGGTTCGGAAATCGGAATCGATTTCGGCGCGATGCGTAGATTTAAAGCGTTAGAGCATAGTTTGTGCGTCCAGGCGGACGCACGTCGCTCTAATCGAGCGGGACGCCGAGCGATGTATGTCATCCGCATGAAGAACTGCGCCTTCTTCGCCCGGCACGGCGTGCTGGATGAGGAGGAGACGCTCGGCCAGCGCTTCTATGTCGACGCTGCGCTCACCGTCGAACCCGGCCGCGCGCTGGTCGATGATTCCATCGATGACACCGTCCACTATGGTGTCGCCTTCGGGGTGATCGAAAGGATCATAACCGGAGAGAGGCGTTTTCTGATAGAAGCGCTGGCGCTGGAGGTGGCCCGGGCGCTGACGGCCCGGTTTCCCCAGATCAAAAGGGCCGAGATCACTGTGCGCAAGCCGAACGCGCCGGTGCCCGGCGTGCTCGATCATGTCGAGGTGACCGTTGTCTGGCCAGAATAAAAACAACAATAATAACACTGTATATCTCAGCCTTGGCGGCAATATCGGCGACCCGGCACGGTCGATGGGCGCGGCCCTGCGCATGATGGATGCCGACGAGAACACGCGTGTCGTCGTCGTCTCCTCCCTTTACCGCACGCCACCCTGGGGCAAGCTCGATCAGCCGGATTTTCTCAATGCGGCGGCCGAAATTTCGACCGCACTCGCACCACATGCATTGCTCGATCTTTGTCTCGACGTCGAACGCAGATTGAAGCGGGTGCGCGAGGAACGCTGGGGGCCACGCCTGATCGACATCGACATTCTGGTGTTCGGCGATCGGGTCATTCACGAAACCGGGCTGGAAGTGCCGCATCCGCGCATGCTGGAGCGCGCCTTCGTTCTGGCGCCGCTGGCCGAGATCGCGCCTGGCCTCACCGTCGGCGGCAGAAGCGTGCCGGAGCGGCTTGCCGCTCTCGACAGCACCGGCATCGAGCAATTGCCGTCTGGCCGGGATTGGTGGCGCGCCTGAAGCATCGGACCCAAACCGGTAACCACCTGTGGGTCCGACGCACTGAACTCAGCCGGAAAATCCGCCTCCGTCGAGGAACACCTGTTCTTCCGCCGTCGTCTCGCGGCCAAGCATTCTGTTTCGATGCGGAAAGCGGCCGAAGCGCTGAATGATCCCCAGGTGCTCGACCGCATATTTCAGATAGGATGGGGCTTTGGCGGTAAACAGCTCCATCGATTTGAGCTGATCGGCGAGATTTTCCGAATGCTCATACGGCAAATAGAGGAAGGCGCGCAGGTCTTCGTCCAGCGCCAGATCCTGGCCGGCGGCGATAGCCCTTGCGGCGAAATGCCTTGCCAGCGGATCGGTGGCATACATATGGCCGGTGCCACGAAAGCAGTTTCGCGGGAACTGGTCGAGCAGGATCATCAGCGCCAGCGAGCCTTCGGCATGCTCCGACCAGTCGTCACATTCACGCCGCGCGGCTGCGTAGTGCAGGTCGAGAAACCGGTTGCGGAACTCCGTATCGAAGATGTCATGTTTCTCGAACCATGCATCCTTCCCGGCGTCACGCCAGAACTTGGTGACTGAAAACGCTCGCGTGTCGATGTCCATGAGTGATTCCTCGGTCAGTCCGCAGGTTCGGATTTATGCAGCACGCCGGCGGTCTCCTCGTTGAGTGCCTGGCCGGTACGACGTGGCGGGGTGAGCGGTGTCGGAATGGGCGTGCCGATATTGCCCTTCAGGAAGCGTTGTCCGGCCCGAATGCCTTCGGCAAGCTGCGTTTCGATGCGGGCAGTATCGCGTCGCCGGACATCTTCGATCACTTCGGCGACCTCTTCCGGGTCGACACCCAGGGCTTCGAGGGTGGAACCACCGAAAACGAGGGCTGATTCGAAGGTTTCCCGGAGCTGGAAGTCGACACCTACACGAATCAATTGCAGCGCTGTGCCACGGTCAAAGGCTCTTGCCAGCACCGTGAGCAAGGGGAACTCCGCCTTGATGAGTTCGGCAATGCGGATGGCGACATCTGCCTTGTCGACGCATATGAGCACGGCGCGTGCGCGGCCGGCGCCCGCGGCATGGAGGATATCCAGCCGCGTGCCGTCGCCATAGTAGACCTTGAAGCCGAAATCGGCGGCCGCCTGGATCATCTCGACATCATTGTCGATGATCGACACGTCGATCCCGCGCAACAGCAGCGGCTGGCTGGCGATCTGGCCGAAGCGCCCAAAACCGATGATCAGCACGCTGCCGGTAAGGCCATCGGCAATGTCGACGCCTTCGAGCGACTGCTCGTCGCGCGGTGTCAAATACCGCAACGCCACGATGGCCAGAGGCGTCAGCACCATGGAGATGATGACGATCGCCGTCAGGGTCGCATTGGCCTGGCTGTCGATGATGCCGACCGCCGCTGCGGCGGAATAGAGAACGAACGCAAATTCGCCGCCTTGCGCCATGAACACGGCACGCTCGAGCGCTTCGCGGTGACCGGTCTTGAGGATGCGGGCGACGAGATAGATGCCGATCGCCTTGATCGCCATGTAGGCGACGACGTAGACGGCGACAAGCCGCCAGTTCTCGACGACCACGTGCAGGTCTAGCGACATGCCGACCGCTAGGAAGAACAGCCCGAGCAGGACACCGCGGAATGGTTCGACATCGGCCTCCAGCTGATGGCGGAAGGTGGATTCCGACAACAGCACGCCGGCCAGGAAAGCGCCCATCGCCATCGAGAGGCCGCTGAGCTGCATGACAAGCGCTGATCCTAGAACGACCAGAAGAGCAGCCGCCGTCATCACCTCGCGGGCGCGGGCATCCGCCAAGATACGGAAGAACGGATTGAGCAGATAACGCCCGGCCAGCACCAGTCCGAGGATGGCAGCAAGGCCGATGCCCACCTCGGTCAGCCGCTGCGTCAGGCTCATATCGGCGCCGCCCGGTGCCAGGAAGGCAATCAGCGCCAGCAGCGGCACGATCGCCAGATCCTCGAGCAGCAGGATAGAGACGATGCGCTGGCCTTTGGGCGCTGCAATCTCGCCGCGTTCTTCCAGAAGCTGCATGACGATCGCCGTCGAGGTCAGCACGAAGCCGGCGCCGGCGACAAAGGACTGCGCGATCGGAAAACCGCCGGCCAGTCCGACGCCGGTAAGCAACAGCGCGCACACGCCGACCTGCAATGCCCCAAGGCCAAAGATCTCTCGCCTGAGGCCCCATAGCCGTGACGGCTGCATCTCCAGCCCGATGATGAACAGGAACATGACGACGCCGAGTTCGGCGACGTGAAGAATGGCTTCCGATTCGGAAAAGATACGAAGTCCGAACGGCCCGATCACCACACCGGCCGCCAGATAGCCTAGGATGGAGCCAAGCCCCATGCGCTTGAAAATCGGTACGGCGACAACACCTGCGGCGAGCAGCGCCACCACGTGGATAAGATCGCTGCCCGCTGCCTCTGCCGCCATGCCTGCCATTCCGTTCTCTAGAGGACCGCTGCACGTGCTGCGGCATCGAGCGGCCAAGATAAGGGCTTCGGCGGAGAACGAACAGTCCGAATCCGGAAACTGGCGCGGCAGTGTTGCAGGCGCGCTCCACAGCTTTTACCCACCCGCTGCGTTGCGTGCTGCTGTAGCGCCAAGGACGCGCGGCCTTTGGCCGTTGAAGGGCGGAGGACGATCAAGTCGGCCAAGGTCCAGGCGGTCACAACCAAATATCAGGGCACCACGACGGCCGACGAGGCCTGCAAGGCCTATGACGAGCTGATCACCGCCATCAAGGGCTGAGTATCGACTTGAGTTTGGAAAAAGCGGTGGCCGCAGCTGCCGCTTTTTTGCTACTGGAGTAAGGCATCGCGCGTCTTATCGAATCGCAAAATAATCGCTTAGTTCGGCGCGATAGAGCCGACCTCGAGCGCATCGACCCGCTTCAGCTTCATGCCGATGACCGGCACCAATTGCTGGTCGACACGCACCGCAACCGTGACCGTCATAGAATTGTCGTTGGGGACAAGGGCTTGCATGACGCCGCGCAACTGGTTGCGGTTGATGGTGAAGACGACCTTGTTGGCGCTGACCACATTGCCGCCGACGATGTCGAGGCCGGAACCGGCGGCGCCGCCCATGAAACTGCCCTTATAGCCTTCGCGGCCCTTGCGCTGGATAGTCGCCGACATCTGCTGGGTGAACATGCCGACCCGACAACCGCCGTCGAGCGACATGCCGATCTTGCCGTCAGGTGTCGAGCCGGTGAAGCTGCAGGTGAATTTCGTCCCCTTGTACTTGCCGGCCACGATTTCTCCGGGACCGACCCATTTGCCTTCCACCGATTGAAAGAACTGCTTGTCCGGTTCTGCTGCAAAGGTCTTTTCGACCACGCCAGCAGTTGTTGAAACGATGACCGCCAGGGCCAGGACGTTGGACAAGATCACGCTTTTCATCGACGACACCCGGCAACAAAGAGACTGGTTTTGGAACCCGTCCGACCATGAACAAGATTGGTTAATGCTTCGTCACCGCTGGTGCATGACCCGGAACCGAAAGACTGCGTCAGTGCATACAGCGCCCTTTGCGCGCCACTGAAACCGCGCCGGGCTGGAGTCACGCGTCGGAAGCGGATGTTTCCTTCTGCTTTTTGGTTGCGAACGACGTCAGAGCGGACAAGAAATCGCCCATGCCGGGCCGTTTTGTGGCGCTGAAGGGCAGGGGCCTCGCGGTTTCCATCGCCGCAATGCCTATACGCGCCGTCATCATGCCGTTGACGACGCCTTCGCCAAGCTTTGCCGAGAGCCGGGCAGCGAGGCCATGGCCGACGATCTGCTGAACGAAACTGTCGCCGACGGCAATCGAGCCGGTCACTGCCAGATGGGCGAGAACGCTGCGGGCCAGCCGGAAGAATCCCAGCGTGCCCGGCCGGCCGCCATAAAGTTCCGACAGGCGGCGAATCAGCCGGCCGGCTTCGAACACGACGTAAGCGACGTCGACCAGAGCGCGAGGACTGACCGCCGTTACCAGCGACACACGCTTTGCCGCTTCGAGGATCATCACCTTGGCGCGCGCATCGAGGGGCCCGAGGATTTCGGTCTCGGCCAGGCGCACCAGATTGCCACCGTCGATGATCTCGTCGCGCAATTCGGCCAGCGCGCGTCGGCCGGCTGCGGTTTCTGGCTTGGCCGCGACAAACGCCGAGAGCTCGTCGACCACGGCGCGGGCGGCCTTAGGGTCGTCGCGGGCAACGGCGTCGAGTGCCCGCTTCTGCAGTTTTTCGACCTCGGCGAGGCGGGCGATCGCCAGGAATTCGCGGACAAGGATGACCAAAAGCGCCAGCACCGCGATCACGGCCATCCCGGCAGCCAGCCAGCCCAGCCATTCGGCGCGTGCGAACAGATCGCGAATCAGCTGGTCGGTCCAAAGCCCGAGGGCCAGCGAAACCAGAACGCCCAATGCGCCGAAGAACAGGCTGCCAAGCAGCGAACGCTTCCGCGGCGCGGTCGCCGGCGGCGGTTCGGCGGCGACGATGTCGGGCTCGTCGAAGACATCGATCTCGGCCGGCACGACGACTGCGCCATCCGTCTTCACCGCGCGCGGCTTTCGCGCTGACGGGGCGTCGGGCTGGCGGAAGGCCGCCTGTTCCTTTGGCGTGGCTTCCGGCTCGATGCGAAATGCCGCCGGCTTGCGGGGCGCGGTCATGCCAGATGATCTCCGATCAGGAACTGCAGGGCGCGGTCAAGCCTGATATGCGGCAGCGACAGCGTGATTCCCTCAGCAGTGCGTTCGAGTTTTGGCGGGCGAAAGCGCACGAAACGGATCGCCGGGTCGTCATTATTCTGCCGATGGTCCGGGCTTTGCCGTTGGTCTGGTCCAGAGTCACCGAACACCGCATCAATTTTCTCCGGTAAATCACCGGGAAATATGGCTGTTTCGGTGTTTCCGTCAAATGTTTCGCCGTTGATTCTTTCGCCTTTCAAAGGTGTGCCGATGATGACCGGCAACGTTTCGCGGCCTTGCTTGACCGTGCCTTCGCGGGTCGCGCGCACGGCCGCCAGGGCAACCACGTCGACATCGGCACCGGTGAAATTCGCTCGCGCCACGGCACGGTCGGCAAGCCGCCGCACGATCGCCTGCAGCCGGTCGTGACTTTCGTGGTGCAGATGGTCCGCCTTTGTCGCCGCCACCAATATGCGGTCGATGCGCCTCGAAAAAAAGTCTGTCAGGAAATTGCCGCGGCCGGGGCGGAAACAGGCGAGGATTTCGGTCACCGCACGTTCGAGATCGGCCATCGCGCCGGGGCCTGCGTTCAAGGCCTGCAGGGCGTCGATCAGCACGATCTGGCGGTCGAGGCGTGTGATGTGTTCCCGAAAGAACGGCTTGACGACATGGGTCTTGTAGGCCTCGTAGCGCCGTTCCATCATCGCCTGAAGCGACCCCGAACGCGCCCGCCGCTCGCTCAGGTCCGGCAAGGGCGCGAAGGTCAGCGCCGGCGAGCCCTCAAGATCGCCGGGCATCAGGAAACGACCCGGCGGCAAGGTCGAAAGCGCCCGCTCATCCAGCTTGCATGCCTTGAGATAGGCGGCGAAGCTCTCGGCGAGGCGGCGCGCCGTCATCTCGTCGGCGTCTGCATTCGGGTCGACCGCGGCCGATAGCGTGCGCCATTCCTGCGAAAGATCGACGCGCACCGGAAGCGCAGCCATCTCAAAGGCTTCGCGTGAGAAATCGCCGTAGGATTTGCCGAGCAGCGGCAGATCGAGCAGCCATTCGCCTGGATAGTCGACGATATCGACCGACAGTCTGCCTGATGAAAACATGCGGCTCCAGCCGGAGGCCGATTCATATTCGATGGTGAGCCTCAGCTCGGAAATGGCACGTGTCGAATCCGGCCAGAGGCGGTCGTTGACCAGGGCCGCGATGTGATCTTCGTACTGGAACCGCGGCACGGCGTCATCCGGTTGCTCTTCGAGGAAGGCACGGGCGATGCGTCCCGATTTTTGCGCCTCGAACAGCGGCAAGCGCCCGCCATGGATCAGATTGTGGACAAGGGCCGAGATGAAGACCGTCTTGCCGGCTCGGGAAAGGCCGGTAACACCCAGCCGCAGCGATGGCGAAAAAAGCCCGGTAGCGCGCCCCGACAACGTATCCAAGGCAATCTTCGCCTCGTCGGTGAAAGTGGTCAGCGATGATGCCAAATCGGTCCTCTCGGGCTTAGGTACGCTCCGATATAGACGTTGCCGCCTAGTGTGGCGAATCTGAAATTCGCAGCAAATCCACCACGCTACGTCCGAAATGGCGTCAGAAATCGGCCGGCGTCACGAAGGCTTCAAGATAGCCCGTGCCTTGCGCGGCGTTGGCAAGACTGCCTGGAAAACGGACGGCCGCAAGGCCGGAGGTCGGGAATCCGTAGTTCAGCATTGCCCTCGCAGCCTCGTCGCCGTCGCCCGAAAGCGCGATCGCGAGATCCTCCGTCATCGGATTGTGGCCGATGAGGAGCAGCGAGCCTGGCCCGCCATTGCCGCGGATGATCGAGAGATAACCGGCGGCATCCTCGCTGTAGAGCGTGTCCAGGAACAGGACCCGGCCTGTATCGGTGTGGCCGGCAACGCCCTCCAGCGTTTGCAGCGCTCGCTTTGCTGTGGAGCAAAGGGTGAGGTCCGGAATGTAGTTGTGGGCCCGCATGGCCGCACCCATAGTTTCGGCATCGGCGAGGCCGGATGCGTCGAGCGGACGATCGAAATCACGCACGCCCGGCAGGGCCCATCCGGCCTTCGCATGCCTCAACAGGTAAAGCTTGCTCACCGGCCCCTCGCTTGTGCCAAACACCGAAACCGTCAAAAAGGCGCTGCAGGATTAGCCATGAGAAAAGCCCGGTTTACAATGGCCGGCACCTTCAAACCCAACGAAACATAGGCGAATTCGGTCGCACCCTTCATGCGAATGATGCCGCCAATACCTTTTTGGCCGACATTAACAATTGCGTGAAACTGTCGTCGATTACGCTTGTGCAGCATTCGGTCCGCGAATATATAGGCGCCAAATTTGGGGCTGTTTGGGTGAGTCGAATGAACGACATCGTTACCGCCAATTACGTACCCTCCGAAGACGAGCCGTTCATGAACGAGCGGCAGAAATCTTACTTTCGCCTAAAGCTCGTCACCTGGAAGAACGACATACTGCGCGAAGCGCGCGAAACTCTCGAAATCCTGCAGCAGGAAAACGCCAACCACCCCGATCTCGCCGATCGGGCCTCCTCCGAAACCGACCGCGCCATCGAACTTCGCGCCCGCGATCGCCAGCGAAAACTCATTTCAAAGATCGATTCCGCGCTGCAGCGCATTGATGAAGGCACTTACGGCTATTGCGAGGAAACCGGCGAGCCCATCGCGCTGAAACGGCTCGATGCACGTCCGATCGCGACCTTGTCGATCGAGGCGCAGGAGCGCCACGAGCGTCGCGAGAAAGTCTATCGCGACGACTGAAGCACACGCGAAACGTCAAAAAGAAGCCAATAGGGAACTTTGCCGTGGCCGGCCTCCGGCCTTTTTTGCTGGCCGGTCTGGCGCTTACCTTTTCTGGCTGGACAGCTCCCCGAGAAGCTTCGTCATCTCGTCGTCGAGAGACGGCGGCGCTTTTGCCGCCGGCTTGTTCTCCGGCCGGGCGGGCTGCGGGTCATCAAGCGAGACCTCGAGCTCCCTCATCAGTGTATCGTCAATAGAATCCCGAGAGTCCTGCCTGGTTGGGGATTCGTGCCTAGTCGGGGTGTCCTGTCTTGCCGACGACGGCGCGTGCCGAACGGCATTGGCGTTCGCCGATTCGAAGGCGGGCAGCGGCGTGACGGTCGCCGACTGATAGCTTTGCGTTGCCGGTGCCGCCTGATGGGATCGGGTAGGCGTTGAGGCCGCGCTCACCGGCTGCGGAGGCGGTGCTTGCCTCACTGGCGCAGGAGCGGGTTGAGGCGCGCGCGGCCGCGGGGCCGGCTGATGGCCGCCACCATCTCCGGTCAATGCAGGACGGCGCAGCGCCGACAGCCTGATGTCGCGTTCGACGACGACGTCGGTCGGGCCTCCGATCAGCAGCAGGTGCTCGATATCGTCGCGGCGCACCAGCACCAGCCGGCGGTGACTGTCGACAGCGGTGGCGTCCATGACGGCCAGCCGCGTCTTGCGATTCCTGCCGCCGGCGACGAATGTCCCAAAGGTCAGATTGCGGATCAGCTTTACGATGAGGAGAATGACGGCCAGGAGGACAAGCGCGACAAGCGTCCACAGGATTGCCGGGGCATAACCAGGACCCGCCACGCTATCCAGCCACTGCAGCATTGGTGCCCCCAAATATCGGCTATCGAAGAAGACGCGACACTAGACTGTTGCGGCACGCCACTGCAAGTTGCCTTTCGCGCTTCGTGAACGGCTTGACGGCGTCAGCGTTCCGGAACTGCAAATCCACCACGCTGGATTTTTTCAGCAAGTTGCTGGCGTGATGAAGCCGAAATTTCGCTCTGCGCTGCGCCAATGTGGTGCGAATTTCGGATTCGTCACACCGGGCGCCGGACGGGCGTCATTTTTAGCGGACATTTGCCGCCAAGGCCTTTTCCAGGCCCTGAGAATGTGATTCAACCGGGCAGGGGCAAGTACCGGAATTCACGAACAAGGGGGCACATGGCCAAGGAAGCGCGAGGCGATTTCTATCCGGTACCGATCGTCGACCAGAACACGCGACCGGGTGCGGTCACCCGGCTCATCGTCTTCATCGCCGTTCTGACGGGTGCCGCGATCGTCTTCGGCCTTTTCCGCGAACGTCTTGGCGATCCCTTCCTGCTTGGAATGCTTGGTGTGCTGGCGATGATCGGCGTCGGCTTCCTGTTCGCTACCGCCATCGGTTTCGTGCAGATTACGCCGCGCTCGACGAGTGACGAGCTGTCGAAAGCCTTCGTCGATTCGATGTCGCAAGGTCTTCTCGTCACCGACACTAAGGGGCGTGTCGTCTACGCCAATCGGGCTTATGCCGATATGACCGGCGCGGCGTCGGCGGCGGATCTCAAGACGGTCGAAGGGTTGCTGTCCGATGTTCCCGAGGCCTCGGTGACCATATACCGGCTGGCCTCCGGCCTGCGCGACGGCCAGTCCGGCGATGGAGAGTTTCGGCTTGCTCAATCCATTCGACCCGGCGCCGAGCCGGGCGCGCGCTGGTACCGCGCCCGCGCCCGCGCCTTCAGCGTCCCTGGCCAGCGGTTGCCCTTGCTCGCCTGGCAACTCGCCGACATCTCGGAAGAACGGGCCGAGCAGGAGCGGTTCTTCCTCGATCTCCAAAAGGCCATCGATCATCTCGATCATGCGCCGGCCGGCTTCTTTTCGGCCGACCAGGAGGGCCGCGTCACCTATATCAACGCCACGCTTGCCGAGTGGCTGGGCATCGACCTGACGAGCTTCACGCCCGGTGCCGTAACGCTTCCGGAGATCGTCGCCGGCGACGGTATGGCGCTGGTCCGCTCGGTCAAAGCCGATCCCGGCACCACGCGCAACGCCGTCATCGATCTCGATCTGACGACAGTGAAGGGCGAGGCGCTGCCCGTGCGTTTCATGCATCGGGTTTCGGCCAGCCGCGAGGGCGTCAGCGGTCCGACGCGCACCATCGTTCTCAACCGGACGCAAGGCGAGGACGCTTCCGCCGATCTTCGCGCCTCCGAGGTCCGCTTCACCCGCTTCTTCAATTCGACGCCGATGGCAATAGCGGCCGTCGACAACAGCGGGCGCATCTTGCGCACCAACGCGCCCTTCCTGTCGCTGTTTTCCTCCGTCGTCGACGGGGACGCGGTCGATCGGCGCGTGCGGCTCGACACGGTGATCCATGAGCGCGATCGGCCCGCTTTTGCCGCGGCGTTCGAGAAAGCGAGACAACGGCAGGCCGACATCGAACCGATCGATACGCTTCTGCCCGGCAATGAAGAACGGCACATGCGCTTCTACGTCAACGCGGTTGCCGACGGTACCGGCGAGGGCGCCGAAGAATCGGCCATCGTCTACGCCGTCGAAACCACCGAGCAGAAGGCGCTCGAGGGCCAGATGGCGCAAAGCCAGAAGATGCAGGCGGTCGGCCAACTCGCCGGCGGCATCGCACACGACTTCAACAATGTGCTGACCGCCATCATCATGGCGTCGGACCTTTTGTTGACCAACCACCGCCCGTCGGACCCGTCCTTCCCCGACATCATGAACATCAAGCAGAACGCCAACCGGGCGGCCTCTCTGGTGCGGCAACTCCTGGCCTTCTCGCGCAAGCAGACGCTGCGGCCGGAGGTGCTCAACCTGACCGACGTGCTTGCCGATCTCCGGATGCTGCTGGCCCGCCTGGTCGGCAACGACATCAAGCTGAAGGTCGACCATGGCCGCGACCTGTGGCCGGTGAAGGTCGATATCGGGCAGTTCGAGCAGGTGGTGGTCAATCTGGCGGTCAATGCGCGCGATGCGATGCCGACCGGCGGCGACCTGACCGTGCGCACCCGGAATGTGACTACGGAGGAGAGCAAGAGCCTTTCCTACCGCGAACTGGTGCCGGCCGACTATGTCGTGGTCGAAGTCGAAGACACCGGCAGCGGCATTGGCCCCGAAGTGCTCAAGAAGATTTTCGAACCCTTCTTCACCACCAAGGAGGTCGGCAAGGGCACCGGCCTCGGCCTGTCGATGGTCTATGGCATCATCAAGCAGACGGGCGGCTTCATCTTCTGCGATTCCGAAGTTGGCAAGGGATCGGTGTTCCGCATCTTCCTGCCGCGCTACATTGCAGAGGCGAGAACGGCGGGCGAACCCGGCGAGGCGCCGGCTGCACCGGCAAAGATCGCCGATGTCGCCAAGGATTTGTCGGGCTCGGCAACGGTGCTGCTCGTCGAGGACGAGGATGCCGTGCGCATGGGTGGCATGCGAGCGCTGACGTCGCGCGGCTACACTGTCCACGAAGCGTCGTCGGGCGTCGAGGCGCTGGAAGTGTTCGAGGCGCTCGGCGGCAAGGTCGACATCGTCGTTTCCGACGTGGTGATGCCTGAAATGGACGGGCCAACGCTGCTTGGCGAATTGCGCAAGCGGCAGCCTGACATCAAATTCGTCTTCGTTTCAGGCTACGCGGAGGACGCGTTCGCCAAAAACCTGCCGGCAGACGCGCATTTCGGCTTCCTACCGAAGCCGTTTTCGCTCAAGCAATTGGCCACGATCGTCAAGGATGTGCTCGAATCCTAGACCAGCCAGTGCATTGCGCTCTTGGTGAAATAATCTAAGGCGCGCGGTCTGAATGTGATCTAGCGCACAGACGCCAAGACCATGCCGTTTACACTTACCGGCGCCGGAGAGGGAACCGTCCGTTCATAACCAGTGAGGTCCGGCCACTGGAGTTTCGCAATCGCGGCTTGCGTATCGACGCCAGCCTGCCATGATTGCGACGACAACGCGGCGGGGATTTGGGGTAGATGCCGTGACGCCGCACAACGAGGCAAGCAGGGGCGATTATGCCGAGACGGTGCTGTTGCCGGGTGACCCGCAGCGCGCCGAATGGATGGCAGAGACTTTTCTCGAGGCGCCGCGCTGCGTCAACCGCCGCAGGGGCGCCCTGGGTTTCACCGGTCTTTTCCAGGGCATGCCGGTCAGCATCCAATCGACGGGGATCGGTGTCTCGTCATTTCTCATCTACGCGCACGAACTATTGGATTTCCATCGCGTCAGGACGCTGATCCGCACCGGTACCTGTGGCGCCTTGACCGCAAAGGTCGGGCTGCGCAGCCTGGTGATCTCGCAATCGGTTCATGGTGAAAGTGCGGGGAGTGGCCAGGTCTACGGGCTCTACGACGCCGCTGCTGGCCCCGATCCGATGCTGCTTGCCCGCGCTGTGGCCAGGGCTGGCGAACTCGGCATCGAACATCATGCCGGGCTGACCGCCTGCAGTGACATATTCTATCACCCGGAGGGGTGTGCCCGCTTTGCCGGGGTGCAGGCTGAAGGCGCGCTCGCCGTGGATATGGAGACCAGCGCGCTCTATCGCATCGCTGCGCATTTCGGCGCCCGGGCCCTGTCGATCCTGACTGTCGTCGACAACGTGGTGACCGGCGAGCAAACCGACTATTCCGAACGCCAGGCGCTTTTCACCGATATGACCCGGCTGGCGCTCGATGTTGCAGCTGAAAACTAAGCCGCCTGCCGCTTGGGCGCCGTGTGTTCTTCGATGCCTGGCCGATGGCCTTTCAGATAGAGAGCACAGGTCGTGCGCAACATCGAGGCGAAGTTCGGGATCTGGCCGTTGATCTCAATTGCCTCGTCATAGAGCTTCGAGATGAATTTCGGCGTCGTCAAACCTTGGCTGTCAGCGATCTCGTCGAGCA
Organism: Mesorhizobium sp. WSM4823; assembly: GCF_055811195.1. Classification (NCBI taxonomy): domain Bacteria; kingdom Pseudomonadati; phylum Pseudomonadota; class Alphaproteobacteria; order Hyphomicrobiales; family Phyllobacteriaceae; genus Mesorhizobium; species Mesorhizobium sp. WSM4823. Next base: position 366,233 of record NZ_JBVVQL010000002.1, read on the forward strand.
ACGCCCAGAACGTCGCTTCGAGCTGGATGCTCGTCGAATGCCCGTCGATGCGGATCGATCGGTTGATCTGTCGATAGCCCTCCGGATCCTGCCCGGCAAAAACCCTGCACATCGTTACCTCCCGTTCTATTCGTTTTGGCCGTTCTTATTGGTCTTGGCCATTCTTGTTGATTTTGGGCGCAATCAGCAGCGATTCGCGCCTTTGAGCAGTGCCTGTCGTGGCCGATTATCTTCAGCCGGAAAGCGGAAAACAGCAATCGGACTTTCGTCCTTAAACGGTCTTTCATCCCGCCGTTAGCGTAGCGCGTGGTAATCGGCTGCCACCACCTTTGCAGTAACCCGCGCATAATCACCCCGACGCGCATAAGGCGCTGTTGCGACGGAGTGTCATTTGGCGAAGACGATTCACACCATGATCCGGGTTCTGGACGAGGCCCGGTCCGTCGACTTCTACCGGAAAGCCTTTGGGCTTGATGTCGCCGAACGGCTCGCTTTCGAAACCTTCACGCTCGTCTATTTGAGCAATGCCGAGGCAGAGTTCGAAGTCGAGCTCACCGTCAACAAGGGCCGGCAGGAGCCTTATTCGCTCGGCGACGGCTACGGCCATATCGCGGTTTCGGTCGCCGATCTGGACGGCGAACACGACCGGCTTGGCGCGCTTGGCCTGAACCCAAAAAAGATTGTCGAGTTCAATCGCGACGGAGCGCTGCTCGCGCGCTTCTTCTTCATCGAGGATCCCGACGGCTACAAGATTGAGGTCCTGCAGCGTCAGGGTCGGTTCAAATAGGAGACATCAGGTCGCGCCGGCCAGCGCGGCGCCAGCCACGGCACCTTTACGGTGCAAATAGCAAGCAAGGGAGGAAGAAATGGTCACGATTTACGAAAGCAAGCCCGGGCTGTCGCGCCGCGAACTTCTGAAACGCGGCGGTGTCGGCGCGTTGCTGGTCATTTCGGGCAGCGCCGTCATCAGCCCACAACATGCCTGGGGTCTCGAAACGTCGGCGCTCAAGCCTGAAACCATGGCGACCCTGATCCAGATGGCGCGCGACATCTACCCGCACGACCAAGTGCCTGACAAATATTACGCAATCGCCGTCAAGGCCCATGACGAGCAGGCCGGCAAGGACCCAGCCCACAAGGATCTCATCGAAAAGGGCATCGCCGATCTCGACTTGAAGTCGGGCAAGGACGGCTACACCGGCCTCGGCTGGGAGGAGCAGCGCGTCGCGGTGCTGAGAGAGATCGAGGACACGCCGTTCTTCCAGGCGGTCCGCGGCGGGCTTGTCGTTGGCCTCTACAACCAGAAGGAGGTCTGGCCGATCTTCGGCTACGAGGGCGAGTCCTACTCCAAGGGCGGCTACATGGCGCGCGGTTTCGATGACATCGAGTGGCTCTGAGCCCCGCCGCAACCGCAGACAACAGACATCATGGGAGGAAACCATGGCAGCACCATTTGATCTCAAGAACGATGGCGTGGTCGTCATCATCGGCTCGGGCGCCGGCGGCGGCACGCTCGGCAACGAGCTTGCCCAGAAGGGCATCGATGTCGTTATCCTGGAGGCGGGCGCCCGCCACGAATACGAGGATTTCATCAACGACGAGTGGGATTCGTTCGCCCAGCTCGCCTGGACGGACAAGCGCACGACCTCGGGCGACTGGCGGGTTGCTAAGGATTTCCCCAACCTGCCGGCGTGGATCGTCAAGTCTGTCGGCGGTTCGACGACGCACTGGGCAGGCGCCTCGCTGCGCTTCCAGGAGCACGAATTCAAGACGCTTTCGACCTACGGAAAACTGGAAGGTGCCAACCTGCTCGATTGGCCGATCACGCTGGCCGACCTGGAGCCCTACTACGCAAAAGCCGAAGATAAGCTGGGCGTGACGCTCACCAACAACATTCCAGGCCTCCCCGGTAACAACAACTTCAAGGTGATGAAGGCCGGCGCCGACAAGCTCGGCTACAAGGAGTGCCACACCGGTCGGATGGCGATCAATTCCGAGCCGCGCGACGACCGCAATGCCTGCCAGCAGACCGGCTTCTGCTTCCAGGGCTGCAAATGGGGCGCAAAATGGTCGACGCTGTATACCGAAATCCCGAAAGGTGAGGCGACCGGTCATCTCGAGGTAAGGCCGAATGCCATGGTGATCAAGATCAACCACGACGCATCAGGCAAGGTGACCGGCGTCGTCTATGCCGACAAGGACGGCAAACTGCAGGAACAGAAGGCCCGCATCGTCGCCGTCGCCGGAAACTCGATCGAGAGCCCGCGGCTGCTGCTCAACTCGGCATCGAGCCAATTTCCCGACGGCCTTGCCAATTCGTCGGGGCAGGTGGGCAAGAACTACATGCGCCACACCACGGGCTCCGTCTACGGCATCTTCGACAAGCCGGTGCATATGTATCGCGGCACCACCATGGCCGGTATCATCCGCGACGAAGCCCGCAACGATCCTTCGCGCGGCTTCGTCGGCGGCTACGAACTCGAGACGCTGTCGCTCGGCCTGCCGTTCATGGCCGCCTTCCTCAATCCGGGCGGATGGGGACGTTCCTTCACCACGGCGCTCGATCACTACGACCATATGGCCGGCATGTGGATCGTTGGCGAAGACATGCCGCGCGAGGAAAACCGCATCACGCTGCATGCCGACATGAAGGACGAGCACGGTACGCCTGTGGCGGACGTTCATTTCGACGATCATGCCAATGACACGGCGATGCGCAACCACGCTTACAAGCAGGGCTCGGCGCTTTACGCGGCGGTGGGCGCGACGCGGACTTTCCCGACGCCGCCCTATCCTTCGACCCACAATCTCGGCACCAACCGGATGAGCGAAAAGGCGACCGACGGCGTCGTCAACAAGCATGGCCAGGCGCACGACATCAAGAACCTGTTCGTGTCGGATGGCAGCCAGTTCACCACCGGCGGTGCCGAAAATCCGACATTGACGATCGTGGCGCTGGCGATCCGTCAGGCCGATTATATTGCTGAGCAGATGTCGGCGAAGAGCATCTAACTGTAGCCCTCCCGGCTGCTGCTGGCGCGGAGCCTTGCAAGGTTCCGCGCCTCTTTTTTGTCGGCGCCGGAGCTACGCGCCGACCGGCTTGCCATCCTTGCGGCGGATGGCGACCACGGCGGGCCGCGGCGGTTGGCCGTCCTTGAAGTCGGGCCACAGCGTCGCGGCCTTGTCGAGCGTCTCGGCGTCCTCGGCCGGGTGCTGGACCGACAGGAACAGCGTCGTGCCATCCGGCGTGAAGCAGGGGCCGCTAGCCTCGGCGCCCTGCGGGCAGGTGAAAAGCAGCTTTGGCAGGCCGCGCGCCGGACCTTCGGTGTCTATGCCGTAGACACCGTCCGGCAGGTCGAAGTCGTTGGCGCCATCGGTTCCGACCCAGAGCCGCCCGGCCGGATCGAAGGTGATGTTGTCGGGGCAGACGAACCAGCCATCCTCCGACGTGTCCGCATGGAAGGTCGCGCCGACCGCCGCGTCCTTGGGATTGCCACAGAGCACGAACAGGTCCCATTCGTATTTTTCAGCGGTATGGTCGGCCTCGGCACCACGGCCGCCGGGCGGGATCAGCTCGACGATATGGCCCCAAAGGTTTTCGGGCCGCGTGTTGGCCGGATTCACCTTCGACTGGTCGCGTTTCTTGTTCTTGGTCATCACCGCATAGACGCGGCCGGTCACCGGGTTGGTCTCGATGTCCTCTGGCCGGTCCATCGGCGTAGCACCCAACGCATCGGCAGCCAGCCGTGTCTTCAGCAGCACCTCGGCCTGATCGGCAAAGCCGTTTTCGCTGGTGAGCTTGCCCTCGCCGTGAACCAGCGGCAGCCAGGTCATCGTGCCGTCGGCATCGAAGCGCGCCACCGACAGCACGCCGTCATCGAGAAGGTCCTTGCCGGAGGCCGGGTTCGCCGGATCGTACGCCTTGTTCGAGACGAAGCGGTACATGTATTCGAAATAGTCGTCGTCGCCCATGTAGACGGCAACGCGGCCATCCTTGTTGACGACGACGGTGGAGGCTTCGTGCGACATGCGGCCGAGTGCAGTGCGCTTCACCGGCTTCGAAGTCGGATCATAGGGATCGATCTCGACCACCCAATCGAAACGGTTTGCCTCGTTCGGCTCCTTGTCGAGGTTGAACCGGTCATGGAAACGGGCGCGGCCATAGAAGTCGGAGCCGTCGAAAGCGTAGCGATCGAGGATGTCGGCAATGGGCGCCTTTTTCGGATCGCCACCGAAAATATCGGAAACGCCTTCCTCGCAGGTGAGCACCGTGCCCCATGGGGTGACACCGCCGCCGCAATTGTAGCTGGTGCCGAGAACCTTGGTGCCGGTCGCGTCCGCCGAGGTTTTCATCAGCGCATGGCCGGCGGCGGGACCGGATACGGTCATCTCGGTGTTGGCCGTGATGCGGCGGTTGAGCGGGCTGTCCTCGACTGTCGCCCACTTGCCGTCCTTCAGGACAATCTCGACGACCGAATGGCCCATCGCGGCCATGCCGAGATCGACCTGTTCCCTGGTCATCATCTTGCCCGCATCGTCCTCGGTCATGCCGGGAAACATCACATTGGGAGAGATGTACTCGTTGTTGACGCAGAGCAGGCCGTGGTCGGAATTGGCCGAGCCTTTCGGCAGCGGCATGAAGGCGATGTAGTCGCAATTGTAGCCGAAGCGCTTCTCCTGCTCGTCGGCGGCGACCTTGTTGCCGTCGAAATCCGGCAGGCCGGTTGCGAGCGCGTCGCCCCAGCGTGCCACGATCGTGGTCTCGTACCCTTCGGCGACGGCATGGGTCTTGTCGTAGACGCGCTTCAGCTCGGGAAAGCCCAGCGTCGAGAGCGCGGCAGCGGCATGTGTTTCGCCGGCAAACAGTGAGCCGACGAAGCTGCCGCCGGCAATCAGCGCGCCGGATGCAAGGCCGCCTTTCAGCAGACCGCGGCGTGAGACGCGGTCGGCGATGACGTCGCGAATGACAGGGGAGGGTGATGACGGGGAGTTGGCCATGATGTCTGCCTCTCAGGGTGGATGGTGACGGCGCAGCGCTGCCTATGCTGCTTCGGCAACACCCGGATGACATGAGAGGAAATACTTCTTGCTAACGGGTCGGCGGCCCTGAGCCGCCGCTCAACGCTTTGTGCAGGTTGAGGCGGTGAAGGCGCCGTCAGGCTGCTTCATGATGATGTCGAAGGACGGGCTGGTTTGACCGTCCAATGTGGCCTGCGTGAGCGAGATCGAGTTGCCGCCGGTCGTATAGCCGCCCAATGGACCCAGCCAGGTGATCTCGCCATTTGCATTCATCTGATAATTGTAGCCCTGCCGGGCGGCTCCGAAGGTCACCGGGCCGCTATAGACATTTCCCTTGATAGTGATCTCGCCGAGACTGAGGAACATGCCAAGCAGATAGACTTCGCAGTGATAGGCCCCGTCGGGCAGTTTGCCGTCGGTGAAGTCGGCGCGTGCGCTGCCGGTGGCCGCAACCAGAAGCATGGTGATGAAAATATGAGAGATCCTGGAGGCCATGACGTCGCTCTTTTGAAGATCGAATTTGCCCTATTTTCCTGCAAAGCTGCAACGGGTCATCGCTCGCGACATAGGATTGCTCAATATTTATGCACTAATTGATGCTTGGGCAAAAATTAGGCGGTAGTTTGCGGTTTTTTCTCAAGCGGAACACGGATGACAGCGCACACATCTCGCCGCTAATATACTAACCAGCTGATAGACCTAGGAAATCCCAGCGCGTTCAATTTTGCTCCCGCGGTTGGCACAGCCGTTGCATGGTCTGTTGCGATACGATCAACCAGCTTGGGAGTGTGGAATATGAGGGGCAGTTTCTCGACAATAACAAGAATGGTTTCGGCGGGCGTGGTCGCGGCGGGTCTGTTGACGCCCATTCAGGCTAAGGCGGCTGACGATACGATCAAGGTGGGCATTCTCCATTCGCTGTCGGGGACCATGGCGATTTCGGAGACGACGCTGAAGGACGCCATGCTGATGCTCATCGAAGAGCAGAATGCAAAGGGTGGTCTGCTCGGCAAGAAACTCGAAGCGGTCGTCGTCGACCCGGCTTCCAACTGGCCGCTCTTCGCCGAAAAGGCACGCGAGCTGATCTCCAAGGACAAGGTCGCGGCCGTGTTCGGCTGCTGGACTTCGGTGTCGCGCAAGTCGGTGCTGCCGGTGTTTTCCGAACTCGACAACATCCTGTTCTACCCCGTCCAGTATGAGGGCGAGGAGAGCGAGCGCAACGTGTTCTACACCGGAGCGGCGCCGAACCAGCAGGCCATTCCCGCGGTCGACTATCTGATGAGCGAGGACGGCGGCTCGGTGAAGCGCTGGGTGCTTGAGGGCACCGACTACGTCTATCCGCGCACCACCAACAAGATCCTTGAAGCCTATTTGAAGGCTAAGGGCGTCGCCGCAGAAGATATCATGGTCAACTACACGCCGTTCGGCTTCTCCGATTGGCAGACCGAGGTGTCGGCGATCAAGAAATTCGGCTCGGCCGGCAAGAAAACCGCCGTCGTCTCGACCGTCAACGGCGATGCCAACGTGCCGTTCTACAAGGAGCTCGGCAATCAGGGCATCAAGGCCGAGGATATCCCGGTCATGGCCTTCTCAGTTGGCGAGGAAGAGCTTGCCGGTCTCGACACGGCGCCGTTGGTCGGTCATCTCGCCGCCTGGAATTACTTCCAGAGCATCGACACGCCCGAGAATGCGAAGTTCATCGCCGACTGGCACAAGTTCATCAAGAACGACAAGCGCACCACCAACGACCCGATGGAAGCTCACTATGTCGGCTTCAACATGTGGGTGAAGGCGGTCGAGAAGGCCGGCACCACAGATCCTGACAAGGTCATCGATGCTGTGATCGGCGTCTCGGTGCCGAACCTGACCGGCGGTTATTCGACCATGATGCCGAACCACCACATCACCAAGCCGGTGCTGATCGGCGAAATCCAGGCCGACGGCCAGTTCGAGACCGTCTCGCAGACGTCCGGCCTGGTGATGGGTGACGAGTGGTCCGATTTCTTGCCCGATTCGAAGGACCTGATCTCCGATTGGCGTGCGCCACTGTCCTGCGGCAACTTCAATGTCGCCACCGGCAAGTGCGGCGGCAAGGGAACCAACTGATCCTCCCGGGTCTGACGGTCGTGGATTTCTCCACGACCTAGACCGCGATGCGTCCGGGCGAGCTCCTCTCCTCCAGCCCGCCCGGACGCCAAATTCAACCCTTCGAGAGTCGCCAGAAACCGATGATCTTCATCCGCGCGATTGGGCTGACGCTGCTGCTCCTCCTGGGGATGCTGTTGCCGTCGAACGCTGCCGAAGCGGATCTGCGCGCCATCATCGCCAAATTTGCCTCCGCCTCCAATTTTCCGGCGATCGAAGCCGTCGTGGACGAGCTCGCGGCCACCGGCGATACTGCCGTCGAACGCCCGCTTGGCGCGCTTGCGGAGGGCGATCTCTACGTCCGCAAGACCGATTCGCAGATTTTCATCGGCAAGGAAGCTGGCGGCAGCGTTGAGCTGCTCGACCCGTTGAGCGGTGAAAAATCCGGCGATGCGGTCAAGGGCGAGATCGCCAAGATCAAGGTCAACAACACGCTGCGCCGCGCCATCCGCGATGCTCTGGGCACGCTGACGCTCGGCGCGAAAGACCCGGCTGCGCGCATCGCTGCCGCCGACACAATGTTCAAGACGCCCGATGCCACAAACATCGAGCCACTCGATGCCGCGATCGGCAGTGAGACCGTGGCAAGCGTCAAAGCGCTGCTCGAACAGGCTCGCGCGGCGTCGGTTCTGGTATCGGACAGGCCGGAGGCCGACAAACTGGCGGCGATCGGCCTGATAGGCGCGCGCGGCGACCGCAACGCGGTGTCCCTGCTCACCTCCGTCGAGGCCAATTCCGAAGGCACGGTCAAGGACGCGGCGACGGCGGCGATCGCCAACATCAATTCGACGCTGGCGCTGTGGGATGCGGGACAGAACATCTGGTACGGCATTTCACTGGGGTCGGTACTGCTGCTCGCGGCGATCGGCCTCGCCATCACCTTCGGCGTCATGGGCGTCATCAACATGGCGCATGGCGAGATGGTGATGCTCGGCGCCTACACCACCTTTGTCGTGCAGGAAGTGATCCGCAATTCCTTTCCCGGCCTGTTCGACTGGTCACTGGCCATCGCACTGCCGCTCGCGTTCCTCGTCGCGGCGCTCGTCGGCCTTGCCATCGAACGCGGCGTCATCCGTTTCCTCTACGGCCGCCCGCTGGAAACGCTGCTGGCGACATGGGGCGTCTCGCTGATCCTGCAACAGGCGGTGCGCACCATCTTCGGACCGACGAACCAGGAGGTCGGCAATCCCTCCTGGATGTCCGGATCGTTCGATGTCGGCCAGCTTGCAATCACCTGGAACCGGCTCTGGATACTGGTATTCGCGCTCGGCGTGTTCGCGGTGCTGCTCTATGTGATGAAGCGCACGCCCTGGGGCCTGCAGATGCGCGCCGTCACCGCCAACCGCCGCATGGCCGCGTCGATGGGCATCAGGACGCCATGGGTCGACGCACTGACCTTCGCATTGGGCTCCGGCATCGCCGGCATCGCCGGCGTCGCGCTCAGCCAGATCGACAATGTCTCGCCCAATCTCGGCCGCGGCTACATCATCGACAGCTTCATGGTCGTCGTCTTCGGCGGCGTCGGCAATCTCTGGGGCACGCTGGTCGGCGCCTTCTCGCTCGGCATCGTCAACAAGTTCCTCGAACCCTATGCCGGGGCGGTCCTCGGCAAGATCGTCGTCCTGGTCCTGATCATCCTGTTCATCCAGAAACGCCCGCGCGGCCTGTTCGCGCTCAAGGGCAGGTCGGTGGAAGCATGATCACGGGACGCTTCTTCGCCGCCGGCGCCGACCGCCGCATCGCCATCACCATCTTCATCCTGCTAGCGGTCGCCATCATCGTGCCGCTGCTCAATCTTGCGGTCTCGCCGACGAGTGCGTTCTACGTGCCGTCCTATATCGTCGCGCTCACCGGCAAATATCTGTGTTACGCGCTGCTCGCCTTGGCGCTCGATCTCGTCTGGGGCTATTGCGGCATCCTTTCGCTCGGCCACGGCGCCTTCTTCGCGCTCGGCGGTTATGCGATGGGCATGTATCTGATGCGCCAGATCGGCTCGCGCGGCGTCTACGGCAATCCTGTGCTGCCCGATTTCATGGTGTTTCTGAACTATAAGGAATTGCCATGGTTCTGGTACGGTTTCGACCATTTCTGGTTTGCCGCGATCATGGTGCTAGCGGTGCCCGGCCTGCTCGCCTTCGTGTTCGGCTGGTTCGCCTTCCGCAGCCGCGTCACCGGCGTCTATCTTTCGATCATCACTCAGGCGATGACCTATGCGCTGCTGCTGGCGTTTTTTCGCAACGACATGGGTTTCGGCGGCAACAACGGCCTGACCGATTTCAAGGATATTTTGGGCTTCAACGTGCAGGCCGATGCGACACGCTCGGCATTGTTCGCGGCCAGCGCCGTCACGCTCGCGCTCGCCGTCTACGTCACCTGGGCCATCGTCGGTTCCAAATACGGCAAGCTGCTGATGGCGGTGCGCGACGCCGAGAGCCGCACGCGCTTTCTCGGCTGGCGGGCGGAGAACGTCAAACTGTTCGCCTTCACCGTTTCGGCCGTCATGGCCGGTATCGCCGGAGCGCTCTACGTGCCGCAGGTCGGCATCATCAATCCGGGCGAGTTTGAACCGTCGAATTCGATCGAGGTCGTGGTGTGGGCAGCCGTTGGCGGACGCGGTACCATCGTCGGGCCGATCATTGGTGCGCTTGTGGTCAATGCCGGCAAATCCTGGTTCACCGGCGTGCTGCCCGAGTTCTGGCTGTTTGCGCTGGGCGGGCTGTTTGTTGCCGTCACGCTGTTCCTGCCCAAGGGCATTATCGGCATGTGGGACGCTTGGCGTGGCAATGCCAAGGCGCTGCGCGCGGCCTCGATCGCCGAGGAAGCTGGCACCGATCCTGACCTCCCGGCGCCACCGAAGGTCGTTCGCGGTGCTGCGAGAGCGCCCGGCGACTGGTCCGCTTCCGGCCCTGAACCGCAGCCGGCGGAGTAGAGCGATGTCGAAGTCGAACACGATCCTCTATCTCGACGGCGTCTCGGTTTCCTTCGACGGCTTTCGCGCCATCAACAATTTGTCGCTGGTGCTCGACAAGGGCGAGATGCGCGCGATCATCGGTCCCAACGGCGCCGGCAAGACCACGATGATGGACATCGTCACCGGCAAGACGCGGCCCGACCAGGGCGAGGTTTACTTCGATGGCCAGGTCGACCTGACCAAACATGACGAGGCCGAGATTGCCATGATGGGCATCGGCCGCAAATTCCAGAAGCCGACCGTCTTCGAAAGCCATACGATCGAGGAGAATCTGATGCTGGCGCTGAAAGGCCCGCGCTCGATTTTCCCAGCGCTGTTCCATCGCCGCTCGGCGGCGGAAGTGCGGCAAATCGACGAGATCCTCGGCATCATCCGGCTCGGCGACAAGCGCGATGAAATCGCCGCCAATCTCAGCCATGGCCAGAAGCAATGGCTCGAGATCGGCATGCTCTTGGCGCAGGATCCCAAACTACTGCTGGTTGATGAACCGGTAGCCGGCATGACCGACGCCGAGACCGAGGAAACCGCGCGGCTGCTCAAGGATATTGCGCGCGATCATTCGGTCATCGTCGTCGAGCACGACATGCATTTCGTGCGTGAGCTCGGCGTCAAGGTCACCTGCCTGCACGAAGGCTCGGTGCTTTCCGAAGGCTCGCTCGATTTCGTTTCGGCCGACGAGCGTGTCGTCGAAGTCTATCTGGGGAGATGAATATGGTCTGGCGCGTTCCGTTCCATCATTTCGACCTTTCGTTCTTCAGGCGTTGGAGAAAGCGCTGACCATGCTCGAAGTCTCCAACGCCACGCTCCACTATGGCGCCGCCCAGGCGCTGCGCGGCGTCTCGCTCAAGGCCGGCGCGGGCAAGATCACCTGCGTACTCGGCCGCAATGGCGTCGGCAAAACCAGTTTGATGAGATCGATCGTCGGCCACCACCGGCTGACGAGCGGAAGTGTTGCCTTCGAGGGGAAGGCGCTCGACCGGAGCGCGGCGTATGATCGCGCCCGGTCGGGCATCGCATTCGTGCCACAGGGCAGGGAGATCTTCCCGCTGCTCACCGTGCGGGAAAACCTCGAATCGGGCTTTGCGCCGTTAAAGCGCGCCGATCGCAACATTCCCGGCCACATCTTCGAATTGTTCCCGGTGCTGAAGCAGATGTTGGCGCGCCGCGGCGGGGACCTTTCCGGCGGTCAGCAGCAGCAGCTCGCCATCGGCAGGGCATTGGTGATGCGGCCGAAACTGCTGGTCCTCGACGAGCCGACCGAAGGCATCCAGCCGTCGATCATCAAGGACATCGGCCGCGCCATTCGCTATCTGCGCGACCAGGCAGGCATCGCCGTGCTGCTGGTCGAACAGTATCTCGATTTCTGCCGCGAACTGGCGGACGAGGTCAACATCATGGACCGCGGCCAGATCGTCCACACCGGCCCGGCCGAGGATCTCGACCGGACGGATGTCAGGAAGTTCCTGACCGTTTAGTGTCGCAAACGTCCAAGACTAGCCGAACCATCCCCCCTTCGTCATCCTGGGGCGAAGCGACGCGGCGCAGACCCCAGGATGCCATGCCGTGCCGTCGGTCAAAGAATGCAGCGGTCAAGAACAGAGGCCGTTTTCCGGCGTACACCATCCTGGATTCTGCACCGTGGCGATGCTCTGAAGTTACGGCATGGATCCTTGGGTCTTCGCTACGCTTCGCGGCGCAGACCCCAGGATGACGAAATCACAATGGCCTACGAGATTTTCTTCAATCCACCGTTTGCAACTCTGGCGCGCTGAAGATTGCATGCTAGGCTTTACTTGGCCTTGTTGAGTCGGCCGCTTTCCGTATCAGTCTCGTTGACAGATCAAGGTGAGGCGCGGGCTCAGCCGGCATGTTCCATGCGAGCAGCCCCCTTCCTGCGATCTGATCGTTGTTCAATACATTGGGGCATTTGGCGCCAGGGACAGCCGATGGAACGTTATGTCGAGGACCACCAGAAACGACGGCTCACCGAACGCGTCGACATCATGACCGCCATCAATATTCTGAAATCGCAAGGCTACGATCACGACGAGCTGATTGCGGAGATCACCAAGGTCTTCTACGTCGATCTCGATGCCTATAACGAAATCGTCATGGCAGCATAAGAGCTGGCGGAGGGGGCGGCTGCCCGCCGCGAGCGGCTAGCTCGCTCGCAGCAATGTCGAGGCCGCGACGCGGTTGCGGCCGCTGCGCTTGGCCGTATAGAGCGCCTTGTCGGCGGCGCTGAGCACTTTGTCGAAGCTCATCCTGTCCTTGCTGCCGAACGCGTATCCGGCGCTGACCGTACATGTCAGCGGACGGGTTTCCGTCACGATGACGCGCGCGGCGAAGGCGGTGCGTATACGCTCGGCGGTGAATTCCACCGTTTCGGGCAGCGTCCGCTTCAGAACCAGCGCGAATTCCTCACCGCCCATGCGCGCGGCGACATCGGTCGGGCGAAGGGCCTCGGTGAGTTCCTCGGCGAACACTTTCAGCACCTGATCGCCGGTAGCGTGGCCGAATTCATCATTGATGGCCTTGAAGCCGTCGAGGTCGAATACGACGACTGCCGTGAAGGCCCCGATCGGGGCGTCGCCGTTGAGATCGAACAGGGCGCGGCGATTGAGAAGGCCGGTCAGCGGATCGGTCAGCGCATCCAGACGGTGATGCCGAGCCAGACGGCCCTGGTTGAGCGCCAGCGAAAGCGCGCCAATGCCGGTCAGGCCGGCAATGACGATGACGAGGCTCAGATCCTCGGCCCAGTTGCTGGGCGCATGTCCGAGGACAAGCTTTCCATCCCATGCCAGAGCCATGGCACACAGCAGGAAGGAAATGCCGGTGGTCGAGTAGAGCACGGCGAGGCCGACGATGGGGACGGGGGCCTCGGTGCGCCCGATCCAGTACTGATAGGCCGTTGCAAACAGGAGCATGGCGGCAAGGGAATTTTCGAGAATGAAGCCGAGGCCGTCATAGCCGAGCGCCATCGGCGGCAGCGCCAGGGCAAGTGTGACGCAGCTGCCGAGAACCGTCAGCGGGATCGGCGATCGGCCTGACCTGAACTGGTAGGCGGCGCCCAGCATGGTCGAGAACCCCACCAGGAGCAGCGTGAACGTAGCGATGCCGAGGATGCGTCCGGGCGTCGAGATATAGTCTTCGTAGATAAAAACGTCGCCGACGATCAACAGCGCACTGATCGACCATGTCAGCAGGAACTTTTCGGTTCGCGCAGTCAGCCAGATGCCGAACAACGTCAGGCTCAGGCAGGCGGCGGAAAAACCGACAGCCAGCAGAAGTGAGTGGTAGTCGAGCGACATGCCCTAACCCGCGGCTGCCCTAGCTCCGCGGATTCATGCAGCAAGGAGGTATCGATAAGGTTACGATGGTGATGAAGATGTCACAATTCCAGGCCGTTAGCCTGTAACACGCTTCATCAGCGCCATGGCGCCGAACGGCGCGCGGACCTTGCCCTCGGTGATAAAGTAGACGAACACATCACGCGGTTTGACCGGTGCGTCGGTTGAGGGATCGGCGCGCGGCAGGTCGGCCGGCACCTTGCCTTCCGCCCAGACCTTCGCCCGCGCCGCCCATTCATCGAGCGCCTTTGGCGTATAGCAGTCGGGGTTGTCGTCGCTGCCGGTCTGCAGCCGGGCATAGATGAAATCCCCGGTGACGTCGGCAATACCAGGATATTTGGCGTGGTCGGCATAGACGATCGCGACCTTGTACTTGCGTGCCAGCGCGGCGAATTCCGGCACGACGAAACTGTCGTTGCGCACCTCGACCGCGTGGCGCAGCGCGACACCGTCCTGCTTTTCCGGCAACAGTTTGAGGAAGGCCTCGAAATCGTCCGGATCGAACTTTTTCGTCGGCGCGAACTGCCACAGGATCGGCCCAAGCTTATCGCCGAGTGCGGCGACGCCCGACCCCAGGAAGCGCATCATCGACTCTCCGGCCTCGCCGAGAACGCGGCGGTTGGTGACGAAGCGGTTGCCTTTCAGCGAATAGACGAAGCCGTCCGGCGCCTCGTTAGCCCATCTGATGAAGGTCGGCTCCTTGAAACTCGAATAATAGGTGCCGTTGACCTCGATACTCGGCACCTGCCGGCTGGCATAGTTCAGTTGCTTGGCCTTGGGGAGCTTGTCCGGATAAAAAGAGGTATCCCACGGCTCGAAGGTCCAGCCGCCCATGCCGGCGCGGATTGTTCCATGGCTGCTCATTGTCGTCCTCCCTAGAAAGCGATCAAGCCGGCGTCACGGTTTCGACCGGCTTTGCCATGTCGACGACCATCCATCCCGGCCGATAAGGGTTTGGCCGGCGGCCTGTCTCGCGAAAGCCATAGGCTGTGTAGAGCGCAATGTTCCGTTCCATCCTGGCGTTGGTGTAGAGCCGCACCTCCGGCAGATGCCACAGCCGTGCCTGCTCGTCGGCGAAGTCGAGCAGCGCGATGCCGAAGCCCTTGCCCTGGAAGGCTGGGGAGACGGCGACGCTGAAGATCATCGCATGATCGGGATGCCGCTCGAGAACCAGAAGTCCGGCCACCTCCTTGCCGCTCTCCAGCAGCCAGACTTCGCCACGTTCGATCCGTGGAGCATAATCCTCGGTGACCGGGATTGGCGGCGCGCCAAGCAAGGCGGTGTAGGGGGCATAGGATGCTTCGGTCAGCCGGACGACTGCATCAAGATCACCGGCAAGCGCTTTTCTGATCTTCATTTAAAAGTTCTTCCAAACGCTAGCCAGTCCTCATTCACTCCGCCGCTTCGCGCTTGCCCCCAGGCCTTCGCTCCAGCAATTCCCGCAGGAACTGGCCGGTGTAGCTGCGCTTCTCGCGAACGATGTCCTCCGGCGTGCCCGACGCCACCAGCTCGCCGCCGCCGTCGCCGCCTTCGGGACCGAGATCGAGCACCCAGTCGGCGGTCTTGATCACTTCAAGATTGTGCTCGATGACGACCACCGTGTTGCCTTGGTCGACCAGCTCGTGCAGCACTTCGAGCAGCTTGGCGACGTCGTGGAAATGCAGGCCGGTGGTCGGCTCGTCCAGAATGTAGAGCGTCTTGCCGGTCGCCTTGCGCGACAGTTCCTTGGCGAGCTTGATGCGCTGAGCCTCGCCGCCCGACAGCGTCGTCGCCTGCTGGCCGACATGGATGTAGCCGAGGCCGACCTGCTTCAGCGTATCCAGTTTGTCGCGCACGCCGGGCACGGCGGCGAAGAAATCGACGCCTTCCTCAACCGTCATGTCGAGCACGTCGGCAATCGACTTGCCCTTGAACAAGACGTCGAGCGTCTCGCGGTTGTAGCGCTTGCCGTGGCAGACGTCGCAGGTGACATAGACGTCGGGCAGGAAGTGCATCTCGATCTTGATGACGCCGTCGCCCTGGCAGGCCTCGCAGCGGCCGCCCTTGACGTTGAACGAGAAGCGACCGGGCTGATAGCCGCGCGCCTTGGACTCCGGCAGGCCGGCGAACCAGTCGCGGATCGGCGTGAACGCGCCGGTGTAGGTGGCGGGATTGGAGCGCGGCGTCCTTCCGATCGGCGACTGGTCGATATCGATAACCTTGTCGAGGAATTCGAGCCCCTCGATGCGGTCATGCTCGGCCGGATGCTCGCGCGAGCCCATGATGCGGCGCGACGCCGCCTTGAACAGCGTCTCGATCAGGAAGGTCGACTTGCCGCCGCCGGACACGCCGGTGACGGCGGTGAACGTGCCGAGCGGGATTTCGGCGGTGACGTTCTTCAGATTGTTGCCGCGCGCACCGACGATCTTCAGACGCCGGTTCTTCTTGGCCTCGCGCCGCACCGCAGGTGTGGCCACTTCAAGCTCGCCTGACAGATATTTGCCGGTGATCGAGGCGGGGCTCGCCATGATCTGCTGCGGCGTTCCCTGGGCGATGATGTGGCCGCCATGGATGCCGGCGGCCGGGCCTATATCGACGACATAGTCGGCATGCAGAATGGCGTCTTCGTCATGCTCGACGACGATCACCGTGTTGCCGATGTCGCGCAGATGCTTCAGCGTGTCGAGGAGCCGCGCATTGTCGCGCTGGTGCAGGCCGATCGACGGCTCGTCCAGCACATAGAGCACGCCGGTCAGGCCGGAGCCGATCTGCGAGGCCAGCCGGATGCGCTGGCTCTCGCCGCCCGACAGCGTGCCGGAATTGCGCGACAGCGTCAGATAGTCGAGCCCGACATCGTTGAGGAAGCGCAGCCGCTCGCGGATCTCCTTGAGCACGCGCACCGCAATCTCGTTCTGCTTGTCGCTGAGCGAGGCGGGCAGCTCGGTGAACCAATGGTCGGCCTTGCGGATCGACAGCTCGGTAACCTCGCCGATGTGCTTTCCAGCGATCTTCACCGCAAGCGATTCCGGCTTCAGCCGGTAGCCGCGGCAGGCCGGGCAAGGCGTGGCCGACATGAAGCGCTCGATCTCTTCGCGCATCCAGGCGGATTCGGTCTCCTTCCAGCGCCGCTCCAGATTGGGAATGACGCCCTCGAAGGTTTTCGTCGTCTTATAGGAACGCAGGCCGTCATCATACTGGAAGGTGACCTCGCGCTCGCCGGTGCCATGCAAGATGGCTTGCTTTGCCTCTTCGGTCAGATCCCGGAACTTGTCGCCGAGTTTGAAGCCATAGGCCTTGCCGAGCGCCTCCAGCGTCTGCACGTAATAGGGCGAGGTCGATTTCGCCCACGGGCTGACCGCGCCGGCACGCAGCGACAGATTGTCGTCGGGCACGATCAGGCTGGCGTCGATGGCGCGCTGGCTGCCAAGGCCGTCGCAGGTCGGGCAGGCGCCGAACGGGTTGTTGAAGGAAAACAGCCTGGGTTCGATCTCGGGTATGGTGAAGCCGGATACCGGACAGGCGAACTTTTCCGAGAACAGGATGCGCTCATGCGTCTCGTTCTTCGACTTGTTGACCGAATCCTCGCCGGTCTGGCTGGCGTCGAGCGGCCGGTCGGCAAATTCGGCCACCGCCAGCCCATCGGCGAGCTTCAGCGCGGTTTCGATGGAATCCGCAAGCCGCGTCGCCAGATCGCCGCGTACGACGATGCGATCGACGACGACGTCGAGATCATGCTTGTACTTCTTGTCCAGCGCCGGCACGTCGGCGATTTCGTAAAAGACACCGTCGACCTTGACCCGCTGGAAGCCTTTCTTCTGCAGCTCCAGCAGTTCCTTGCGGTACTCGCCTTTGCGGCCGCGTACCATCGGCGCCAGGATGAACAGGCGCGTGCCTTCCTCGACCGCCAGCACGCGGTCGACCATCTGCGACACCGTCTGGCTCTCGATCGGCAGGCCGGTGGCCGGCGAATAGGGGATGCCGACGCGCGCGAACAGCAGCCGCATATAGTCGTAGATCTCGGTGACGGTGCCGACCGTCGAGCGCGGGTTCTTCGACGTGGTTTTCTGCTCGATGGAGATAGCCGGCGACAGACCGTCGATCTGGTCGACATCAGGCTTCTGCATCATTTCGAGGAATTGCCTGGCATAGGCCGACAGGCTCTCGACATAGCGGCGCTGGCCCTCGGCATAGATGGTGTCGAAGGCGAGCGACGACTTGCCGGACCCCGACAGGCCGGTCATGACGATCAGGCTGTCACGCGGCAGGTCGAGATCGACATTCTTCAGATTGTGTTCGCGCGCCCCGCGAATGGAAAGATATTTATGGTCGGCCATCGCCGGTCGCCGCCTCAGATCTGGAATCTCATGGGATGGCGGGTTGTCCCGGCCATCCCCTATGTAGGTAATTTCGTCACCTTTTCGAGAGACGCCACAACTCTCGACCAAAGCCTTTAACCGTCTTTCGCGCGGGCGAGCAAGCGGAAAGAACAAAGACCGAACACGCTCCTGACAAAAGCGTCCATGAAGCCAGCTTCACAAAGCGCCCTATCACCGTCAAAGTTCCGGGCGTTTGCCAGCTCGCGAACGCAGCGGCCGACGCCGGCTGCTTAAAACAGATGAAAATTTCGGATTCGCCACACGAGCGATCACATTTTCTGTAATCGGCTAACCAACTGTTGACGTCCCAGCCTCAGAGAGTCAGACTCCCAACGTCACCGGAGCCAACCGTCTTTCGATGGCCTCGCCACCTTATGGCGGCCTGCGAGACGCCGCAGGCTTTTGCGATATGCGCTTCGGGCGACACCGGTCGCAATGGACAGAAAAGGAGAGCAGAGGAATGACTCCACCGGACAGTTCCTTGAGGCTCCGCTTATCGCTGGAGCCGCGGCAGGCATAAGTGCCAGGGTCAGGCGTGTGCGCCGCCCGACAAACCGTGACCTGCCGATCCCACTAAAATCAGAGACTACTAGTCGGATCGTCGGCTGAACGCCGCGAAGCATCCGAAATCAAAAGCCGGCAGTGTACTCCCGGCAAGTTTGGATTTTAGATCCAAAAAAGCCCCGACCGTTTGCGGAAGCAGCGGCGGGGCTGTTCATTTCAGACAATCGCGAGCACGAGCACCTTCAGATTGTGGCAGCGATGAAGGCTGCCTATCGCCTGGGCGCGTTGATCGCGCCGACCCCGACATCGAAGGTTACGCTGCCGGAAATCCTGACATCGGTATCGCCGATCTTGAACTCGCCGTTACCGTTGCTGGATATGGCATTGTCGGGCTCGGGAGACGGCTTGGCGATGCGGTAGTCGTTGGCCACGCCGGGCAGCGTGCCATTTTGCGGCGAACTGTCATCGGCAAACGCGTTGCCGGTCAGCAAGCAGGCACTGGCAAGTGCTGCGGCGGCAAGGCGCAATGGTCTTGATGAGCGGCTGTCGGTCATTTTGCGGACTATAGTGTTACGCCGGGTGCCAGGCCAGACCGGCTGCGATCAAATTGCCACGTGTCAGCCGGCATGCTTCACGCCGCCTTCTTGCGCGTATCAAAAACATGGTCGACAAGGCCCCATGTCTTTGCCTCCTCGGCGGTCATGAAATAGTCGCGGTCGAGCGTGCGTTCGACCTCTTCATAGGTGCGGCCGCAGTGATGCGCATAGAGTTCGGTCATGCGCTTCTTGGTGCGCAGGATGCCTTCGGCGTGACGCTGGATATCGGAAGCCTGGCCCTGAAAGCCGCCCAGCGGCTGGTGCAGCACGATGCTGGTGTTTGGCAGCGCGATGCGCCGTCCCGGCGTGCCGGCCATCAGCAGGAACGAGGCCATCGACGCTGCAAAGCCCATGCAGACGGTCGATACGGGGCAAGAGATGTATTGCATCGTGTCGTAGATGGCGAAGCCGCTGGTCACCACGCCGCCCGGCGAGTTGATGTAGAGCGAGATCTCCTTGTCTGGATTGTCGGATTCCAGCGACAGAAGCTGGGCACAGACCAGCGCCGACACGCCGTCGTTGATCTCCCCGTTGATGAAGACGATGCGCTCGCGCAGCAGCCGCGAAAAAATGTCGAAGGCGCGTTCGCCGCGGCTCGACTGCTCGATCACCATCGGCACCAGATTGGCAAAACCGCTCATCGCTTTTCTCCGTTGTGTCGCTCAGGCCGCGCGCATGAACAGGCGAGGCGTGTTTGTGGCAATGGTCTGTTTGGGGCGGTGTGCGTTGAGCGAAAGTCGGCAACCGGCACCCACCATCGCGACCGCAGGCGGAGCTACCCGCGCGAATCCATCGTGGACGATGCGCAGATGCGTGCCGCCCGACACGGTGCGGTCGAGCGTGAAGGTGACGATACTGTCAAGCGGATCCGGTGCATTGCCCGGCGCCGCTCGCTCGCGCCAGGAATAGCGCAGCAGGCGTTCGGGCTCGGCGTCGAGGATTTCGCACTCGATCGGCGCATCCGCCTTGGCAAAGGCAAAGCGGCTGCCGATCTCGGGCTTGATGTCGTTCGGCATCATCCAGGCCGCGAGCAGGTCTGGCACCGTCAGCGCCCGCCACACTTTTTCCGGCGGGTCTGGAAGCTCGCACTCGAACTCGATCGAGTCTGCTGCCATGTCCGAATGCTGTTTTACCGTCATTGGTCCATATCCTTCAAAACCGCCTTGAGCCGTTCGATACGCTCGGGCCAGAACGCACGGTAGCGTTCGATCCAGCCGAGCAGAGGGTCAAGCCCTTGCGGGTCGGCGCGATAATAGGCGTTGCGGCCGGCTCGCCGCTCGGCCACCAGGCCGGCGCCGCGCAGCACCGCGAGATGCTGCGACACGGCCGGTTGCGATACGGTCATGCCGCTGCGCAGTTCCGACACCGTCATCTCGCCGGCGGCGAGCCGTTCGTAGACGGCGCGGCGCGTCGGGTCGGAAAGCGCTCGAAAAATCTCTGCTTCGATCATGGCGGAAGCATAAGTCGATACTTATTGGTTTGGCAAGTGCGTTTTAGGGCGCCGGAAGCCAGCGTCTCACCGGCTCGGCAGATCCCTCAAAAATTGCCTCGAAGATTGGTGACGCCAGCACGGCATGGATGTGAAGCGTCTCAGTGCCGACATTTCGAAAGCCGTGTTTCCTCTCCGCAGGCACAAGAAGCGACTGTCCGGCAGCCAGCGTCATGCGGTCGTCGTCGATCCACATTTCGGCGGTTCCGGCGATGAGGGTAAGCACTTCCTCAACCGAGTGCCAATGTGTCGGAGCCCCGACCCCGGGCTGGACCCATTGTTCAAATATGCAGAGTTGGCTGGCACCGTTGCCGGCTGAAACCTGCATCCGGGTTTCCACGCCCGCCCGCCACTGCTCTTGCGGCTGGTCCATGTGTGCGATGACTCTCATTCGCAGCCGCCCAACTTTCGACCCGACATATTCGCAATTTCAGACAGACACCCTACCTCTTGCTGACATTCCTTGACAGCCGGGAGTGACAAGAATAGAACAAAAAAAGAACAAAAACCTTGTGGGAAAAGGCAGCCACGGCAGGCGGGGATTGTCCGCAGTCTATAAGGTGAGCGACAGAAATTTTGTTTCGGATGAGCGCGGAGAAGTATGATGGCGGGTAGCGTCAACAAGGTCATTCTGGTGGGCAATCTCGGGGCGGACCCGGAAATCCGCCGTTTGAATTCGGGTGAGCCGGTCGTCAACATCCGCGTCGCCACGTCGGAAAGCTGGCGCGACAAGACTTCCGGCGAACGCAAGGAAAAGACCGAGTGGCACAATGTCGTCATCTTCAACGACCAGCTCGCCAAGGTCGCCGAGCAGTATCTGAAGAAGGGTGCGAAGGTTTATGTCGAGGGCCAGTTGCAGACGCGCAAATGGCAGGACCAGACCGGCAATGATCGCTACACGACCGAAATCGTGCTGCAGAAATTCCGCGGCGAGCTGCAGATGCTCGACGCGCGCGGGCAAGGCGAGGGCGGTCAGGTCGGCAGCTATGCCGGTGGCGGCAGCAGCCGCGGTTCCGATTTCGGCCAATCCGGCCCGGGCGAGAGCTTCAATCGCGGCGGCGGTGGCGGAAACAAGGGTGGTGGTGGCGGTTCGTCGCGCGAACTGGACGACGAAATCCCGTTCTGATCCTTAGGGCGGATGGCCCCTACGCGGGCGAAAAACGCCAGCTACTTGAGGCCACGAATTGGCGTCCCGAAAATCTGTCTTGGATTTTCGGGACGTTCTGCGTTTGAGTGGTGCGCGGTGAAAGGACATATCAGGTGAAAGCACGGGTCAAATGGGTCGAGGAGCGCACCTTTGTCGGCGAGTCCGGCAGCGGTCATAAGCTGGTGCTGGGGACCGCGTTCGGACCGGACGGCAAGACGCCGGGGCCGAGCCCGATGGAACTGGTGCTGCTCGGCACTGGCGGCTGCTCGGCCTATGATGTGGTGCACATCCTCGAAAAGGGGCGCGAGGCGGTCGAAGACTGCGTGGTCGAGCTCGACGCCGACCGGGCGGAAGTCGATCCCAGGGTGTTCACGCGCATCCACATGCACTTTATCGTCAAGGGCCGGGCGCTCTCGCCCGACAAGGTGAGGCGGGCGATCGACCTGTCGATCGAAAAATACTGCTCTGCCTCGGCAATGATAGCCAAGACCGCCGAGATCACCCACGACTTCGAAGTTATTGATACGACGGCGAAGTAGGATAACGTCCAGTGGTGACGGTTCGTCGCGCGAGGGGAACCTTGTTGCAAGTAATTCGGCAGATCAGTTCTATGGACGTTTGATCCCGTTCAGCCTAGAAGTTTGTTCTCCGGTTCAGTTGAGCGTTAAGATGTCAAATGTTGCTTCCGGCAAGACAGCTCTCTACGGCCTGTTGGTTGCAGAGATAGCTCGAAACGCGGTGAGTCACTATCCGATCGGATTGGACGCCGAAGGTAGGCGTGTTGAGCAGACTGATCGCGATCCAGCAAAGCTTGGTCGCAAGGGATGCGTTTTTCATCACAGCTACATGTCAGCTTTTGAGAACGCATGCTTCGTGCTCTGGGCATTGGAGATCGCTGAGCCTGTTGAATTCTTGGAGGGACGGTGGGAGGTGCGGCGCGGACGCAGAGAAGCTTTTCATCCCTACTTTCAGCTCCAGCATGACGTCGAAGATATCGCAAATATTGCTGCCCCAAATGCAGATCAGTTATTTCCCTCGATCGACTATGCCTTGTACACCTACATCGAAATCATCGAACAGATTTTGACCCCTTTCGTGACGCTTGATGCTTTGTTGAAAAATGAAAGCGACTTGGATTCAATTGCACAGCTTGACGGACTGGTCGCGTCTGTCCTGCCAGATGATTATCGCGGGCGGCGGTCGCAGTTGCCTATTGTGATCGAGACATCAGTTCCCAATATGGCGGCGCTGCTGGAAAGAGCAGGCTATCTCGTCTACGAACGCGGACGACTCACTTGGACAAATGCAGCCGCTCCAGCCTTGCGCGGCAACCGCTACGCCTTGCAAGGCGGCGATGTTAGCACCGATGAAGGGCGCCCTCGGCTTCGGCTGGCGAACTAGAACGGTGGGTGTCGGAAGCGACTTCAATCAACCATCAGCGCCTTGATGCCGTCGGCGACGAACTGCACGGCAAGCGCCGCCAGGATGACGCCGAGCAGCCGCGTCAGGATCGAGCGGCCGGTCTGGCCGAGGATGCGGTCGATGCGCTCGGCCAGCACGAACACCAGGTAGGTGATGACAAGGCAGATCGCGATGATGCCGACAAGGGCTGCCTGCGCGCCAAAACCTGGAAAAGAGCCGGAAAGCAGGACGGTCGCTGAGATCGCGCCCGGACCGGCGATCAGCGGGATTGCCAGTGGAAAGGCGGCGATGTTGTGGATCATGTCCTTGGTAATGGCGACGTCGCCGATCTTCTCTTTGCGGTCCTGCCGGCGCTCGAACACCATTTCGAAGGCGATGAAGAACAGCAGGAAACCGCCGGCGACGCGGAAGGCCGGCAGTGTGATGCCGAACACCGACAGGATCGACGCGCCGGCGATTGCGAACAGCGCCATCACCAGAAAACCGATGATCGAGGCGCGGACGGAAACCTGGTTGCGCTCCTCGCGGTTCATGCCGCGTGTCACGGCCAGGAAAAGCGGCGCCAGGCCGGGCGGGTCGATGGTCACGAGAATGGTGACGAAGGCGTTGAACAGGCTGTCGAAGCTCGGCATCTCTGACCCTCCCCGCCGGGCTGCGCCCGAGACCTTGCATTGGTAGAGCAAAGCAGCGTCAGGGGAAACCGGGCGGATCAGGTGCTGCCAGTTCGCCGCGCCAGGAACTCGACTTCGAGCCGCCATGTCGCGCCGCCGTCCTGCGAGCGTTCGCCCAGCCAGCGGAACGAATTTTCGGTGATACGCGAAAAGCTCCAGCGCACCGAGGTGCCACTACCGTCTGCGCCTTGCTGGACGATGCTGTCGCCCTCGGCGCGGCCGAGCTGGCGGCTGTAATACTGGGTGCGTGGATCGCTCCAGAAGATGTGCCAGGCGTCGACGCCGGGATCATAGACGCGCAGTGTCGTGCCATAGAAGGTCCATTTGCCGAGAGAGGGCGAGGGGCCGGCGTCGCGTGCGGGCAGGATCCATACGTCCTGGATCGCGCGGCCTTCGAGCACCCAGCCGAAATGTACCTCGCCGCGCCCGGTCAGCACCTGGCCGTCCTCGAGGTTGCGCGTGGCGTCGAATGTCCAGGCGCCGACGAAGCGGCCGTAAAGGTTCAGTTTTTCGGCAAGGTCCGTGGCCGGGCCGTTGCTATGCAGGGCTTCGGCAAAGGAAGATGAATTGAACATGATTTCGACCTCATCTTGTCAGGAGATTGTGGGAGTAGGCGGCAGCAGGGTTCTGTGCTTGGGAAAAATTGCTATCTTTCGAGCCATGACAACGAGCGCGCGCACACTGGCGTCCGGTCGGGGCTGGCAGGTGTCGGACTTGGTCTGCACCGCCGGCACCGCTGATCGCCCATTCGAGGAAGAGCATCGCAACTTCTGCGTCGCCGTGGTGACCAACGGCACATTCCGCTACCGGGCACGCCAGGGCAGTGCGATGCTGACGCCGGGCGCGCTCCTGCTCGGCAACCCTGGCACGTGCTACGAGTGTGGGCACGAGCATGGCGCCGGCGACCGCTGCCTCTCCTTCCAGTTCGAACCGGCCTATATGGAACGGATCGTTTCCGACGTGCTGGGCGTGAAGACGCTGGCCTTCGAGACGCCGCGGCTGCCGCCCTTGCCGGCGCTGGCAGCGCTGCTTGCCGAGGCGGAATCCGCACGCGAGATGATCGACGGCGACGCATTCGAGGAAATCGGCCTGCGGATTGCCGGCGCAGCCGTCGCCACCGGCGTCACGCCTGCTGCCCGGCCACCGAGCCGCCGCGACCAGAAACGTGTCGCGGACGCGGTACGGCGCATTGAAAAGGATGCCGAAAGGCCGGTCTCGCTTGCCGATCTTGCAAGCGAGACGGCGACCAGCCCCTACCATTTCCTACGCAGTTTCCGGCACGTAGCGGGCGTGACGCCGTACCAGTTCCTGCTGAAAACCAGGCTGCACAGGGCGGCGGTGCGGCTGCGCATGTCGGACGAGGCGATCTCGACAATCGCGTTCGAGGCGGGGTTCAACGATTTGTCGACCTTCAACCGCCGTTTCCGGCGCGTGATGGGGGAGGCGCCCGGCGCCTATCGGGCCCGGCGGCGAGGTGATAAATTGTCGAATGAATCGGCCGTTCCGGCTTTGTGACGCAAAATTGGCCGGACAATCAGCTTTAACCGACGACCACGAAAAAGCGCCTCGGCCATATCGTCGCAATCAGCCATATCCTTTTGAAATCGCCACAAAAATCGTCATTGGAAAACTGCCGCGGACATTGGAGTTTCGGCCGCGCTTCCTATATAAGCACCGAGTGATTCCTGATTAGATTGTGACCTGATTTGACCGACCAGAAGACACCGCGCGGCGCCGACGGCGGCCCCACCGGCATCGAGCCGATATCCATCATCGAGGAGATGCAGCGCTCCTATCTCGATTACGCCATGAGCGTGATCGTCAGCCGTGCGCTGCCGGACGTGCGCGACGGGTTGAAGCCGGTGCATCGCCGCATCCTCTATGCCGCCCATGAGAGCGGCTACCATTGGAACCGCAAATATGTGAAGTCGGCCCGCCCGGTCGCCGACGTGATGGGTAAATACCATCCGCATGGCGACGCCTCGATCTACGACGCTTTGGTGCGCATGGCGCAGGACTGGTCGCTGCGCGTGCCGCTGATCGACGGACAGGGCAATTTCGGTTCGATCGACGGCGATCCGCCGGCGGCGATGCGCTACACCGAATCGCGGCTGACCAAGGTCGCGCATGAGTTGCTGGAAGATATCGACAAGGACACCGTCGATTTCCAGGACACTTATGATGCGTCCGGCAGCGAGCCGAAAGTCCTGCCGGCGCGCTTCCCGAACCTGTTGGTCAACGGCTCCGGCGGCATCGCCGTCGGCATGGCCACAAACATCCCGCCGCACAATTTGGGCGAGGTCTGCAACGGCGCCATTGCCCTCATCGACAATCCGGCGATCGACCTGCCGGCGCTGATGGAGATCATTCCGGGGCCGGATTTCCCGACCGGCGGCATCGTGCTCGGCCGCTCCGGCATCTACAGCGCTTATTCGACCGGCCGCGGTTCCATCGTCATGCGCGGCCGCGTCAATGTCGAGCAACGCGGCAACGACCGTGAATCGATCGTCATCACCGAGGTTCCCTACCAGGTGAACAAGGCCTCGATGATCGAGAAGATGGCCGAGCTTGTGCGCGACAAGCGCATCGAGGGCATTTCCGACATCCGCGACGAGAGCGACCGCCAAGGTTACCGCGTCGTCATCGAACTGAAGCGTGACGCGGTCGCCGACGTCATCCTCAACCAGCTCTATCGCTTTACGCCGCTGCAGACGTCGTTCGGCGCCAATATGGTGGCGCTGAACGGTGGCAAGCCGGAACTGCTGACGCTGACCGACATGCTAAAGGCGTTCGTCGCCTTCCGCGAGGAGGTGATCAGCCGGCGCACGAAATTCCTACTGCGCAAGGCGCGCGACCGCGCCCACGTGCTGGTTGGCCTTGCCATCGCTGTTTCCAACATCGACGAGGTGATAAAGCTGATCCGCAGCGCGCCCGACCCGCAGACGGCGCGCGAGCAGTTGATGGAGCGGCGCTGGCCCTCGGGCGACGTCGAATCGCTGATCCTGCTGATCGACGATCCGCGCCACCGCATCAATGAGGACGGCACCTACAATCTGTCCGAGGAACAGGCTCGCGCCATCCTCGAATTGCGCCTGCAGCGCCTGACCGCACTCGGCCGCGACGAAATCGCCGACGAGTTGAACACGATCGGCGACGAGATCAAGGATTACCTGGACATCCTGTCGTCCCGCGCCCGCATTCAGCAGATCGTCAAGGATGAGCTTGCCGCCGTGCGTGACGAGTTCGGCACGCCGCGCCGCACCGAGCTCTCCGAGGGCGGGGCGGACATGGAAGACGAGGACCTGATCCAGCGCGAGGACATGGTCGTGACGGTCAGCCATTCCGGCTATATCAAGCGCGTGCCGCTGTCGCTCTACCGGGCGCAGCGCCGCGGCGGCAAGGGCCGCTCCGGCATGTCGACCAAGGAAGAGGATTTCGTCACCCGGCTGTTTGTCGCCAACACGCATACGCCGGTGCTGTTCTTCTCCTCGCGTGGCATCGTCTACAAAGAAAAGGTCTGGCGCCTGCCGATCGGCAACCCGCAGTCGCGTGGCAAGGCGCTGATCAACATGCTGCCGCTGGAGCAGGGCGAACGCATCACCACCATCATGCCGCTGCCCGAGGACGAGACCAGCTGGGGCGAACTCGACGTGATGTTCGCCACCACGCGCGGCACGGTGCGCCGCAACAAGTTGTCTGACTTCGTCCAGGTCAACCGCAACGGCAAGATCGCCATGAAGCTGGAAGAGGAAGGCGACGAGATTCTCGGCGTCGAGACCTGCACGGACAATGACGACGTACTTTTGACCGCAAGCTCCGGCCAGTGCATCCGCTTCTCGGTCAGCGATGTGCGCGTCTTCCAGAGCCGCAACTCGGTCGGGGTACGCGGCATCGCCATGGCTGCCACCGACCGGGTGATCTCGATGGCGGTGATCGAACATGTCGAGGCGCCGCCGGCCGAGCGCGCCGCTTATCTCAAGCGGGTGGTGGCCGAACGGCGGCTCGCCGCCCGCCTTTGGGCCGGCGCGGACGAAGACATCCAGCTCACCAATGAGGAGGTCGACGAGGAGACGGAGCTTTCCGATGAGCGCTACGAATTCCTCAAGGCACATGAGCAGTTCGTGCTGACGGTGACGGAATATGGCTACGGCAAGCGATCGTCTTCCTATGATTTCCGCCTCACAGGGCGCGGTGGCAAAGGAATTCGCGCCACCGACGTGTCGAAAGCGGCCGAGATCGGCCGTCTGGTGGCGACTTTCCCGGTCGGCAACGACGACCAGATCATGCTTGTCTCGGACGGCGGCACTGTCATCCGCGTGCCGGTCAACGGCATTCGTTTCGCCAGCCGCGCCACCAAGGGCGTGACCATCTTCAACACGGCCGACGGCGAGAAGGTCGTTTCGGTGGAGCGGATATCGGAACCGCAATCGGACGAGGAAGCCGAAGAGAGTGTCGAGGGCGACGCCAGCCCGGAGGCCGGTGCTGAAGGTGCCGACCCGGACAACAGCGCCGACTAAGCCTTGATGGGGAAATGCCCGCCCGATGGGCCGGCGCCGTCAACAAATAACGGCCGGTTCATAAGTGGCGATAAGGCTTGCGGATACCGAAGCCTCCGAACCGCTTGGCATTGGACTTGGCGCGGACGCGCTCTGCTTCCTGATGCAGCCCGAATACGGTGGCGATCAGCATGGCGACGGTCATTGCGGTGGCGAGCATGTAGATCAGCATGTGCGTGTTCTCCTGCACCTAGCAACGATTAAATGGGGTTTTGGTTTCATCTTCCGAAGCTGCAACCTAGTGAACGCTGCGTGAAGCCTTCGTGATCGGCCCGTTCATTGGTCGTTCATCTCGGCCAAAAGGTTCACACAGAGCGCATCGCGATCAACGGGCCCAGGCGATGCGCATTGAGTCCCTGTTTGGGTGCATGTCGTTGTCCCAAAACTGCTGCGCACTTTGGGCGACATGCATTGGCGGCTCGCTGATCGGATTGCCTTTGCGAGAGAGGCTCGCTAGAAGCACCCTGCCATGACAGAACGCATCGCCCTTTATGCCGGCTCCTTCGACCCGCTGACCAACGGCCATCTCGACGTGCTGAAGGCGTCGCTGGCCGTGGCGGACACCGTCTATGCGGCTATCGGCATTCATCCCGGCAAGAAGCCGTTGTTTTCGTTTGAGGAACGGGTTGGGCTTATCGAAGCGGCGACGAGGGCCGAATTCGGCCACGACAGCGCCCGCATCAAGGTCGTCGCTTTCGACGGGCTGGTCATCGACGCGGCCAGGAAGCACGGCGCCTCGATCATGATCCGCGGCCTGCGCGACGGCACCGATCTCGACTATGAGATGCAGATGGCCGGCATGAACGAAACCATGGCGCCGGAACTGCAGACGGTTTTTCTGCCCGCCAGCCCTTCGGTGCGAACCATTACCGCCACACTTGTCCGTCAGATAGCCTCGATGGGTGGCGACATCCGCCCCTTCGTGCCGGCGGCCGTGGCTGGCGTACTCACCGCAAAGTTCGCGAAATGATGCATGTCGCCCGAAAGTGGAATCCGGTTTTGGGACGACGCCATGCATGAAACAAAGGTTCTCGGAGAAATATCCATGCAGCTCAAAAGGCTCGCCACCTGCTTCGTCGTTCTTTTCGGTCTTATGGCTGCATCCGGTTCGGCGTTCGCAGCCGATCCGGAAAACACCATGATCATCACGCTGAAGGATGGCGACGTGACCATCGCGCTCAGGCCCGATCTCGCGCCGAAACATGTCGAGCAGATCAAGAAGCTGGTCCGGCAGGGCGCTTACGACAATGTCGCTTTCCACCGCGTCATCGACGGCTTCATGGCGCAGACCGGCGACGTAAAGTTCGGCAACATGAAGAACGGCTTCAGCGCCGATGCTGTCGGCACCGGCGGTTCAGATCTTCCCGACCTGCCGGCCGAATTCTCGACGTCCGAGCGCTACGTGCGCGGCGTGGTCGGCATGGCCCGCTCGCAAAACCCGGATTCCGCCAATTCGCAGTTCTTCATCATGTTCGCGCCGGCGCCGCCGCTCGATGGCCAGTACACCATCGTCGGCAATGTCGAGAAAGGCATGGAGTTGGTGGACCAGATAAAGAAAGGCGACGAGGCGCAGAACGGGGTCGTCACCGGTCCCGATCGCATGATCAAGGTGCGTATCGCCGCCGACGGCAAGTAAACCCATTAGTTTCAAAGGATATTCTGACATGGCCGAGATCAAGGATCGCGAGAACGCGCTCATCATGGAAACGACCAAGGGCAAGGTCGTCATCGAACTGTTTCCCGATCTGGCGCCCGGCCATGTCGGCCGCATCAAGGAACTGGCGCGCGAAGGCGCCTATGACGGCGTGGTGTTCCACCGCGTCATCGACGGTTTCATGGCGCAAACCGGGGACGTGAAATTCGGTAATTCCAGCAAACCCTCTTTCGCGCCCGCCCGTGCCGGCACCGGCGGCTCCGACAAGCCCGACCTGAAGGCCGAGTTCTCCAACGCCAACCATGGCCGCGGCACCTGCTCGATGGCGCGCTCGCAGAATCCGAACTCAGCCAACTCGCAGTTCTTCATCTGCTTCGACGATGCCGCTTTCCTTAACCGCCAATACACGGTCTGGGGCCAGGTCATCGAAGGCATGGACAATGTCGACAAGATCAAGCGCGGCGAGCCGGTGCCGGATCCCGACAAGATCGTGTCGCTGAAGGTCGCGGCCGACGTCAAGTAACGGGTGAAACGACGATGATGGGCGTTGTCTGGTCTTTGCTCGGCATTTTGTCAGGCGCCTTCATCGCCATTCAGGCGCCGATCAATTCACAACTGGCGCGCGGCCTGGGCCTCCCGGTCGCGGCCGCTGCGTTTTCGTTCCTGTCAGGTGCAATCGTGCTCGGCATCATCTCCCTTGCTGTGGTGAAGCTGCAAAGCGTCTCACTCGACTGGAAGGCGCCTGCGCCTTGGCTGTTCATCGCCGGCGGCATGCTCGGCGGATTCTATGTCACTCTTTCGACAATCCTCACGCCGCGCATCGGCGCCGCGGCGTTGATGGCGTTCCTAGTCGCGGGCCAGTTGCTGGCTGGCATGCTCATAGACCGTGTCGGCTTCCTTGGCGTTGCGGTGCGTGAGATTTCGCTTGGCCGCGTCGCCGGCGCGGTGCTGCTGCTGGCCGGAGCACTGTTAGTCCGGCTCTTTTGATTTCTGATGCGCGTCGATCTTTTCGACTTTGAACTGCCGGAGGAGCGCATCGCGCTTCGACCGGCAGAACCGCGCGACAGCGCCAACATGCTGGTGGTCAGGCCGGGTGAGGGTCTCGAAGACCGAACGGTCCGCGATCTGCCGTCGCTGCTCGAGACCGGTGACGTGCTGGTGTTCAACGACACCAAAGTCATTCCGGCACAGTTGAAAGGCATCAGGCGGCGCGGCGAGGCGACGGCGCAAGTCGAAGCCACGCTGCACATGCGAGTAGGGCCGGACCGCTGGCTGGCTTTCATGCGTCCGGGCAAGCGCATCGCCGCCGGCGACCGCATCCATTTCGGCCATGACGCCAATTCCTGCTTTCTCGGCCAACTCGACGCCACGGTGATCGAGAAGGGCGACGCCGGCGAAGCGCTGCTCGGTTTCGACCTCTCGGGCCCATTTCTCGACGAGGCACTGCACGCCGTCGGCCACATTCCGCTGCCGCCCTACATCGCCTCGAAGCGCGACGACGACGAACGCGACCGCATCGACTACCAGACCATCTATGCCAGGGAGGAGGGCGCTGTCGCCGCTCCCACTGCCGGCCTGCATTTCACGCCCGAGCTTTTCGCCGCGCTCGATGCCAAGGGGATCGAGCGCCGCTTCGTCACCTTGCATGTCGGCGCCGGCACGTTCCTGCCGGTGAAAGTCGACGACACGGCCGATCACAAGATGCATGCCGAGATCGGTTCGGTCAGCCCGGAAACCGCCGCGGCACTCAACGCAGCGAAGGCGCGTGGCGGGCGCATCGTCGCCGTCGGTACGACGTCGCTGCGCCTGCTGGAGAGCGCTGCGCGGGAGGACGGCACATTGGCCGGATGGTCGGGTCCGACGGATATCTTCATCACGCCCGGCTACCGTTTCAAGGCCGCCGACATGCTGATGACCAATTTCCATCTACCGCGCTCGACGCTGTTCATGCTGGTTTCGGCGTTTTGCGGTCTGCAAACGATGCGTGCGGCCTATGCGCATGCCATCGAGAACCGCTACAGGTTCTACTCCTATGGAGATGCAAGTCTTCTGTTCAGGGAGGAGAACGATGGACGCGCGCCAAGCATCAAACAAGGAATTCAATGACTAAGGCGTTCACCTTCGAGGTGCTGGCGACCGACGGCAAGGCGCGGCGCGGCTCTATCACCATGCCGCGCGGCGAAATCCGCACGCCGGCCTTCATGCCGGTCGGCACCGGCGGCACTGTCAAGACTATGTATATGGATCAGGTGCGCGGCGTCGGTTCGGACATCATCCTGGGCAACACCTATCATCTGATGCTGCGGCCCGGCGCCGAACGTGTGGCGCGGCTTGGCGGCCTGCACGAATTCGCCCGCTGGCCGCATCCGATCCTGACCGACAGCGGCGGCTTTCAGGTGATGTCGCTGTCGAAGCTGAGGAAACTCACCGAAAAAGGCGTCACTTTCCGCTCGCATATCGACGGCGCCGCCTATGAGATGTCGCCCGAGCGCTCGATCGAAATTCAGGGACTGCTCGATTCCGACATCCAGATGCAGCTCGACGAATGCACCGCGCTGCCGGCCAAGGAGAAGGAAATTGAGCGGGCCATGGAGTTGTCGCTGCGCTGGGCCGAGCGCTGCAAGACGGCGTTCGGCGACCAGCAGGGAAAGGCGATGTTCGGCATCGTCCAGGGCGGCGACATAGCCGCGTTGCGGCTGCGCTCGGCGCAGGCGCTGAAAGCGATGGACCTCAAGGGCTATGCGATCGGCGGGCTGGCGGTCGGCGAGCCGCAAGCGGTGATGCTCGAAATGCTCGATATCACCTGCCCGGAACTGCCGGCGGACAGGCCTCGTTATCTGATGGGTGTTGGCACGCCGGACGATATATTGAAATCGGTGGCGCGCGGCATCGACATGTTCGACTGCGTGATGCCGACGCGCGCCGGCCGCCATGGCCTCGCCTACACAAGGCGCGGCAAGGTCAATCTGCGCAACGCCCGCCATGCCGACGATCCGCGCCCGCTCGACGAGGAGAGCGACTGCCCGGCCGCCAGAGATTATTCGCGCGCCTATCTGCACCATCTGGTCCGCTCGCAAGAGGCGCTGGGGGCTATGCTGCTGACCTGGAACAATCTTTCCTACTATCAAAAGCTGATGCAGGGCATTCGCTCCGCGATCGAGGCTGGCGCATTCGAAGCGCGGGCCGCGGAAATTTCCGAAGGCTGGGCGAGGGGCGATATTCCGGCTCGCTAGTGTGAAGGTCTGACCCTCGGCGAATCCATTCCAGGCGTTCTTGGCCGTGAGCCTACTCATCCTTTGACGATGTGGTCCACCATCTGGCGCGCCTCCTCGGCAACGGCCGGTACGGTGCCTGATTTCCGCGTTGACGCAAAATCCAGGCCGGCGAAATAGAGTCCGTGAACGGCACCGATGCCGTCCTCATGTATGGGTTGGCCAGCCGCATCCAGGGCGTCGGGAAGCTGCACCCATGAGAAGTCGCCCGAGAAGCCGGTGCACCAGATTACCGATGAGATGCCGCAAACGGCCAAGTCGATCGAACGAATCGGCGGGCTCGGCACGCAAGGCGCGACCGTTTCGGCTGGATCATCCTCGGCTGGCGGCGCATCGAGACCGGCGCGCTCGATGTACTCGTCAATCACTCGCTTCAGGTCCGCCGAGGCCTCGTCTGCGAAGCGCATGTGGTCGCCGACCTCGTGGCCGAAGGCGAGGTTGCCGTTCACAACGCCTATGAAACGGCCGAGCAGGGTCACTCCTTGTGCGCTCAACGATTGCAGGCTGATCGTGTGGGTCGCCCCGAGCAGTGGGCGCGGCGGCGGCCTGCCGTTTTCCAGGAGGAGCTCCCAGCGCGGGACGTCGGCAAAGCCGGATACGGTGAGCCAGTTGAACGAGTCGCCGCCGCGATAGCGGCGTACCAGGCGGCCAGTGCGGCTCGTCGCCAGAAACACCCGGCGTCCGGCCTGCACCAAATCGTCGGCAATCTGGCCGCCCGACTGGCCGCTCCCGACCACCAGCACGGCGCCATCAGCGAGCTCGGCCGGGTTGCGATAGGCAGAGGAATCGACCTGGCGAACTGCCGTCGGCAAGTCGGACGACGAAGGCGGCCGGACCTGGCGGTTCTGGTTGCCGGTTGCAATCACGATCGTGCGCGCCAGAAGCGTCTCGCGATCAGTCGTGACTCGATAGGTTCCGTCCTCTCGATGCAGCTGCTCAACCGTCACTCCGGTGCGCACCGGCAAGCGGTGCCGGTCAACATAGCCTTCCAAATAAGCCACGAATTCGTGGTGAGTTATCGCACCCCAAGGGTCCGGCCCGTCGTAGGAATCACCGGGTAGTATGGTGCGTATGTTCGTCGAGTTGAGCCGGAAGGAGTCCCAGCGCTGCGTTCGCCACGTCTCTCCTATACGGCCTCGCTCGAGAACATGGTGCGCACAGCCACGTTGTTGCAGGAAATAACTGACGCCAAGCCCGGCCGAGCCAGCGCCTATGACGACTGCATCAAGAATCCCCCTCATGCCTCCCCCGCCGCCAAAATGACGATCGCATCTGAGGGCAAACGACACCCCGCTCACCCTGAGAATGCAGCAGTATACTGCAATGAGCTAATTTAGGGAAAGGAACGAAGCCACTCCCGAGGGCAAGTGCCTCCTTTGTCGATCTAGGCGCTTCGAGCAACTGGGTCTTTCGGATTTGTCGCGCCTAGGACCAATCAGGTGCTCAGCGCGTTGGATGCGCGCAGGCTGCAGCCGGTTATCTGGTAGGTCCCGTCGGGCTGCTGTTCGAGCGTATAGACCGCCTCGTAGTCCTTGCCGTTCGGCCCGACGATCAGCACCTGCTGGATGATCGATGTCGGGCTCATTTCCTGCACCTTACCGAAGGAATAGGTCCGCGGCTTGCGCACCGGCGCATAGCCATTGGTCACCATGTTCATGAACGTGTCGACGGTCGGAAAGATGCGTTTGACGTTCGGTGCGGCGAAGCTGTAGGCGGCAGCGTCATCATCAGCCATGAAGGCCTTCAATTGACCGTCGATGGTTGCTTGGGCTGCCTTGATTTCCGCATCGCCGGCCAACACCGGGGACGCCAGGATGAATGGAACGATTGCGAATGCGAAAAGCACGCGGTGCATGGCCTGTCTCCGTTATCCGAGGAGCCGTCCGAAGACGCTCAGCATACCATACGCTCGACAGCGCTTCGTGGTTTCAGCGACGACAACATTCAACGTCGCACGCCAAGGCGGAACTTGAGCAAGCTGCAGGCGAGGGCGGCCTAAGCTCCCTCATGCTTGAAAGCCGGGCGGCAGTCTGCCACAAGGGCCGCTTATCCGCATGACCCCGAAAATCGGAATCGATTTTCGGAAAGGATCATGCGCAATCAAAGTGCTACAGCGTCCTTTGCGCGTCTAAAAGGACGCGCGGCGCTGTAGGTGCAAGCTTGAGCAGGACCGGGCAATGAAGGCATTTTTCGTGCAGATAAAGTGCGATCTGGGCAAGGCCTATGAGGTTGCCAGCGCTTTGGCCGATGCCGAGATCGCTTCGGAAATCTACTCGACAGCCGGCAATTACGATCTGCTCGCCAAATTCTATGTCGACGACGAAGAAGACATCGGCCACTTCGTCAACGAGAAGGTACAGGTCCTTCCAGGCATCAAGGACACGTTCACGGTCGTCACCTTCCGCGCCTTCTGAGCAGCGCCTGCCGCCTGCCTGGACATAAGGCAAAGCCTGATCACAGCCATATTGGTGCTGCCATAATTTTAGGCAGCCGCGACATACTGATCGCCCGCATCCTCCAAATAACCGATTGCGCTTGATTTTCTCCGGTGACGCCAGTGAAATGGCCTCACAGGGGAGTATGCGATTGGCAGCGTTCGATGAAATGCTTCCGGAAATTTCCGGATTGAGAACACCATACTCGGCTTACGATCGCTGGCTGAAGGAGCAGGATCCGGCCAGGCTTACCGAAAAGATGCAGGACGCCGAGCGTGTCTTCCGCAAGACCGGCATCACCTTTGCCGTCTATGGCGAGCAGGAAGCCTCCGAGCGGCTGATCCCCTTCGACATCGTTCCGCGCATCATTTCCGGCAATGAATGGCGACGGCTGACGCAAGGCATCGAGCAGCGCGTGCAGGCGCTGAACGCCTTTCTCGATGACATCTATCACCGCCAGGAGATCTTGCGCGCCGGGCGCGTCCCTAAGGAATTGATCGCCAAGAACGAGGCGTTCCTGCCGGAGATGATCGGGGTACGGCCGCCGGCCGGCGTCTACACCCATATCATCGGCGTCGATATCGTGCGTATCAGCGAGAACGAATTCTATGTGCTGGAGGACAATGCGCGCACGCCGTCCGGCGTCTCCTACATGCTGGAGAACCGCGAGACGATGATGCAGCTCTTTCCCGAGCTGTTCCAGCAGATCAAGGTGCGGCCGGTGGAAAACTATCCGCAGCTCTTGCGCCAGTCGCTGGCAGCGGTGCGGCCGCAGAGCACCAAGGGCGCGCCAACCATCGCCGTGCTGACGCCGGGCAGCTTCAACTCCGCCTATTTCGAACATGCCTTCCTTGCCGACCAGATGGGCGTGCAGCTTGTCGAGGGGCAGGATCTACGAGTCGTCGACGGTCACGTCGCGATGCGCACGACCGAAGGCTACAAGCAGATCGACGTGCTTTACCGGAGGGTCGACGATTCTTTCCTCGATCCGCTGACCTTTCGGGCGGACTCGGCACTTGGCGTCCCGGGCATCATGGATGTCTACCGCGCCGGCAACATCACCATCGCCAATGCGCCGGGAACCGGTATCGCCGACGACAAGGCGATCTATTCCTACATGCCGGAGATCGTCGAATTCTACACCGGCCGCAAGGCGATCCTCGGCAACATCCCCACTTGGCGCTGCTCGGAGCCGGACAGCCTGAAGTATGTGCTCGAACACATCCATGAACTGGTGGTGAAGGAAGTGCACGGGTCCGGCGGATACGGCATGCTGGTCGGGCCGGCGGCGACCAAAAAGGAATGCGAGGATTTTTCCAAGAAACTCGCCGCAAAACCATCGAACTACATCGCACAGCCGACGCTGGCGCTGTCGACCTGTCCGATCCTGACCGACAAAGGACTGGCGCCGCGCCATGTCGATCTCAGGCCCTATGTGCTGGTTTCCGACCGCATCCAGATCGTGCCCGGCGGGCTGACGCGCGTGGCGCTGAAGGAAGGCTCGCTGGTGGTCAACTCCTCGCAGGGCGGCGGCACCAAGGATACGTGGGTGCTGGATGATTAAAGTGGGAAGTAGCGAGTAGGGAATAGCGAGTAGCGAATAGGGATAGGGATAGGGAGGTGTGTGACGGCGATCAATTCTTACAGGGACCTAATTGTTTGGAAGGCAGCCATAGAATTGGCGGTAGATTGCTATTCCGGGACGGCAGCGTTCCCGAGCAAGGAAGCATACGGCATGACCTCTCAGATAAGGCGCTCGGCGGCATCAATCGCAGCAAACATCGCGGAGGGCCACGGACGAGAAAATACGGGAGCCTTCATCCAATTTTTGCGCATTGCTCAAGGCTCGCTCAAAGAGTTGGAAACGCACCTGATCTTATCCGGAAGGGTAGGCTTGATGGTTGAGAAAGAGGTGGTTCATTTACTTAGCCAGGCTGAGGAGATCGGGAAAATGCTGCGTTCAATGATCAGGAGTCTGCAACAAAAGTCATGACCTCATATTTCCGCTATTCGCTATTCGCTATTCCCTATTCGCTCGACTTCGAGGCAAGTTGACATGCTTCTCGGCCGCACCGCCAACGGGCTTTACTGGATGAACCGCTACATCGAGCGGGCGGAGAATATGGCGCGGCTGGTCGATGCCGGGCTGCGCATGGCGCTGACCCGCACCCAGAACGCTTCGGAGGAGTGGAATTCCGTGCTGCTCAGCGCCGGCTCGGACGCTGCCTTCACGCAGAAATATTCCGACTATACTGCCGCCAATGTCTCCGATTTCCTGCTGCGCGACACATCAAACCCGTCGAGCACGATGGCGTCGATCGAAACGGCGCGCAACAATGCCCGCATGGTACGCACAGCGCTGACGCGCGAAACCTGGGAAAGCATCAACGAAGCCTGGATGTCGCTGAAGCGCATGCTGGCCAGGCCGGTCGACGAACGCGACCTGCCCAGCGTGCTCGACGCGATCAAGCGCGAAACGGCGCTGATCCGCGGCTCGTTCTACGGCACTATGCTGCGCAACGAGATCTTCGATTTCTCGCAGCTCGGCACCTATGTCGAACGCGCCGACAACACGGCGCGCATCCTCGACGTGAAATATTATGTGCTGCTGCCGTCGATCTCTTGGGTCGGCTCCACGCTCGACAATTACCAGTGGGAATCGATCCTGCGCTCGGTGTCGGCGCACCGCTCCTATCGCTGGGTCTATGAGGCCGACTACAAGCCGAGCAACATCGCCGACTATCTGATCCTCAACGTTCGCATGCCGCGCTCGCTGACTTTCTGCTATCGTTTCCTGACGGAGCATCTCAGGTTCCTGGGCGACGATTATGGCGAGCGTCATGCCTGTCATGCGACGGCGGGCAAAACCCAGGCCATGCTGACGGCCGGCTCGATCAAGGACATATTCGACGCCGGCCTGCATGAATTCCTGGCCAATTTCATTCGCGACAACACCAGGCTCGGCGACGAGATCGCGCAGGACTATCGATTCTACTGAGGAAGCCATGCGGCTGAAGATCACCCACCGGACCGAATACCGCTACGATGCGCCGGTGCATTATCTGCTGCAGCGATTACGGCTGCTTCCGGTCAGCGGATCGACGCAGACCGTGCTGTCTTGGGCGCTGAAGATCGAAGGCGCACGCGAGGAAGTGCGCTTCACCGACCATTTCGGCAACGACACACGGCTTTTGAGCGTTGAAGGCGAGCGCGATTTCATCACCGTCGCGGCATCGGGCGAGGTGGTGACACGCGACACGTCGGGCGTCGCCGGGCCGCACCAGGGTTTCGCGCCGCTCTGGCTGTTCGGCCACGAAACGCCGTTGACGACGATCGGCAGCGGCATTCGCGAACTCGTGGCGTCGGTCGGCGAGGGGACGGATATCGAAAGATTGCATAGACTGATGGCCACGATCGGCGAGCGCGTCGCCTATACGCCGGGCACTACCAACGCGGCGACCCCGGCCGAGGATGCGCTGGCACTCAAGACCGGCGTCTGCCAGGATCACAGCCATATCTTTGCCGCCGCCGCGCGCGCCATGGGGTTTCCGGCCCGCTACGTCAGCGGCTATCTAATGATGGATGCGGCGGTCGAGCAGGCGGCAAGCCATGCCTGGGCCGAGGCGCATGTTGCGGGCTTGGGCTGGGTCGCATTCGACGTCGCCAACGGCATTTCGCCTGACGAACGCTATGTAAAAGTGGCGATCGGCCGTGACTATCGCGACGCGACTCCCGTATCGGGAATTCGGCTGGGACAAGCAGAAGAACAGCTTGCGGTCACCGTCACGGTGGAGCAGTAATCCTCAGCAAGATTGCTGCCAAAGAGATTCGATGACCTATTGCGTCGGCCTGAAGATCGATCGTGGGCTCGTGTTCATGTCCGACACGCGCACCAATGCCGGCATGGATTCGATCTCGACCTTCAAGAAAATGCATGTCTGGGAAGAGCCGGGCGAGCGCGTCATCGTGCTGATGTCGGCCGGCAATCTGGCGACGACGCAGGCGGTCGTTAGCCTGCTCGACGAGCGCACCAAGGCAGTTGGCGATCGCCACGCGACACTGCTCGAAACGCCCTCCATGTACCAGACGGTGCGGATGGTCGGCGACACCGTCAAGGAAGTCATCGCCAATTCGTCGCCATCCGGCGACAAGGCGGATTCCTATTTCAATGCCTCCTTCATCCTCGGTGGCCAGATCAAGGGCAGCGCGCCGCGGCTGTTCATGATCTATCCGGAAGGCAATTTCATCGAATCGACCGACGACACGCCGTTTTTCCAGATCGGCGAGACCAAATACGGCAAGCCGATCATCATTCGCGCCTATGAAAAGACGATGAGTTTCGCCGAGACGGTGAAACTGTTGCTGGTGTCGTTCGACTCGACGCTGAAATCGAACCTGTCGGTCGGTCTGCCGCTCGACCTGCTGTTCTACGAAAAGGACGCCTACAAGGTCAGCCTGAAGAAGCGGATAGCCCAGGACGATCAATACTACCGCACCATTTCGGACGGCTGGTCGAACGCACTGAAAACTGCTTTTGCGAGTCTGCCTGATTTTCCCGAATAGACGGCTTGTCTCTTCCGGAGGTGCGATGAACAACGACGAATTCCGGCAATGGTCGAGGCGCGCCGCGGATTGGGGCGCCGACTATCGCAACTCGCTGCGCGAAAGACCGGTGCGGCCGCTGGTCGATCCCGGTGACATCTTCAAGAGCGTGGAGACTTCGCCGCCTGAAGCGGCCGAGCCGATGGATGAGATTTTCGCCGATTTCGAGCAGAAAATCCTGCCGGGCATGACGCATTGGCAGCATCCGCGCTTCTTCGCCTATTTCCCGGCCAACGCCGCACCGGTTTCGGTGGTGGCCGAATATCTAGTCTC
Organism: Mesorhizobium sp. WSM4823; assembly: GCF_055811195.1. Taxonomy (NCBI): domain Bacteria; kingdom Pseudomonadati; phylum Pseudomonadota; class Alphaproteobacteria; order Hyphomicrobiales; family Phyllobacteriaceae; genus Mesorhizobium; species Mesorhizobium sp. WSM4823. The sequence continues at coordinate 406,694 of NZ_JBVVQL010000002.1, forward strand.
GGCGATGGCCGCGCAATGCATGCTCTGGCAGACCTCGCCGGCAGCGACCGAACTCGAGACGCGCGTCGTCGACTGGATGCGTCAGGCGCTTGGCCTGCCGGAAGGGTTTTCCGGCGTCATGCAGGATTCGGCATCGTCGGCGACGCTCGCCGCCGTGTTGACCATGCGCGAGCGCGCGCTCGATTGGCGGGGCAACGAGAAGGGCCTGCAAGGCCAGCCGATATTGCGCGTCTATTCTTCCGACCAGGTTCATACCTCCATCGACCGGGCGATCTGGGTATCGGGCATCGGCGAGGACAATCTCGTGCGCATTCCGGTTGCCGGCCGCTTTCGCGCCATGGATATCGCGGCCCTGGAAGCGGCGATCGTCGCCGACCGGGAAGCTGGCATGCTGCCGGCCGGCATCATCGCCTGTGTCGGCGGCACCAGCACCGGTGGTACGGATGATGTTGCCGGCGTCGCCGCGGTAGCCAAGCGCCATGGACTCTATCTGCATGTCGATGCGGCCTGGGCCGGATCGGCAATGATCTGTCCCGAGTTTCGCCATTTCTGGACTGGCGCTGAGCAGGCGGATTCCATCGTCTTCAATCCGCATAAGTGGCTGGGCGCGCAGTTCGACTGCTCAGTGCAGTTTATCCGCCAGCCGGAGGATTTGGTCCGCACCCTGGCCATCAAGCCCGAATTCCTGAAGACGCACGGACGCGACGGCATCATCAACTATTCCGAATGGTCGGTGCCGCTCGGTAGGCGTTTTCGTGCGCTGAAGCTGTGGTTCCTGCTGCGGGCCCACGGGCTGGAGAATCTGCGGACCATGATCCGCAACCATGTCGCCTGGAGCGAAGGTCTCGCTGCGCGGTTGGCCCGGGAACCGGACTTCGAGATCGTCACGGAGCCGATGCTGTCGCTGTTTTCGTTCCGGCATCTGGCGGCGGCCGGCATCGATTCGGACGAACACAATCTGCGGCTGGTCAACGCGATCAACGACGATGGCCGCATCTACCTGACCCAGACACGAGTAGACGGGCAGGTCGCGATCCGCTTTCAGGTCGGTCAGTTCGAGGCGACGGCGGCGGATATCGACACGGCTTTCGAAGTCGTCACCGAAATCGCGCGCGGTCGGGGTTGAATTTGTCGGCAAAGTTGCGCCGAGGTTTGCCCTCTGGACGCATGCAATTTCGTTAGCCGGCTTGCGCCTTTTCATCACTTTCGTTTTCCGCTATACCCAAGAAAAACGAAAACGGGAGGTCCCCAATGTATCTGTCGCCGCGCCATTCCGAAATCATCCAGATGGCCAAGGACCATGGCCGCGTGCTGGTCGATGATCTGGCAACGCATTTCAACGTGACGCCGCAGACCATCCGCAAGGATCTCAACGATCTGTGCGACCAGCGGCTGCTGTCGCGCATTCATGGCGGGGCACTGTTTCCCTCCGGCATCGAGAACATGGAATATGAGGCGCGGCGCAAGATCGCCGCCGACGAAAAGGAGGCGATCGGCCGCGCAGCGGCCAGGTTGATCCCGGACAATGCCTCGCTGTTCATCAATATCGGCACGACGACGGAGTCGGTCAGCAAGGCGCTCCTTGATCATAGCGGCTTGATGGTCATCACCAATAATATCAATGTTGCCAATAGGATGCGCATATATCCTTCAATCGAGGTGGTAATCGCCGGCGGTGTCGTGCGCGGTTCCGATGGCGGCGTGGTCGGCGAGGCCGCGGTCGATTTCATCAGGCAGTTCAAGGTCGATTACGCGGTGATCGGCGCCTCGGCGATCGATCATGACGGCGCGCTGCTCGATTTCGATTTTCGTGAAGTGAAGGTGGCGCAGGCGATCATCGCCAATGCCCGGCATGTCATCCTCGTCTCCGACCAGACCAAATTCGAGCGGACGGCGCCAGTCCGCATCGGCCACCTGTCGCAGGTCAACACCTTTATCACCGACCGCTGCGACATCCCCTCGGTGCGCAAGATCTGCCAGGAGGCCGAGGTTCAACTGATCGAGACGTCGCTGCCCTAGAGGCTGCCGTTGCGGCAACAGCGGCCGTTTACATTTCGTTTGACATTCGTTCTCATTTCGAAATAATCCCGACACGGTTTCGTAAAAACCTAAAAATGCTGCAATGCGAAATCCGGGAGGACTATTGTGGGCGCATCCCCGATCCATGACATCTTTGTCATCGGCGGTGGAATCAACGGCTGCGGCATTGCCCGCGATGCGGTTGGGCGCGGCTTTTCGGTCTTCCTTGCCGAAATGAACGATCTGGCCAGTGGAACTTCTTCCGGCTCGACCAAACTGATCCATGGTGGCCTGCGCTATCTCGAATTCTACGAATTCCGCCTGGTGCGCGAGGCGCTGATGGAGCGCGAAATTCTCTGGAAGAACGCGCCGCACATCATCTGGCCGATGCGCTTCGTGCTGCCTTATGCCAAGGGCCTGCGCCCGGCCTGGCTGATCAGGCTCGGCCTGTTCCTTTACGATCACATTGGCGGGCGCAAATTGCTGCCGGCGACCAAGACGCTGGACATGGCAAAGGATCCGGCCGGCAAGCCGCTGAAGCCGTTATTTCGAAAGGCCTTCGAATATTCCGACGGCTGGGTCAACGATGCGCGACTGGTGTCGTTGAACGCCCGCGATGCTGCCGATCGCGGCGCAACGATCCGAACCCGCACGAAAGTCATCGGCGCACGCCGTGAAGGCGAGCTTTGGACGGTAAGGCTGGAAGACCTGCAGACCGGGAACACCGAGGAGATCAAGGCGCGGCTTTTGGTCAATGCCGCCGGTCCCTGGGTCGACCATGTGCTGTCCGCAACGGTCGGCTTGAACGACGTGCACAATGTCCGGCTGGTACAGGGCAGCCATATCGTCATCGGCAAGAAATTCGACGATCCGCGCGCCTATTTCTTCCAGAACAAGGATGGCCGCATCATCTTTGCTATTCCCTATGAAGACGAGTTCACGCTGATCGGCACCACGGACCAGGACTATTCTGGCGACCCTCGTGAGGTGAAGATCAGCGATGCCGAGATCGATTACTTGTGTGCCGCGGCGAGCGAATATTTCGCGCAACCAGTCAAGCGTTCGGACATCGTCTGGACTTATTCGGCCGTGCGCCCGCTTTATGACGACGGCGCCTCGAAGGCGCAGGAGGCGACCCGCGACTATGTGCTGAAGACCGATGGCGGCGAGGGCATGGCGCCGATCATCAACACCTTTGGCGGCAAGATCACCACCTATCGCCGGCTGTCGGAATCGATGCTGGAGAAGATCGAAGGTTTTCTCGGCAAGCGCGGCAAGCCGTGGACCGCAAACGCGTCGCTACCGGGTGGCGATTTCCCGGCCGGCGGCTTCGACGCCGAAGTGGCGAAACTGAAAACGGCCTATCCGTTCCTCGATGCGCGTCTGGCGCGACGCCTGACCCGGCTTTACGGAACTCGCGCAAGGATGCTGCTGGGCCTCGCCAGATCGAATGCCGACCTTGGCCGCAACTTCGGCGCCGATCTCTACGAGGCCGAGGTGCGCTACCTCGTTCAAAATGAATGGGCGATGACGGCCGAAGATGTATTGTGGCGCAGGACCAAGCGCGGCCTGCATCTGAGCCGCGAGCAGGCGGCAGCGCTCGACGAATTCATGCGCGGGATAAGCCGGCGCCATGTAGCGGCTGCCGAATAGTGATGCAGAAAGCCTGGGAGGAGGCATCATGCTGGAATTGAGAAACGTGACGAAGACGGTCGCCGCGACGGAGCATATACGCGACGTGTCGCTGACGCTTCAGCACGGCTCGCTCAACGTCCTTCTCGGACCGACGCTTTCCGGCAAGACCAGCCTGATGCGGTTGATGGCCGGCCTTGATGTTCCAACATCCGGTTCGGTTTGGTTCGATGGCAAGGATGTCACCGGCATCCCGGTGCAGAAGCGCAACGTCGCCATGGTCTACCAGCAGTTCATCAATTATCCGGCGATGACCGTCTACGAGAACATCGCCTCGCCGCTGAGGGTGGCCGGCACCGATCGGGCGAAGATCGACAAGGAGGTGCGCAATGCCGCCGCGCTGCTCAAGCTGACGCCCTTTCTCGAGCGCACGCCGCTCAGCCTTTCGGGCGGCCAGCAGCAGCGCACGGCGCTAGCGCGCGCCATCGTCAAGAACGCCAGCCTCGTGCTGCTCGACGAGCCGCTCGCCAATCTCGACTATAAGCTGCGCGAGGAGCTGCGCGCGGAATTGCCCAGGATATTCGCGGCGACCGGCACCATTTTCGTCTACGCTACGACGGAGCCGCACGAAGCCTTGCTGCTCGGCGGCAACACGGCGACGCTTTCCGAGGGCCGCATCACCCAGTTCGGCCCGACGATCGACGTCTTCCGCAGACCGAACGACCTCGTCACGGCCAAGACGTTCGCCGACCCGCCGCTCAACACGATCGTGCTGAAGAAGAGCGGCTCAAGCTTCCTTCTTGATGGTGGGGTGAACCTCCCCGTGCCGGCTGAACTCGCCGGTATTGCCGATACGAGTTACACGATCGGCTTTCAGCCCCACCATCTCTCTCTTACCCGGCCGAGCCCGTCGGCGGTTCCGGTGAGAGCCAAGGTCTCGGTCACCGAGATCACCGGTTCCGAAAGTTTTGTGCATCTCGACTTCGCCGATGTCCGCTGGGTGATGCTGGAGCACGGCATCCTGGTGTTCGAGCCCGACCAGACCATCGAGGTGTTCATCGATCCGCGCCACATCATGGTTTTCGACGCGAACGGCCGCTCGGCCGCGCCGCCACAAATGCTGGCGGCTTGAGGGAGGAGGGCACATGGCGCGCATCGACTGCAACCACATCCGCCACGCCTACGGACCGCATCCGAAGTCGGACAAGGACTATGCGCTGAAGGAGGTGCATCACACCTTCGAGGACGGCGGCGCCTATGCGCTGCTCGGGCCATCGGGCTGCGGCAAGACCACGCTGCTCAACATCATTTCCGGCCTGTTGTACCCGTCGCATGGCGAGCTTCTGTTCGACGGCAAGGACGTGACCAATCTGTCGACGCAGGAGCGCAATATCGCGCAGGTGTTCCAGTTCCCGGTCATCTACGACACCATGACCGTCTACGACAATCTGGCCTTCCCGCTGCGCAATCGCGGCGTTCCGGAACCCGACGTCGACCGCAAGGTGCGCGAAACGCTTGAGATGACGGGGTTGGCCGATATGGCCCGGAGAAAGGCGCGGGGGCTGACCGCCGACCAAAAACAGAAGATCTCGCTCGGACGCGGGCTGGTGCGCTCCGATGTCAACGCGATCCTGTTCGACGAGCCGCTGACCGTTATCGACCCGCATATGAAATGGGTGCTGCGCTCGCAGCTGAAGCAGCTGCACAGACGCTTCGGTTTCACCATGATCTATGTCACCCACGACCAGACCGAGGCGCTCACCTTCGCCGAAAACGTCGTCGTCATGTATGAGGGCGAGATCGTGCAGATCGGCTCTCCAGCCGAGTTGTTCGAGCGCCCCAAACATACATTCGTCGGCTATTTCATCGGCTCCCCGGGCATGAACGTCATGCCGGTCGCGGTCGAAGGCAGGAGCGCGCGGCTCGGCAGCCAGACGATCGAATTGCCGGGCACGCCCAAGGCTGGAACCACAGGCGCGATCGAACTCGGCATCCGCCCCGAATATGTCAGGCTTGGCGCCACCGGTATGCCGGTTTCAATCAGGAAGGTCGAGGATATCGGCCGCCATAAGGTGGTACGCGCCAGTTTCGAAGGCCGTGACATCGCGGCGATCGTCGGCGAGGACGAAGACATTCCCGCCGATCCGAAGATCGCGTTCGACCCGGCCGGCATCAACCTCTATGCCGATTCCTGGCGCGTCGAGATGGGAGGCTGAGCATGGAAAGGACCTGGAACAACAAGGCCTGGTTCATGGTGCTGCCGGTGCTTCTGCTGGTGGCGTTCTCGGCAATCATCCCGCTGATGACGGTCGTGAATTATTCGGTGCAGGACACTTTCGGCAACAACGTCTTCTTCTGGGCGGGCTCGGAATGGTTCGAGGAAATCCTGCATTCCGACCGTTTTTGGGAAGCGATGGCCCGCAACCTGGCCTTCTCGGCCATCATCCTCATCATCGAGATTCCGCTCGGCATCTTCATTGCGCTCAACATGCCGAAGAAGGGCTGGGGCGTGCCGGTCTGCCTGGTGCTGATGGCGCTGCCGCTGCTCATTCCTTGGAACGTCGTCGGCACGATCTGGCAAGTGTTCGGCCGCGTCGATATCGGCCTGCTCGGATATACGCTGCGGGCGCTCGGCTTCAACTACAACTATGTCAACGACCCGTTCGACGCCTGGGTCACCGTCATCGTCATGGACGTCTGGCACTGGACCAGCCTCGTGGTCTTGCTCTGCTACGCAGGGTTGGTCTCGATCCCCGACGCCTATTACCAGGCAGCCAAGATCGATGGGGCGTCGCGCTGGGCGATCTTCCGCTACATTCAGCTGCCGAAGATGAACCGCGTGCTGCTAATCGCGGTTCTGCTGCGCTTCATGGACAGTTTCATGATCTACACCGAGCCGTTCGTCGTCACCGGCGGCGGACCCGGCAATACCACCACTTTCCTGTCGATCGATCTGGTGAAGCTGGCCATCGGCGAGTTCAACCTCGGTGAGGCCGCGGCGATGTCGATCGTCTATTTCTTGATCATCATGCTCCTGTCCTGGGTGTTCTACACCGTCATGACAGCCTACGACGCGGAGCAGTGAGATGGCGCGCCTCGAGGAAACCACGGCCGACGGACGAACGCTGATGCGGCAAACCCCCGCTACCGCGGAAGCGCAGGCGGCGAACGCCGCGCTGGCTCGCAAGATGCGGCGGCGGGGCGAGGAGTCGCGGTTCTGGTGGCTGGTGCCAACGATTTACATCATCTTCCTGATGTTGCCGATCTACTGGCTGGTCAATATGAGCTTCAAGACCAACCAGGAGATCCTCGGCGCCTTCTCGCTGTGGCCGAGAAACCCGACGATTGCCAACTACATGGTGATCTTCACCGACCCGTCCTGGTACAAGGGTTACATCAACTCGATCATCTATGTGGTTATGAACACGGTGATTTCCGTCGCCGTGGCGCTTCCGGCAGCCTATGCCTTCTCGCGCTACCGCTTCCTCGGCGACAAGCACCTGTTCTTCTGGCTCTTGACCAACCGCATGGCGCCGCCGGCGGTGTTCGCGCTGCCGTTCTTCCAGCTCTATTCGGCGTTTGGGCTGATCGACACGCACATCGCGGTGGCGCTGGCGCACTGCCTGTTCAACGTGCCGCTGGCGGTCTGGATTCTGGAAGGCTTCATGTCGGGCGTGCCGAAGGAAATCGACGAGACCGCCTATATCGACGGCTATTCCTTCCCGCGCTTCTTCCTCAAGATATTCATGCCGCTGATCGCGAGCGGAGTTGGCGTGGCGGCCTTCTTCTGCTTCATGTTCTCGTGGGTCGAGCTGCTGATCGCACGAACCTTGACCACGACCGCCGCCAAGCCGATCGCCGCGATCATGACGCGCACGGTCTCGGCCTCGGGACTCGATTGGGGTGTGCTGGCCGCGGCCGGCGTGCTCACCATCCTTCCGGGCGCGCTCGTGATCTGGTTCGTACGCAACTATATCGCCAAGGGCTTTGCCCTGGGGAGGGTGTGATGGAGCAGATCGGAAGAGACCCACGGACGGCCTGGTTGTGGGCGGCGCTGTTTCTTGCTTTGGTTGTCGCGGCCTGGGTGGCGCTCCAAATCGATTTCGTGGCAATAACGGTGGGTTTCAGCGATCCGGCCAATATCCGCCTGTGGGGATTTAACCTCTCGTCCAACCTCAATTTTTCGTGGATGGCGTGGACGTGGCCAACGGCGACGTTCTTTACCACCATCTTTGTGCTGCTCTGCGGCATGGCGATCTGGGAGTACGTCTCGCCGGGCGGCAATCCGCGGGTTGGCGTGCTGCGCTTCGAGACGACGCGCGGCGACCGTCTCTTCCTATCGCTGCTCGGCAGCGCCTTTATCCATCTCGCTTGGCTGGGTCTTGTCGGACCCAACCTGTGGTGGGCTCTCGCTCTCTCCGTGGTCTACGCCATCGGCGTGTTCCGCTACGTATAGAGGGGGAAACTGTTGGAGCGGCCGCGTGCCGGCGTCTGCTCCGATCGAACTTGAAAAATGAAACAGTGGAGGAAACACATGAAACGGCAATTTTTGACATCGACGACTGCGCTTGTCCTGTTGCTCGGGGCGGGCAACGCCTATGCCGGAATGGACGAGGCCAAGGCGTTTCTCGACGCCGAGATCAAGGATATGTCGACGCTCGATCGCGCTGCCCAGGAAGCCGAGATGCAATGGTTCATCGATGCCGCAAAACCCTTTGCGGGCTTGGACATCAAGGTCGTCTCGGAAACCATCACGACGCACGAGTATGAATCGAAGACGCTGGCCAAGGCGTTCGCCGACATTACCGGCATCAAGATCACCCATGATCTGATTGGCGAAGGCGACGTCGTCGAGAAGCTGCAGACGCAGATGCAGTCAGGCGAAAACGTCTACGACGCCTATGTCAACGACTCAGACCTGATCGGCACCCATTGGCGCTACCAGCAGGCGCGCAGCCTGACCGACTGGATGGCGAACGAGGGCAAGGACGTCACCAACCCGAACCTCGACCTCGCCGACTTCATCGGCACCAAGTTCACGACGGCTCCGGACGGCGACCTTTACCAGCTGCCCGACCAGCAGTTCGCGAACCTCTACTGGTTCCGCTACGACTGGTTCAACGACGAGAAGAACAAGGCCGATTTCAAGGCGAAGTACGGCTACGACCTCGGCGTGCCGGTCAACTGGTCGGCCTATGAGGACATCGCCGAATTCTTTACCGGCCGCGAGATCGACGGCAAGAAGGTCTACGGCCATATGGACTACGGCAAGAAGGACCCGTCGCTCGGCTGGCGCTTCACCGATGCGTGGCTTTCGATGGCCGGCAATGGCGACAAGGGGCTGCCGAACGGTATTCCGGTCGATGAATGGGGCATCAAGGTCGACGAGAAGTCGCGGCCGGTCGGCTCCTGCGTGGCCCGGGGCGGCGACACCAACGGTCCGGCGTCGGTCTATGCCATCCAGAAATATCTCGACTGGATGAAGGCCTACGCTCCGGCCGCGGCCCAGGGCATGACCTTCTCGGAATCCGGGCCGGTTCCGGCGCAGGGCGAAATTGCCCAGCAGATGTTCATGTACACGGCCTTCACCGCCGACATGGTGAAGGACGGCCTTCCCGTCGTGAACGAGGACGGTACGCCGAAATGGCGCTTCGCTCCCTCGCCGCACGGCGTCTACTGGAAGGACGGCATGAAGCTCGGCTACCAGGACGTGGGTTCGTGGACGCTCCTCAAGTCGACGCCTGACGACCGCGCCAAGGCAGCCTGGCTCTACGCGCAGTTCGTCACCTCGAAGACAGTCGACGTGAAGAAAAGTCATGTCGGCCTGACGCTGATCCGCGAGAGCACGATCCAGCACAAGAGCTTCACGGACCGCGCGCCGAAGCTCGGCGGCCTGATCGAGTTCTACCGCTCGCCGGCCCGCGTCCAGTGGTCGCCGACGGGTACGAACGTTCCTGACTATCCGAAGCTGGCACAGCTTTGGTGGCAGGCGATCGGCGATGCCTCGTCGGGTGCCAAAACCCCGCAGGAGGCGATGGACTCGCTCTGCGCCGAGCAGGAAAAGGTGCTTGAGCGCCTTGAGCGCGCCGGCGTGCAGGGCGACATCGGACCGAAACTCGCCGAGGAAAAGACCCTCGAAGAGTGGAACGCCGATGCCGTCGCCAAGGGCAACCTCGCGCCGCAGCTGAAGATCGAGCCGGAGAAGGACAAGGCGCAGACCATCAACTACGACGAACTGGTCAAGAGCTGGAGCAATTAAGCATCGGTCCGGGCGTCCGCGCCCGCATCGCAACAATCGGGGGAGGCGGCAGCTTGCCGTCTCCCCTGTTTGCGCCGAGGGGAATGGAAATGAGCAGCTTTATCCTTGCAATCGACCAGGGAACGACATCGAGCCGGGCGATCTTGTTCGATCCCGAAATGAAGGTCGTAGGCAGCGGACAGAAGGAATTCACCCAGTATTATCCGGCCTCCGGTTGGGTCGAGCACGATCCCGAGGAAATCTGGTCGAGCGTCGTGGCGACGGTGAAGGCCGCGCTGAAGAGCGCCGGTCGCGATGCGTCGGATGTCGCGGCAATCGGCATCACCAACCAGCGCGAGACCGTCGTCATCTGGGACAGGGCGACCGGCAAGCCGATCCACAACGCGATTGTCTGGCAGGACCGCCGCACCGCGCCGCTGTGCCAGAAATTGAAGAAGCAGGGGCTGGAGAAGAAGTTCACCAGAAAGACCGGCTTGCTGCTGGATCCCTATTTCTCCGGCACCAAGATCGCCTGGATGCTGGACAAGGTGAAGGGCGCCAGAAAACGCGCCGAGAAGGGCGAATTGCTGGCCGGCACCATCGACAGTTTTTTGATCTGGCGGCTGACCGCCGGCAAGGTTCATGCGACCGATGCCACCAATGCCTCGCGCACGCTGGTCTACAACATCGAAAAGAACGTCTGGGACGACGAGCTGCTGACCATTCTGCGCATACCGGCAAGAATGCTGCCGCAGGTGAAGGATTGTGCCGACGACTATGGAATGACAGAGAAAAGCCTATTCGGCGCAGAGATAAAAATCCTCGGCGTGGCCGGCGACCAGCACGCGGCGGCCATCGGGCAGGCCTGTTTCCAGCCGGGCATGATGAAATCCACCTATGGCACCGGTTGTTTCGCGCTGCTCAACACCGGCAGCGATCTGGTGCGCTCGAAGAACCGGTTGTTGACGACCATTGCCTACAGGCTGAACGGCAAGACCACCTATGCGCTGGAAGGGTCGATCTTCATCGCCGGCGCTGCGGTGCAGTGGCTGCGCGACGGCATCAAGGTGATCGGCAAGGCCGAGCAGAGCGGCGTGCTAGCTGCAACGGCGGACCCGACCCAGAATGTCTACCTGGTGCCGGCTTTCGTCGGGCTTGGCGCGCCGCACTGGGACGCCGACGCACGCGGTGCTATCTTCGGGTTGACCCGCAATTCGGGTCCGGCGGAATTTGCCAGCGCCGCACTGGAATCCGTTGCCTTCCAGACCCGCGACCTGCTCGACGCCATGCGCAAGGACTGGAAGGGCGCGGCAGCGAAGACCGTTCTCAGGGTCGATGGTGGCATGGTGGCCTCCGACTGGACGATGCAGCGGCTGGCCGACATCCTCGATGCGCCGGTCGACCGTCCAACGATTCTCGAGACGACCGCGCTCGGCGCGGCATGGCTGGCCGGCTCGAAGGCGGGCGTCTGGCCGAAGGCGAGGGACTTCGCCAGAAGCTGGGCGCTTGAACGGCGGTTCAAGCCGGACATGGATGCGTCCGCCCGTATTGCCAAGTTGGCGGGCTGGCGCGATGCTGTGCGCAGGACGCTGAGCGTGCAGTAAACACGCAGTAGGAAGGGTGGAGCCCTCAGGTTCGCACCTCGTTTGAATAAGGTGGGCGGCGGTACCTACGAAAACCGCATAATCCCAGTTCGTGGCGGTCCCATGACACATCCCGATTGGTATCTTGATTGGCGCGATGAGGCCTTCCACCAACTACAAATGAAGAATGCGCGCTTGCAGGATGATTTTCGCCTCGCTAGCTGGCCCCGTTACGACTGCGATTTTGAGGCTGGAAAGCTTCTTTTCTCGGGACAAGGCGTTGTTAAGGTAGTCGCCGAGATCCAGATTGCCGGCTCTACGAGCGCCACAGCTGGTAACTGGCTCTGGGCTTGGGCAAATTCAAACTGGCCTCGCGAACTCGTTAGGGACGGGCAGTTGGCTCGATCTTTCGGTGAGAAACACGGCATCGACGAACTGGCTCAGGCCTACGTGAAGGACGATGACCTGAACGGCCTCGGCTGGGAATTGACCTCGGCAATGGTTCGGATTTGCGACTCTTGCGGAGCTTACCGTCCGCCTCGCGACGAAGGTGGAGGTGTGTATCTGATCTTCAGGAGCATCAGTTGGGCGAGCTGATCACAATGCCGGCGCTCCCAGCTATTCTGGAGACCATGGCAGCCTTGACTGTCGTCGCCCAGAAGAGAGCCCGCGCCGTTGCCGACGCAGGCTCTCATCAACCCTTACTTAACTCAGCCCAGGCTTTCTCAATACGGCGAATAGCACTGCCGGCGCGGGCCGTTGTAAGGCTGGTACGTGTTGTCATAAGCCCGGTAGGATCTATAGCGGTTGTAGCACCACTCCGTGTGCGAATCGCCTCGATAGACGCGGCGGCTCTGGTTGTTGACGATCGCGCCGGTGATCAGCGCGCCAGTGGCGAAAGCAGCCAGCGGGAACCAATAGTCGCCGTGACGGCGATAGCCGCGACGATAACTGCGGTAGCCGCGATGGCCGCGCCAATACCTGCCGTCGTCACGCGAGAAACGACGAAAATCGCGGCGGGAAAAATCGCGATCGCGGTTGAAACTACGCCTCCACCGCCTGTGGTCGACAGTCTGGACATCCGACGAAACGTTCTGACCTAGCGGCACGTAGGTGGGCTGGGCGTTGACGGGCACGATCTCCGCTACAGCGAATGACGCTGACAGCGCGGTCGCCAGCAGGCCCGACATGATCCTGTTCATGATCTTCTCCTTGAAAGCGTCGTCCCTTGTAGCGACAAAAACGGGCAGGTTGCGCAATTGTTCCCGCGAAAATCGCAAGGCGCTGATTTGTAATGCGTCTCGGCTTTCCTGCGAGACAGCCAGCCCTGCCATGCCGAAGCGGTTGCGAGGCGTCACGAGACCGCGAAAACTCCGGCTCGCGCACCCGCTTTTTCCGGTTGACCGGTCGAGACACTCTCCCTATGTTCCGCGCAATTTCGAGGGCGGCATTCTGAGCCCGCGAGAGCGCGTAGCTCAGCCGGTAGAGCAACTGACTTTTAATCAGTAGGTCCAGGGTTCGAATCCCTGCGCGCTCACCATTGTTTCATCGAAAATTCAATTACTTGTCCGATGGAGCGAAGTCAGAACCTATGCGGCTGCAAAAGCCCCGTTGCGCCCCTGTTCGGGCGTCAGATGGCTAGCCGCCGAAAGACGATAGCAGAACGGCATCTCTTAGCCGCCCGTGCCATCATCCATCATTGTCTCGGTCAGCGCCTCATAGGCCATGCTGCATAGCTGAGAACGCGGACAACCTTTTACAATGAGCACTGGAGCCACTGTGAGAATCGCGGCGACCAGGATTTGCAGGCAAAGATTGAGGGCTCCCGTCTTCTTGCCGAACAACCCGGTCAAGAAAAAGTACAGACCTTGGGCCATACAGGCTGCTGTCAGGGTGCCCAGAAGGGTTCTGGTCGCTCTAGCGAAGGGCGATATATACCCATCCGGAAAACCCAGCATGCTAAGATCCCTAGACCATTGCAGGGCCAGCACAACGCTCAGCCCCGCCCAAAGAAGAGCGGTCGCACGAGTGAACAGCGCCCGCTTTTGCCTATCGGTCATGGGATCACTGCCACGTCAGACGCGACCGGCAACAGGCGAATGAGGCGAGCATCGGGGCGGGTTCTCACAAGAATCTTGTGCTGAGACATCCAGAAAACTTCGATTACACCAGCGAGACATTGCCGCCTGCATGTCGCTCCAGCCGGCCGGCGAGATCCAGTTCCAACAGCACCATGAAAACCTGGGCCGGATGCAGTCCGGTGTGGCGGATGATCTCGTCGATCGCTACGGGCGTCGGGCCGAGGGCTTCGACGACGCGGGCGCGGTCGTCCTCGCCGGGCGGCGGCGTTGCCGAAAAGTCGGGCGGCTCGCCAAGCGGCGCCGTCCTTGGTGCCAGTGCGCCGACCAGCGGGGCGATCGCACTGGTGATGTCCGATGCCTCAGTGACCAGGGTGGCGCCGTCCTTGAGCAGAGCGTTGGTGCCGGCGGCGCGCGGATCGAGCGGCGAGCCGGGGACGGCGAAGACCAACCGGCCCATCTCGCCGGCAAGCCTGGCGCTGATCAGCGAGCCGGAGCGTTGCGCCGCTTCGACCACGACCAGCCCCAATGCGGCGCCGGCGACAAGGCGGTTGCGGCGCGGAAAATCCTGGGCGCGCGGCTGCCAGCCGAACGGCATTTCCGAAATGATGGCGCCACCGCGCTCGGCAATCTCCTCGCACAGGCCGGCATTCTCGGGCGGGTAGGGTAGGTCGAGGCCGCCGGCCAACACTCCGATCGTGCCTGACGCAAGGCTGCCCTGATGGGCTGCCGTGTCGATGCCGCGCGCCAGACCGGAGACGATGCCGTAGCCGTTGCGGCCGAGTTCCGCGGCGAGCGTTCGCGCCATCTTGATGCCGGCCAGCGAGGCGTTGCGGGCGCCGACGATGGCAATCGCCGGCAGCCGGAACACCGCGCCTTCGCCCTTGATCGCGAGCAGCGGCGGCGGATGGTCCATGCTTTTCATCAGCGGCGGATAGTCGGCCTCGCCAATGCCGACAAAACGGGCGCCGGCCCGGCGGGCCGTCTCCAGCTCCGCCTCGGCCTCGGCAATCGACGGGATGCGGACGATCTTCCTGGCGCCGCCCGAAATCATCAGCTCAGGCAGCATCTCGAGCGCCGTCTCGGCCGAGCCAAAGCGGTTGATCAGGTCACGAAAGGTAGCCGGGCCGACATTCGGCGTGCGGATCAAGCGAAGCCAGCTCAGCCGCTGCCGGTCGCTGAGCCGCGGCCCGGCGGCGCGCTGGCTCACTCCCTGGCCCCGATCTTGCCCTCGGCACCAGCCAGCAGCCGTGCAATGTTGGCCCGGTGTTTTACGATGACGATCAGGCTCATCAGCGCGAACAGCCCGGCAACCTCAGGCGTGCCGAGGACATAGAGTGCGATCGGCACGACGACTGCAGCGGTCAGCGCCGCCAGCGAGGAGAAGCGAAACAGGAAAGCAACGGCCAGCCAGACGACGGCGAAGATCAGCGCCACCTGCCAGGCAAGGGCGATCAGCACGCCGAGATAGGTGGCGACACCCTTGCCGCCCTTGAAGCCGAGCCAGACCGGAAAGAGATGGCCGAGGAAGGCGCCGAGGCCGGCCCAGAGCCCGAGCTCCGGTGCAAAGCGACTGGCGATCAGCACGGCCGCCGCGCCTTTCAGCGCGTCGAGCAACAGCGTGGCGGCGGCCAGGCCCTTGTTGCCGGTGCGCAGCACATTGGTGGCGCCGATATTGCCTGAGCCGATGTTGCGGACGTCGCCAAGGCCGGCGGCTCGGGTGATCAGGAGCCCGAACGGGATCGATCCGAGCAGATAGCCGAACACCAGCGCCAAGACGATGCCGTAAGCCATTGTTCCCCCAGATATGCCCTAGGCTGAAAACACTGTGCGGCCCGCCACCATCGTTTGCAAGACCTTGCCCTGCAGCCGCGCGCCTTCGAAACAGGTGTTTTTCGAGCGCGAACGGATGCCGCTTTCGCTGACGATCCATGGTTCGTCCAGATCGACAAGCGCTAGATCGGCCGGCGCACCCGGCTTCAGCGTGCCGCCGGGCAGGCCGAACAATCTTGCCGGCGCAGTGGATAACGTCTCGACCAATCTAAGCAGCGTCACATCGCCATTGTGATAGAGCCGCAAAGCCGCGCTCAGTAGCGTTTCCAGCCCGATGGCGCCGGCCGCAGCGTCGGCGAAAGGCAGGCGCTTGGTGTCGACGTCCTGCGGGTCGTGCGAGGAGACGATGATGTCGATCGTGCCGTCCTTGACCGCCTCGATCATCGCCAGCCGGTCTTCCTCGGCGCGCAGCGGCGGCGTCAGCCGGAAGAAGGTGCGGTACTCCCCGACATCGTTCTCGTTGAGCGACAGATTGTGGATCGACACGCCCGACGTGACATTCGCGCCGTCGGCTTTCGCCCGCGTTACCGCGTTTGCCGCCATGGCCGTCGAGATCTTGGCCGCGTGATAGGCGCCGCCGGTCAGCCGCGCCAGCGCAAGGTCGCGCTCCAGCGGGATGGACTCGGCTTCTCGCGGAATCCCGGCAAGGCCGAGCCAGCTTGCATAGAGGCCTTCATTCATGACGCCTGAGGAGGCGAGGTCGGCGTCTTGGGTTTCATGCGCGATTACACCGCCGAAATCGCGCGCATAGGTCAGCGCGCGGCGCATCACCAACGCGCTTGATATGGTGTGCCGACCCTCGGTGAAGGCGACCGCGCCGGCCTCGCGCAGCAGGCCGAACTCGGTCATTTCGCGGCCTTCGAGATCCTTGGTGATCGCCGCCGCCGGAAAGATATTGACGATGGCCGTATCCTTGGCGGTACGCAGCACGAATTCGACCAGCGCGACATTGTCGATCACCGGATCGGTGTCGGGCATCATGACGATCGAAGTAACGCCGCCGGCGGCGG
The DNA here is from genome assembly GCF_055811195.1 of Mesorhizobium sp. WSM4823. Taxonomy (NCBI): domain Bacteria; kingdom Pseudomonadati; phylum Pseudomonadota; class Alphaproteobacteria; order Hyphomicrobiales; family Phyllobacteriaceae; genus Mesorhizobium; species Mesorhizobium sp. WSM4823. The sequence goes on from NZ_JBVVQL010000002.1 coordinate 423,087, forward strand.
CCGCCACGCTGGCCGAAGCGATGGTTTCGCGGTGTTCGCCGCCCGGTTCGCCGATGAAGACGCGCGCATCGATCAGGCCGGGGATAACAGCCTTGCCGGCGCAGTCGATGACGGCAGCACCTTGCGGAGCGCCCTGGTTGAGCGCCGTTTTTCCGGCAGCGACAATCTTGCGGCCCTCGACAATGACCGTGCCGACCTCGTCGATGCCGCGCGACGGATCGATGATGCGGGCCCGGCTGAAGACCGTTGCGCTCATCAGGCACTCTCGCGATTGCGGCGGGGATCGAGCAGCGCTTCCATCACCGCCATACGCACGGCGACACCCATCTCCACCTGTTCCTGGATGACGCTCTGCGGACCGTCGGCGATTTCCGAGGCAATCTCGACGCCGCGGTTCATCGGGCCGGGATGCATGACCAGCGCGCCGTCCTTGGCCGCCTTTAGCTTTTCGGCGTCGAGCCCGAAATAGCGGAAATATTCGCGCACCGATGGCACGAAGGCGCCTTCCATCCGCTCGCGCTGCAGGCGCAGCATCATCACCACATCCGCATCCTTGAGCCCTTCGGCCATCGAGCGGGTGACGATCACGCCCATTTTCTCAATGCCGGCGGGCAGAAGCGTCGACGGCGCAACCACGCGGACCTGCGCGCCGAGCGCGTTGAGCAGCATGATATTGGAGCGGGCTACCCGCGAATGCAGGATGTCGCCGCAGATCGCCACGATCAGCTTCGACAGCGGGCCCCTGGCGCGGCGGATGGTCAGCGCGTCGAGCAGCGCCTGCGTCGGGTGCTCATGGGCGCCGTCGCCGGCATTGATCACCGAGCAGCCGACCTTTTGCGCCAGCAGAGCCGCAGCGCCCGCGGACTGGTGACGGATGATCAATATGTCGGGACGCATGGCGTTCAGCGTCATCGCGGTGTCGATCAGCGTCTCGCCCTTCTTGACCGAAGAACTGGCCACCGACATGTTCATGACGTCGGCGCCGAGCCGCTTTCCAGCCAGCTCGAACGACGATTGCGTGCGGGTCGAGGCTTCGTAGAAGAGGTTGATCTGGGTGCGGCCGCGCAGCGTCGAGGTTTTCTTCTCCGACTGCCGCGAGATCGCGACCGCCCGATCCGCCCGGTCCAGCAAAAGCTCGATATCGGCGGGGGAAAGATCGCGGATGCCCAGAAGATGGCGGTGGGGATAAAGTGGCAGGGACGAAGCGTCAGTCATCTCAAGGCGCTGCTATAGGGTGGAGGACCTTTGGCTGCAAGCACCAGCTTTGGATTGCCGCCTTTCTCCCCGGTATTTTCGTCGCGCGCGTTGCGTGGCTTGGGCTATATCTAGCTGATGGCTTCGGATTCGTGGCCTTGTGATGATAAGGGCCTTTCTGCCGATAGAAGGTCTGCCGATAGAAGGATTGGGCGTGACCGACGACGTGACGAACCAGCCGCCACCGCTGGCAGGCGGCAACGCCTGGCGGGGCGATCCGTTGCTGATCCAACTTGCCGAGCGTTTTTCGGATCCGGTGCGCAGGGACCTCGATGGGCTTGGTCGCTTCGTGCTGACGCCGGAGGCGCAGGAACTGGCCCGCCTCGCCAATGTCGAGACGCCGAATCTCAAGACCCACGACCGGCAGGGCCGGCGCATCGACCTGATCGAATTCCATCCGGCCTATCATGCGCTGATGCGCCGGTCGGTGGCGAACGGGCTGCATTCGTCGGTCTGGGAAAATGGCGATACCGAGATCGGCCGCCGTCATCAGGTGCGCGCCGCCCGTTTCTATCTGACGGCCGAGCTCGAAACTGGGCATCTCTGTCCCATCACCATGACCAGCGCGTCGCTGGCAGCGCTGATGGCCAACCCAAAACTGTTTCGCGAATGGGCGCCCAGGGTAACGACGCGAAAATACGACCAGAGCCAGAAGCCGCCGGTCGAAAAAACCGGGCTGACGCTCGGCATGGGCATGACCGAGAAGCAGGGCGGCACCGATGTGCGTGCCAACGTCACCCGGGCCGAGCGCGTCGGCAGCGGTTTCTATCGGCTGACCGGCCACAAATGGTTCATGTCGGCGCCGATGTCGGATGCGTTCCTGGTGCTTGGACAAGCGCCGGAAGGGCTTTCGTGCTTTCTCGTCCCCCGCATTCTCGGCGACGGTTCGAGCAATGGCTTCCGCTTCCAGCGGCTGAAGGACAAGCTCGGCAACCGCTCCAACGCATCGTCCGAGGTGGAGTTCGTCAATGCCATCGGCGAGATGATCGGCGAGCCCGGGGCGGGTGTGAAGACGATCATGGACATGGTGACGCTGACCCGGCTCGACTGCGCGATCGCTTCGTCGGCGATCATGCGTGCCGGGCTGGCCGAGGCCGTCCACCACGCCCGCCACCGCCAGGTGTTTGGAACCAATCTTATCGAACAGCCGCTGATGCAGCGCGTGCTGGCCGACATGGCGCTCGACGTCGCTGCCGCCACCGCGCTATCATTTCGGTTGGCGCGCTCCTTCGACGAGGCGGCCAGCGACCGTGGTGAGGCGGCGTTTGCCCGCGCCATGACGCCCGTCGTCAAATACTGGGTTTGTAAGATCGCACCGCCGTTGCTCTACGAAGCGATGGAGTGTCTCGGCGGCAATGGCTATGTCGAGGAGGGACCGCTCGCCCGCTACTATCGCGAAGCTCCGGTCAACGCGATCTGGGAGGGGTCCGGCAATGTGATGGCACTCGACGTGCTGCGTGTGCTGGGGCGTGCACCCGGCCTGTTCGAGGACGTGCTGGCCGGCATCGACCGCGATCTCGGCGCCGGCGGACGCGGCACCGTCGGTGTGCTCAAGGCGGCAATGCAGGTCGCGGCAACCGATGAGGGCTCGGCCCGTCTGCTTACCGAGCAACTGGCGCTTTCGGCGGCAGCGGCGGAGCTGCGCCGGCTGGGGGCAGGACGGATCGCCGACGCCTTCGTCGAGACGCGCCTCGCCGGCCAGTGGCGCAACACGTACGGCATGCTCGATTCGCGCCATGACGCGCGCATGATCATCGACACGCTCTATCCGCCGGTCACCTGAGAAGAGATTTCGGGGAGGTTTCTCGCCATCTATCGCGCCGCTGTGGATGACCGTTAACCTTAACAAATGGTTTCCATTGCAGTGGCAAGCCGCAAAGCCCACTGTCCTGTTTACCGAAGCAGGAACGCCATGCGGTACATGTTGAGCTCCTTTCTGGCCTTGCACTGGGCGGTCGTTTTCGCCCTGCTGGCGTTGATCTGCATCGACGGCAATCGCGGCATCGCGGCAGCGTTAGCTGTGCTCGGCGTTGCCGCCCAGAACACCCGCTTCATAGACCTCGAAAACGCCGCCGTTGTGGCACCGCTTGCCGTAGCGCTGCTCGTCGTTGCAGTGCTGTTTTGCTGGGCCTTTGTCGAGACTCTGATCAGCGACCCGACGGATCCGGACGGCAAAGACAGCGTCGTGCGGGTCGCCTTCATCTCCGCCTCCGGCGTGCTGTCGCTGATCGTGGTCGCCGGCGCCGCGCAAGGCATCAACGGGCTGTTCATGGCCGTCGCCGTACAGCTGGCGGCACTGCTGGCCTCCTACGTCGCCATGCTCGCAGAGCGGCGATCGGCCTTTGCCGCAGCGGTTTCGGACACCGGCGAAATCCGTGCCGCCGCGCATGTGATGGCGAAGGCCGCCGCGCACAACTCGTCGCTCTCGCGTATTTCCGGCCGGCCCGGCACGAACTTGAGGCCGGACACGAATTTCAGGCCCGACTTCAGGCCCGACACGAACTTCAGGCCCGACACAAACTTCAGGGATGGCCGCTGATGCGCACTTTGTTCGCCCTGTGGGCGACCCCACTCGTTCTGTTCTGGGGCTGGTTCTTCCTGTCGCTCAACAACATCAATTTTGGCTATGTCATGCTGAGCCGCCCATTGCATGACCTCGTCTTCCAGCTCTATGGGGAGATGCTTGGCATCGATCCGGCGGTCATACCCGGCATGGTGGCAAGGGCCTGCATCCTCGACAGTCTGCTGCTCGTAGCGTTTTGGGCGTTTCGCCGCCGCCGGGTGATCGGCGGCTGGTTGAGGACGATGCGGGACCGCTATTTCGACCAGACATCGACGCCGAGCGCCTGAAGCCGGTCGAGAACGCCCTGCAGAATAAAGGCCGCCGCGGCGGAATCGATCTTGCCGGCGCGTTTGCGGCGCGAAAAATCCATCTCGATCAATGTCCGCTCGGCCGCCACCGTCGACAGTCGCTCGTCCCACAAGACGAAGGGCAGGTCGCTCACACCTGCCATGTTGCGGACGAAAGCGCGGGATTTCTGGGCGCGCGGGCCTTCCGACCCGTCCATGTTGATCGGCAGGCCGAGGACCACCGCCCCGACATTCTCTTTCTGCAGCAAAGCGAGCAGTTCTGCGGCGTCCAGCGAGAATTTCCTGCGCATGATGACCGGGCGCGGATGGGCGAAGGCAAAGCTCCGGTCGGAAACCGCCACGCCAATCGTCTTGTCTCCGAGGTCGAGGCCGGCCAGCGTCTTGCCGCCGCTAAGTCGCGCCGGCAACTCTTCGATGGTGATGATGCTCAACGGCTTTTCCTTTGACCACGATGCCGCACGTCCTATACGCGCAAACCATGCCGTTGGACCTTTAATTTCGCCGTCGGTGTTCTATCCTCTACCGCAGCAAAAATCGAGGAAGGCATTGATGAAACTGACCTGGTACGGACATTCGGCATTCCGCATCGAAACCGAAGGCGCGACAATCCTCATCGACCCTTATCTGGTCGGCAATCCGTCATGGACAGGCGGCTGGGAAGGGCCGGCCGAAGGGGTCACGCACGTGTTGTTGACGCATGGCCATAGCGACCACATCAGCGGCGCGGTCGAAGTGCTTGGGAAAAGCGGCGCGATGCTGGTCGCCAATTTCGAGATCTGCATGTATCTGGTCGGCAAGGGCGTCAGCGACAAGAAGATCAATCCCGGCAATATCGGCGGCACCGTCGATTGCGGCGGCTTCACCACCACTTTCGTCCAGGCTTTGCATTCATCGTCCTTTCCGGGCGAGGGCGGGCAGAACACCTATCTCGGCAATCCGGGCGGGCTCGTCCTGCACTTCCCCGAGGACAAGACGCTCTACCACATGGGCGACACAGACATCTTTTCCGACATGGCGCTGATCAACGAGCTGCATGAACCGAAGATCGGTATCGTACCAGTCGGCGATCGCTTCACCATGGGTGGCGCGGTGGCAGCCCTTGCCTGCCGACGCTTCTTTCAGTTCGAGACTGTCATTCCCGCTCATTTCGGCACATTTCCGATGATCGACCAGAACGCCGACAAGTTCGTGGCCGGGCTGGACGGATCGGGTGTGAAAGTGGCGTTGCCGGAGATTGGCGGGACGATCACTTTGTAGAGGATGACCTTGCACGGGTTGCAGGGGCCGCTACGGCGGCAGCTAGTTTCTCCGCAACAGTGCTGCCATAGCTGAATCGCGGCCAAGGACGACGCGCGGCGCGTGACGATGCATGTTGCGCGCCACGCGCCGCGCCGCTATAGCGCGGACTGGTTTTCCCGAGGCACAAATAAACATGTCCGTTGATGTCAAGACTGTGAAGCGCGTCGCGCGTCTCGCCCGCATTGCGGTGAGCGAGGAGGATGCCGAGCGCATGACCGGCGAGTTGAATGCTATTCTTGGCTTTGTCGAGCAGTTGAATGAGGTCGACGTTTCCGGCGTCGAGCCGATGACTTCGGTGATCCCGATGGAGATGAAGAAGCGCCAGGACCTCGTCACCGACGGCAGCAAGGCGACCGACATCGTCGCCAACGCGCCGGCCACCGAAGAGAATTTTTTCCTCGTTCCGAAGGTCGTGGAGTAGCGGCCGATGGCAATCGAGATCGCCATCGAGACGCCGCTGCAGGACGATGTGCGCGGGCTGGTCAGGGAGCTCAACGACACGCTGCTGGAATTGACGCCGCCGGAGCACTGCTACCACATGACAGTCGAGCAGATGGCCGACAACGACACAACAGTCTTTATCGCTCGCGATACCGGCCTTGCCATCGGCTGCGGCGCGCTGAAACGCCACGATGGCGCCGTCGGCGAGGTCAAGCGCATGTACACGCGGCCTTCGCATCGCGGGCAGAAGATCGGCGCAAAGATCGTCGAGCAGGTCGAGGCGCTGGCGCGCAATGAAGGGCTGAAGCGTCTGGTGCTGGAGACGGGCGACCGTCATCCGGCTGCATGGACCGTCTATGAACGCGCCGGGTTTTCGCGCTGCGGCCCGGTGCTGGACTATCCTGATACCGAGTGGTCGGTGTTTTACGAAAAGAGCCTTGCCTGATGAGCGACCTGACCCACCTGACGATTTCGCAGGCCCGCGCCAAGCTGCGCGCCAAGGAAATCACCGCAACCGAGATCACCGAAGCCTATCTCCAGGCGATTGAACGAGCCAATCCGGCGCTCAACGCCTATGTCGTCGTTACCGAGGACAAGGCGCGCGACATGGCCAAGGCCTCGGACGCGAAATTGGCGAAGGGCGAGGGCGGTTCGCTCGAAGGCATTCCGCTCGGCATCAAGGACCTGTTCGGCACCGAAGGCATTCACACCCAGGCCTGCAGCCATGTGCTGGATGGTTTCAAGCCACACTACGAATCGACCGTCACCGCCAATCTGTGGACCGATGGCGCTGTCATGCTCGGCAAGCTCAACATGGATGAGTTCGCCATGGGCTCGTCAAACGAGACCTCCTACTACGGTCCCGTCGTCAATCCGTGGCGGCGGTCGCGCGTGGACACGGTGGTAATGCCGACCACGCATCAGGGCGATGGCGGCTTCGTCTCGTCCGGCGGCACCAGGACCGCGCGCACGCTGGACAACGCCCAGCTTGTGCCGGGCGGCTCGTCGGGCGGCTCGGCTTCAGCGGTTTCCGCGTTTCTCTGTGCCGGCGCCACTGCCACCGACACCGGCGGCTCGATCCGGCAGCCAGCCGCCTTTACCGGCACGGTCGGCATCAAGCCGACCTACGGCCGCTGCTCGCGCTGGGGCATCGTCGCCTTCGCCTCGTCGCTCGACCAGGCTGGACCGATCGCGCGCGATGTGCGTGACGCCGCGATCCTCTTGAAATCCATGGCCTCGGTCGATCCGAAGGACACCACCTCGGTTGACCGGCCAGTGCCGGACTACGAGGCCGCGATCGGCAAGCCGGTCAAGGGTATGAAGGTTGGCATTCCCAGGGAATACCGCGTTGACGGCATGCCTGAGGAGATCGAGGCGCTGTGGCAGAAGGGCATTGCCTGGCTGAAAGATGCCGGGGCCGAGATCGTCGACATTTCGCTTCCGCATACCAAATATGCACTGCCGGCCTATTATATCGTTGCGCCCGCCGAAGCCTCGTCGAACCTCGCCCGCTATGACGGCGTCCGCTACGGGTTGCGCGTGCCGGGTAAGGACATCGTCGACATGTACGAGAAGACCCGCGCCGCCGGCTTCGGCCGCGAGGTCAAGCGCCGCATCATGATCGGCACCTATGTGCTCTCCGCCGGCTACTACGATGCCTACTATTTGCAGGCGCAGAAGGTACGAAACCTCATCAAGCGGGATTTCGAAAATGCGTTCGCGGCTGGCGTCGACGTCATTCTGACGCCGGCGACGCCGTCGGCAGCCTTCGGCATCGCCGACGAGGACATGGCCGCCGATCCGGTCAAGATGTATCTCAACGACATCTTCACGGTCACGGTGAACATGGCCGGACTGCCGGGCATCGCCGTGCCCGCGGGGCTTGACGCCAAGGGCCTGCCGCTCGGCCTGCAACTCATCGGCCGGCCTTTCGACGAGGAAACTCTGTTCCAGACCGCCCATGTCATCGAACAGGCGGCGGGTACGTTCCAGCCGGAAAAGTGGTGGTAGTGTCGTCTCCCATCTGAGGGGTGAGGGATGTTCTACTATCTTTCCAAGGTATTCTGGTTCCTCGCCCAGCCTCTGACTCTGTCGATTATCCTGCTGTTGGCCGGACTGCTTGCGGCAATAGTTGGCTGGCGGCGACTGGCGGCCACCGGCAGCATGCTCGCCTTGCTGATCCTTGGGCTCTCGGCCTGGACCTCACTTGGCGCAATGATGCTCAGTCCGCTGGAAGAGCGCTTTCCGCGCCCGCCGCTGCCGGAAAGGGTTGACGGCATCGTCGTGCTGGGTGGCGGCATGGAGGGCGCCATCAATTTCGTGCGTGGCGGCTATGAACTGAATGCCAGCGGCGATCGGATGGTCGAAGCGGCCGTGCTGGCACGGCATTTCCCGGCGGCGAAAGTCGTCATCTCAGGGGGCACCATCGCAATGATCGGCGAAGGCGAGGGCGATGCAGAAACAGCGCCGCGTCTACTCACTGCGCTTGGCGTGACGGCCGATCGGCTGATCCTCGAGAACAAATCCCGCAACACCTACGAGAACGCCATCTTCACCCGGGAATTGGTCACCCCGAAACCAGGCGAGACTTGGCTGCTGGTGACCTCGGCCTTTCATGTGCCGCGCGCCAAGGCGCTGTTCGACAAGGCTGGCTTTGCCACCGTTCCCTGGCCGGTCGATTACCGGACTACCGGCAAGGAAGGCATCGGCCTGTTCCGCGACGATCCCTTTGGTTCGCTGCAGACCACCACGACGGCGGTGCGTGAATGGATAGGGCTCGCCGCCTACTGGCTATTGGGCCGCATCGATCGGCTTTTCCCCGGACCGGATGCTGGCTCGGGCGGCTGACCGATCACGGCTTGCCGCGCCGCCGAGAAGAACTGGCGACGCACCAGAACCGCCAGCAACAGCAGCGTCGACAGTACGAACACCAGCGGGTCGACGAACCAGCCGAGATAACCGATCGAGAAGAACACGCCGCGCAGGCCGGAGTTGAAGTGTTTTCCGGCCAGCATGTTCATCCGCGCCGCCCGCCATACCGCCGTCTCGCTAGCCGGGTTGCGTGAAGCCTCGCCATACGGGATCGGCACCGCGCCGATCAGGATCGAGCAGTAGTTGAACAGCCGGTAGGCCCAGCCGAACTTGAAAAAGGAATAGGCCAGGATCAGCACCAATCCGAACACTTTCATCTGAAAGGCGGAGCGGGACGATGTCGCGCCGAGCGGCAGGTTACTCAGCACCGAAACAACCTGATCGGAGGCGCCGAGCAGGGCGAAACAGCCGCCGATCGCAATCAGCGAACTGGAAGCGAAGAAAGCGGTTCCCTGTTGAAGACCTGCCATGATGGCGGTGTCGACAATGCGGATCTCGCGTTCGGCCATGGTCCGCATCCAGGCTTCACGCTGGGTGTTCATCGCCATTGTCAGCGACATGCGGCTGACCAGCTTTCCGTCGGAGGCGAGCGTATGAAGCACCCACACGACAAGGAAGAAGGCCAGCGCCGCGAGATCAGCCGTCGATAGATGGAAGGAATCGCCCATGCGCCCCTTTTACCACAAGCCGCGGCGTCGCTTCGATGGCAGAACGCACGATGTCGCTGCAGGAGCAAACAAGGTCGGCAGGTGCAGCGCCGCGATCTTCGAAAGAGCGGAAACATCATGGGAATTCCTATATGTAATTTCAATAGGAGAGAGTGGCGCGTGTTCCTTTCGGTTTTCGACCTGTTCAAGATCGGCATTGGGCCATCGAGTTCGCACACGATGGGACCGATGACGGCTGCGCGGCGTTTTCTTGACGAGGTCGCGGGAGATGACTGGCCACGCCCGGCCGGCGCCAAGGTCGACCGCATCGCCGCCAGCTTGCACGGCTCGCTTGCCTATACCGGCATCGGCCATGGTTCCGATCGCGCCGTCGTGCTCGGACTTGCCGGCCAGACGCCGCAGAACGTGGATCCCGATCAGGCGAACGGCATCTTCGATCGTATCGCCGCCGACAAGCGGATTTCGCCCCCCGGCCATCCCTCCTATCGCTTCGACCCGGCAACCGATCTGGTGCTGGACCGCAAGACGCCGCTTTCCGGCCACGCCAATGGCATGGCTTTCTCCGCCTATGATGCCGACGATCGCCTGCTGCTCAAACGCATCTACTATTCGATCGGCGGCGGCTTTGTAGTTTCCGAGGAGGAACTGCAGCGGATGAAGGTGAAGGGCTCGGTGACGACGGAAGGCAAGAAGGTGCCATACCCCTTCAAGAACGCCGTCGAGATGCTGTCGATGGCGGCGAAGAGTGGCCTTTCGATCGCCGATATGAAGCGCGTCAACGAAGAGACGCAGATGTCGCGTGAGAAGCTCGATGCCGGCCTCGACGACATCTGGAGCGCCATGAAGAGCTGCATCGAGCGTGGACTGTCGCAGGACGGCATCATGCCGGGCGGACTGAAGGTGCGCCGCCGCGCGCGGCAATTGCATGACAAGCTGCAGGAGCAGTGGCGGCAGAACCGGCCCAATCCGTTGCTAGCCAACGACTGGTTGTCGATCTATGCCATGGCGGTAAACGAGGAGAACGCCGCCGGCGGGCGCGTCGTAACCGCGCCGACCAATGGTGCTGCGGGCACGCTGCCCGCGGTGCTGCGCTACTGGCTGCATTTCCATCCCGAAGCCGACCAGCCAAGCATCCGCGATTTCCTGCTGACTGCGGCGGCAATCGGCGGCATCATCAAGACCAATGCTTCGATCTCAGGCGCCGAGGTCGGCTGTCAGGGCGAGGTCGGTTCGGCCTCGGCTATGGCGGCGGCGGGGCTGTGCGCCGTCATGGGCGGCACGCCCGAGCAGGTCGAGAACGCCGCCGAGATCGCGCTCGAACATCATCTCGGCATGACCTGCGATCCGGTCGGCGGGCTGGTGCAGGTGCCTTGTATCGAGCGCAATGCGCTCGGCGCCGTCAAGGCTGTGACTGCCGCTTCGCTGGCCATCAAGGGCGACGGCGTTCACTTCGTGCCGCTCGATGCCGCGATCGAGACCATGCGCCAGACCGGCCTCGACATGAACGAGAAATACAAGGAAACCAGCCTCGGCGGGCTGGCCGTCAATATCGTGGAGTGCTGAGCCAACCTTGCCACTTTGGAGACGGGCACTGCAGAGACTGGCACTGTGGAGAAAGTCGACCAGCCCGTTGACGCCTTCGTGCGCCGGACTAAACCTTAATCCATGTCTCTCAATCTCATAAAGCTTTGTGTCGGTTGCGACAGTGTCGAAGATCTCGAAGAGTGGATCGCCTTCCGCCTCGACGAACGGCGGCGCGCCGGTGAACCGGTCGAGCATTACCACACCACCCGCATGATGCCGACGCGCGGCGCTGAGGTCACCGATGGCGGCTCGCTCTACTGGGTGATCAAGGGCAGTGTGCAATGTCGCCAGTTGATTACGGAGATCCGTCCTTTCACCGATGACGAGGGCATCGGCCGCTGTCACCTGATCCTCGATCCCCCGATCGTGCGCACCGACTGGCAGCCGCGCCGCGCCTTTCAGGGCTGGCGCTACCTGAAACCCTCGGACGCACCGGCCGATCTCGGCAAGGGCAAAGCGGGATTGGTCGAGATGCCGCCGAAACTCAGGCGCGAGCTTGCCGATCTCGGCCTTCTCTGAGAGAGCCAAAGATTTCAAAGCTGCCGGGATCGCTGGCCCTCAAGGTCGCCTCGTGCTGGGCTTGCAAGCTGTGCGACAACGCCACATCTTGAATATCATGAGCGACAAGAAGCAGCAGCCCGTGCCTGCAAAGGACAATCCTGTGCCGATCGAGTCCCAATCGAGCACCAGCGAGATCGATGCCTTTATCCGTCAGGCCAGAACACTCGCTTCATCCGCGACCGGTTCTGGGAGGCTGATCCTTTCACTCGACGCGACGATGAGCCGCCAGCCAACATGGGATCTCGCCTGCGCGCTGCAGGGCGAGATGTTCGACGCCGTTGGCAAGGCCGGGGCGCTCAGCGTGCAACTCGTCTATTTTCGTGGTCTTGGCGAGTGCCGCTCATCCGCTTTCGTCACCGATACCGGCGCCCTGAAGCAGCTGATGACCCGGATCGAATGCCGCAGCGGCCACACTCAGATCGGCAAGGTGCTCGCCCATACGCTCAAACAGACGGCGGCGACCAAGGTCAACGCATTGGTCTATATCGGCGATGCGATGGAAGAAAACATAGATGACCTAGCTGAAAAGGCAGGCAGCCTCGGCCTGCACGGCGTTCCTGTCTTTGTCTTTCAGGAGGGCCATGATTCCGGTGCGGAGAAGGCGTTCAAGGAAATTGCGCGGCTGTCCAAAGGAGCTTGGTTCCGATTTGATCGACGGGCTGGCGCAACCTTGGCCAACCTGCTTTCGGCGGTCGCGGTGTTTGCGACCGGCGGGCTGAAGGCACTGGAGGCCAGGGGCAGGCCGGAAGACCGGCTGATGATCGAAAATCTGCGGGGTGGCAGGAAATAATGGGCGCGATTATCGCATTCGTGGCATTGCTTCTGGTGCTGCTCGGTGTGGTCACGGTCTTTCTCCGTGCCGATCCCGCGAGATTAGCGGGCGCGATGAGGACGCTTGGGCCCGTCCTGCTGGGACTGGTCGGCGTCGCAGTGCTTCTGGTCGGTCGCGAAGGCATCGGCGGGCTGATCCTGTCGATGGCGCTCGCCTGGTATGGGTCCATGCGGATGAAGCGGCCGACGGCGAAACTCGAGCCTGGCAAGCGTTCGACGGTGCGCACCGCGGCACTCGAAATGGAGCTTGATCACGATACCGGCAGTCTGGAGGGGCTCGTGCTCGCCGGCCGGCATGAAGGCAAGATGCTAGGCACGATGAGCCTTGCGGAATTGCAGCAGCTTTACCGCGAACTGCCCGGCGACCCGGAGAGCCGCCAGCTGCTAGAGACGTATCTTGACGGCAGGTTTCCCATCTGGCGCAAAGACGCTGAGGCGAATGGTGGCGAAGGGCTGGGTGTTTCGCCAGGTTCGGGCGCCATGACTAAGGAGGAGGCCTACAAGATCCTTGGTCTTGAAGCGGGGGCCGCCGCGGCGGATGTCCGCAAGGCGCACCGCCGCCTGATGCAGCGCCTGCACCCCGATATCGGCGGCACGTCGTTTCTGGCGGCGCGGATCAACGAAGCCAAGGACGTCTTGCTCTCCAATCACAACTAGTCTCCTTCGACGCAGAATTTTCCGGGAGATCATCGCCACGCCGCTACTGCTGGACGGCGTAGCACTCGATTTTCTTTTTCTTCAGGGCGTTGCAGGCCTTCCAGGCGGCAGTCTTGGAATCAAAGCCGAACCGGGCGCGGTAATAGGTGACGCCGTCCTTTTCGAAGGGGACGGTGAAGCCCGCAGCATCGGCCAGGACCGAAGGCGCCTGCTTGCTCGTCTCGTCCAGGAGCGCCTGGGCTTCGGACTGTTTTGGCGAGGAGGCGACCTGAACTGCCCAGCCGGACGGCACCGATGCCGTGTTGACGGGGTCGACCGCTGTCGCCGGTTCGGCGTAGGCTGCTGCGACCCGTGCGGTCGCTACGTCGTCCGCCGTGGCTGCGGCCACTGTGCTGATTTTTTTGGCCCGAGAGGCGGGCGTGGTCTGGACGACGGGGGTGATTTCTTCAACGTCGGGCTCGGTTTCCTCAACGCCGGGTTCGGTTTCCTCAACAAGGGAGGCAATGACGTCGTCGTCCGGCCTGCTGTCGGGCGTCGGCGCATCGCGCTTGGGCAGGAACACCTTTGCCAGCGCAGTGATCGGATTGCCGCCGCTGGCCTTGGCGATCAGCATGCCGCTGCCGCGTGACGACGCCTTCGGCATGTAGGTGTTGATCAATTCGGCCATCTGGTTGTCGCGGCTGCCGCCGGACTTGCCGCCTATGACCACCGCGACGATGCGGCGGTCGCCGTCGTCGACCGACGAGACGAGATTGTAGCCGGAGGCCCGAGTGTAGCCCGTCTTGATGCCGTCGACGCCCTTGATGCGCCCAAGCAAGCGATTATGGCCGTTGATGCGCTTGCGGCCGTAGAGAAAGGAACGCTGCGAGAAATAACCGTAATATTGAGGAAAATGCTCCCGCAGCGCGATGCCGAGCACCGCCATGTCGCGCGCGGTCGTGAACTGGCCGGGATTTGGCAATCCGTGGGCGTTGCGAAAAACGGTCCCCTTCATGCCCAGCGCCCGCGCCTTGGCTGTCATCATCTGGGCGAAATTGGTTTCATTGCCGCCGAGAAGTTCGCCGAGCGCCGTTGCCGAGTCGTTTGCCGACTTGGTCACCATCGATAGGATCGCTGTTTCGACCGTGATCGCGCCGCCCGGCCTGACACCGAGTTTCGTCGGCGGTTCTGCAGCAGCATTGGCCGAGAAGACGACCCGGGAGTTCTTGCTGATCTTGCCCTTCGCCATGGCCTCGAAGGCCAGGTAAAGCGTCATCATCTTGGTGAGCGAGGCGGGATAGCGCCGGCCATCGGCATTCGAGGAATAAAGCACTTTGCCGGTCTTGGCATCAATGACGATGGCCGCCGACCTAGCCGCCATGGACGAAGCAGCGTCGGCAACGACGAATGTCATCGCCAAGGCGAGGATCATGACCGTTTTCAAAGAGGACGCGGATTTGGAGAAAATACCCGACAACGCCTGACGCACCGATGGTTCCTTTGAATTCTTGTTGCGTTGGAGGCGGCAAAGGTCCTGCCCCACTCCAAGCCACGCTATCGCGGCCAGCGTTACCAATCCGTTTATGGTAACCGCCGCGTTCACCATTTTCTTCGGGCTTGAGCTTTTGTTTATTCGAATTTTAGCCATTAGCGATGCGCTGGGTCGGCTACCATGCGGGTATGACGGGCCATTGTGTCGGGGCCGCACCCGGCGAAACATTGACTTTTTGTGCGCTGCACAATACATTGCTTGCATTGCACAAGCGGCCCGGACAGGGCCTGTTCAATGGCAACCGTCAAGGAATGCGTGAAATGACCCAGACCTATGAAGATTTCAGCAAATACGGCAAGGAATTTGCCGATACCGGATTGAAGAGCTTCGCATCCTTTTCCAAAAGTGCGCAGGCCATCGCCACCGAGGCGGGCGAGTACACCAAGAAAAGCTTCGAAGCCGGCAGCGCAGCAGCCGAGAAGCTTCTGTCAGCCAAGTCGCTGGAGAAGGCGATCGAGATCCAGTCCGACTTTGCCAAGCAGTCCTACGAATCTTTCGTTTCCGAAGCCACCAAGATCGGCGATCTTTACGCCGAACTCGCCAAAGAGGCCTACAAGCCGTTCGAATCAATCGTCGCAAAAGCGAAATAATTTCGTTATAAGACGTAAAGTTGGCCCTCGGGCCTGCAGGACAGACCCGGTCGCGAACGCGCGGCCGGGTTTTTTCGTGGCAATTTGAAATCAGTGGGCTCTGCTGTCTTCACGATTTCGAAAATCGGTCAAGTTTGGCCACCTAGCCATATTGTCAGCTAAACAGAAGGGCTTAAAATCGTCCATCGAACACCTACATGTCGAGCTCGCATGGGGATTTCGAAAAGGCAGGACTACGTGACTACAGGTTTGACTGCCACAAGGGATGTGGTGCGTATGCAAAACGGCGGCGACGGCAACGAGGCCGGTCGCGGCACGGCTGTCATCACGCGCACCAAAACCAAGACCAAGAAGCCTAGCCTTTATCGGGTCCTCATTCTCAACGACGACTACACGCCCATGGAGTTCGTGGTTCACGTGCTGGAGCGTTTTTTCCAGAAGGACCGCGAAGCCGCCACACGCATCATGCTACATGTTCACAATCATGGAGTGGGCGAGTGCGGGGTCTATACATTCGAGGTGGCCGAGACCAAAGTGTCTCAGGTCATGGATTTCGCCCGACAGAATCAGCATCCGCTGCAATGCGTGATGGAGAAGAAGTGAGGTAACATGCCGGCTTTCTCCCAAGGCCTGGAAAAGGCGCTTCACCAGGCGCTGACGCTCGCCAATGAGCGGCACCACGAATACGCAACCCTTGAACATCTGCTGCTCGCGCTCATAGACGACACCGAAGCGGCCGCGGTCATGCGCGCCTGCAACGTCGATCTCGACGAGCTGAAGCACACGGTTCTCACCTATATCGACACCGAGCTCGACAATCTCGTCACTGGATACGACGAGGATTCCAAGCCGACGGCCGGGTTCCAGCGCGTCATCCAGCGCGCGGTGATCCATGTGCAGTCGTCCGGCCGCGAGGAAGTCTCCGGCGCCAACGTGCTCGTTGCCATCTTCGCCGAGCGCGAGAGCCATGCCGCCTATTTCCTGCAGGAGCAGCAGATGACCCGCTACGACGCGGTCAACTACATCTCGCACGGTATCGCCAAGCGTCCCGGCGCGTCCGAAACCCGGTCGCCGCGCGGCGCCGACGACGAACAAGGCGGCCAGAGCGGCGCCGAGCCGCAAGAGGACGGCGGCAAGAAAAAGCAGCAGCAGGACGCGCTGACCGCCTATTGCGTCAATCTGAACAACAAGGCCAAGGCCGGCAAGATCGATCCGCTGATCGGCCGCGAGTCCGAGATCAACCGCACCATCCAGGTGCTGTGCCGCCGCTCCAAGAACAATCCGCTCTATGTCGGCGATCCCGGCGTCGGCAAGACGGCGATCGCCGAAGGCCTTGCCAAGCGCATCGTCGAGGGCGACGTGCCCGAAGTGCTGCACAATGCCACCATCTTCGCGCTCGACATGGGAACATTGCTGGCCGGCACACGCTACCGCGGCGATTTCGAGGAGCGGCTGAAGCAGGTCGTCAAGGAACTCGAGGATTATCCGGGCGCTGTTCTGTTCATCGACGAGATCCACACGGTGATCGGGGCAGGGGCAACGTCGGGCGGCGCCATGGATGCGTCGAATCTGTTGAAGCCGGCGCTGTCGTCCGGAACGATCCGTTGCATCGGCTCGACCACCTACAAGGAGTTCCGCCAGTTCTTCGAGAAGGATCGCGCCTTGGTGCGGCGCTTCCAGAAGATCGACGTCAATGAGCCGACCATTGAGGACGCCATCGAGATCATGAAGGGCCTGAAGCCCTATTTCGAGGAGTTCCACAAGGTTCGCTACACGGCTGAGGCGATCAAGGCCTCGGTCGAACTGTCGGCGCGCTATATCAACGACCGCAAGCTGCCGGACAAGGCGATCGACGTGATCGACGAGACCGGCGCCTCGCAAATGCTGGTGCCAGAGGCCAAGCGCAAGAAGACCATTGGCATCAAGGAGATCGAAGCGACGATCGCCACCATCGCCCGCATTCCGCCGAAGACGGTTTCCGCCGACGACGAGAAGGTGCTGGCCGGTCTCGACGTCGAGCTGAAGCGCGTCGTCTACGGTCAGGATACCGCGATCACGGCGTTGACCTCGGCGATCAAGCTAGCCCGGGCCGGCCTGCGCGAGCCGGAGAAGCCGATCGGCTCCTATCTGTTCTCGGGACCGACCGGCGTCGGCAAGACCGAAGTGGCAAAGCAACTCGCCGCCTCGCTCGGTGTCGAGCTGATCCGCTTCGACATGTCGGAATATATGGAACGTCACACCGTCTCGCGGTTGATCGGCGCGCCTCCCGGCTATGTCGGCTTCGACCAGGGCGGCCTGTTGACCGACGGCGTCGACCAGCATCCGCATTGCGTGCTGCTGCTGGACGAGGTCGAAAAGGCGCATCCGGACCTGTTCAACATCCTGTTGCAGGTCATGGACCATGGCAAGCTGACCGACCACAACGGCAAGCAGATCGACTTCCGCAATGTCATCCTGATCATGACCACCAATGCGGGCGCCTCGGATGCGCAGCGCGCGGCGATCGGTTTCGGCTCGACCAAGCGCGAAGGCGACGATGTCGAGGCGATCAACCGGCTGTTCACGCCGGAGTTCCGCAATCGTCTCGATGCGATCATCCCCTTCGGCTCGCTGCCGGTTCCGGTCATCCACCAGGTGGTGCAGAAGTTCGTCATGCAGCTCGAGGCCCAGCTCTCAGAGCGTGGCGTCACCTTCGACCTGTCGCAGGAGGCGATCGCCTGGCTGGCCGAGAAGGGCTATGACGAGCGCATGGGTGCGCGGCCGCTCGGCCGGGTTATCCAGGAGCACATCAAGAAGCCGTTGGCCGACGAGGTGCTGTTCGGCAAGCTCAAGAAGGGCGGTACGGTGCGCGTCACCGTCGAGAAGAAGGAGACCGGCGAGACCGGCCTGAAGCTCGAGTCTCTCGCCGACGAGGCGCCGGTCAAGCCGAAGAAGGAAGAACCGGACGACTCGCCGAAGCCCAAGAAAGCTGCGGTCAAGAAGCCCGTCGCGAAAAAGGCGATCGCGCAGAAGCCGGAGCCCAAAGGCAAGGATGGCAGCAAGCGCAGCCTGGTGCCGCAACTGCCCCGCAAGGGGTGATGGCCTGAAAAGCGAAAAAAAGCCCCGGCAACGGGGCTTTTTTTGTTGGATAAAGAGTGACCGAAGGCGTTGTGCGCGACGCCCGGCTTCAGCTTCCCAGCGCGGTTCGTATCTTGCCGGCGTTCTCAGCCAGCACTTCCGGCTTCTCCATCTGCCCGCTATGCGGCTTCAAAGGGATGCCCTCGAAGCGTGGAATGACATGGACATGGAGGTGGTAGACGGTCTGGCCCGAAGCAGGCTCGTTGAACTGCATGACGGTGACGCCATCGGCGTCGAACGCTTTCTTCACCGCCCGCGCCACCTTCTGGACAATTGCGAAGAGTGGGCCGAATGTTGCCGGGTCCGCGTCAAGCAGGTTGCGCGACTGCGCCTTCGGCACAACCAGCGTGTGACCCGGCCCTTGCGGCATTACATCCATGAAGGCGACAACCGCGTCATCTTCATAGACGCGATGCGACGGGATTTCACCGCGCAGGATTTTCGCGAAGATATTGTTGCTGTCGTAGGTGGGGTCGGCCATGGCGTGCGCTCCCGATTGTCCCTTGCTCTACCGCATCGACCCGAAAATCGGAATCGATTTTCGGAAAGTACGATGCGGAGATTTAAAGTGTTAGAGCGTACTTTGTGCGTCCAATTGGACGCACGTCGCTCTAGTCGTCCGCCAGATCCTTGCGGAACGGGGTGTGCTCTTCGAGATAGTCGCCCATCCGCTCCACTTCGCGCCGCTCGCGCCTGAGATAGTCGGCGACCGCATTGCGCAAGCCGGGATGCGCGATGTAATGCGCCGAATGCATGGTCACTGGCCTGTAGCCGCGCGCCAGCTTGTGCTCGCCTTGCGCGCCCGCTTCGACTACTTTCAGCTTACGGTCGATCGCGAAGTCGATCGCCTGATGATAGCAGACCTCGAAATGCAGGAAAGGATGGTCTTCGATACAGCCCCAGTTGCGGCCGTAGAGCGCGTCGGAACCGATGAAATTGATAGCGCCGGCAATGTAGCGTCCATTGCGCTTGGCCATCACCAGCAGGATGTCGTCGGCCATGCGCTCGCCGATCATCGAGAAGAACTCGCGGCTGAGATAGGGTCGCCCCCATTTCCTGCTGCCGGTATCCATGTAGAAAGCAAAGAAGTCGTCCCAGACCCTTTCGGTCAGGTCCTTGCCGGTCAGCCAGTCGATCGAGATGCCGTGAGCGAGCGCCTCGCGCCGCTCCTTCTTCATCGCCTTGCGCTTGCGCGATGCCAGGGTGGCAAGAAAATCATCGTAGGTCGAAAAACCTTCATTGAAGAAGTGGAACTGCTGGTCGGTGCGGTGCAGGAAGCCCGCCGCTTCCAGCGCCCCGACATCCTTCTGCTGCGCGAAGGTGACGTGCGCGGAAGATACGCCGAGCTTTTCCGTCACCGCCTTCAGGCCTGCTGCCAGCCCGGCTTTCACGGTGCTACTGTCCTCGCCTTTGTTGACCAGCAGGCGAGGGCCGGTGACCGGCGTGAACGGCACGGCGCATTGCAGCTTTGGATAGTAGCGACCGCCGGCGCGCTCGAACGCGTCCGACCAGCCGTGATCGAAAACATATTCGCCCTGGCTATGCGATTTCAGGTAGCAGGGAACGGCGCCGAGCAGTTTTCCCTTGGCTGTCTCCAGCCTGAGATGATGACCCTGCCAGCCGGTGCGCCGCACGGCGCAGCCGGAATCTTCGAGTGCGCTCAGAAAAGCGTATGAAACGAGAGGATTGTAGCCGTTTTCTGTATCGCCGCGTGCGGTGCCGCCGAGGCCGTCCCATTCCGCGCAGGTGAAGGCGCCGATGCCGGCGGCGACGCGGATCGTATACTCTCCATTCGCCGTTTGCCCGTCGCCTTCATCGCCTTGATCCATGGGGCTTATTTAAGCTCCGTCCCGGTCCATGCAAGCCCGGCTCAAGCGACCTGCACAAGATCGGGCTCGAATCCCTCGAACGTCATCTGGTCGGCGTATCTGAAGGTCAAGTCGATCGCCGGCTGGTCGAGCACGGTCCAGGTGATGACAGGCATTTTGAGCTTTTCACGCACGAACGAAACGAACCGGTTGGGCAGGTCGCCGGCGGCATACGAGGTGAAGGCAATGTCGTGTGCCAGCATGGCGAAATGCGCCTCGATCAGTTTGACGTCCTTGCCATAGGCGGTCAGCCCGCCCGGAATGCCAGGCGCAAGTTTTGGGAAATCGCGGATCAGCCAGTGGTCGAACGACATGATCGCCGCCTTGCCCTTGTAGCGCTTGAGCATCTTGCCGACGCTTTCCACCAGGCCTTCGTCGTGACCGGGAACCCCTTTCAGCTCGACGACCAGCGGCACGCGGCCGTCGACCAGGTCGAGCGCCTGTTGCAGCGTCGGCAGATGGTCTGATGTGCCGCCGACCTTGAGTGCCGTCATCTCCGCCGCCGTGCGCTGCCAGACAAAACCGTCCTGGCCGGTCAGCCGCTTCAGATCGCCATCGTGAATGACCACTGGGATGCGGTCGGACGACAGATGCACGTCGCATTCGATCGCATAGCCGCGCTCGGCTGCTGCGGCAAAGGCGGAAAGCGTGTTCTCCCACCGCGTCTTGTTCATGTCGTGCAGGCCGCGATGGGCGACGGGTCGGGCGGTCAGCCAGGAAAGATCGGTCATATCTGGCTCATTCGACTTCGAAGATGGCTTCGATTTCCACTGCGGCATTAAGCGGCAGCGAGGCGGCACCGACGGCGGAGCGCGCATGTTTGCCGCGATCGCCGAGCACTGCAACCAGAAAATCCGAGGCGCCGTTGGCAACCAGGTGCTGTTCGACAAACTCCGGTGCCGAGGCAACGAAGACGGTGATCTTCACAAGGCGGCGGATTTTCTCCAGGTCGCCAAGTGCTGCCTTTGCCTGTGCCAATATGTTGATCGCGCAATATTTTGCCGCGTCCTTGCCAGTTGGCGTGTCAACCTCGCGGCCGAGCAGTCCGCTCGCCTGCAGCTTGCCATCCTTGAGTGGCAGCTGCCCGGCGGTGAACAGCAGATCGCCTGACCTTGAATAGGGCACGTAGTTGGCGGCGGGTGCGGCGGCTACCGGAAGCGTCACGCCGAGGTCGCCTAGCCGCTTTTCGATTGTTTCGCTCATGGTATTTCCCTATTGCTTGATGACGCCGCGCCGGCCGGGCCGAAATTGCTATTTTTGCCTCGCTTCCGCCACGACTTTTTTTAAGCTGGACTATCTTTCCCTGCGGCCTGCCATCAGGCGCGACGATCGGAGCACCTCATGCGCGCAACACGCCTCGCATTCTATGCAGTCCTGCTGCCAGCGGTGTTCTCGATGGCGCCGGCTTTTGCCGTACCGGCGCTGCAGGCGCATCGCGCGGTCTATGACCTGAGCCTGGACAAAGCCTCAGACCGTTCGGGCATTACCGGCATTTCTGGCCGCATGGTCTATGAGTTCAACGGCTCGCCTTGCGAAGGCTATACGGTGAAGTTCCGCTTCGTCACCCAGATCGCAACCAACGACAATGCAACAAAGCTGACCGACCAGCAGACGACCACTTTCGAGGACGCCGAAGGCAAGACCTTCTCGTTCGTGACAAAATCTTTCGTCGACCAGAACCTCGACAAGGAGGTCAGGGGCACAGCGACGAAGGAGACGAAGGGCCTCAAGGTCGACATCGACAAGCCGGAGAAGAACAGCCTGGAACTCGCTGCTACCCAGTTTCCGACCCAGCATCTGGTCGAACTAATCGATAAGGCCGAAAAGGGTGAAAATTTCTACGAGACCAACCTGTTCGATGGCTCGGAAGATGCGGACAAGGTGATGACCACCACCGTCGTCGTTGGCAAGAAAGCCGATGCCGACAAGGCTGATCCGGAAGCGCCCGCGCTGGCAAAGCTCGCCACCGACAAATATTGGCCTGTCGACATCGCCTATTTCGACGGCACCGACAAGTCAGGCGAGGAGGTGCCGGAATACCGGATCAGCTTCAAGCTGCATGAGAATGGCATCACGCGCGACCTGGTCATGGACTACAATGAATTCTCGATGACCGGCAAGCTGGTCAATCTGTCGTTGTTCGATCAGCCGAAAGCCTGTCCGCCGAAATAGGGCTTCAGGCCGCAAGGCGGCTGCGCATGACTTGAACACGCCGCAATTGCCTTGCAGCCTTCTACGCCGACGGGGCGATCGGGGGTGGGGTTGAGCAGGATCGATGTGTTCGTAGCGCCGAAGCCCAATCCGGCGCTGATCAAGATCATGACTGTCGTCAACCGGCTTGTCATGCTGCACGGTATTCCCGGGTTTCGCGATCTGTTGCCGTTCAACCGCCTGGCCGGATTGCGCGGCGTGGCCAATGTCCGCCACATCGACTTTCCCGACGACGACCGAAAGCGGCTGAAGGCCTGTTGCGGTGCAGGCAAGGCAACGTTCATCACGCCCAACCATCCGGAATTCTTTACCGATTGGATGATCGACAAGGAGATTGTCTCGCAGGTCAGTCCGCTCGCGGCATCCTGGGCCACGCATGGCGTCGTCAACGGCCTCGGCCGGTTCATGCAGAAATTCTGGCTGGCCAATAACCTGATCGCCCAGATTCCCGGCAACAGCGGGGCCGCCAAGGAACACTCGATCGCCTGGGCGCTCAAAGGACAGGGTGTGCTCTTGCATCCCGAAGGCGGCGTCGGCTGGCATGCCAACATCGTCGGTCCGCTGCTACCGGGGGCGGTCGAAATGGGGTTCGAAGCGCTCAAGCGCGGTCGCGCCGCGGATCGGGATTCCAAGGTTTGGGTAGCGCCGGTTGTCTGGAAGCTCGCCTTCACCAAAAACGTCCAGCCGGCGCTGGCGCGGGAATGTGCCTATGTCGAGAAAAGCCTGAAGATCGAACGTGGCGGCGCCGCCGATACGCTGCCGGAGCGCGTCCACCATATCTATGCGACGTTGCTGTCGCGCGATGAAATTGCCTGCGGCATGGCGCCCGACGAACGGGCTTCGTATGACGCGCGTCAGAAGCAACTGCTACTCGAACTGAGCCGGCGCCTGGGGGAGGGTATTTCGCTCGAACCCGATGCCAACGAGATCGCCGAGCTTTTACGCAGGTCGCGCCGCTGGTTGCGGGAAGACACCGGTGACGCCGAGCGACAAAAACAGGTCCGGACGCTGGCGGACACGATCCAGCGTCTCCAACGCGTCGGACCGTGGGCCTCGGCCAACCCGTGCATCACGCAAGAGGAGATCGCCGAGCATTTGAAGCGCATTCGCAACGATTATTGCAAGGGCACGCTACGCGACACGATCAACCGTTTCGTGCCGCAACCGGCTGGGCCGCGCTGCGCTCATATCCGGGTGCCGGAGCCGTTGGGATTGCACGCCTATTCGGGCTCGGTCGAAGATGCGCTCGCCGAACTGCATCGTCGCATGCAGGAGGCCATCACCAGGACCGTAGCCGAACTCGAAGCCGCTGGCGGCTTCATTTTTTATCCGAATCCCTTCTATCATCATTAGCAATGGATCTGGCTCCGCTGGTCGGCGCAAGATGAAGGAGTGCGGCAAGCCCCATGGCGGTCTATGTCGACGCGGCGATCTGGAAATGGGTCGGCCACCGCTGGTGTCACCTGCTGGCCGACGACACCGACGAACTGCACCGTTTTGCAGCACAGCTCGGCGTCAAGCGCTCTTCCTATCAGGGACCGCCGAAGACATCGGCGCCGCATTATGACATAACCGGCTTCGAGCGCGACCGCGCGGTGCGGCTGGGCGCCATCGAATGCAGCCGCGACGAGATCGTGGCTGTTTTCCGGCGTGTCCGCGTGCCGAAGGGGAAGGTACGACCATAGCCCGGGTGCGCTGATCGCCGCACGCTGAGCAGCAACACACCGCAGCGCTTGCGTTTGTCGCGCATCCCCTCTATATGCCCGCTCATTCCACACACGGACTTTGGTGTCTGCCCGGGAGAAATCCGGCTGAAACCTCCGGTGGCGTTCGAGGACAAAGTCCAGAAATGCCTGTGTCCGTGGAGGCTAACCGGAAAAGGAACTAAAGAATGGCTCTGCCTGATTTCAGCATGCGCCAGCTTTTGGAAGCTGGCATTCACTTCGGCCACCAGACCCACCGCTGGAACCCGAAGATGGCGCCCTATATCTATGGCGCGCGCAACAATATCCACATCATCGACCTCTCGCAGACGGTGCCGCTGCTGCACCAGGCGCTGAAGCAGGTTTCCGACACTGTCGCCAAGGGTGGCCGCGTGCTGTTCGTCGGCACCAAGCGCCAGGCGTCCGACATCGTCGCCGACGCCGCGCAGCGCTCGGCCCAGTATTATGTCAATTCCCGCTGGCTCGGCGGCATGATGACCAACTGGAAGACGATCTCGAATTCCATCCAGCGCCTGCGCAAGCTCGACGAGATGCTGGCCGGCGAGGCCCAGGGGCTCACCAAGAAAGAGCGCCTCAATCTCGATCGCGAGCGCGAGAAGCTTGATAAGGCGCTGGGCGGCATCAAGGACATGGGCTCGACGCCCGACCTGATGTTCGTGATCGACACCAACAAGGAAGCGATCGCCATCCTCGAGGCCAAGCGTCTCGGCATCCCGGTGGTCGCCATCATCGATTCCAACTGCGATCCGGACAAGATCGATTTCCCGATCCCCGGCAATGACGACGCGGCGCGCGCCATCCAGCTTTATTGCGATCTGATCGCCAAGGCTGCGATCGACGGCATCGCTCGCCAGCAAGGCGCGCTCGGCGTCGATGTCGGCGCTTTGGCCGAGGCTCCGGTCGAGCCGGCGCTCGAGCCGACCCCGGCGGCAGAGGCATCGGCTGCCCAGACATCGGCCGAACAGACACCGGAAGCGTAACAGCGAAGGCCGGTTTCGGCCTTCATCTTTCTCATATTTTGGCGCGCTGAGCGCTGGCGCCAGGCGCATCATCGAAGACCGGTGGTGCGTCGGTGCATTTTAAAACAAAGAGGCGACAATGAGCATTTCGGCTGCACAGGTCAAAGAACTCCGCGACTTGACCGGCGCGGGCATGATGGACTGCAAGGCGGCGTTGAACGAGACCAACGGCAACATGGAAGAGGCCGTCGACTGGCTGCGCAAAAAGGGCATCTCCAAGGCCGACAAGAAGGCCGGCCGTACCGCGGCCGAGGGTCTCATCGGCGTCGATGCCGGTATCCGCGAGGCGGCGGTCGTCGAGGTCAATTCCGAGACGGACTTCGTTGCCCGCAATGCCGCATTCCAGGAGATCGTCGCCAACGTCGCCAAGGTCGCACTCGCCTATGGCGGCAAGACCGAGGCCGTTGCAGCTGCACCGTATCCGGGTTCGGGCAAGTCGGTCACTGAGACCATCAAGGACGCTGTCGGCACGATCGGCGAGAATCTTGGCTTCCGCCGTTCGGCCAAGCTCACGGTCGAACATGGCGCTGTTGCAACCTACGTCCACAATGCGGTTGCCGACGGCCTTGGCAAGCTGGGCGTGCTGGTCGCGATCGAGACGACAGGCAACGCGCAAGCCGCCAACGCGTTCGCGCGCCAGGTCGCCATGCACGTCGCCGCCACCAGCCCGATGGCGCTGACTACCGAAGAGCTTGACCCGGCTGCCATCGAGCGCGAGAAGGCGATCTTCGCCGACCAGGCGCGCCAGTCCGGCAAACCGGAAGCGATCATCGAGAAGATGGTCGAGGGCCGTCTGCGCAAGTTCTACGAAGAGGTCGTGCTGCTCAAGCAGGCTTTCGTGCTCAATCCCGACATCACCGTCGAGAAGGCGCTGACGGATGCCGAGAAGGAAATCGGCGCACCGGCCAAGATCACTGCCTATCTGCGCTTCGCGCTCGGCGAGGGGATCGAAAAGGAAGAGACCGATTTCGCAGCGGAAGTCGCGGCGGCGGTCAAGAAGTAAGCTGCACTCTTCTTCTGAAAAGGTTTACGGCCGGGTGTCCGCAAGGATGCCCGGCCGATTTCATGCGCGGTATCGATGAAGGCCGGGCGGTCGGCGACAAGCCGGTTGGCTGTCCGCCGGATCTATCAGTGCAAGGTGCATTTGCAGGCGTAAGCTAAAGAGGGGAAGAGATTTTTCCGGCTCGGGGGGGGGGGGGGGGGGGGGGGGGGCGGCGGGGGGGGGGGGGGGCGGCGGGGGGGGGGGGGGGGGGGCGGGGGAGGGGGGGGGGGGGGGGGCGGCGCGCCGGCGCGGGGGGGGGGCGG
>NZ_JBVVQL010000002.1:449498-759815 GCF_055811195.1 Mesorhizobium sp. WSM4823
GGGGTGTGGGGCGCCGCGTATTTAAAGGGCCAGTGTTCATTGTCCGCTCTAACCAAATGCGGGCCTTTTTTTTTCGCGGGGGGGGGCGGGGCGCCCCCGCGCGCCCCCCTTCGTGTATCGGAACGCCAATGTTTCGGGGCAGCGCCTGCGCGGGGGAGCCGCTCCAGGCGCGTCACACGCGCAACGATGAGGACCAGATGACGGTGAAGCCCCTCTACCGACGTGTCTTGCTGAAAGCGTCAGGCGAAGCGTTGATGGGCGAGCAGCATTTCGGCATCGACGTTTCGGTCGTCGATCGTATCGCCGCAGACATCGCCGAGGCCCGCGCCCTGGGCATCGAGGTCGGCGTCGTCATTGGCGGCGGCAACATCTTTCGCGGCGTGGCGGTTGCGTCCAAGGGCGGAGATCGCGTCACTGGCGACCACATGGGCATGCTCGCCACCGTCATCAACTCGCTGGCGCTGCGCACCTCGTTGAACAAGATAGGCGTCGACGCGGTGGTGCTGTCGGCAATCGCCATGCCTGAACTTTGCGAGAGCTTTTCGCAGCGCCAGGCGACCGCCTACATGAACCAGGGCAAGGTCGTCATCTTCGCCGGCGGCACCGGCAATCCGTTCTTCACCACCGATTCGGCCGCGGCGCTTCGTGCCGCGGAAATCGGCGCCGATGCGCTGTTCAAGGGCACTCAGGTCGACGGCGTCTATTCGGCCGATCCCAAGAAGGACCCGAACGCGACTCGCTTCGAGCGCATCAGTCATGGCGAAGTCATAAAACGCGGTCTTTCGATCATGGATACAGCCGCGATTGCACTTGCGCGCGAAAACAACATTCCGATAATCGTCTATTCGATCCACGAGAAGGGTGGTTTCGGTGATATTCTGAGGGGCGGCGGCCGTTGCACTGTCGTCGCGGACGACTGATCGGGAGCCCGATACCGAACCGGGTCCGCCTAAGCGAAAAGCGGGAACCGGTTTTCGGATTTAGGCTCGAATACGGGGCTACCCCTGAACAGTGAACCCGGGCTAACGGGTCGAGGAGATGATGATGAGTGGCGAATACGATGATCTCAAACGGCGCATGGACGGGGCGATCGCTGCGTTCAAGCACGATCTGGCTTCGCTGCGGACCGGCCGCGCGTCGAGCAACCTGCTCGACGCGATCCAGGTGCAGGCCTATGGCACCACCATGCCGATCAACCAGGTGGCGAACGTGTCGGTGCCGGAGCCGCGCATGATTTCGGTTTCGGTCTGGGACAAGTCGATGGTCGGCGCGGTCGATCGCGCCATCCGCGAGTCCAATCTTGGCTTCAACCCGATCGTCGACGGCACCAATCTCAGAATTCCGCTGCCCGAGCTCAACGAACAGCGCCGCAAGGAGCTGGTCAAGATCTCGCATGGTTATGCCGAGAATGCGCGCATCGCCGTGCGCCACGTGCGCCGAGACGGCATGGAGTTTCTCAAAAAGGCGGAAAAGGACGGCGACATCAGCGAGGACGATCAGCGCAAGCGGTCCGACCAGGTTCAGAAGCTCACCGACGAGATGATCGGCACTATCGACCATCTGCTTTCCGATAAGGAAGCTGAAATCATGCAGGTTTAAGGGTCCGACCCGAAAGCGAAACTATGACAAGCCCCGCGCATGTCGCGATCATCATGGACGGAAACGGACGCTGGGCCAAGGCGCGCGGCATGCCACGGCTTGCCGGTCATCGCGCCGGCGTCGAGGCCCTGCGCAACACGGTCCGCGCTGCTCCTGGCCTCGGCATCTCCTTCCTGACCGTTTACGCCTTCTCGTCGGAAAACTGGTCGCGACCGAAGTCCGAAGTCAGCGATCTGATGGGCCTCCTGAAAATCTTCATCCGCCGCGATCTCGCCGAACTGCACCAGAGCGGCGTGCGGGTCAGGATAATCGGCGACAGGGCAGGGTTGCAGCCTGATATCAGGAGCCTGCTGGAAGAGGCCGAAACGCTGACTATGCGCAACGAGGCGCTGACCCTGGTCATCGCCTTCAACTATGGCGGGCGCGACGAGATCGTGCGCACGGCGCGCAAGCTTGCCTCGGCTGTGGCGCGCGGCGAGCTCGACAGCGAGGCGATCACGGCCGAGTCCTTTGCCGGCTCTCTCGACACTCAGGGCATTCCAGACCCGGAACTGGTCATTCGCACCAGCGGCGAACTCAGACTGTCGAATTTCCTTCTGTGGCAGGCGGCCTATAGCGAGCTTGTATTCTTGCCTTGCTACTGGCCCGATTTCAGCCGCGAGCATTTGGCCGATGCGTTGCGCGATTTCGCTGGCCGCGAGCGCCGTTTCGGCGGACTTGGCGCTCAAGACGTCGCCGTGACTGCCAAGGGATGAGCAACCTCCGGCTTCGCGTGATTTCTGCCGTCGTGCTTGCTGCTATCACGCTTGGCCTGACCTGGCTCGGCGGACTGCCCTTCCGGTTGCTTTGCGCCGCCATGACGATCCTGATCTTTTACGAATGGACGCGAATGTGCCGCCCGGTCGCTGCCACGGGTCTTGGTCTTCTGCCTGAAGCGCTGCTTCTGGTCTTCGTCGTCGCCTTGGTCGCCGGCCTGCCGGCGTTTTGGCTGCTGCTTCTTATGGCGGCGATGGTCGTTGTCACCATCCTCGTGGCTTCGATGCGCCAGAACTCGATGCACCAGACTTCGATGCACCAGACAGGGCCCTGGGACGCGTCCGGCCTTGCCTATGCCGCCATTTCCGGCCTGTCGCTTGCTCTTTTGCGCGACGGCGACCGATCCGGCCTAGTCGCCATTCTCTTCCTGTTCGCGGTGGTTTGGGCGACCGACATATCGGCCTATTTTGTCGGTCGCGCTGTTGGCGGTCCGAAGCTGGCGCCATCGATCTCGCCCGGCAAGACGCAGAGCGGGGCGCTCGGTGGGGCCGTTGGCGGGGTTGTTGCCGGGCTGCTTTTGGCCGCCTCTGCCGGGGCCGGCAATCTCGCAATTCTCGGTATCGTTGCGCTCGTCCTATCGGTCGTTGCCCAGGCCGGCGACCTTTTCGAATCATGGGTGAAGCGCCGTCACGACCGCAAGGATTCGGGCACGCTGATACCGGGCCATGGCGGTGTGATGGACCGGGTCGACGGGCTTGTCGCGGCGGCCTTCGCCCTATACGTCATCGGGTGGATTTCGGCGACCGCCGACCATCCGGCGCAGGGGCTGTTTCCAGCTTGATCGGCATTGTTCCTTGGCCCGGTTTCCTGACCTGCGCAGGATGCGCCATGGATTCGCCTGGATTGATGTCACAGTCGCGGTACGAGCGTGCTGCGGACGAATTTTGAGGACATGAGTTGAACGAGATTCTTCACGCGGTTTTCAGCACGGAGGGCTTTTTCCTCGGCACGCTGGTGCCTTTCCTGTTCGTGCTGACCGTGGTCGTGTTCGTGCACGAGATGGGCCACTACCTCGTCGGCCGCTGGTGCGGCATCGGCGTAAAAGCCTTTTCGATCGGCTTCGGCCCGGAGCTCTTCGGCTTCAATGACAGCCATGGCACGCGTTGGAAGCTCTCCGCCATTCCGCTTGGCGGCTATGTCAAATTTGTCGGCGACATGAATGCCACGTCGAGCCAGCCCAGCTCGGAGGAGCTTGAATCGCTGACCAATGCCGAACGCAAGATTGCCTTTCACACGCAGCCGGTCTGGAAGCGCGCGGCGACTGTGGTGGCCGGCCCGCTGTTCAACTTCCTGCTGACGATCGCCGTCTTTGCGGTGCTGTTTTCCGTCTATGGCCGCCCTGTGATGGAGCCGATGGTGGCTGAAGTCACCGCCGGCAGTCCTGCGGCCAGGGCAGGCATCCTGCCCGGCGACCGATTCGTCAGCGTCAACGGCAGCAAGGTCCAGACCTTCTCCGACGTCCAGCGCCTGGTTTCGGGCCGCGGCGGCGATGCCATTACCTTCGTCATGTTGCGGGACGGCAAGGAGATCACCGCCACTGCGACGCCGGAGCTGATGGAGCAGCAAGACGGGCTGGGCAACAAGGTCAAAGTGGCCGTGATCGGCGTCGTCAACAATCAGGAATTCGGCCAACCCAGGCTAGTGACTTACAACCCGATCGAAGCGGTAGGGGCGGCGGTCGAGGAGACGGGATACATCATTCAGCGCACCGGTCAGTTCCTGCAGCGTTTCGTCGTCGGCCGCGAAGACAAATGCCAGCTGGGCGGGCCAATTAAGATCGCAAAGATGTCGGGGCAGGCGGCAAAACTGGGCTTCGACTGGCTTGTACAACTTGTTGCTTTGCTGTCGGTCGGGATCGGTATTCTCAACCTTTTGCCGATTCCCCCCCTCGACGGCGGCCATCTGTTGTTCTACGGCGTGGAGGCAGTCATTCGGCGGCCGGTGTCGGAACGGATGATGGAAATGGGTTACAGGGCTGGCTTCATGCTCGTGTTGGGCTTCATGGGGTTCGTTTTCTGGAACGATCTGTTTGGATGCTGAAATCATGAAGAAATTTGGCTTCGACAGAGCCAATGTTGAGAC
Source organism: Mesorhizobium sp. WSM4823 (assembly GCF_055811195.1). NCBI lineage: Bacteria > Pseudomonadati > Pseudomonadota > Alphaproteobacteria > Hyphomicrobiales > Phyllobacteriaceae > Mesorhizobium > Mesorhizobium sp. WSM4823. The sequence goes on from NZ_JBVVQL010000002.1 coordinate 453,996, forward strand.
GCCGTTTACCATGCGTGGGGATATGCGTGACGCGAAAGCCACGCAACAGGGTTAAGTAAATACAAATTAACCAGGAGCCTTGCGTGTAGGGAAAATCCGGTTAATACGGTAGGGGAAATTACCGCACGTCCGGTTTTCTCGCCGTGGGGACTTCGAGAAAAGGTACAAAAGCCCGATGAAGGCAACTTCCAAGTTTCTGAGCGCCGCGTCCGCGGTGGCCATGTCCGCCGCTCTGGTCGTGCCAGGTGCGCTCGCAGTGCAATTCGTTGCCACATCGGCGGTCGAGGCCGCTGTTGTCTCAAGAGTCGAAGTCAGCGGCAATCAGCGTGTCGACGCCGACACGATCCGCAACTACGTCACGATCAAGCCCGGCAAGGCCTTCTCCAGCTCCGATATCGACGATGCGGTCAAGGCGCTGTTCGGCACCGGGCTGTTCTCGGACGTCCAGATCAATCAGGTCGGTTCTTCGCTGGTCATCAAGGTTTCCGAGTATCAGGTCGTGAACCAGGTGCTGTTCCAGGGCAACAAGAAGCTCAAGGACAACGCGCTTGCGGTCTCAATCCAGTTGAAGCCGCGCGGAACGTTCTCGCAGCAGGCGCTCGATGCCGACGTCGAGGCGGTCAAGGCCGCCTACAGGCGTATCGGCCGCGACGACGCCGCCGTGACCACCCAGATCATGGATCTCGGCGACAACCGCGTGAACGTGGTCTTCAACATCAACGAAGGCGGCCGCACGCAGATCGCCGCGATCAATTTCGTCGGCAACAGCGCCTATTCGAGCCGTCGTCTGTCCGATATCATCTCTACCAAGCGCTCGTCCTACCTTTCGTTCGTGCTGCGCGACGACGTCTATGACGAAGACAAGCTGCGCGCCGACCAGGAGCTGCTGCGCCGTTTCTATTACAATCACGGCTATGCCGATTTCCAGGTCGTTTCCGCGGTCGGCGAACTCGACGAGACCACCAACAAATACACGGTGACCATCACCGTGCAGGAGGGGGATCGCTACACATTTGGCGACGTCAGCGTCGAGAGCACGATTCCCGAGGTCGACGGCGCATCGCTGCAGTCGGTGGTCGAGACCCACAAGGGCGATGTCTACAACGCCAAGAACGTCGAAGACACCATCATCGCGCTGACTGAGACGGTCGCCGGTTCCGGCTATGCCTTCGCCCAGGTGACGCCGCGCGGCGACCGCAATTTCGAGAACCACACGATTTCGGTGGTCTATACGATCGACCAGGGCACCAAAGCCTATGTCGAACGCATCGAGATTCGCGGCAACGACCGCACACGCGACTATGTCATCCGCCGCGAATTCGACGTGAGTGAGGGCGACGCCTTCAACCAGGTTCTCATCCAGCGCGCGAAGAAGCGGCTGGAAGCGCTCGATTATTTTGAAAAAGTCGAAGTTTCCACCGTGCCCGGCTCTGAGCCTGATCAGGTGGTGCTGGTGGTCGACGTGGTCGAGAAGTCGACCGGCGAGTTCTCGGTTGGCGCCGGCTATTCGACTGGCGGCGACACGTCAGGCCCATCCGTCGAAGGATCGATCACGGAGCGCAACTTCCTCGGACGCGGCCAGTTCATCAGGATATCGGCGGGCGGCGGCAGAAATTCGCGCGACTACAACTTCTCCTTCACCGAGCCCTATTTCCTCGGGCGGCGCATTGCCGCTGGTTTCGATGTCTTCAACCGGACCAGGCAATATGACGAATACGAGAGCGAGACGATAGGTGCGACGGTGCGCTTCGGCCTGCCGATCACCGACAACATCTCGACACAGCTGGCGTACAATATCGCGCAAGAGAAGTATAAGCTCGACGATGGCTGCGAGACCGACGGCGAATACGATCCCCTCAAATGCGATGTCTCTGAAGCGATCCTCGAAGGTATTGACGAGAGCCCGTGGCTCAAGTCGTCGATCAGCCTTGGCCTGGTCTACAACACCATCGACGACATGAAGAACCCACATGAAGGGATCTACGCCAATGTCAGCACGGAGGTGGCCGGCCTTGGCGGCGATGCCAAATTCATCAAGGTGACGGCGCGTGGCAGCGTCTACCAGACATTGTCGGAGCAGCTTGATCTGGTCGGGTTGATTTCGGGCGGCGCCGGCCACGTCCAGGGCTACGGCTCCGGCGATCTGCGCATCTTCGATCATTTTCAGAGCAGCGACCGGATGATCCGCGGCTTTGCCTATGGCGGCATCGGTCCTGTCGACGACCAGGGCTTTGACGACCATCTCGGTGGCACCACCTATTTCAACGCCTCGGCGGAGGCCCAGTTTCCGATGCCGATCATTCCGGAAAGCTTCGGCCTGCGCGGCGCAGTTTTCGCCGATGCGGCGACGCTTTATGGTAGCAAGGTCAGAGGAGATTTGGTCGATCCGTCGTCAACCGACATGCAATGGCGCGCCTCGGTCGGCGTCGGTCTGATGTGGGCGTCACCGTTTGGCCCGATCCGCATCGATTATGCGGTACCGGTCCTCAAGGAAGACACCGACGACGTGCAGGAGTTTAACTTCGGCATATCGACCCGCTTCTGATCGGCGGGCAACGATGCTTCCGGGCCGTTGGTCCGGAAGAGAGTGAACCGATACTACAGCGCCGTGCGTCCTCCGGAGGCGCAAAGCACACTGTGGCACTTTGATTTGCACATGATCCTTCCCGAAGATCGATTCCGATTTTTGGGGTCATGCGCTAGCTGGATATAGCTTCTGGAATGACCGATCCGGTGTTCTTCGCGCCCTCACGCCGGTACACGGCTGGCGAAGTCGCGAATCTGACCGGCTCGGTGCTTGTCGATTCGGGCCTCTCCGATATATCGATCGAAGCTTTGGCGCCGGCAAGCGAAGGCGGCGAGCATGCCCTCGTCTTCGTCGATGGCAGGCGCAACTTCGCGCTGATGCAATCGCTGCGGGCAGCGGCAGTTCTCTGTCCCGCCGAATTTGCCGGCAAAGCGCCGGCGGGCATCGCGGTTCTGGTCCATCCGCGCCCGCAACAGGCTTTCGCGATGGTCGGGCGCCTTCTCTTCCCAGCGGCTGCGACACCGGCGCCGATGACCGGCGAAACCGGCATCTCGCCGCATGCTCATATCGACCCATCGGCGCATATTGAGGCCGGCGCGATCATCGAGGCCGGCGCGATCATCGGCCCCCGCGCTTCTATCGGCAGTGGAACCGTCATCGCCCCTCATGCCGTTATCGGTCCCTCCTGCCAGTTCGGCCGCGACGGCTATGTCGGCCCAGGCGCCAGCATCCAGTACGCGCTGATCGGCAACCGCGTCATCATCCATGGCGGTGCCCGCATCGGTCAGGACGGCTTTGGCTTCGTGGCTGGCGCGAAGGGCCCGGAGCGCGTCCCGCAGATCGGCCGTGTCGTTATCCAGGACGATGTCGAGATCGGCTCAAACACCACGGTCGATCGTGGCGCCATGTCCGACACGATCATCGGTCAGGGGACCAAGATCGATAATCTGGTGCAGATCGCTCATAACGTCCGCATCGGCCGCAACTGCATAATCGCCGGCCTTTCAGGTATTTCCGGTTCCGTGACGGTGGGCGACAACGTCACCATGGGTGGCGGTGTCGGCCTTGCCGATCACCTGACCATAGGGACCGGGGCCAAACTTGCTGCGAGAAGCGGGTTTATGAGCAACGTTCCTGCGGGCGAGATTTGGGGAGGATATCCGGCACAGCCGATGGCGGAAGCCATGCGGGAGATCGCAGCTTTGCGAAGACTGGCCAGGGCGCGCAAATCCGGCGAGGGGGGGAATAGCTAGATGATGGCGGCGACGACGCTCGAAGCGGTCGACATATTGGGGTTGATGAAGCTCCTGCCGCATCGCTATCCGTTCCTGATGATCGACCGCATCATCGACATCGATGGCGACGAGTCCGCTATCGGCATCAAGAACGTGACCATAAACGAGCCGCATTTTCAGGGTCATTTCCCGGATCAGCCGGTCATGCCCGGCGTGCTGATCGTCGAGGCGATGGCGCAGACGGCCGGCGCCATCTGCATTCGCAGCCTTGGCACCGAAAAACCATCGCTGGTCTATTTCCTGACCATCGATAACGCCAAATTCCGCAAACCGGTCGTTCCTGGCGACCAGTTAAAGATTCATGTGAAGAAAATTAAGAAACGCGGCAACCTTCTCAAATTCGCTTGCGAGGCTCTGGTCGACGGCGTCAAGGCCGCGGAAGCCGAGATCTCAGCGATGATGGTTACGAGCGACTGACGATCGAATGCTTATGAAAATCCAAACGGTTATCCATCCATCTTCGGTCATCGAGGCAGGCGCTAAAATCGGCGAAGGCGTCCGCATCGGGCCGTTCTGTCACATCAGCGGCGACGCCGTGATCGGCGACCGCGTCGAACTGGTCAGCCACGTCTCGGTGATGGGCGCGACCACGATCGGCGCCTCGACCAAGGTCTATCCGATGGCGACATTGGGCGCGCCGCCGCAAAACACCAAGCACAAGGGCGGCCGCACCACGCTCGTCATCGGTGAGAACTGCACGATCCGCGAAGGCGTGACCATGCACCTCGGCACCGATTCCAGCCGCGGCGAGACTGTTATCGGCGACAACGGCAATTTCCTTGCCTATGCCCATATCGCCCATGACTGCGTCGTCGGCAAGAATGCCACGTTTGCCAATCAGGCGACGCTGGGCGGCCATTGCGAAATCGGCGATAACGTCTATATCGGGGGCCTCACCGCTGTTCATCAGTTTGTCCGCGTCGGTGACAATGCCTTTCTCGGCGGCTGCTCGGCAATTGTCGGCGATGTCATTCCCTACGCCATCGCCGTCGGCAATCGCGCCAGCCTTCGCGGCCTCAACATCATCGGCCTGAAGCGCGCCGGCCTGCCGCGCGCCGAGATCCTTACGTTGCGCAAGGCTTACAGGACGATCTTCGATCGCTCCCGAACCGTCGGCGAGAATATCGAGCTCGCAAAGGCGGAATTCGCTTCATCGCCGACGGCCATGAAGATCATCGATTTCATCGCCAGTCGCGGCAAGCGGCACTACGCCGTCCCGTCGCTCAAGGGCGGCGACGGTGACGATGGCGATGACGAAGGCTGAGATCGCCGGGGCGAAGCTTCAACTCGCGCCAGGCTCTAGGATCGGTATCGTTGCCGGTAGCGGCAGCTTGCCCGTGGAAGTCGCCGAAGGCCTGGCCGCGCATGATCATCCGCCTTTCATTCTGTTGATGGAGGGCGAGGCCGACCGGCAGGAGCTCCGCCAGTACGAGCACGACAGCTTGGCACTTGAGCAGATCGGCTCATTGGTGGCGACGCTGAAGCGTCACGGCGTCACCCATCTGGTTCTTGCCGGCGAGATCAAGCGCAGGCCGCGGCTGATCGACATGCGCCCGAGTCTCGGATTGCTGGCGATCGTGCCTTCGGTGGTCCTGGCGCTGGCGCGCGGCGATGATGGGCTTCTGAAAGTCCTGACACGAGGCCTTGAAAAGCGGGGCATCAAAGTGGTCGGCGCGCATGAGGTGGTTCCCGAACTGGCAGCGAGCCAGGGAACTCTGACCGCGGCAGGACCAAATCGATCCGACTGGCGTGACATCGAGGCAGGGCGGGCCGCCGCGAAAGCCATTGGCGCGCTTGATATCGGCCAGGCGGCAATAGCGGTCGGTGGGCGGGCGATCGCGCTGGAAGGCATCGAAGGCACTGCCGGGCTGCTTGAGCGGGCAAGAGAGTTGCGCGGCCATGGCAGGCTGGCTGGCGGCACGCGTGGTGTCCTGGTCAAATGCGCCAAGCCCGGCCAGGAGTTGCGCGCCGACCTGCCGTCGATCGGCCCGCAGACGGTCGATGCGGCGCATGCAGCCGGCCTTGCCGGCATTGCCATCGAAGCTGGTCGTTCGCTCATTCTGGAGGGCCCCGTCACCATCGCGCGCGCCAATGCGCTGGGCCTTTTCATCGTCGGCCTGCCCGTCGAGGAGCCGGCCTATGGCCAGTGACAAGCCGCTGAAGATCGCCATCGTCGCCGGCGAGGAATCCGGTGACCTGCTTGGCGCCGACCTCATCCAGGCGCTCAAGCGCACGACCGGCCGCGAGGTCAGGCTTGTCGGCATTGGCGGACGCCATCTGCAGGCGCTTGGCCTCATCCCACTATTCGAGGGCAGCGAGATCGCGCTGACGGGGCTGAGCGCGGTCCTGCGCGACCTGCCGCGCCTGATGCGGCGGATCAGCCAGACGGCCGGCGCGGTCGCCGGTGAAAGGCCCGATTGCCTGATCACCATCGACAGCCCGGATTTTTCACTCCGCGTAGCCAAGAAGGTGCGTGGCGCCGATCCGGCAATCCCCATCGTCCACTATGTCTGCCCGAGCGTCTGGGCATGGCGGCCGGGCAGGGCGCTGGCGATGAGACCGTATGTCGACCATATCCTTTGCATCCTGCCTTTCGAGGTGAAGGAACTCGCCCGCCTCGGAGGTCCGCCCGGCACCTATGTCGGCCATCGCCTCACGCATGATCCGGGCGTGCTCGGTGCTGCCAAGGCGCAAAGCCTGCCGCGCGACCTGTCCGAGGATCGCGTGAAGACATTGCTGGTGCTGCCCGGCTCGCGTCGCGGCGAGGTGCGAAGGCTGGTCGGCCCATTCGGCAAGACGATCTCGATCCTGCGCGCGCGGGGGCATCGCTTGCGCCTGCTGTTGCCGACGGTTCCGCATGTCGCCGACCTGGTCAGGACTTCGGTGGCGAGTTGGGACGAGAAGCCGGAGATCATCCTTGATCCCGAACGCAAATGGCAGGCTTTCGGCAAGGCCGATGCGGCGCTGATCGCATCGGGAACGGTGTCGCTGGAACTGGCGCTGTCGGGCGTGCCGATGATCTCCTGCTACCGGCTCGATCCGGTCATGCGGATGGCCCAACGCTTGATCACCGTATGGAGCGCCGCCTTGCCCAATCTCATCGCCGACCGTCCGGTGGTGACCGAGCACTACAATGAATATGTGCGGCCACACTATCTGGCGCGGCAGCTGGAAGCGCTGTTTTCCGACACTGCCTACCGCACTTGGCAGAAGGACGGTTTTGCCGAAGTGGCCAGACGCATGGCCACCGGCAGGCCGTCCGGCGATATCGCGGCGGGGGTGGTGATGGAGTACATAAAGAAGCGAATAGGGAGTAGCGAATAGCGAGTAGGGGCAGACTGGCGTCTAGCGTTCGCTGTCTTCTTCCTATTCGCTACTCACTATTCGCTCAACTACCGCTTCGCAATAGGCACGTAATCCCGTTCCGGCGCACCTGTATAGAGCTGGCGCGGACGGCCGATCTTCTGGTGCGGATCCTCGATCATCTCTTTCCACTGCGCGATCCAACCGACTGTGCGGGCGACCGCGAACAGCACGGTGAACATTGTGGTGGGGAAGCCCAGCGCCTTGAGCGTGATGCCCGAATAGAAATCGACGTTCGGATAAAGCTTCTTCTCGATGAAATAGGCATCGGTCAACGCGATCTTTTCCAGCTCCATGGCGATGTCGAGCAGCGGATCGTCCTTGATGCCGAGTTCGCCCAGCACCTCATGTGCGGTCTTCTGCATGATCTTGGCGCGCGGATCGTAGTTCTTGTAGACGCGGTGGCCAAAGCCCATCAATCGGAACGGATCGTTCTTATCCTTGGCGCGGGCGATGAATTCCGGGATGTGGTCGACATGACCGATCTCGCCCAGCATGTTCAGAGCGGCCTCGTTGGCGCCGCCATGCGCCGGTCCCCACAGGCAAGCGATGCCGGCAGCGATACAGGCAAACGGATTGGCGCCCGACGAGCCGGCGAGGCGGACGGTCGAGGTCGAGGCGTTCTGCTCGTGATCGGCGTGCAGGATGAAGATGCGCTCCATCGCACGCGCCAGCACCGGGTTGATCTTGTATTCCTCGCACGGCACGGCGAAGCACATATGCAGGAAGTTGGCCGCGAAATTCAGCTCGTTCTTCGGGTAAATGAAGGGCTGGCCGATGTGATATTTGTAGGCCATCGCCGCTATCGTCGGCATTTTGGCAATCAGCCGCATCGATGCGACCATGCGCTGGTAGGGGTCCGAGATATCGGTGGAGTCGTGATAGAAAGCCGACAGCGCGCCGACCACGCCGCACATCACCGCCATCGGATGCGCGTCGCGGCGAAAGCCGGTGAAAAAGCGTGACATCTGCTCGTGCACCATGGTGTGGCGCGTCACCCGGTAGTCGAAATCGTCCTTCTGCGCCTTGGTCGGCAATTCGCCATAGAGCAAGAGGTAGCAGACTTCGAGGAAGTCGCCATGCTCGGCCAGCTGGTCGATGGGGTAACCGCGGTGCAAAAGAATGCCGGCATCGCCATCGATGAAGGTGATTTCCGACTCGCAGCTTGCCGTCGACGTGAAGCCGGGATCGTAGGTGAAGGCCCCGGTGGTGCTGTAAAGCGAGCCGATGTCGATGACATCTGGTCCGACCGAACCGCTTCGCACCCTGAGCTCGTGAGTTTTGCCGCCGAATTCAAGTTTTGCAGTCGATGCTTGGGTTTTGCCGCCAAATTCCATCTTTGTCGCAGCTTCGGACATTGCAAACTCCTTTTGGTTTTCTCACTGCCGGCAAGGCAATATATCTGCAACGCAACACGTCGAAAGGATCGGAGTTCGCGCGTTTGCGCCCGCTTTTGGATTTGCGTGCCAAATTGGGCCAAGACCTAATGTTGCACTGCGAAACCCGCCTTTCAATGCCAATCTTCTTGGGCCAGTTTTGCTAATCGATTTGATCGGATATGCGCGCCAGGCTTTCGTCGCGGCCAAGCACGGCAAGCACATCGAACACGCCGGGCGAGGTGCTTTTGCCGGTCAGCGCGGCACGCAGAGGTTGGGCCACGGCACCGAGCTTATGACCGCCTGCCAGAGCATATTCGCGGATCGCAGCCTCCGCGGCGGCGGCCGTCCAGTCACCTGAAACTGCCTTCAGCACCGCGTGGGCACCCCGCAGGATCTCGCGCGCCTCACCGCTGAGCAGCGCTGCCGCCTTCTCGTCGATCGGCAGCGGCCGCTCGGCGAACAGGAAGCCGGCGCCGTCGACAAGCTCGACCAGCGTCTTGGCGCGCTCCTTCAGGCCTGGCAGCGCTGCAAGCAATTGCGCCTTGCGCGTGTCGTCGAGGCGCGTTGCGATCGCCGGGCCGCCTTCGAGATAGGGCAAGGTGGCGATGAAGATATCGAGCAATTCGGCGTCGCTCATCCGGCGCATATGCACGCCGTTCAGGGCCTCCAGCTTGGCGAAGTCGAAACGAGCGGCGCCCTTGTTGACGTCGCCGATATCGAACCAGGCAATCATGTCCTTGATCGACATCACTTCGTCGTCGCCATGGCTCCAGCCGAGCCGCGCCAGGTAGTTGAGCAGCGCCTCGGGCAGATAGCCCATGGCGCGATAGGCCTCGACACCGAGCGCACCATGTCGCTTCGACAGCTTGGCGCCGTCGGCGCCGTGGATCAGCGGAATATGCGACATCGACGGCACGTCCCAGCCCATGGCTCGATAGATCACCATCTGGCGGGCGGCGTTGGTCAGATGATCGTCGCCGCGGATGATGTGGGTGATGCCCATGTCATGGTCGTCAACGACGACAGCATGCATATAGGTCGGATTGCCGTCCGAGCGCAGGATGATGAAATCGTCGAGATCCTTGTTGGGGAAGCGCACCTCACCCTGCACGAGATCATCCACCACCGTCTCGCCCTCGGTCGGCGCCTTGATGCGGATGGCGCCCTTAACGCCCGCAGGCGCCTCCGACGGGTCGCGATCGCGCCAGCGTCCATCGTAGCGGGGAGGGAGCCCCTTGGCCCGCGCGCTCTCGCGCATCGCCTCCAGCTCGGCTGGCGTCGCATAGCAATAATAGGCCTTGCCCATGCGCACCAACTCCTCGGCCACCTCGCGGTGGCGCGGCGCGCGCTCGAACTGCGATACCGGCTCGCCGTCCCAGGTGAGGCCGAGCCAGGAGAGTCCGTCGAGGATGGCAGCGGTTGCCGCAGCCGTCGAACGCTCACGATCGGTGTCCTCGATGCGCAGCAGCATCGTGCCGCCGGTGTGTTTCGAATACAGCCAGTTGAACAGCGCCGTGCGCGCCCCGCCAATATGCAGGAAGCCGGTGGGCGAGGGGGCAAAACGGGTGACGACCTTGTCGGACATGGAACTCTCGGGCAGGCGCAGGAAACGGATGTGGTTGCGCGGACTTTCGCGCGTCGCGCGTTCATGTAGCATAGGAGGTCAAGGGCGCAAGGGGCAGACCCGATGGCTGGACCAGGCCGCGGCGTGAACGAGAGCGAGGGCGCGGTCGCAAGCGTCAGCGAACGATCGCTGTTTGCCGACGTTCCTCACGCCGAGCCGCTACCCGTTTCGTTGCCTGGGTCGCACCCGGGCATCCAGCCTCTTTCGCCAGCCCGCTCCGCGCCAATACCCAGTCCAACACCCGGGCTTGTCGTTGGCTTCCGCCGACAGTTCCGTCGCCTCGCACCATCCGCTGTCCGCAACAGCGTTGTTTCGGCGGCCGGCATGGAACTCGACCGCGGCGTCGCCTTCCTGCTGGTGCCGGTTTTCCTGGCATCCGGCGTGATCGTCTATTTTTCGCTTGCCGTGGAACCGGGCTTTCCCCAACCCATCGCCGTCGTGGTCCTCACGGCATTGTGTGCAGCGGTCACGCGGTCATGGCGCAAAACGCATTTGTGTTTCATGGCAGCGTTGCTGTGCGCACTCGGTGTGCTCGCCGCCAAGGTTGAAACCTGGCGCGCGGGAACGCAGATGCTCGGTTCGGTAATCCAGACCCAGCTCACCGGCCGCATCGTCAGGCTCGACCAGATGGCGAACGGCCGGATCAGGCTGACCATCGACGTGATATCGACCGCTCGGCCGACACTGCGTTATGCACCGGAACGTGTCAGGGTTTCGGCACGCAAAACTCCCGCCGAGATGACCGCAGGCTCGGTGGTAACCGGCTATGTGAGGCTTCTGCCTCCGACTGGCCCGGTTAGGCCGGACAGCTATGACTTCTCCTTCGACAGCTATTTCGCCGGTATTGGCGCCAGCGGCTTTTTCCTCGGCAATCCGAAGATCGTCGCTTCCGAGGATGCACCGTTAGCCGCGCGCCTTTCCGCCTCGATCGAAAAGGCGCGCGAAAGCATCGCCGACCATATCAGGGACAGCATCGGTGGCGCCGAGGGGGAGATTGCCGCAGCGCTGATCGTCGGCGTGCGTGCCGGCATCCCCGAAGAGATCAACGAATCGATGCGGCGCACCGGCATCTATCACATCATCTCCATTTCCGGCCTGCACATGGCGCTTGTCGCCGGCACCATCATGGGATTGCTGCGCGGCGCCTTTGCGCTGTTTCCCGATTTTTCGTCGCGCAGGCCGGTCAAAAAATATGCGGCCGGCGCCGCACTCGTTTCCATAGCTGCCTATCTCATTTTTTCCGGTGTCGTGGTCGCGGCTGAGCGCAGCTTCATCATGTTGGCGGTGATGCTTGTCGCCGTGCTGTTCGATCGGGCCGCACTCACCATGCGCAATCTGACGATTTCAGCGATCGCCGTCATCGTCGTGTCGCCGCACGAGGTGGTCGGCCCCAGCTTCCAGATGTCCTTCGCCGCGACCGCAGCCCTCGTAGGCGCCTATGCAGGCTGGTCAGACTATCGTGCCGACAAGGCCAAGGCGCCGCCGCAGCGACGGTCACCGGTCGCTTTCGTCACGCGGAAACTCCTCGCTGGGACAGGTGCAATCGCAATGACCTCCATCATTGCCGGCAGCGCCACCGCGCTTTTCGCCATCTGGCACTTCCAGCGCGTCTCGCCGCTCAGCCTGTTCGCCAATCTGGCCGTCATGCCGATCGTCACGGTCGTCATGTTCCTGGCCGTCGTCAGCGCCTTGGCAATGCCTTTCGGCCTCGACGGGCCTTTCCTCTACATGATGGGCAAGGGGCTGACGGCGATGATTGCAATATCGGGATGGATCTCCGAGCGTTCGCCGGTCGATGCAGTCGGGCTGATTTCGTTGCAGTCGGTTCTGATGGTGACGGTCGCCCTGGTCATTGCCACAATGGCGACGACATGGTTGCGGCTTGCGGCACTTCCCTTTGCGCTCGCCGGCCTGCTAACGATTTCCGAGACACGCACCCCCGACGTGCTGATCTCGGAGGACGCACATCTGGTGGCGCTGCCGATCGGCGGCGGCGAACTTGCCATCAACCGAGTGCGTTCGAACGAATTCACCACCGACAATTGGAAACATGCGCTGATTTCAGCGACCATTGTCGAGCCGGAGACATTCGAAAAAGGAGACGTGCGGTTCGACATCGCCGATCCGGCCGACCTGCCGCCGGGATCGCCTTTCTACTGCACTGACGGCCTCTGCATCGCCCGGCATCCGTCCGGCGCGATCATCGCGCTCGCCGATGACCGCAAAACCGCGCGGCCAGCCTGTGGCTTTGCGGATTTGATCGTCATCGACGATGCCACGGCCTATTATAATCCCTGCCGCAACCCGCTGGTTCTCGTCGTCACCAAACGCCAGCTCGCTCGCATGGGCAGTGCCGCCGTTTTCTTCGACCCGCTATCTGCGACGACGCGCGCAGAAATCCGTTTTGCCGTCGAACAGCCATATAGGCCCTGGCATGAGCAGCGGAGATTCTCGCGCGAGGCGAGGGGCTTGCCGCCATACCGCAAGGCCGAGAAACCCGGGAAAGCTGTCGCTCAGTAACGCCGGATCAACCCGACCAGCTTGCCTTGCACCTTGACCCGGTCCGGCCCGAATATGCGCGTCTCATAGGCCGGATTGGCGGCTTCCAGGGCGATCGAGGCGCCTTTGCGGCGGAACCGCTTCAGCGTCGCTTCCTCCTCGTCAACCAGGGCGACAATGATCTCGCCAGGTTGGGCGGTGTCGGCGTTGCGGATGATGACCGTATCGCCGTCAAAAATGCCGGCCTCGATCATCGAATCACCTTTGACCTCCAGCGCGTAGTGCGCGCCGCCGGTGATCATGTCCGGTGGCACCGAGATCGAATGCGTCTGGTGCTGGATGGCATCGATCGGCACACCGGCAGCGATACGACCCATCACCGGGATGGAGACGGTGGCGACAACGTCGTCGTCGTTGCCGGCCGCAGGCATGCGTGAAGGCGCCGGCTTGATCTGCCGCCCGAGGCTGCCCTGCCCATGGCTGCTCTGCCCAAGGCTGCCCTGAATGACGCTCGGCGAGAATTTGCGCGCCGCATTGAGGCCGGGCGCGATCGAATCGGGCAAGCGCAGCACTTCCAGCGCGCGAGCGCGGTTGGGCAGCCGGCGAATGAAGCCGCGCTCCTCCAGCGCCGTGATCAGCCGATGAATACCCGACTTGGAGGCGAGGTCGAGCGCTTCCTTCATCTCGTCGAACGATGGCGGAATGCCGCTTTCCTTCAGCCGCTCGTGGATGAACATCAACAGCTCATGTTGTTTGCGTGTCAGCATCGCGACCCCCAACAGAATCAGAAAAACAAACCCAGAACAAACACTATCTGTTCCAGTTGTGTTCCGCAACTGTTTAAAGTTTAATGAATGCGTTGACGGTTTGTTCAGCGTAACATCAGCACGCTGCAGGCGGCGCCTGTCGCGGCTGGGGGTGCAAATGGCTCACGCACGATCAGCCCGTTCGCGTCGGCCAGCATCCTGAGCATCGAGGAATCCTGGATGCCGAACGGCGTCGCCGTTAGCGTGCCGGCGTCTTCCTTCACCACCGCGCGTACATAGTCCTGCCTGAGATCGTTGGCCGGCATGGCGGCGCCGAGCCGCGCCTGACGCATGTCCTGCCGGTAGGCGCGGCCGCCGAGCCGCGCAAGCAACGGCTTCAGGAAAAGCTGTGTGCAGACCAGGCTCGCCACTGGATTGCCAGGCAGGCCGATGCAGCGGACGTCGCCCAGCCGGCCGAACATCAGCGGTTTGCCCGGCCGCATGGCGATCTTCCAGAAATCGAGCGTCATGCCTTCGCCAGTCAGCACGTCATGGACAAGGTCGTGGTCGCCGACTGAGGCGCCGCCCAGCGTGACGATGACGTCGGCTCCTGCATCGACCGCTTTTTTCACCAGCGCGGCGATCGCCTCCTTGCGGTCGGAGGCGATGCCGAGATCGAGCGCGTCGGCGCCGACCAAGCGGGCTGCGGCGGCGACGCCATAGGCATTTGACGAGATGATCTGGTCGGGGCCAGGCTCGCTGCCCGGCGGCAGCAATTCGTCGCCGGTAGCGATGATGGCGACCAACGGCCGTTTCACCACGCTGACCTGCGGATGGTTGGCCGCCGCCGCCAGCGACAACGCCGCCGGATCAAGCAGGCGGCCTTTCTCCAGCAGAACGTCGCCCTTTGAGAAGTCAAGCCCGAGGCGGCGGATGTTGCGGCCCTCAACCGTCGAAGCGGTCACTTCGATGCTGCCACCGCCGAGGTCGCGGACATTCTCCTGGATAACGATGGTGTCGGCGCCTGCGGGAAGCGGCGCGCCGGTGAAGATGCGCACGGCCTCCACCGGGCCGACTGTTCCGGCAAAGCCGCGTCCGGCCGGCGCTATGCCGATCACCGAAAGTGTTGCCGGCACGGCGGCGACATCCTCGACCCGCACTGCATAGCCGTCCATGGCGGACGCGTTGAAGGGCGGCTGGGTGCGGAGCGCCGTGAGCGGCTCCGCCAGCACGCGGTCGGCGGCGTCCATCAGGGCGACGCTTTCAGCTCGCAAGGGCGCAGCATCTTCAAGCAGGCGCTCTAGCGCCTCGGCGACCGGAAGCAGCGCCATTATTGGCCCGCCTCTTGGGCGCCTACCTTGTAGTCGCCGGATTTGCCGCCGGTCTTTTCCACCAGCCTGATGCCGGAGATCACCATGGCGCGGTCGACCGCCTTGGCCATGTCGTAAATGGTCAGGCAAGCGACCGAGACGGCGGCCAGCGCCTCCATCTCGACGCCGGTCTTACCGGTGACGCGGGCCAACGCCGTGACCTTCAGGCCGGGCAGCGTCGCGTCCGGTTCGATGTCGACGGATATCTTGGTCAACAGTAGCGGATGGCAGAGCGGAATCAGCTCATGCGTCCTCTTGGCCGCCATGATGCCGGCGATGCGCGCCGTACCGAGCACGTCGCCCTTCTTGGCGTCGCCATCGAGGATCATTTTGAGCGTCTCCGGCAGCATCGAGACGAAACCCTTGGCGATCGCCGTGCGCGTCGTCTCCGCCTTGTCGCCGACATCGACCATGTTGGCTTCGCCTGTCGCGCCAAGATGGGTGAGGGCAGCCGCCATCGTCAGATGGCCTTAAAGCGACGTGCGTCCGTTTGGACGCACATAGTACGCTCTAGCACGCTGGATTTATGCATCGTGCTCTCCGAAAATCGATTCCGATTTTCGGGCCGATGCATGAGCCGGTGCCTTGCCCGTCAAAAGCAGGTGCGTTGCGGCAGCCACGTCCTGTTGCCGCATCAGGCTCTCGCCGACAAGGAAGGTGCCGATGTCGCTTTTTTCCAGCCTGCGGCAGTCCTCGTGCGAGAAAATACCGCTCTCGCTGACCAGCAGGCGGTCGGCCGGCACCATCGCCGCGAGCCGCTCCGAAGTATCGAGACTGGTTTCGAACGTCCGGAGGTTGCGGTTGTTGATGCCGATCAGCCGTGACGACAGTTTCAGCGCGCGTTCCGTCTCGACCTCGTCATGCACCTCGACCAGCGCGTCCATGCCGAGTTCGAAAGCTGTCGTTTCGAGCTCCCTGGCCATGGCGTCATCGACGCTCGCCATGATGATCAGGATGGCATCCGCGCCCCACGCGCGGGCTTCGAACACCTGATAAGGCTCGAACAGAAAATCCTTGCGCAAGGCGGGCAATGTCACGGCGTTACGCGCATCGGTGAGGAATTCAGGCGCGCCCTGGAAGGACGGCGCGTCGGTCAGCACCGAAAGGCAGGCGGCACCACCTTTCGCATAGGCCTTGGCCAGTGTCGGCGGATCGAAATCGGCGCGAATCAAACCCTTGGACGGGCTCGCCTTCTTGATCTCGGCGATCAGCGCGAAACTGCCGGATTTGCGCTTGGCTTCAAGGGCCGAAAGAAAGCCGCGTGGCGCATCGGCGTCTTTCGCCCGCGCCTTGATCTCGGCAAGCGGCACGCGCGCCTTTGCCGCCGCGATCTCGTCGCGCTTGTAGGCTTCGATCTTGCGCAGAATGTCAGACACGGCTCTATCCGTTCGAAATCTCGACCAGTCGGTCGAGTACTTGCAGCGCGCGGCCGCTGTCGATGGCTTGCGCCGCCGTCGCCATGCCGTCGGCAAGCGTCGTCGCCTTGCCCGCCACCACCAGTCCGGCGCCGGCGTTCATCAGCACCGTGTCGCGAAAGGCGCCGGCAGCGCCGCCCAGCATGTCGCGCAGCGCCTGGGCGTTGTAGGCGGCGTCGCCGCCGCGCAATTCGTCCTTGGTGTGACGCTTCAGCCCGACCGCTTCCGGGGTCAGTGTGAAGCTGCGGATCTCGCCGCCGACCAGTTCGGCCACTTGGGTTTCACCGGTGGTGGTAATCTCGTCATAGCCGTCGCCATGGGCGACCCAGGCGTGGTCGGTGCCCAGCGCCTTCAACGTCTCGGCCACCGGCATGATCCACTCCGGCAAGAACACGCCGACCATCTGTCTGGCAACACCGGCCGGATTGGAGAGCGGACCAAGCAGGTTGAAGATGGTGCGGGTGCCGAGCTCGACGCGGGTCGGGCCGACATGCTTCATCGCCGGATGATGCGCCGGCGCGAACATGAAGCCGACGCCTGCATCGTGGATGCAGCGGCCGATCGTTTCCGGCGGGATATCAATCTTGACGCCGAGCGCGGTCAGCACGTCGGCGGCGCCGGTCTGCGAGGACAGTCCGCGGTTGCCGTGCTTGGCCACCGGCACCCCGCAGGCGGCGATGACGAAGGCGGATGCGGTCGAGATGTTGACGCTGTGCGAATTGTCGCCGCCGGTGCCGACGATGTCGATGGCGCCAGCGGGGGCATCGACGCGCAGCATCTTGGCGCGCATGGTAGCGACGGCGCCGGAAATCTCGCTCACCGTCTCGCCGCGCACGCGCAGCGCCATCAGGAAGCCGCCGATCTGGCCGGGTGTCGCGTCGCCCGACATGATGATGTCGAAGGCCTCCCGCGCCTCCTCGAAGGAAAGGGCGTTGCCGGCCGCGACCTTGGCAATATGGGACTTGAGCGCGCTCATCTGGTCAGGGCTTGGGCAACGGCGGTCTGGTCGATGCGAACGTCGTATTGCGTCTGCAACTGCGCCACCAACTGGTCGAGCAGGTCGCCGGACATGCCGGAGGTGAAGGATTTCTGCGCGTCGTCCGGTACCGAGCTGGCGTCGGCTCCGGCAGGCTCGAAGACTTCGGCGATCTTGAACAGGATCTGTCCGTCGCCGGTGGGCGAGGGGATCAGCCCGGTCCCGCCTTCGCCTTCACCGAACATCGCCGCGGCTCCTTCTTTGCCGAAATCGACGTCGTCCGCCTCGCGCTTGACGCCGCGCTTGGTCTTCTTCTCGAGCTTGAGCTCGCTCGCGATCACATCGAGCGTGGCGCCAGCATCGAGACGCTTTTCGAGTTCGTTCGCTTTTGCGGTGAGCCGCTTGGTCGTTTCCGCTGCCGTCCAGTCGGCCACTACCTTCTGGCGGACTTCCTCCAGCGTGCGGTCGCGGGCCGGCGTGACCGAATCCACCTCGTAGAACACGAAGCCGTTGCCGGCGGTGGTGAGGTCGGGATTCTCGGCGCCGGGTTCGGCGTCGAACACCGCTTTGATGAGATCCGGCGATTCCGGCAGGTCGTTGACGACGGTGCCGTCCGGCCTCTGGCCGGTGCGATCGATCGCGTCAATGGTGACGACCTTCAGCTTCAGCTTTTCGGCAGCTTGCGCGAGCGTGCTGCCCGAAGCGCGCATATCTTCGTAATTGTCATGCACATCAAGCAGAATGCGGCTCGCCTCGCTCAGCGCCAGATCCTTGCGGATCTCAGCGGACACTTCGGCCAGCGGCTTCACCACTTCGGGCTTGATGTCGGTGACGCGCAGCAGCACCGGACCAAAAGCGCCCTGAACGACCGGGCTGACCTCGTTGGCGTTGAGCGCGAAGGCGGCGTCTGCCACCGCCTTGTCGGCGATCTTGTCCTTGGTCAGCGTGCCGAGCAGCGTGTCGGCTTGCGTCTTACCCTCGGCGGCAACGATCTTGTCGAAAGTTGCGCCGGTCCTGAGTGAATCGAGCGCTGCCTTCGCGGCATCAGGCGTCTTGAACACGAGCTGTTCGATGGTGCGCGTTTCCGGCGTGGTATAGCGCCCCTTGTTCTTGTTGTAGTCCTCGCTGACCTGTTGGTCGGTCACGGCGCTCAGATCCATAATGTCTTCCGGCTCGAGCCTGACATAGGAGAATTTGCGGTATTCGGGCGCCGCATAAGTCTTCTTGTTTTCCTCGAAATAGGCCGAAAGCGCGCTGTCGGATGGCGCTTCAATCGGCTCGACCAGCGATTTCGGTAAGGTCACATAGTCGATGGTGCGGTCCTCTCCACGATAGAGTGCCACCGCCTTGAAGAAGGTATCCGGAACCTTGAGGCCGTCCGAAACCGCCTCGACGATCTGCTGGCGCACAGCTTCCTGGGCGCGATTCTTCAGATAGTCTTCCGGCCGCATACCGACCTGTTGCAGAATGTATTCGAACGTTCTCCTGTCAAATCTGCCGCCGGGACCCTTGAAGGCCGGGTCTTCATGGGTGAGTTGGGCCAGCCGGTCCTTGGACAGTCCAAGCCCGAGCTTGCGGGCCTGTTCATCGAGGACTGCACCCGACACGAGTTGCACCAGGACCTGGTTGTCGAGGCCAAGCGCCGTCGCCTGCTCGCGGCTGATGCGCTGGCCGAATTGCTGCGACATCACGCTGATCTGGCGATCATAGGCGAGGCGATACTCATTGATCGACACTTTGGTGCCTCCGGCCGTGATAACCGCGTCGTGACCTGCAAAACCACCCGCCACCTGCCCGGAAATGCCCCAGACGAGAAAACTCAACACCAACAATATCAGCAGCGCCTTCGCGACCCAGGTCCCCGCCGCGTTTCTCAAGATACCAAGCATGGTCACTTCCGATTTTTGCGCATTTTCGCATGCGCCGAGTCTGAAACAAGCGCAATAGCGTCCTTCCGGCCCACTGTCGATTGCTTTGTGGGCTGAGTTTGCTAGTGAGGACACAGCCGAATATTGCCCGGAGAAGCAAATCCCATGACGCCAGGAATCCGCCCGCTGGTCGCAGGCAACTGGAAAATGAACGGCACCAGTGCCTCACTCAACGAACTCAGGATGATCGGCAACGGCTTCATGAGCGGACTCGATGCTGAGACCGAAGCGCTGGTCTGCGTTCCGGCGACCCTGCTTGCGCACGCTGCAGAGATTTTGTCGCGCACGCCGGTCCGGGCCGGCGGCGAGGATTGCCACACCAAGGAGAGCGGCGCCCATACCGGCTGCATTTCGGCCGAAATGCTGAAAGATGCGGGCGCCAGCCACGTCATCGTCGGTCATTCCGAACGCCGCGCCGATCACAATGAGGACGACGCCATTGTACAGGCCAAGGCGTCCGCCGCGTGGCGTGCCGGGCTGGTGGCCATCATCTGCATCGGTGAGACGAGAGCCGAGCGTGAGGCGGGCGCTACGCTCGACGTGCTGTCGCGCCAGATCGCCGGCTCGGTGCCGCCCAACGCCACGGCGTCGAATACCGTCATCGCCTACGAGCCGGTATGGGCGATCGGCACAGGACTGACGCCGACCGCCGCCGACGTTACCGAGGCGCACGTGCATATCCGCGAAAAACTGTCGGAAAAGCTTGGCAGCGCAGCGGCGAAGATGCGCATTCTCTATGGTGGCTCGGTCAAGCCGTCGAACGCCGTCGAACTGCTTGGCGTGAAAAATGTCGACGGCGCGCTGGTCGGCGGCGCCAGTCTGAAGGCGGCGGACTTTCTCGGCATCGCCGAAGCCTATCGAAATATATCGTAGCACCCAGCCCTGTCGGGCTAGGATAGGCAGTGCCGCAGCGGAAATCGTTGCAAAGGGCGCATTGCTTCCCATATTCCGGCTGCGGGCTTGGAAATGCCATCAAAGCATTGTATTGAGCCGCCTCCAAATCACCGGTCGTATCCACGGCCGGGCAAGGCTTTGCCAGGATAAACTATGGAAACCGTACTGATCGTCGTCCACCTCATGGTCGTGCTCGCTCTTGTCGGCGTGGTGCTGCTGCAGCGCTCCGAAGGCGGCGGCCTCGGCATCGGCGGCGGATCGGGCTTCATGACCGCGCGCGGCGCTGCCAACGCGTTGACACGGGCGACGGCGATCCTGGCGGCGGCTTTCTTCGTCACCTCGCTGACGCTGTCGATCATCGCCCGTTACGGCGAGAAGCCGATCGATATTCTCGATCGCGTGCCGGCGGCGAACGGCGCGGGCGGTGGCGTGCTCAACCAGTTGCCTGGCACTACGGCGCCTGCGCCGCCTTCCGGCAACACGGCACCGACGCCGCCTTCCGGCAATGATGCAGCAGCGCCGGCTCCCACTGCGCCGCCTGCCGCGGATTCGACCACGCCGCCGGCCACAAACGGCGCCACGGCGCCGGTGACGCCGCAGGTTCCAAACCAGTAATCAACGGACGTCCGGCGCCGCGATCTGTTGTTGTTTGAACACAGTCGCGGCAAATGCCGCACGATCACGCAGATTCGACCGGGCACGGCACGACGCGGCGCTTGAGGCGACTTCGATTAATCGATTATAGATTGCGCGCGGCACTTTCGGGGTCCTTGGGGGACGCCGGGCGACGCCGTGGGCAACAAGCATTGAACGATCGGATCTTCGCCATGCAGCTTCGCAGCTTCATTTTAGCCGGCCTTTGTGCCGCGCTCAGCCTTGGTGCGCCCGCTTACGCGGCCATGCCGGCGGGCAATTCGGCCTCTAAGGCCGCAGTGACAACGGATGTCGTCAACGTCGCCGCCAAAAGCGATACGGCGCAACTTAGGCTCCTCAAAAAGAAGAAAAAGCCGACTTCGGACGATCTTGCCCAGATCGGCAAGCTCGAAGCCAAGATCGCCGCCGACAAGGAGGCCGCTCGAGCCAAGGCGATCGAGGCCAGGAAGCTGTCGATGCGCGAGGCGGCCAAAGCCAAGGCCGACGCGGAACGGCAGGCATTTCTTGCCAAGAAGGGCCTTGCCCAGAAAGATAAGCCTGCTGCCCAGCTGGCTGACGTCAAGCCGGCTAAGAACAAGGCCGTCAAGATCATCGAACCGGTTCAACCCCTCGTACCGATCCAGTCGGCCGAACCAGTTTCCGCCGAGGCCATGAACGTTGCGCTGGTCCGCAACAATGGCGAATTGCGCAGCGAGGCGATCGGACAGAAACCGCAGAGCGTCGGGCTGTTCGCCGGCCTGTTCGGCGGCAACGCCTCGTCCTCTTCGATGTCGCTGCTCCCCGAGACGCGCGCTCTTGACGCCGCACTCGCCAGGAAGGAAGCCAAAAAACAGTTCACGGTAAAGCCGGAGTTCGTGCCGCAGAGCGTGGAGTTCACCGGCTACAATCCCGGCACCATCGTCATCGATACGGGCGCGCGCCGCCTCTATCTCGTCGAATCCTCGTCGACCGCCCGCCGCTACGCCATCGCCGTCGGCCGTGAGGGCTTGCAGTTCAAGGGCACGGTCGCAGTTGGCGATAAGCAGGAATGGCCGCGCTGGATCCCGACGCTCGACATGCAGAAGCGCGAGCCGAAGAATTATGGGCGGTACAAGGACGGCATGCCCGGCGGCGGCGACAACCCGCTCGGCGCGCGCGCCATCTATCTCTATGAGGGTAAGAAGGACACACATCTGCGCATTCACGGAACCATCGCGCCGCAGTCGATCGGAACGAGCGCCTCCAATGGCTGCTTCCGCATGATCAACGAGCATGTCATGGATCTCTACCGCAGGGTGAAAGTCGGCACCAAGGTCGTCATCATCTGACGTTTTAAACGATACTGCCGAAGGGCCGGCTACGCCGGCCCTTTTGTTTTGCTCGCCCGTCACGCCTTCTTGGGAAAAAGCCTTCGCGGCGCTTTTTTCTCTGGCGGAATCAATTCGGCCGCGTTAAGCGATGACTCCCATGGCGCGATATGTATTCATCACAGGCGGCGTGGTTTCCTCACTCGGAAAAGGCATCGCTGCAGCGGCCCTTGGGGCTCTCTTGCAGGCGCGGGGTTACCGCGCGCGCATAAAGAAGCTTGATCCCTATCTCAACGTCGATCCCGGCACGATGTCGCCATACCAGCATGGCGAAGTCTTCGTGACCGACGACGGCGCCGAGACCGATCTCGATCTTGGCCACTATGAGCGCTTCACCGGCCGCTCGGCCAACCAGCAGGACAACATCACCACCGGCCGCATCTACAAGAACATCATCGAGCGGGAGCGGCGCGGCGACTATCTTGGCGCCACCGTACAGGTCATTCCGCACGTCACCGACGAGATCAAGAATTTCGTCCTCAACGGCAATGACGACTACGACTTCGTCCTGTGCGAGATCGGCGGTACCGTCGGCGACATCGAGGCAATGCCGTTCCTGGAGGCGATCCGCCAACTCGGCAACGACCTGCCCCGCAACAACGCCGTCTATGTCCATCTGACCCTGATGCCGTACATTCCGACGGCGGGCGAGTTGAAGACCAAGCCGACCCAGCATTCGGTCAAGGAGTTGCGCGGCATCGGCATCGCGCCCGACATTCTTCTGGTCCGCGCCGATCGCCCCATTCCCAAGGAAGAGCGCCGTAAACTGTCGCTGTTTTGCAATGTGCGCGAAAGCGCGGTCATCCAGGCGCTCGACGTGCCGCACATCTACGACGTGCCGATGGCCTATCACAATGAAGGGCTGGATTCGGAAGTGCTGGCCGCCTTCGGCATCGATCCGGCACCGAAGCCGCGCATGGAACCCTGGCAAGCGGTGTCCAATCGCATCCACAATCCGGAAGGCGAGGTGACCATCGCCGTCGTCGGCAAATACACCGGCCTCAAGGACGCCTACAAATCGCTGATCGAGGCGCTGTCGCATGGCGGCCTTGCCAACCACGTCAAGGTCAAGCTCGACTGGATCGAGAGCGAGATATTCGAGAAGGAGGATCCGGCGCCGTGGCTGGAGAAGGTCCATGGCATTCTGGTTCCCGGCGGCTTTGGCGAACGCGGCGCGGAGGGCAAGATATTGGCGGCGAAGTTCGCCCGCGAACGAAAGGTGCCGTATTTCGGCATCTGCTTCGGCATGCAGATGGCCTGCATCGAGGCGGCGCGTTCGCTGGCCGGCGTCGAGCATGCCTCTTCGACCGAATTCGGCCCGACCGAGGAGCCGGTTGTCGGCCTGATGACCGAATGGCTGAAAGGCAACATGCTGGAGAAGCGCAGAGAGACCGGCGATCTCGGTGGCACCATGCGGCTAGGCGCTTATCAGGCGGACCTCGCCAAGGGCTCGAAAATCGCCGACATCTACGGAGACACGCAGATTTCCGAGCGCCACCGCCACCGCTATGAGGTCAATGTCGACTACAAGGAGCGGCTCGAAGATTGCGGTCTGGTCTTTGCCGGCATGTCGCCGGACGGCGTGCTGCCGGAAACGGTCGAATACCCCGACCATCCCTGGTTTATCGGCGTGCAGTACCATCCCGAGCTGAAAAGCCGGCCCCTCGACCCGCATCCGCTGTTTGCCAGTTTCGTCGAGGCGGCGGTGGAACAGTCGCGGCTGGTCTAGAAGGCCGACGGGCCGCACCATGCAAACTTACGTCGCGCTGCTCTACAGCATCGTCCTGGGTGAAGGACGCCGGGTCGTGATGTCCGATCTCAGGGCCATGGCGGACGGCCTGGGGCTGGACAACCCGCGCACGCTGGTAGCGACCGGCAATCTGGTCTTCGAGGCGAAAGAGACAGAAATTGCCGCGCTCGAACACCGGCTGGAGACGGCGTTCGAAAGAACATTCGGCCGCCATGTCGACATCGTCGTGCGCCGCGCGGATGACTGGCTGGCACTTGCGGCGAGCAATCCGTTTCCGTCCGAATCGGTCGCCGCTGCCGACCAGGTGGCGGTGCGCGTGATGAGGGCGCCTGTTTCCCCTGAAGCGGTCCCCGCGCTGCAAGCCTATGTTGGCCAGGACGAAAAGCTGCTGGCGGTCGGTGGCGATCTCTGGATCGTCTTTTCCCGCGAAACGCCGAGTTCGCGGCTGCTTGCGGCGGTGAGCCACAAACGTCTCGGCATCGGCACCTCGCGCAACTGGAACACAGTGCGTCGCTTGGCGGAAATGGTCGTGAAGTAAAACGGGGCGGCTCGCGCCGCCCCGAATCCGTCAAGCCTTCGCCATCCTCGCCCCGGCACCGAGTGCCATCGTGCGCAGCACATAGTAGATGACACCTGCGATCGCCACGCCAAAGAACCAGCCGTAGACGCCCCACCACGACGGCAGCCAGTTGGTGAAGTTCGGCAGGAGCGAGGAGAAGATCGCGCCGATGCCGGCTGCGATGAAGGCGTTGACATGCCAACCGTTCTGGAAGCGGAACTCGCCGTCTTCCCTGTAGAGTGCCTCGACGTCGACCTCGCCCTTCCGGATCAGGTAATAGTCCACCATCATGACACCGAAGATCGGTCCCATCGTCGCACCGATGATGTTGACGAAGGAGGCAGCGCTGCCTTCCCATGGCGCGAAGGGGTAGAGCACCAGCGCGATCAGCGCCGCGATATAGCCGCCCTTCTTGAAGTCGATCTGCCGTGGAAAGACGTTGGAAAAGTCGAATGCCGGCGACACGAAGTTTGCCACCACGTTGATGCCGAGCGTCGCCACGGCGAAGGTCAGGGCTGCGAGCGCGGCCAGGAACCAGCTGTCGAACTTGGCCGATATCTGGTCGGGATGCAGCAGCACTTCGCCATAAACGTCGAAGGCGGCAATCGTGGTGACGCCGGCGACCAGCGAAAACAGGATGAGATTGACCGGCAGGCCCCAGATATTGCCCTTGCGCAGCGATGCCTTATCCGGCGCGTAGCGGGCGAAATCGCAGAAGTTGAGGTAGAGCGCCGAGAAATAAGTCACCCAGATCGCCGCCACTGCGAACAGCGAAGTCCACGAGCCCGGCGTGCCGGGCACGCCCGCATCCTTGGTCTTTTCGAGCAGCACATCCATCGGGATGTCGCTGGTGAAAGCAAAAGTCCCTGACTTGACACAGAGGTAGATCGCCAGGATCAGCATCATCACCCAAACCGCCGGACCGGCCCAGTCCTGAAAACGCCGCACCGTTTCCATGCCTTTTTGGATAATCAGCAACTGCAGCGCCCAGACCACCGCGAAGCAGATCACCTCCAGGCCGGTATGGCCGAGGAAATGTGTGTTCTGGTTAAAGTCGGCAAACCATTGCGAGCGGATCAGCAGCGCCACGATCGCGCCGGACGCGGCTGCGGTCTGAGCGCCGTACCAGAAGCAGGCGACGATGGCGCGCACCAAGGCCGGTATGTTGGCGCCCCAGATGCCGAAAGAGGCGCGAGCAAGGACAGGGTAGGGCACTCCGGTCTTCACGCCGGCATAGCCGACCATGTTCATCAGCACGTAGATGATCATGGAACCGATGCCGATGGCGATAATGAAGTTGACGAAGCCACCGCAGAACAGGAACAGGCTTGCCGCCAGATAGTAGCCCCAGAGGCTGTGAACGTCCGACGTCCAGACGTTGAAAATGGAGAACGGTCCCCAGTTTCGAACCTTGGCCGGAGCGAGATCCTCGTTATACAGGTCAGGTGATGCGCCTTGTATGGTCATTGCGATGTCCCCTTGTTGGTCGCACGCGCCCTCACGCGTTGACCGTGCAGGTTAAGCCTGACGCAAGGGGACCGGCAACAGATTGATTTGCTGGCTTTGACCTTAAAGATATTCAATGAGAATCGGTCTTATCGACGCGGCGCAACGGTTTGTCGCTCGTTTGTCACGTTTGGTGATTCGATTTCGGTCGAGCGATGTGAGAGGCTTGTATTTAGCCCGACCTTCTTTTTCGGGCTCTCTTTGCCGGAACCAAATGGCCAGCCGACAGTTTAATACAGCTCGATCAGATGTTGCGATCGACCGGGAGGAAACGATGGATCGCCTGCAATTCTTTACGCCTGTGCGGATTTCGCGCCGGCAAAACGGCCCTGCCGCGGAAATTGGTAGCGTGGCCGAAGCAATGGACTTCTTGCGTAAGTGGCCAACAGGCCGTCGTGGACCCGTCTATCAATGTGCGGTGAATTGCTGCTCCGCGGCTCTGGCTGGAAGGATGTCGGCAGAGGAAGCAAGGAAGGCTTTTGCCGGGTTCGCCCGCATCACGCGCCTGCTCGACGACGACATGGCGCTGCCAATGGGCGGCGAAAATATCGGTAGCGTGCATGCTATGAGGCGATGAACGTTGATATCTGCCATGAACATGGCGCCCCTCCGGCAAAGTCACAGCACCTCGACTGAGGCTCGAACAGGTACCCAGCGCCCCGCTCGGTGACAATGAGATTCGGTTCGCTCGGGTTGACCTCCAGTTTGCGGCGCAGTCGCAATATCTGCACTTCGATGCTGCGATCGAACACTGCCTCGGCTGATCACGGGCCTGATTCGAGGAAAGCCCGGGCAAACCCGGGTTGCGCCGCTTCTATCGTTCCATCGGGTAGCTTCAAAAGCCGGTCGATTGCGATGCCATAGAGCCGCAGCCGGTCGTCGAGCAGTCGCGCCGCTTCGTCGATATTGCCCTGCTCGGCTTTTAGCAAGGCGCGGTGCATCACATAGCGAAAGATCAGCCGCAACTGCAAAAACATCTCGGCGAAAGCTTCCGGATCGGGCACGTCGAAGATGCCTTCCCCGCTTCCTTTCCTAAGCAGATCGGTGATTATCGGCATGGCCAATTCCCTGGCCGCCTGGTCGACCCGATGGAAGAGGGCAAGGTTTTCGGGCCGGAACAGGACGAAAAATGTTTTGCGCAGTTGCGGAGCAAGCTCGACGTTGAGAAGGCGCGCGACATTGCCATCATGAAATCGCTTGGCTTCGCGGAGTCCGATATGCGCCGGCTCTTTCTGCTGGAAGGCGTGGCGATCGGCGCTGCCGGCTCCGTGCTCGGCGCGCTGCTCGGCTTCTCCATGACTTATGCGCTGTCGCTGGTGCGCTTCGAGATCGCCGCGACCGGCCAGGAGATGACCCGTCTGCCGATCGCCTGGAGCTTGATGCATTACATCATCGCCTCGGCTTTCGCGCTGGGCTCGGCGGCAGTTGCCGGCTACCTGCCGGCGCGTCGTGCGGCGCGCCTGAACCCCGTCGAGATCATCAGAGGCGCGTCATGAGTGCACTGATCGAGACCGATAAACTGACACGCGTGTTGCCCGAGACCGTTCCCGTCACGCTGGTCAAGGACATCACGCTCGCGATCGACGAGAGGGAATTCGTCGCCGTCACCGGTCCCTCCGGCTCCGGCAAATCCTCACTGCTCTATCTGCTCGGGCTGCTCGACCGGCCGACCGCTGGGAGGTTGAGAATTGGCGACCGTGATACCGAGCCGATGAATGAAAGGGAGCGCGCGCGGACCAGGCTTTCGATGCTGGATTTCGTGTTCCAGTTCCATTTTCTGCTGCCGGAGTTCACGGCCCGCGAAAATGTCGAAATCCCGATGCGCAAGCTGGGCCGACTGGCACGGCCCGAAATGCGCCAACGGG
Organism: Mesorhizobium sp. WSM4823; assembly: GCF_055811195.1. Taxonomy (NCBI): domain Bacteria; kingdom Pseudomonadati; phylum Pseudomonadota; class Alphaproteobacteria; order Hyphomicrobiales; family Phyllobacteriaceae; genus Mesorhizobium; species Mesorhizobium sp. WSM4823. The sequence continues at coordinate 481,692 of NZ_JBVVQL010000002.1, forward strand.
CCGGGGAACTGCTTTCATCCCTGGGCCTCGGCGAACATCTCGACAAGCGGCCTGACCAGCTCTCGGGCGGCCAGCGTCAGCGCGTCGCGGTGGCACGCTCGCTCGCCAATGACCCGCCGCTCATCCTCGCCGACGAGCCGACGGGAAGCCTCGACAGCAAGAGCTCCGAGCAGGTTTTCGCAATCCTGGAGAACCTGGTGCGCGAGCGCGGCAAGACCGTCGTGGCGGTTACCCATGATCTCGACATGGCGGCGCGTATGGATCGGCGCATTCACATCGTGGACGGGAAAATCGGCTAAGGTGTGTCAATATTCAGGTGCTGCGGCGTGCAGCTTCGCCGGTGTGTTTGGCAGCTGCGGCAGCAACCGAAGGCTTGTCACGACACTGCCTTTCTTATTCGCTCGAACATGGGAATGACGTTGTTGTTGTTCGACGGCCGCTCGCCGTTACCCATCACCCGGTCGAGGTCGCCGCGCTTGCGAAGCCGGGCGGCATCCAGAAGCATGCTGCCGGCCCAGCGATAGACGTTGTTGTCGCGGACCATCTCGCGCATGGGCCGCATGCGCTCGCGCTGTTCCTCCGGTGTCATGGTCAGCGCCTGCAGCAAAGCCTCGCTCGTCATGGTCGTATCGTAGGGATTGACGATCAGTGCCTCCAGGAGTTCGCGCGAGGCGCCGGCAAAAGTGCTGAGCAACAACACGCCCTGTTCGTCATCGCGGGCCGCGACGAATTCCTTGGCCACCAGGTTCATGCCGTCATGCAGGCTGGTGACCATGCATATGTCGGCGCCGCGATAGATCTCGTAGACCTGTTCCTGCGTGTGATGTTTGTCTACCATCAGGACAGGACTGTAATCCTCGCTGCCGTATCTCTGATTGAGCTCTTCGACATAGCGGCGGCATTCATTGTGGAGTTGCCTATAGGCCGGGAGTGTGCCCCGGCTAGGTGCTGCGATCTGTAGGAAAACCAGTTTTCCGACCCATTCGGGATGTCTCGTTAACAATTCATCCAGCGCCCGGAAACGGTCGAGGATGCCCTTTGTGTAGTCGAGGCGCTCGACGCCGACGCACAGTTTGACATCCGCTTTCAGCCCGAACCTCTCGCGCACGCGGGCGCGGCATTGATCGACATCAGGCAGTTTCGCCAGAAGTTCGGCCGGCCATTCCACGGAGATGGGGTACGCATGCACCAGCGTCGTCTGTCCGCCGTAGGAGATCGCCGCATCGGCCCGCTCAATGCGGCTTTCCAGGAAGCGATCGACACTTTCGGCGAAATTGTTGGCGTGGAACTGGGTATGGAAGCCGATGATCGAGCTACCGAGCAAGCCTTCCAGGATCCGCTCACGCCATGGACAGATGCTGTACACTTCCGAGTTGGGCCATGGAATATGCCAGAAAGTGATGACGATCGCGTCGGGCAGGCGCTCGCGGATCATGCGCGGCAAGAGCGCGAAATGGTAATCCTGGACCAGCACGATCGGCCGCTCGTGGCGCGCTTCGGCAACCACCGTATCGGCGAACTTGCGGTTGACGGCCTCATAGGCCTCCCAATCCGACGCGCGAAAAGTCGGGCGGGTGAAGGCGATATGGCAGAGCGGCCACAGACCTTCATTGGCGAAGCCCAGATAATAGCCCTGATATTCTTCCTCCGTCAGCCAGACCCTGCGCAGCGTGTAGGACGGATTGCCAGGTGGCACCTCAACCCGGTCATTCTTGTCGACCGTGAGACGGTCCGCTGTCCCGCCGCCGTACGCGATCCAGGTGCCGGCACAGGCGCGGGTGATCGGCTCGAGCGCCGAAACCAGTCCACTGGCCGGTACCAAGAGCTCAACGCCATCATCCCTAGTGTTGTGAATGTAAGGCTCGCGGTTGGATACGACGATCACCTGCGTCTCCGGCAGATCGTCGGCCAGAATCTTGCGTAAGGTGTCGGGCGACCATGTGATCAGGGCCGCACCGGCCGAGTGGCGGTTCTTTTCAAACTCCCGCAGCACTTTGCGAGTCGCTTCAGAAGCCACGTCCTCGCCTGCGGCATATGTAACCGGTGGGGTGTGGCTGTGGCGCCGTTGGAATACCGAGAACACCACGGCAACGGCGGAAAGGCCGAGGCTTGCAAGGATCAGAACCCACAGTACCTCTACGCCATAGTTTGACATCGGAACAACGAATTTTCCTCCGGCCGGTCGGCCGTTTTTCTTTGCCTTCGAAGCCGGCGACTTGTGACAGGTAGCCGTGCGCCGGCGTGGTTTGCAACGCACGGATGGGCCATCGGTTCCGGCAGTTGGAGCGAGGCGGTCAATTCGATGCGCAAAGCTAAACTAGGTCCGCACGATGAGCGGCACTAAGCCCTCATGGCGGTCGGCGAGAAAGGCGACGACCCTGTCGCCGACGCGCTGAAATGTCAGATCCACGGCCTTTGCGCCAATGCCCAGATGCCTCAGCGTGAGCGTGTCGATACCAATCGGCAGCCTGGGCCGGGTGACGTGGATTTCGCGATCCCAGCCGTATATCTCCAAGCCGAGGCAGGCCTGCATCAGCATGAAGGCAGACCCGGCCGACCACGCCTGCGGCAAGCAGGCGACGGGATAGGCGATCGGCGCTTCGCCCGGCGCGCGGGTAAAGCCACAGAACAGTTCAGGCAACCGCATGTTGAAATGAACCGCCGATTCGAAGGTGCTGCTCATCAGCCGGACGACGCTTTCACGCTCGCCAAAGCGTGCCAGACCGGCGCCGCACATAGCGGTGTCATGCGGCCAGATCGAGCCGTTGTGGTACGACATCGGGTTGAAGAACACAGCATCGTCGGCGAGTGTCCTCAGCCCCCAGCCCGAATGGAAGGACGCCGAAAGCAGCTGGTCGGCGACCATCTGCGCCCGCGTCGGCTCGGGGAGCCCGACATAGAGAAGATGCCCGACATTGGACGTCCGCACCTTGCAGGGCTCGCCGGCGCCATCAATCGCCAAAGCATAGAAGCCGAGATCGTCCAGCCAGAAATGGCGTTCCACAGCGGCGCGCATGGCCTCGGCGCGGCTGTCCCAATGATCGGCTCTGTCGCCCTCGCCGCGGCGGCGGGCGAGGGCTGCCAGCCCCCGGAACGCGGCAAAGACATAGCCTTGCACCTCCACCAGGGCGATCGGGCCCTTGGGAATTCGGCCATCTGCATGGAAGACGGAATCGATACTGTCCTTCCATCCCTGGTTGGAGAGACCGGACTCGGCGGCACGCTGATAGGTGACGAAGCCAGTCGGCCGGCTTGCCTCCTCGGTCCATTCAGCGGCCGCGCAGAGCGACGGCCACAGGCTGTCGACGAATGCCATGTCGCCAGTACGGTCCGCATAGGCGCAGGCGAGATGGATGTAGAGCGGCGTCGTGTCAACACCGCCATAGTAGCGGCCGAAGGGAAGTTCCCGCAGCGCTGCCATTTCGCCCTTGCGGGTCTCGTGCATGATCTTACCCGGCTGCGAATCGCTGAACGGCGATGTCTCTGTCGCCTGGTGCTGAGCAAGGAAGGCCAGCACGCCTCGCGCCAGGCCTGGGTTGAGCCACAGCATCTGCAAAGCGGAGATCACGCCGTCGCGGCCGAACGCCGTCGAAAACCAAGGGATGCCCGCATAGGGATAAGGTCCGGTCGTTAGCTCGGTGGTCAGCAGCGCCACATCCGCACGCGCGCGCTCGACCCAATCGTTGAAGACGCGCCCGGAACTGTGCACCGTAGCACCATGGCGGCGCTTGGCCCGCATGCCGAAGCGAGCTCGCGCCGCGGCGGCGCGGTAGCGATCGCGGTTCGGCGTTTCCGCTACCTCGGGACCGACTTCGACATACAGCACCTTGCTGCTGCGCCTCGTCACGGCAATCAGGAAATCCGCACGGTCGGCCGTCAGACGGTCCGGCGCCTGCGAAAACGATATCGCCGACATCCGCGCTAGCCCGTCCAACCCATCGTAGCGAAGCAGGACGGAAGTTGCATCCGTCTCGGCAGCATGGGCCATACCGCGCTTCAGCCTTGTCGAGCCGCGTACTTCGAACATGTCGCGGAAATCGGCAGCAAAATGCAGCGAAACGCGGATGGTGGAGTGTTCCTGGCTATAATTGGAAAGCGTGATGCGTTCAAACAGCCGGTCCTCCCAAAGCAGCCTGACGCGTTCGATATGGATCGCGCCCTGCGGAATGTCCCGGCCGCGGACGCTCTGCATCGGCAGATTGGTCAGGTTGGAGGTGAAGAGCACATTGTCCTGGCTCAGCGACGCGCCTAGCAGCGATGTCTGCCGGCCGCCGACGGTCAGCCGGAATTCGGAAAGCACTCGGGTGTCGTCACGGAAAAAACCGTCGCCGGCGCCGCGGATATCGCCGTAGGCGTCGGCCACGGCAAAGCAGTCGCCCTGCTTGAGCGCGAACAGCCGGTGCGGCTCTCGAGGTGCGGTGGCGTCGAGGGAGGCAAGTGCCACCGCCGGATCAAGCTTGCGCTCGTCAAGTTGGGTCATTCGCTACACATCTCTCTCGTTTTCGACCCGCGCGCTCCGAGGTAACGCCGCTCACGATGCTCTTGCTTCGGCCGAGGCACCGAGCAGGCGCGCATAGGCGGAAATGTAGTCGTGGGTCATTCTTTCGGCGGAAAACCGCCTTTCGAAGGCAGCTCGCACCTTCCGCCTGTCGAGCCGCAGCATGCCGGGCACAGACGCGACCGCATCCTCCATTGAATTCACAATAAAACCAGTCACTCCCTGATCGATAATCTCCGGCATGGCGCCGGAACTCCACGCAATCACCGGGGTGCCGCAGGCCATCGCTTCTATGACGGCAAGACCGAACGGTTCCGGCCAGTCAATCGGGAATACCAGACCCGCCGCCCTGCCAAGGAATTCCGCTTTCTTGTCCTCCTCGATCTCGCCGACATAGTCGACACGGCCACCGTCGATCAGTGGCTCGACCACCTCGTGGAAATAAGAACGGTCGTCATCACCGATCTTTGCCGCAAGCTTTAGTTTCAGTCCCGCGCGAAGCGCGATCTCGATGGCACGATCCGGCCGCTTGTCGCGCGACATCCGGCCAAGGAAGGCAAGGTAGGGCTCCCCTGGGCTCGTCTCGAAAACCGGTTTGTAGATCGCGGTCGGCAGGCCGTGGTGGATCGTTGCCAACCAGTTGGCGCTGGCGAGCCCGGTCCTTTGGCTATGGGAGACGGAAATCATCGGAAAGCGTGGAAAACGCTCATAGGCCGGCGCCAGATCGACATAGTCCAGCCTGCCATGCGGCGTCGTCACTGTCCGTTCGGGCATGTGCTCGAAGAATGAAAAATGCAGGAAATGGCTGAGGTGAAAGTGAATAATATCAAATTCTTGAGCCCGTTTCCTCACCTCGGCAAGCATCAAAAGATGCGCGGCCGTCTCCGATTTCAGCGGACGTGGGTCAAGACGCAACGCACGCTCGCGACACGGCACCAATTTTGCCGACGTCATTGTATCGCCACTGGCGAACAAGGTCACGTCATGGCCAAGCTCGACCAATCCTTCGGTCAGGTAAAAGACAATGCGCTCCGTACCTCCATAAAGCTGGGGCGGCACGGATTCATGGAGCGGTGCCACATGGGCTATTCTCATCGTCTGGCATTTCCCTCAGGTCATCGCTGAAGTCGAAATGCATTAACCTCTCGAACGTTCCCGCGACGGTAAGAGTTCCCTAGGGGATAACAGGCAATTCACTCGGCTGCTGCCGCGGACGGGAACCATTTGGCTAGGCGAACACATTTGCATTCGGCGCAGAACACTGCGTTGCCCTAGACGCGACTGCGCCATGCTATTACGCCGTACGCATTCATGCGATGTTTCGGAACACGTAGGGGATATGGACAATGCGGAAATGGCCTAGAATGGTCTTGGGCACGGCCGGCGCCATCGCAGTTGCCATTGTTTGGGGAATCGCTGCCACCTTGATGGGAATGCCTTCAATTTTGATCACGATAGGAGCGGTCGCCATCGGCGCGGGCATCTACAGCTATCTCAGTCAAAACTGATCGACCATTCGTCGCAGGTGCCGCGACGGTCCGCGCCAGAGCATCCACGCCCTGGCGCGATCTCGTTTCAGCTAACTCCTTCAGGTCACGAAGAATGAGGCTGCCGTAAGCGACAGACCTGGAGAGAGAGTGGCGAACTGTGTTTGAGCTGCGCCGCCGATCCCGTCGCTGTCGAAGGAGAGCGCTCCAGTCGAACTGTTGTAGATGATGTGGTCGGAGCTATCATGCGCAGCTTTACCCGCAAAGAAAGCTCCGGATGAAAGCCCTCCCAACTTGAGCCCGGCAAAAATGGCGTCGTCGAGGTGGATCTTGTCCTGGGATTTATTGAAGTCGGTGACCCTGTCGATGTTGCCGGTCCCAAGAGCGGTATTGAAAACGAAGGCATCGTTGCCGCCGTTACCGGTCAAGGTGTCGGCGCCGCCACCACCTTTGATGACATTGGCGCCGGCATTGCCCTGGATGGTCTGGGCGAACGCGTTGCCGGTAAGGTTGATCGCTCCCGTGCCGGAGGATTTCGTGGTGCCAAGAAGCTCGACATGCGCGCCGGCAGAAAGCGCATAGCTCACCGAGGCGAATACCCTGTCGCCGCTGCCGCCGGCCGCTTCAATCACCTTGTCGCCGGCATTGTCGACAATATAGGTGTCGTAGCCGCCATAGCCGGTCATAGTGTCGGCGCCACCCATGCCGTTGATGTAATTGGCGCCGGCATTGCCCTGGATGGTTTGGGCAAATTCGTTGCCAACCAGATTGATCGTTCCCGTACCGGCGGCGTTCGTGGTGGCAAGAAGTTCGACCTGCGAGCCGGCCGAGTGCGTAAGCGCAAAGCTCGCCGAGGCGAGCACCTTGTCGGTACCACCGCCAGCCGCTTCGCGCACCTTGTCGCTGGCATTGTCGACATAATAGGTGTCGTTGCCGCCATACCCGGTCATCGCATCGGCTCCGCCGCCGCCATTGATGACATTGGCGCCGGCATTGCCCTGGATGGTTTGGGAAAACGCGTTGCCGACCAGATTGATCGCTCCCGTACCGGCGGCGTTCGCGGTGGTGAAAAGCTCGATCTGCGAGCCGGCCGTAAGGGTATGGCTCACCGAGGCGAGCACCTTGTCGGCACCGCCGCCGACGGCCTCGATCTCCTTGTCGCGGACATCCTCGACATAATAGGTGTCATTGCCGCCATAGCCGATCATCGTGTGGCCGCCGGCCCCGTGGAACACGTCGGCGCCACTTGTGCCATACAAAATTTCATTGCCGGAATTGTCGGGAGGAGGGGTGCCGGTATTGCTGGTGTTGTGCTGTCGGAAGACGGCTTGCAGTGCCGAGGAGCTTTCAAGCGCGGTGTCGCCGTTCTGCGTTCCCCACTTATAGGTATAGTCGAAGGCGGGTGACGGAACCAGCGCGCCCCAGTGATCGATCATGGTTTTCAGCTGTTCGGCGGTGGGCATGACATGTCTTCCGCCGTCGGAAGTTTCCCAATTGCCGCCGCCAAAGGCCTGATAGACCGGAATGATCTTGCTGGTCGGGATGCCCGACTCGACCGCGGCAGCCACGGCTCTGTCGATCATGTCATAGTCGACCGTGTCCGTTCCCGTGCGCACCGGATAGGGGTCCAATCCGAAATAATCGATACCGGTGTTGGCTGGATTATAGGTATTGGAGAAGTCCGGATTGTCGGGAGATCCCATGTTCATCATGGTGATGAAGGTCTTGGCGCCTGGAAAATTGTCGTGGATCCAGTCGGATTCCGCCTTCAGGTCTTCAGCGGTCGCGTAGGTGCCCCATCTGCCGGTGGGATCCGGCTCGTCAGCAAGGTAGAACCCAAACACCTTCGGATTGCCAAGGAAGGGCGTGACTTTGTCGATGAAGGATGAAGTTACCCCGTCGGCCTCGCCAAGATAGACTAGGGCCTTCATGCCATCCGGCAACGCGTTGACCTGCGAAAGGTATTGAACGTCAACCAGGTTGAATCCGGCGGTTGCGATTTCGGCGGCCGATCCACCCGATGTATAGTGCAGAGTAGCCATCTACAATTTAATCCTTCGTCTGATTCGATAGCGCCCCGCGGTGCCCCTGCCTAACCGACAGGTATATTAGCTCCAAATCACATACCCGCATTCATCTGATAGAATCGTTGATCGACGATAGGACGTCTGCGCGGGAGAAAATATTACTTGGAATACACTGCGAAATTTAAACATGAAATATGTTGTTGCATATAGAATTGCTAAACCTGCCTCGATAAGTTTGCGCTATTTCTGATAAGTATCTTTTCATTATTTCTAATAACTAAATATAACATTTAGATATGTTTATAGGTATGATTCTGTTTAAATTAGATCTATTTTTGTCCTTCAAATATCCATTGAATTGGATTTTTCGACGTCGGTTCAATTGGGAAATGTGGGAGAGAGTCAGATTTCACTAGTATATTCTTAAGGGATACGACTGAAATCACGTCATCTGTCTGAATAAAGACGTTCTCACGCTACCCACTTTTCATTCCGGCTAAATTAGTAAAGGTTAATCTGAATATTGATCCAGACCACATTGCCTACCGTCGGAACCAAGTTTGTTGTGGACAGACAGTGGACAAGTGCCCGTTCACAACCCGCAGCATCGATAGTTGAGGATGCCGACGTCGGAATGGTCAAGTTCGGCTTATGGGCTACTCGCCTATGGTGATGTCTCGAAACCGTTGTGACTGAGATGCTGTCAACAGCCCACCGAGTCGCCGGTAACGGAACGAGGCACGGCGGAGGCGTAGTCTCGGTCGCCTCGCCACCGGGCTTATCGGCAAAAAATTTGATCGAGCAGGCCCGCTATACAGCCTCGGTTTCACCGTGCCGCGAACCCTCGTGTGGATGGCCTGATCGGCCAGGGAAACCCCAGCTCCCTAAAGTCCGCAACACCTTGATCCAAACGCGGTTTGCCTCATTCAAACAGACGAGGACAGTAGGCGAGCCTGCCCCTACCGTGAACTTGGCATCATGCGCAAAGAAGTAGCGAATTCCATGAAAGCAGCTCTAAAAACCGGATACTTCGCGCGACCGGGGTACAACGCACGGTCAGGAGAGGCAGGATGAACCCGCATCTCGTGTGCGTGGGGGGCGAGGATCACGCCTTGAGAATTCCGTTCCTGATGTCGCTGCGGGAAAGGGGATTCCGGGTCACTGCAGTTTCCAGCGGCGATGACGCTGCTTTTTTGCGGCATGGCATTCCGCATCGCAGCTACGGTTTCGACCGATTTACCAGCGGCAGCGGGGAATGGAGCGCGATCAGGACGATCCGAAAGTTGATGTCGGAGCTGCGACCCGACATTGTTCAAAGTTTCGATACCAAGCCCAATCTGTTGGCACCGCTTGCCGTGCGCGGGCAAGCTCCAGTCGTTCGCACAATCAACGGCCTGGGCTGGACGTTCTCGTCGCTCCAACCGCGGGCGCTGGCCTTACGTCCAGTCTTTTGCGGGCTACAATGGCTTGCGTCCTGCTGGACGGCCGCCACAGTGTTCCAGAATCGGGACGATCAGGCTTTCTTCGAACGCTATCGATTGATCGGACGCGGCAGCCAAAGAGTGATCCGCAGTTCTGGAATCGACGTCGATGCATTCGCTATGGCAAGGCATCTTGCGCCGTCAGCGATGAGAATGCGCCAAGAGCTTGGGCTCCAGTCCGCCGAGGTCGTAATTTTTGTCGGCCGATTGACTCGCCAGAAGGGCATCCCAACACTGCTTGAAGCAGTTCCCCGTGTCCTGTCTGAACGGCCCAACGCTCGTTTCGTGCTTGTCGGCCCTTGGGATTCCGAAGGTCCATTTGCAGTCGAGAAGGCGGAAATCGATCGGCGCGCTCCTCATGTCATCGCACTAGGCCCGAGACGCGATGTTCCAGCCCTTCTTGGCATGGCCGATCTGTTCGCCTTCCCCACACAGTATCGAGAAGGAATCCCGCGTGTCCTGCTTGAGGCAGGACTGGCGGGATTGCCCATCGTCGCCTCAAGAATGCCGGGCTGCAATGAAGTGGTTGAAGACAGATGGAACGGCTATCTTGTCCCTCCTCACGATGTCGCTGGCCTTGCGTCTCGAATAATAGACATCCTCTCTGATCGCGATCGCGGAAAGATCATGGGCGCCCGGTCTGTCGAACTCGTCCGGGAGCAGTTCGCGCTGCCGCGGGTCGTAGACCAGTATTGCGATCTGTACAAAAATGTCCTTAGCGCCAAACGCCACGGCGGCCTTGCCCGACCGGCGTCTCGGATCCGTCTCAAAGAGGATGCCGCAAGCCGCGGATTGGGTGGAGCGAGCCGATGATCCGGGACGCGATCCTGGGCTGCGGCCTCGCAATGTCCTTTGCAGTGCAACTCGACGTTCCGGGGTCGCCCTTTGGGGTTGGCGAACTGTTCTTGGTGCTTTGGATGATGCTGTCGATTGGGCGGGTACTCGCGGGCGGCCGGCTGGAAACCACGCCGGCGCTGATACGCCTCGCAAGCTTCTGGACGATGATGGCATTTGGTCTCGGGGTCGGTGCCATTATCGGCTATCTGACCACAATTCTATACATGACTGGGGTGATACACGATACGATGGCCTACCTGCTGTTGGCCAGCGTCACCTGCCTTGCCGCCGCCGAACCCGAGGCTGATCGCCATCTCCGTCGCACGGGCTGGTGGGTAGTGGGCGTCGCGAATATGGCTCTTGCCATTCAGGTAGGACAGGGCTGGGGGTGGATCCCTCGGGCCGGCGTCGACCCTTGGTTCTGGGATCGCTTTCGCGGCTGGTCGCAGAATCCAAATCAGCTCGCGCTCTACTGCGCAATCTTTGGCCCTCTGGCCTTGCATCTCGCCACCACCACCACCAATCGATGGGGCAGGTTGCTTGGGATCGCCAGCTTGTTTCTTACCTTCTATGTCGGGAGGCTGACGAAGAGCGATACCTATTTGTATACCAGTATCCTGGCCTGCCTGACATTCCTCGGATTGCGGATCAGGACATGGCTCAGGACAGGCGGCAACAAGGTCAGCTTTTCGCGGCAAGCCGTCCTCCTGTTGCTGGTCGGCATGCTCCCGTTAGCGATGGCAATGAGCCCCTACGTCCTGACGGAGGCGAGCGTCATCGGAAACTTCGCCAAGAGCCTGACCAAGGACAAGGGCGGCGAGGCTACGGCCGAAGCCGCTGCACTTCGCGTGCATCTCTGGGACGAAGCGTTGGAAAAAGGCGCAGAATCCGGGTCGCTGGGCCTTGGTCCGGGTCCGCATCTCGAGCGACCAGCAGTGGCCGAGCGGCAATTTCTGGAAAGACCGTTTGAGGCGCACAACACGATCCTCGATCTGTTCACTCAAGGCGGTTTCATCGCAGTCCTGGGATTGGTGTGGATCGTCGGCGCTGCCATCATGTCGGCGTGGCGTGCGAAGCACGACGCGCTGTTGGTGCTCCTGGTGTCAATCGTCATCTTCGGGATGCCGCACCTGATCATCCGCCACCCGATCGTGTGGTTTGCGCTGACCATCTGCCTTGTTGCCGGTACTCCGCGAACAGTTTCGACCGTCTCTAACAATCTGGGGTAGTGGCATGTGTGGGATTGCCGGAATTCTTTTAGCTGCCGATTCAGCCGATACCAAGCCGCTCAGGGCAATAGAGCAAATGACGGCGGCCCTTCATCACCGCGGGCCCGATGGTCAAGGTTTCTGGACAAACCGTGAAGCCGGCGTTGCTTTCGGTCACAGGCGTTTGGCTATCGTCGACTTGTCGGAAGCAGGTCGCCAGCCGATGCTTTCCGAAAGCGGCAGATACGTCATTACCTTCAATGGCGAAATATACAACTTCCGCGATCTGCGCCGCGAGCTGGAAAGTACGGGCCATCGTTTCCGGGGTACCAGCGACACCGAAGTCATGCTGGGCGCCATCGAGAGTTGGGGCCTCGATAAGGCGCTTACGCGTTGCGCTGGCATGTTCGCGTTTGGGCTGTGGGATCTGAAGACAAGAACCCTTCACCTTGCCCGCGACCGCATGGGTAAAAAGCCGCTCTACATCGCTCCAACACGGGATGCACTCGTCTTTGCGTCCGAGTTGAAGGCCATCAACTGTTTTCCAGGTTTCTACCAGGAGCTCAACCTTGATGCAGCCGCCGCCATGCTTTCGAAGGGATGGGTACCGGATAACAGTTGCATCTGGCGAGGTGCGTTCAAGCTACCGCCCGGCTCGGTCCTGTCGGTGACGGCCGCCGATTTGGCTGGGGCACGCAGTGCCGCATCCCTGTCGCATCGCATCCGATACTGGTGGTCGCTGGCTGAAACCGTCGCGAAGGGTAGGGCGGAGCCGATCGTCGGCACTGACGAAGAACTGACGGATGAGCTCGATGTCCTGCTTCGGCTTGCCGTTCGGGAGCGTATGATCGCTGACGTTCCGCTGGGAGCCTTCCTGTCGGGGGGAATAGACAGTTCAGCTGTTGTTGCCCTGATGCAGGCTCAGTCGGAGAAGCCTGTGCGCACTTTCACCATAGCTTTCGGCGAGGACGGGTTTGATGAAGCTCCCCACGCTGCGGAAGTCGCGCGGCATCTGGGCACCGACCATACTGAACTTCACCTTTCGGCAGCCGCTGCGCGCGAGGTCATTCCTGAACTGCCGCAGATATGGGACGAGCCGTTTGCCGATGAATCGCAAATACCAACTCTGCTGGTGGCACGGCTTGCCCGCCAGCACGTTACGGTGGCTCTGTCGGGCGATGGCGGGGATGAGTGTTTTGCCGGTTACGCCCGCCACTTCATGGCGGCCCGACTGAAACGACAGCATGCTCTGCCCTCGCCACTGCGTCAGGCGCTTGCAGCAGGGGTCGGGCTGATGGCCCATGCAGCCCGTCACGATCTCGTCGGCAAGCTACCGCTCTCTGCGGGCGCACGGCATGCGCTGCGGGGCGACCGTCTGAATCGCCTCGCTCAACTACTCGCTGCGGCCGATGAGGACGAATTATATCGGAAACTGACGGGATCGTCGAACGAGAACCTCACTCTCCACCAGCCGCCTTCATCAACTCGCGCCGAGCACCGGCCTGACGGTTTGCTGTCCCGCCTCTTGTACGACGACATGGCTGGATACCTGCCCGGCGATATATTGGTGAAGCTGGACCGAGCCAGCATGGCCAATAGCCTTGAGGGGCGCTGCCCGTTGCTCGATCACCGGGTTGTCGAATTCGCTTGGCGCCTGCCGACGGATACGAAGGTTCGCAATGGCAGAGGCAAGTGGATCCTTCGTCGGTTGCTGCATCGTTATGTTCCGCAGCGGCTGATGGACCGGCCGAAACAAGGTTTCGATGTTCCCATCGCAGTCTGGTTGAGGGGCCCGCTGCGCATTTGGGCCAACGATCTCGTCGCCGACATGCGTCTCTCCGGAGACGGGATTTTCGACTTTGCAAAGGTGGATGCGTGCTGGCGCGATCACGTCGACGGCAGGCACGACCACTCTCGCGAGTTGTGGTCGGCTTTCATGTTCCAGGCCTGGCGCAACGAGGCAAGGCGGCCATCGATGCCGGCAACGGAGCTTTCTCGCGCGCCCGAACTTACAGGAGTCTGAGATGGAAGGATCAATAGTTAGCCGCATCCACCTTCCTCACGTTGCGGAAATCCCCGTGCCTGCGCGCGAGATCAATCCGCGCATGAGACGGCCGTTACGCGAGCAGATGGATACGCAAACCCCGTTCCATCAGCTTCTCGTCACTCTCTTAAGAAAAAAATGGTTCCTGCTGGCCATGGCCGTCGCAGGCGGCTTGTTGGCGGCGATTGCGGGTCTTGCACGGCCTGCCCTATACGAGGCCACCACACAGGTAATCGTCGACGCGCCTGGCAGAGTGGCGCCCGGCGGCTTGATCTCTGCTCAGGAAATACTGGATTCCAGCATTGACGACCATATAACCATGCTCTCCTCGTCAAGCCACCTACGAAGCGTAGTGGCAGCGCTGCGCAAAACAGACGCTGCCAATGTTACGAAACAGGCTGATGTTACGAAACAGGCTGATGCCGGGACTGGAAACTCTCGTCCCGACCCTGCCCGCGTCGAGCCGCCGAATATGCGCGCGGCTCCAGCCGGTCTGCTGGCCAGAATTTGGCCGCAGAGCAAGCCGGCGGAGCCAGATGCGGCTGAACTCAAGGTGCTGCGCGAAGGTATAAGGATTGGACAGGAACTGCGATCAAGAGTTATCAGCGTCGGCTTTACCGATGACGATCCGGCGCAAGCCGCTATGGTAGCGAATACGTTTGTCCAAGTGTATATCGGCAATCTCGCAAGGAAGAGCCAGGCATCGGACAGGCTGGAGCTCGACTCGATAGCTGCCGGACTGCCGGCTATTCAAAGCAATCTCGCAGAAGCTACCGATCGTCTGGAGAGGTATCGGCTGAGCCATGGCGCCGTCGATCAAGGTGCGGCGGACAACGCTGCCAAGGAGACAGCCGAACTCACCCAGCAAATTTCCTTGTCGAAAGCGGATCTCTCCGCAACGGAATCTCGACTCCAACACATTCAGGAACTGCGAAAGGAGCGTGCGTCGGTCGCCTCGTTGGCCGAAGCCATCGGATCACCCGTGCTGGCCGATCTCTTGGCTCGCCAAGCCAGTGGCGCAACAGATAAAGATACCACAAGTGCAATCAACCGTGAGATCGAACAAGAAACCGCCCGCATCGCTGCTGAGGCGAATATCTATCGCTCTCAGGTAGCGGCGCTGCAAAAGCGTAAGGACGTCCTGGATGCGGTTGTCGCCGATACAGCCGGCAGGCTTTCTGGACTGCGCGCTCTCGAGCCGCAGGTCAGCATTCTGACGCAGCGATATAACGACCTTTTGACCCGGCAACAGGACTTGATGCGGCGTATCGCAAGTCCATCCTCCGGGGTCGGGATTCTTTCAGCGGCGTGGCCGCCCGCCAATCCAACAACTCTTTCGCCAATCTTCCTTATTCCGCCCGGGATGATCGTGTTTATTCTCATTGGCGGCGTCTTCGTCATCGTCAGCAACCGCTTTGACCGTACTTTGCGCGGCGAGGCCGAGGCTGAAGCAGCACTCGGGGTTCCGTGCCTTGGGCTGATACCCCAAGCTCCCACGACGCATGCAAGGCGACTGCAGCAGCTGGTTTTAGGTCAGCAGGCGTCCAGATATAGCCGAGCCGTGATGTCCCTGCTTGTCACCGCGGCGCCCAATCAGGCGAGGGATCGCTCTTCGCACGTGATCCTCGTGACCTCCAGTGTCCAGCATGATGGTAAGACCGAGCTTGCATGGAGCTTGGCGTTGGCAGCCACCCGACTGGGCGGGCGAGTGCTTTTCCTCGATCTTGACCGCACGGGTTCTCGCCTCACGGCCGAGTTCGGTGCACCCAAGCCGCACAATTCTTTCGGAGACTATGTGAGCGACCGTTGCGCCTTGCACGATGCAATCGCGGAAACGTCTGAAACCGGAATTGATTTCATGGCCATCGCACCGTCGGAGGATCTGCTGCCGCTGCTGTCCAAAGCCGACAGCTCTCTGCTCGCGGAGGAGTTGCACTCGACCTATAGCGTCGTCATCATTAATGGGCCGCTGGGACTGGGAGGGCCAGAGGCCAGGCTCCTGACCGGCTGGGCCAACATGGTTCTTTTTGCTGTTCGCTGGGGGAAGACACCTCGCAGTATCGCGCGCGGCGTTCTGGACCTGCTTGGGGGCGATATGCCGGCTCAGGTCCCCATTGGAAGCGTTCTCACGCAGGTTGATCTCAAAAAGCACGCCGGCTATCGGTTCGGAGACAGCGCTGATCTCTTGCTCGTGAGAACATGATAAGTGCGCCTGCTGCTGGCGCATTCGCTGTCGCCAGCCCTGTGCCGATCGCCTGGGAGCGGGGGGCGCGCGGCCGACGGACGCCGCCTGCCCGTCAAGGAGACAGGCCATCAGCTGTAATGGGACCATAACCCAACAACGTTGCGATCCGGCTTATGACATCGACCGGGTAGGTTGGTTACTGACCGCCGAGTCTTCTGGCTCCCGAACCGTCAGGCGGTGACCGCTCACCAACCTCCCGTCGACGCCGCCGTCGGACTTGCGGAGAGCGTTCCTTGCGGGTGAGAGCGGTGGTGGATGGTCCAATCGAGGCATCAGAGTCGATGTCGATACCGGCGGTCAGCGATGAAGCAGCTGAGATCTTCCCCGAGCGAGAGTGCACAGTCGCTGCGCTCTCATCTGCAAATCGGGATCCGTTCCTCCGAATCTGAGAACAGAGCGCGACCCCGCTCCCGCGATATGCGCCAGGGCTTCAGCAGGGCTGCGTTCGTTTGCGAGATTGAGGGCTATCGTGTCCGGGTAAGCAACCGGCCCAATCGCGGGCGGATCGCGAACAGGTAAGCAAGAAGGTGCTGGTTCGCGACTTTCATAACTGACGGACGAAGAATTTGCATGGCATCACGGATTGTCGCTCGCCAGGGCTGACGATGAAATCTCATGGGGAGACGAGCAACCCGCAGCGCCCGCAACACGGTCTCTGGGCGAGGGAGGCGTCTCCGATCTTCGATGAGGTTCCAGTTAAGCTGTTTGACGGCGAGGGTTACCTGATCCACCTCGTCGAAATTCTTGGATGTCGTGATGCTCGGATGGTTCGTCGCGTCGTAGAAGATCAAGCCATCATTTATTGCGACCATGTCTCCATGGCGGGCCAGGTCGACGAAGAACAATTGGTCGACTCCGGCCGGGATCGATTTGTGCGCACGCATCAGACAACCGGCGTGGATGACGTCGCGGTTGATCAACAGTGTCGATGGGATGATCCCAAGGGTGCGCGTCGTGCGGACCAGATAGAGGTCGGTCAGGCATTGCTGGCTCGAATAGACCGAAACCCGTTCTCGGTCCTCCGGCGCCAAACGGAACTTGACCCGCTTTTCTTCCATTACGTTCGCGGCGCAGGTTATGAATGCAGCCGAGGGGTGTTTCTTGGAAACCTCGGCGAATGTCTTGAGCGCGCCTGGTGCGAGCCAGTCATCGTCATGCAGCAACTTGATCCATTTTCCGGCGCAGGCGAGCATGGCATTGTTGGTATTCTCCACCTGGCCGCGACCTCGACGGTTTTCGACGATTCGGATTCGAGGCTCGGCCCGGGCATATTCGGTCACGATTGCCCAAGTCGATCCCTCTGGCCCCTCGTCATCGCTGACGACCAGTTCCCAATTGGAAAAATCCTGACGCAGGATGCTATCAATCGCCCGGCGGATTGTATCCGGTCGGCGAAAAGTTGGGATTCCGACCGATATGAACGGACGCAGTCCCGATGCATCAGCGCAATGATTTTGGTCAACCACATTGGTCGTTTGGAACTGATCAAGCGGCGATTGCTTCATGGTGTCTTTCCCTCGAGACGGTGAATCTGCTTTGGCATGGCCGCTCCTGCGAATTGAACGTCGTGGCTCAAAAGATACAGATAGGCCGCCGTTTTTATTGCAAAGCCGACGGTCCCGCCGGCCGCCATCAGGTAAATAACGGTGAGCGGTGCCCAACCCGCCGCAGCACCGAAGAGAAGTGGACCGAATACAAGTGCCGTCCGCGCGGTGTCGACGAGAAGTCGCACCTCCTGTCGCCGCAGGAGAGCGGGGACATCTTGAAGCGGCGTCGACAACGCCTGCGCAGCGCCCATGAACGCCAGCGCGGTCATAATTTCTGCGGCTGGAACCCAAGGCTCGCCGAGGAGAGGAACGACGATATATGGTGCGGCCAGCCCAAGCGCCAGTATCGGTAATGCGGTAAGGCCGGCTGCAAGAATCAAGAGGCCGCGTGCGGTTCCGATCAGATGCCCGCGACTGCTTTTTTTGTTCGCCTCGGCCACGAAAACATTGCTGAGCGGAGTGGCAATCAGCGTGACGGGTCCAGTGATGAGCCGCGCTGCAACGCCAAGGTAACCGGCGAAGGCGGCGCCAAACAACGAGCCAACGAGAATCGCGGGAAGGTTGATGATGGCGAAGCTCGCTAGGGCTGAAGGAATGTCGAACAACGGGAATTTGTATTCTCGCCTGGCGATGGCAAAAACGGTCCGCCACCGCGCTCGGACGATGCCCCGTATGTCTTCCCAACTCAGAATCCGATAGCCGAGGATTCCGATAAAGATGAATTGGCTCAGGATATGAGCATGCACCATAGACTCGCCTTGGAAATGGGCGAGACCGAAAGTCAACTGCAACAGCGCCATGGTCGCCGGCAAGATCAGGCGGCCGAGGGCAAAGTCGCGCAAAAGACCTGCCCGTAAACTCCAGCAGTTCACGGCTTCGACGAGGCCTGCGCCCGCCATCCCGAGTGGAACCAGCCAGACGAGGTGGCTGACGCGCGCGGGAACCATGCTCGACAACAGTTGTCCCGCCGCAAAGGCGACAACACTCGTTACCACGACAGCCAAGAGGATGAGCTTAACAGTGACATACGCTCGAGCATTGTCCTTGACGCCATAGAGAGAGGCCTCGAAGCGCAGTGCTGCGACCGCGCCGAGGATGTTCACGATCGAGAGATAGATTGTGAAGACCCCGAAATCGGCTGGGGAATAGAGCCGGGCCAACACGGGGATAGCAGCAACGAGAGTAAGCTGGCCGGCGATCGCCATCGCCGAAACGCCTCCTGCCGCGCGAAGGATTTTGCCAATCGGGCTTGCAGGAACGCCGGTGAACATTCTTTCGACCGCAGGAATCGTCCTGTATCTCAGAAAGTAGCTTTGGGGCATGAGATCGCGATTCCGAGAAGGTTTACCGGAGCTTATGATGGGTGCCAGACCTCGCCATCATTCGTCTGAACGATGGATCAGCCGGCTGACCTCCTCGGGCCGGCTGTCGCTGATATCGGGTAACCTTAGATGCGACGAACCGCGCAGCGCGGCGCGCGATCTGCAGGACGATCCACGGTGCCTGGGATCCCTTATGGCAAGACCGAAATACGCCCCAGAAGAGCCACCAACTCCGCCTGACGTCTCGTTTCGGTCTTGGCGAAGAGCGAGGCAAGCTGGGAGCGGATCGTGGTGGGGCTGAGGCGCCAACTGCGGGCGATCTCCAACGGCGCATCGCCCTGAGCCAGGCGCAGCGCCAGGTTGGTTTCTGCGCTCGTCAAGCCAAACATCCTTTGCAGCGTCTGCGGATTTGGCCCCGACCTGTTCTCGCGGTCCAGCAATGCCACGATGCTGGTTCCGTCAGGCGCGACAACTCCGTCCTCTCTCAGTATCACCGGCCTGTCGCCCGCGCTGCGGATCACCACCCAAGACAGTGAACCCGGCAGGAAATGGGCCGGAACGTTGGCGACCAGCCGCCTCAGGGCGATCGAAAGCTCACTGGCTGTTTCAGCCACTTCGCCCTGGCGCTCCAGCGTGGTTTGAGCGGCTGCGTTCCACTCGATCACTTTTCGTTCGCGGTTCAGCACGAGATAGCCGCAGCCGATGCGATCAAGCATGCCAGTGATGGATTCAAGGCTGCGTCTTCCTGGTTCGTCGCCGCCTGCATCCGGCCGATCAGATGCACGAGTTGGAAAAGCATAAGAAGGCCGCGTCGTATGTGGCTCGCGATTATACTTGGCGCCCATCGGAATGTACCGGTTGCGCGCAACAGCATTGCTGTGTCTGTCGACCAGAGTCATCTTGTTAATCTCCCCAAAATTTAACTAACCAGAAGCAAGTGGAAAGGATGCGATGGAACGATTTACGGAATCTATTTCTTTGCTATTGGGCGAAATAGAAATCGCGTGGGTAGTCCACCAAATATACCCGGCTTTCTGGGATGCTTTCCCCGACCCTCGCCTACAATGCAGATTGCGAGAACGCTCGTATGTGAAAATTTTTACATTCGCGTAGGTGAGCCCACAATTTCGATTGCAGCGTGCGGATGACAGCGCTAACGTTTCGGTGGAGGGTGGTAAGGGGAATGGCTGAGCGGCAATATATCCGTCAGCTCGCGACTATCATTTCCATTGATGCGGTTGGATTCTCGCGTCTGATGGGTCTCAATGACGAGGCTGCGGTTTCAGCGTTCGAAGGGCGACGGGCGCTGATTATCGAAAGCTGCACCTCCTTCGGCGGACGAATGTTCGGCGCTGCCGGCGACAGCCTCATGGCCGAATTCGGAGCTCCGATCGAGGCCTTGCGGGCGGCATTCGACTTTCAGGAGAAGATCGCGGCAATCAACGCCGCGGTTGTGCCGGACATGCGCATGCCTTTTCGCGCGGGCATACACACCGGCAACGTAATTGTCCGCGGTGAAAGTCTCTATGGCGACGATGTGAACATCGCGGCGCGCATCCAGGAGTTCGCGCCACATGACGGCGTCGCAATTTCCGAGACCACCTGGCACCATGTGAAGGGTAAATCGGCGGCCAAGTTCACCGATCTCGGTGAGTTTTCGCTGAAGAACATCGCTTTGCCGGTCCGTCTCTTCGTCGTGGCCCGAAGCGGCGAGGGACAAGGCACGATGCCGCCCGCGGCCGGAGGCATTCCCGGTTCCATACGTTTGAAATCCGCGGCGAACGGCCCGCCAGCGATCGCGGTCCTGCCATTCCGCATTGACGGGGACGATCGCGAAATCGAGTATATGGCGGACGGCATCGCCGAGGACATAATTCAGGGGCTGTCCAACACAAGATGGCTGCCGGTCATCGCCGAAAGCTCCAGCTTTCAGTTTCGCGACGATATGCTCGACACCCGGCTTGTCGGTAACGCGCTTGGCGCGCGCTACGTCGTCAGCGGAAAGCTTTCCCGCAGCAGCGGACTTCGGCTGAACGTCAGCCTTGCCGACGCCTCGAATGGAAGGGTGGTCTGGTCGCGCAGGTTCGATCGCGACTTCGCCGGCATCGTCGATTTGCAGGACGAGATCGGTGCTGAAATCGTGTCGATGCTGGAAAAGGAGGTCGATCGGGCCGAGCAGGTGCGCACATTCCAGGTGCCTTGGGAAAGCATGGAGACGTGGCAACTCGTGAGACGCGGGCGCTGGCACATGCAGCGTCGTACGCACGAGGATACCGAACTCGCCTTCGAGTTCTTCCAGAAAGCCTATCTCGAAGACCCGAATTCCTCGGCCGTGCTCAACGAACTCGCCTGGTGGCATTTCTGGCGCAGCTGGCTGCGCTTCGGCGACAACGAACATCTTGCCAAGGTGGTTGACTATTCCCGCAAGGCGCTGCTGATGGACAGTCAGGATGCGCGTCCCCATGCTTATCTGGGCATTACCGATATCATGCGCGGGCAGCCGAAATCGGCATTGGCACATCTGCGCGAGGCGCTTCGTATCAATCCAAGCTTTGCCTTTGCGTGCTCGGCAATGGGCAGCGCCTATCTTCTGCTTGGGCAGGTAAGGGAAGCGATCCCTCTGTTCCTCGCCGCGGAGCGGCTGAGTCCGTTCGACATCTATGGCTTCCACAATCTCGGCGAACTGACGGCGGCCTACAGTTTCGCTCATGATTGGGATTCGGCGATCGCCACCGCCGATCGCTCGCTCGAGTTGTCTCCCGGTTATTTCTACTCCCGATTCCTCAAGATAGGCGCGCTCGCGCGCAGCGGACGCGACGCCGAGGCGCGTGCGGAACGCGCGATCTTCCAGACGCGCCATCCTGATTTTTCGCGCCAGCAGGTGGACTGGATACCGTTTACCGAAAAGTCGGCGAACGCTTTCCTCATAGAGAACTTCGAGAGGGTGCAATGAGAGTGGGGCGGCAAAAAACTGTGAACCAGCTCACATACGCCGGAGGCGAGCAAACGTAGATCAAATCGTTGGGCATCCCGTCGGCCGGGATGCCGGGGGCCTGAAGCGATGATCATCACCAAATACTACGACGGCGTTCGCCGGGCTCAGAAAGATCAGCGGCCGGCGGCGGAATTGCCTGCCTTCGACGTCGAGCGCCTTCGCTTCACGAGCCTGACCGGCCGCCTGACAAATCGCCTGCTTCAGGATCCCCGCTGGATACTGGCGCTTCTGCGGCGCTTCTGGCCGATGTTGAAGCTCGGCAACATCCTGCTCGTGACCAGGAACGAGGATGTCCGTGAAATCTTGGAGCGGCAGGATATTTTCCAGACGCCGTATGGCCTCGAAATGACGGAGATTGCCGGCGGAACGAACTTCATTCTCGGCATGCAGGATGGGCCGGCATATCGCCGGATGAAATCGACCATCCTCAGCGCCTTCCCGGTTGACGAGGTGGAACGTGTGGCAAGGCCCATCGCCGCCCGCCATTCGCGCGAGATCATGCTGACAGCCGGATCGGGCTTCGATGTGGTGCGCGATCTCCTCAAGGTCGTTCCGGTGCGCATCTGCCGGGATTATTTTGGGATTGTGATCGACGACGATGCCGAATTCGCGAACTGGGCAAATGCGTTGAGCGGTTTGTTCTTCGCCGACCCTTTCGGCAGTCCTGCAGCTCGCGAACTCGCCATCATCGCGGCGGGCCACATGGTGAAGGCCATCGACCGCTCGATCGAGGCGATCCGCGAAGGCCGGGGTAGTCTCCAGACACCGCTCGGTCGTCTGGTGGAAATGCTCGACCGCAGCCAGCCTGCCACAAGCCTTAAAGAAATCCATTCCATCATGCTCGGCATGATCGCCGGCTTCGCGCCAACAAATCTTCTCGCGGGCAGCAATTGCCTCGACGTGGTTCTTTCCCGGCCGGAGGCGCAGGCAGCGGTGGAAGGCGCCATAGCCGCGGGTGACGAAGAACGGCTCGGTCGCGCGATCCTGGAAGCGATGCGGTTCAAGCCGATCTGGATCGGTCCCTTCCGCTACACCACCCAGGACACGGTGATAGCCAGGGGAACTCACCGCGAGCGGCTGGTGAAGGCAGGTACGGCCGTGATGCCGGCGACATTGTCGGCGATGTTCGATCCTGATGCCGTCCAGCGGCCGAACGAGTTCGACATAGAGCGTCCTGCCAGCGACTATCTCGTCTTCGGCCATGGTATTCATCAGTGCATCGGCGCTGCGCTGGCGCGGATCCAGATTGCCGAAGCTTTTCGTGCGCTTTTCGCAAAGCCTGGGGTCCGGCGCGCCGCTGGCAAGGCCGGTCGCCTTAGATCACTGGGCGCATACCCCGAAAGCCTGAAGGTCGATTTCGATATCTCGCCTCTTTCCGAGACCGTTCGACACGCAATGGTCACCGTGGTCTGCAAGATCGACCGTGGGGTCTCCCTGGCCGCCCTGCGTGAAAATGTTACGGCGCTCGGCAACCCTGCCGGTGGCGAGATCGCCGCCGCGCTCGACGCGAACGGGACCATTCATTTCGCCAGCCTCGCTGTCGCCTGCAAGGCCAATCCCGCCGACGAGCGGGATGATGACGAGGCGCATCTCGTGCTGGAATTTTCCGGCGACGGCTCCGACGAGGAAGTCATCGATAATTTTGCGGCGGAAACCGGTCACTTCCTCCGCAGTATATTCGAGGAGGGGTGCGGCCTCGGTCGCGACGAATCGCTTAAAGAGTTCATGCGCAAGCGGGCGGTGAAGATTTCGCAATTGTTCGGCAGCAATGCCGGGCTGGTGTTTTCCGGCACGCCCGGACATTCGGTTGCCCGGATACGAGCCGAAGCCGATTTGGAGAACGCCGTGCGCAAGATCGTCGCGGAAGCCAATCCGGCGGATGAGAATGCCGGCGCAATGCTGGCCGAGGTTCGAAACCGCCTTGCGGCGCAGGGGTCCTATGGCTGGGCGTTCGAGCCAGCTGAAAGTCTTCTTGAGCAACCCGCGGGAAGCTTCTGGAGGGCCGTCACCAGCACGCTGAGAGCACCGGCGGTACTCGCTTCTGTGTTTGTCGGCCTGCTCGCCTGCTGGTGGATCACCTACAGTCTCGTTTTCGACTCCCCGTCCGGTTTTTCCCGAATCTTGCTGGTCGCGGGTACGTCCCTGGTGTTGACTCTCGTGGGGGTGACACTGCTTATCCTGTTCATCGCCCTGCTTCTCTATCTCGGGCTGCGACGTCTCGAAAAACGCGACGTGCCGCAAGACGCCTCGATCGATCCTGCTCGCCTGGAAGCGGTCATCTCGCGCGAGAACCATACTCTGCAGAACAATTTGACGGCGATTTCGGTCATGAAGTCCGGAATCCTGCGGCGATGGGCGCTGCGCTTGTCGTTTTATCTCATTTCGATCTCGGCAAAGAGTATCTTCCGGCCGGGTCATCTTGCCGACATCAATACGATCCATTTCGCACGCTGGGTGAAACTGCCAAGGACCGACAAGCTGATGTTCTTCAGCAATTTCGGCGGCAGTTGGGAAAGCTATCTCGAAGATTTCATAAACAAGGCGCATAGCGGCCTGACGGGCGTGTGGAGCAACACAATTGGCTTTCCGCGCACTCGCGCGCTTTTTCTCGACGGCGCGACCGACGGCGACCGCTTCAAGCGCTGGGCAAGGCGGCAACAGATACCGACGCTGTTCTGGTATTCGGCCTACCCCAAGCTGAACACCGGCCGCATCCGGATCAACTCGCTGATACGCCGCGGCATTGCCAAGGCGGCCACCGAGAGTGAGGCGCGCGACTGGCTCGGCCTGTTCGGCTCGCTGCCGCGGCCAGCCGGTGCGCTGGAAACCGGCGAGATCCAGACCATCTTCTTTGGACCCCTTGGCCCGCTGCCACACGCGCGGATGATCGCAGTGTGTATTCCGGAGGGGCTTTCAAGGGTGAAGCGCAAGGCATGGCTGGAGTTCGTCGCCAAACGGACGAGCTTCGCAAACCAGCTTCCCAAAGAGCGTGCGATGATGACCATGTTTGGTCCCGATGGCCTGGCGCGGCTCGGGCTGGAGGACACGACCCCCGAGGGAGCATTGGCGACGTTTCCGTCTGCCTTTCGTCAGGGCATAGCCAGCCCGGCCAGAAGCCGGGCGCTTGACGATGTCGGGTCGAGCGCACCGAAGCATTGGGAATGGGGTTCGCTGGAGAAGCCGGTGGACGCGGCAGTCGTCTGCTACGCGGCCGATCCGGACACGCTGAAGCAGGATGTCGCGGAATTCGAAAAACACAGCAAGACGGCGGGGATCACGATCGTTGTGCAAGTGCCGCTCGTCATACATCGCAAGGGAAAGCAGGCGTTCGAGCATTTCGGCTTCGCGGACGGCATTTCGCAGCCGGTGGTCAGCGGCACGCCGCGCGCGAATGCGCCGGTCGCGCCTATGCATGTCGTGGCGCCGGGGGAGTTCCTTTTCGGATATAAGGACGAACTCGGCTTTTATCCGCCAACGCCGACAGTGCCCCCATCGCTCGATCGCAACGGTATATTGCCCGCGCTTGAGCGTGAAACCGCCCTGTTCGGCGCGACGGCCGTCCTGAGGGATTTCGGCAGGAATGGCTCCTTCGTCGTCGTGCGCCAGATTCAGCAACACGTCGAGACATTCCGCGCGTACTGCCGGGCAGAGGCGGAAAAGCAACAGCTCAAAGGGCATAGATCCATAGATCCACGCTGGATCGCTGCCAAGATGGTCGGACGTTGGCAGGACGGGACATCGCTCGTGCGCAATCCGAACGGGCGCGGTAAGCGTGAGCCGGACAATGATTTCTCGTTCGGGAAGGAAGATCCGCAGGGGCTGCATTGCCCACTGGGCTCGCATGTGAGGCGCTCCAATCCGCGCGACTCGCTGAGCGAGGATCACGACAGCCAGATCAGAATCAACAAGCGTCACCGTATCCTGCGCGTCGGCCGCACCTATGAACGGGATGAGGAGAAGGGTTTGCTCTTCATGTGCCTGAACGCCGATATCGAACGTCAATACGAGTTCATCCAGCAGAGCTGGGTTTCGGCCGTCTCCTTCCACGGCTTGCAGGAAGAAAAGGACCCAACGATCGGCGCGCAGAACGGAGGCGGCCGATTCACGATCCCGTTACCGGGCGGAGGCGTCGTGATCGAGAAGCTTCCTGATTTCGTGACCACACGCGGCGGCGGCTATTTCTTCATGCCGAGCCGTTCGGCAATGCGCTATCTCATCTCCCGGCTGTGAACAGTGGACGACGGATCACTCGTCCTCTAAATCGGCAATATCGCGCAAGGCCTGCTTGTCTGTGATGCGAATGCCACCCCTCTTTATCGCGATAAAGGATCGGCTTCGCCAGTAGTTCAGCGTCTTGTTGATCGATTCGCGCGTTGCGCCGAGGAACTCTGCGACATCGGCTTGCGAGATCGGTATCCAGCCCTCCGCGTCGGCTAACAGGCCGGACAGGAAGATCAGCCGCTTGGCCAACCGCGTCTCGATCTTGAGCAAGGCATGGTCGCCCATTTCGCCACTGATCCAGCGCAGGCGCGCGCAAAGCAATTCGATCAGCGCGCGCGCCAGCGGCGGGTGCTCGTCAATCCGCTCGAAAAGCTTCGCGCGACTGACCGAAACCAGCTCACAATCGGTAAGGCATATGGCGGTCGCCGTGCGGGGCCCTCCGTCGAGAGCGCCGATTTCTCCCACGAGGCTCTGCAACAGTTCGATGTTGGCGACAAGCTTGCGGCCGCCGGGCGAATAGAGCGATATCTCTATCGTGCCGCTTATGACGCCGTAGACGCGATCGGAACTATCTTCCTGCATAAAGAGATGCTGTCCGGCACTGTAGCGCTCGGCCTTGCACCCCTTGAACAGTAGGCTGAAGAGGTCAGGCTTCAACCTAGCTATAGGCAAATCCGATCCGCCGCGGTTCCCCGCGCCGGCGCGCGGCAATCGGTCATCTTCGGATGGCATGAATAGTTAACTCGTTCATTCAACTCCAAGACGCAAGGACATTCTGTCCGCGACGCAACGCGCGACTAGCTAGCCATGTTGAAAGGCCCCCAATTCCGGTCGTCTGGATGACGACGTCCGGTGCCTGGATCCAAACGGCGATCCTTATGGCAAGACCGAAATACGCCCCAGAAGAGCCACCAACTCCGCTTGGCGTCTCGTTTCGGTCTTGGCGAAGAGCGAGGCAAGCTGGGAGCGGATCGTGGTGCGGCTGAGGCGCCAGCTGCGGGCGATCTCCAACGGCGCATCGCCCTGAGCCAGACGCAGGGCCAGGTGGGTTTCTGCGCTCGTCAAGCCAAACATCCTTTGCAGCGTCTGCGGATTTGGCCCCGACCTGTTCTCACGATCCAGCAATGCCACGATGCTGGTTCCGTCAGGCGCGACAACTCCGTTCTCTTTCAGTATCACCGGCCTGTCGCCTGCGCTGCGGATCACCACCCAAGACAGTGAACCCGGCAGGAAATGGGCCGGAACGTTGGCGACCAGCCGCCTCAGGGCGATCGAAAGCTCACTGGCTGTTTCAGCCACTTCGCCCTGGCGCTCCAGCGTGGTTTGAGCGGCTGCGTTCCACTCGATCACTTTTCGTTCGCGGTTCAGCACGAGATAGCCGCAGCCGATGCGATCAAGCATGCCAGTGATGGATTCAAGGCTGCGTCTCCTTGGTTCGTCGCCGCCTGCATCCGGCCGATCAGATGCACGAGTTGAAGGATAAGGATATGAGGGCCGCAGCATCTCGGGGCTATACGCCTCAGGGGCATACTTGGCGCCCACTACGATGTATCGGTTGCGCGCTACAGCATCACTGTGTCTGTCGATCAGAGTCATCTTGTTAATCTCCCCAAAGTTTAACCAGCCCGAAATAAGTTATTCGGGATTTACACGCAGTCTTTTGTGTATAGGGCTAAAAAAATGACCCTATCACCTTGAAACTCTATATATTATGAGGAGTTCTGACCAAGTCATTCTCCCCCCGCCACATAAAATGCGCGCTGTGACAGCGGTATGGCAATCCGGCAGTCGTACTAGGTTGTACGTTTTCTGTTCTAGTCTCGACGGCCTAGTTAAAAGGTTGTAGCCTATGTCTATGAACTCGCATTCGCGCAGGACGATTTCGTACCCGCCAGGCAGATTGCTAACTCATATAGCCTCCGCGTCGGTACTAATTGCTACCCTAATATTCGAAACAAAAGCCTCGGTATATGTCGGAGGAGGTTCGAGTTTTTTAGAGTTTATTCCAGCTATTATTATTATTTCTTATCTCGAAGATCGCGGGCCTGCACTTGCCGCGACGATTCTGATGGTGGCAGCCGGCCTATGGGTACGGGGCGCCCTGCACGGTCAGATCTCCAGCGAAGATTGGGCGCGCGCCATCCTGCTTCTGGTTTCGGGTGCAGTGATTGCCATGACCTTCAATCGGCTGCGGCAGGATTTGCGTGATGTACTGGAAGTAGCGGAAGCGAGACTTGCTGCCGTCGAAGCAACCGAAAGCCGCTACCGTTGGGCCTTCGAACGCGCCGCTATGGGATTTGCAAACACCAACGAGCAAGGTGAGTTGCTGCAATCCAACAGACGTCTTTGTGAGATGATAGGTTACAAGGAGGAGGAGCTTGCGCATTTGCGGCTCAGGGCACTCGTCCATCCGGCCGACCGCGATGCCTTGGCACGGTTATTGGCGGGCCTGGGGAACGACAGTGCTCCGTTCGCTTCGGAGGTCCGTCTGACACGAAAGGACGGTACGGCATTCTGGGCTCGGCTAACCTTGTCTTCGTCAGTGCCCGACGGGGTTCTCTCAGAAAGTATCTTCGTGGTGGTCGACGATATTTCGGAACGACGGGCTGTACACGAAGCGCTTCGGGCTCAGAAGGAGTGGCTGGATCTCGCCTTGTCTGCTGGACGCCTGGCCACGTGGCGGATCGACCTCAAAGACGGGATCGTCACCGGCTCGGGCACGTTCTGGGACATTCTCGGCCTGCCCCCCGCCGCCAGCCGCCGCCTCGATGAGCTGACAGCCGTCATTCATCCAGTGGACTGGCCAAAGCTGTTGGCATCGAGGAAGCTCGCATCGGTCACGAACTACGACGTCGAGATCCGCGTCCGACGACCGGACGGACATATCCGCTGGGTTGCCTTACGCGGAAGGGAAGAGAAGTACGATGATCGTCTACAGCGGATCGGAGTGGCCGCCGACCTGACCGAGCGACGACAAACCACCCTGTTGCGCGCCGCGGCAAAGAAGCGGGAGCGCATTATGCTGGAACAACGACACAGGTTCAGCAATCTGTTCCCAGTGATCACTGCGCTCGTGAACATGGTCGATGCTCCAGAGAACAATGTCGCCAAGTACAAGGAGACGCTCATCGACCGGATCCGTGCGCTCGAGGCAACGCATTTGCTGCTTTCACGCAACGGCAACGCAACGGGGATGCTCCATGATCTCGTTGTCCTGGAGCTGCAGCCTTATATGGGAACCCGCGACATATCGGTCAGCGGTCCCTCCGTCGTGATATCAGGCGGCGCCGCTGAAAGCTTTGCGATGGTTGTTCACGAGCTGACGACCAATTCCTTGAAACATGGGGCGCTTGGCGATCCCAAGGGCCGGATCGAGGTAAGCTGGACATTCGCATCGGAAGATCCGGGCAGTGACGTCGTGTTCGAGTGGGTGGAATCGGGGCGGCGGCAGACCGCAAGAGTCGTCCGTCATGGTTTCGGGTCCATGATAATCGGGGTGGATGGGGCGCCGCTTGTCGGTCACTCCCCCAAGCTGGAAATATCGGATCACGGGCTGCGATATTCGCTACGACTGTCACGCAAGGAAATCGGCGCCTAACGCATCGTGCTTCCAGAAATCGGAACCGATTTTGGAAGCACGAAGCGTAATTCCAGAGTTTGTTTAGAGCGCCGTTTGCGTATCCAGAAGGGCGCGCACGACGCTCTAATTGATATTGTTGATATTGCCCGTTAGCCAGGTCTTCAGCATAACGGCAGCCTCTGTCCGATTCCGCACCCCAAGCTCGCGCAGAACCGCAGCGGCATGGATTTTCGTTGTCGCTTCGGCAATTTCGAGATCGCGCGCGATTTCCTTGTTGGAATACCCTTCCGCCATCAGCTTCAGGACCTCCTTTTGCCTCGAGGTCAGCCTGCCAAGGTTGCCGGTATTGGTACGTCGCTGTGGGATTTGCTCGGCGGGAGCAGGCGCGTGGGTCGCTAGCGCCGCACCCGGGCGCGACAGAAGGGCAGGGACATAGATGCGGCCCGAGAGGATTTCGTTGACGGCCATGACGACCTCCTCGTCCCTTTGCGACTTTACGATATAGCCGTGAAGTCCGATCGATAGAGCCGTGAGGATCTCGGAGCGTGAATCGTTTCCGGAAACGATCGCAAATCGGGTGTCGGGATAAGCCGACAGAATGCCACCGAGCACTTCCTGATTGAACAATCCCGGCATGTTCAGGTCCAGGATCGCAAGATCAACGGACGCCTGTTCGGCCAACAGACTAAGTACGGCATCGAAACACGATGCCTCAAATATCTCTACACCTGGAATGCCTGCGGTCAGTGCCAACCGCAGGCCACGACGATACAAGCCGTGATCGTCGGCGATGACGATTCGATACATTGAACTACCCCAACGAAACCTGGAACCATTGAACGGTGATGGCCTTAAGATCATGGCCGACCACTCGTCGATTTATCCAGTCAACACCTGCTGTGCCCCAACACGGCAAGCGTCAGATTGCTAATATAACCCCAAATAACCGGAAACGCTCCTCTTATTTTGAGCCCTGCGATCGGAATCCGCTGACTTGCCGAATATCCGTTCTCAACCGCCGAGACCCGTGTCCAACAGCGCGCTTCGATGCCGATATCTCGCAATCGCCGGGTTGTTGTAGGTCGTTCCGGCAATTGATGGACACTTGGCTCACTGCAAGCACTCATTCGGGTTTTTGTCGGTCTCATGGCCACAGCTGATCGGCCAAGAACTGTTCGCTGAACCCCGCTCCGAACCTGCCTTTGCGACAGGCGTCAGCCTTCGTCGATCAGCACGGCCATTGAACACCATAATGTCTAGATCGCTACCATTCGAATGCACGACGACATCAACCCCGGCGGCCACATACCATCCAGATGCAATGTCCGGATAAGGGCCGACGGGAATCCCATCGGTCTTTGTAAGAGAACAAGAAAGTGACTTTCGGATGCTGCGGCCGTGACGACAGCGCTCAGGCCGAGTGAACATGGGGAGAATTCAGATGAAAGCAGTGATTCAATGTGGCGGAATGGGCACACGCCTTCGCCCCTTCACATCGGTCTTGCCGAAGCCGCTCATGCCGATTGGTGCCCGGCCGGTTCTCGAGATGCTTCTGAAGTGGCTGCGCCGCAATGGTATCCAGGAGGTCTACATCACAACCGGATATCTCGGCCACTTGATCCGCACAGTGTGCGGAGATGGCTCGCAGTGGAACCTGAAAATTCGATATACGCAAGAGATGGAGCCGCTCGGCACCATCGGCCCGCTCTCGTTGATCAGAGATGAGCTGACGGAACCGTTCATAGTTCTCAATGGCGATGTCCTCACCGATTTGAGCCTCAGTCGATTTGTGGCTGCCCATCGCAAGCATACCGACCCGGTAACGATCGCCACAGCCTGCCGCCTGATCAAGATGGACTTCGGCGTCATCGACGAAGTCGATAACACCGTTCAGGTCTTTCGCGAGAAGCCGACGCTTTCGCACCTTGTCAGCATGGGAATCTACTGCATGAATCCAGACGTTCTGCCGTTTATTCCATCCGGCATTCCCTTCGGGTTCGACGACCTGATGCTGCAGATGATGCAGAACGGAACAGCCGTCCATGTATACAAGCATGATGGTCTCTGGCTCGATATCGGGCGCGTCGACGACTTCCAGAACGCACAAGCCATTTCCTGGGAAGACCAGTCGGCCTCGATCGAGGTCACTGCCACGGCCGCATGACGAGATCACGAAGCCAATCCCGTAGTCTAACAGTCTAGGAGGTTATGATGCTCTTGGTCAGTGCCCCAATTTTGGGTGTGCCGGAGAAGGCAGCTTTGTCCAAGGTCGTCGATAGCGGATGGCTGACGATGGGAGAGCAGGTGAAGGCCTTTGAAGAGGCTTTTGCCGCCATGCATGGCGCGGATGATTGCGTCGCGGTCAGTTCTTGTACCGCAGCGCTTCATCTCATTTTGCATGCACTCGGTATCGGACCAGGCGACGAAGTGCTGGTCCCGTCGATGACTTTCGTCGCGACCGCAAACGCGGTCCTCTACGTCGGTGCCACTCCGGTCTTTGTCGACATCGAGTCCGCCGACGTGCCGCTGATGTCGATCGTGGAAGCCGAAGCGCGATGCACGGCGCGCACCAAAGCGGTCATTCTCGTACATTTTGCCGGCTACCTTCCCAATCGGGAAGAATGGCAGAAATTCGCCCGCTCCCGGGGGCTGCAGATCATCGAGGATGCCGCGCATGCGCCCGGCTTGAAGGAAGTGGGTACATATGGTGCCGCGGCCGCCTTCAGCTTTTATGGCAACAAGAATATGACCACGGCGGAAGGTGGAGCCGTGATCGCCCGAGATCGCAAGCTGCTTGAGACGATCCGTCAGGCCCGTGGTCACGGCATGACCACGGGGACACATCAGAGGCTGAACAGTCGCACGCCGCAGTATGATGTTACCATGCTCGGATTCAACTATCGCATGGATGAAATGCGGGCTGCCATCGGATTGGTCCAGCTGCAGAACTTGCAGGAGTGGAACGAGATCAGGCGCATACTGGTTATACTGTATCGACGTCTCATCGCAAAACATTGTCCGGCCGTAACAGTCCCGTTCCACGAGCCGCGGACGTCGGCTTATCATATCATGCCAGTCCTTTTGCCGCGTTATGCCGACAGGCAAGACGTCATCGACGAGTTGCGCAGGCAAGGAATACAAACCACCATCCACTATCCGCCGGTGCACCAAATGACGCTCTATCGCGAGCTTTTTCCCGGCACCCATTTGCCGCGGACAGAAGACTTTGCCCAGCGTGAGCTCACGGTGCCGCTGCATCCCCAAATCACCGCGCCTGTGGTCGAATCGGTGGCGGTTGCGCTTGCCACTGCGATCAACAGCTGCGCCCAAGCAGGAACAGCAGCATGAATGCCTTGGATTTATCCATGCATCGACCCATTGTCTCGAGCGCCGCCCATGGCTTCGCGAGACGGGCAATTGATCTCATCGTCGCTACGGCAGCCGTCATCGTCTTCGCTCCGCTGATGATCGTGATCGCCCTGGCGCTCTTACTGGAAGGCGGCCGGCCTGTCTTCTTTGCGCAGACCCGCGTGGGTGCTGGTGGGCGGCCATTCCGCATGTACAAGTTCCGCAAATTCGCCGTGCGATGCGACGCCGGCGGCCTGGCGCTGACCATGGCCGGCGACAGTCGTATGACGACGATAGGGCGGTTTCTTGCACTCACCAAGTTCGACGAGCTTCCGCAACTGTGGAATGTCTTAAGAGGCGACATGGCAATTGTCGGACCGCGACCGGAGAGCCTTGTCTTCGCCGATTGTTTCCGCGGCGGCTTTGAGGCCGTCCTGCAATACAAGCCGGGCTTGCTGGGTCCGGCCCAGGTTCTCTTCCGGCATGAAGCCCATTTTTATCCGCGATCCGAGGATCCGCTACTTTTCTACCGTGAGGTTCTGTTCCCTGCCAAGGCCAGGCTTGACCTTGCCTATTATCCGCAGCGAACCGTCGCCTCCGATATCGTTTGGATGGTGCGCGGTTTTCTGGCGGTCATCGGCCTGGTTTCACCGCCGCCGATCGGCCCGGTCACGCCGCCGATCGGCATGTGAGAGCAGCTCGGGCATGGCCGCGCTCTGTTGGATTTGCAAGGTCAGCGCTTCACGTTATAGGGGGAACGCACAGTCATGAATTACAGGGGCAGGAAAGTTCTGGTTACGGGCGCCGATGGGTTCATCGGGTCGCATCTCACCGAAGCGCTCGTCCGTAACGGGGCGGATGTGACGGCGTTGGCCCTCTACAATTCCTTCGACAGTCATGGCTGGCTCGATGATTTGCCGGACACCATTCGAAGCCAGCTGAATCTTGTCCGCGGCGACGTTCGCGACAGTGCGTTCCTGAACCGGATCGTGCGTGGCCAGGCCGTCGTGTTTCATCTCGCCGCACTCATTGCGATTCCCTATTCATATGCGGCCGCCCAGTCCTATGTGGAGACCAACATACTGGGCACGGTGAATGTTCTCGAAGCGGCGCGCCAATGGGAGACCGAGCGTGTGGTGCACACTTCGACCAGCGAGGTTTATGGCACCGCCCTGACGATGCCAATCGATGAATCCCATCCACTGCAGGGCCAGTCACCATATTCGGCATCCAAGATCGGCGCAGACATGATGGCGGAGTCCTTCGCCAGGTCGTTCGACACCCCCGTGGTCATCATGAGGCCGTTCAATACGTATGGCCCACGTCAGAGTGAACGGGCCATCGTACCGACCATCATAAGGCAAGTCCTCGACAAGAATTGCCCGGCGATCATGGTCGGGGACACAAGCCCGATCCGCGACCTCACCTTTGTGGAAGACACTGCCGCGGCGTTCCTGACCGCAGGTTCGGCCGAGCTTGAATTTGGTCGCCCCTACAATGCCGGGAGCCAACGCGCTGTGACGATCTCGGACATTTTGGATCTGGTGCTCGAGCTGAGCCGCACCAAAAAGCCCGTCCATCGCGACGAACGCCGCCTGCGGCCGCAGAATTCCGAGGTCCGTGCCCTATTGGCCGATTCTTCGCGCCTCGAGAGCAAGACCGGGTGGCGGGCACAGACCAGTCTGCGTGAAGGGTTGGAGCGAACCATCGGATGGTGGGAGGCGCGCCTCAGTGAAGGCCGTGTCCGACACGAAATGAGCTATATGACATGACCTTTCACCAACGTGCATTGGCTCCGCTGTTGATTGCCGCTGCCATGTCGTTGGGTCTGCCTACGGCCGGAGGTCAGCAAAGCAGCGCGTCGGCCCAGTTTACCGCGCCGGTGGCGATGGATTTGCCCGATTATTTGCGCCCAGCGATAGACCCCGCGTTTGGGACAGTCTTCACCCGCATTACCAAGCCAGGAGTTCTTGGCAATGGGATTGCATGCGGAAAAAAATATTGCAGCCACCGTTACTCGAGCGCCCAAGCCTGGAATGCAGACCAAAGCCTGCTCGTCATCACCAACGGCTGCAATGGTATGTGCTTCTTCGACGGGCAAACGTATGTCCCGCTGTTTCGCCGCAATAGATCGGGCGAATGTGAATGGCACCCGCGAAATGCCGACTTGATGATCTGCGTCCAGGATCGGAAGATCTCGACCTGGGCGCCTCGGACCAATCGCGAAGATGTGCTGTTTGTCGGGACAAATTATAACGAGCTGAGGTTCGGGCCGTCCAAAGGCAATCCAAGCCGTGATGGTGATCGCATAGCGGTGCGCGCAATCCGTGCGGATGGCGCGATGGTCGTTTTTGCATACGATCTCAACCAGCGGCGGAAATTCCCGGACATCGATCTGGCTCAGCTTGCCGGAAGCAACAGCGCCTGCTCGATCTCCCCCCTCGGAACGAATATCCTTTGCTTTCAAAACCTGTCGGACGGCACTGAACAAAGAGGCATTTTCGCCGTTGATGGCACGTTGCGCCAAAGGTGGACGGAGCACCATCGACCCGGTCACGGCGATCTGACAATCGATGAGGATGGCAGCGAAGTCTATGTAGGCATCAGCAAAGCCGATCCCGACAAATATCAGGTGATCAAGCGGAGGCTCTCTGACGGGAAGGTCACCTCGATTATGAAGTTCGGCGAGGCCGAGCATGCATCGCTGCGTGCACTGGACAGGTCCAGTTGGGTGTTCCTCAGTTATGGCGGCAATCCTGACGAGATAGCAGCCAATCCGGACTGGGCGCCGTATGCGCGAGAAGTGATCGCGCTGCGCATCGACGGTGGAGAGGTTCGGCGTATCGTGCAAACGCGGAACGCTCCGTTCGACTATTGGAGCGAGACCCATGCTTCGCCTTCGCCAGACGGCTCACAGGTGATCTGGTCGAGTAACTGGGGCGTGCCTGGCGGGCCGGTGCACGAATTCGTCGCCCGTCTCGATTGGGCTGAAGAATCAGGATCGAAGCAGAAGGAGATTGTCGCCAATGACCCTCATTAATCGAATCCTTCTTGCCGCGCTTGGTATGTTGTCTGCCGTGGGTATGGCGGCCGCAGCGGAGACGCGGGTCGCTTATCGACTTTCCGCCGGCGACACCGTCGAGATAGGAATTGCCTCCATCCCCGAACGAACGCAACGTGCCACGGTCCAGATGGACGGCACGATCGCGCTTCCCGAAGTCGGGATGGTTTCGGTCGGCGGTCTGACGCCAGCCGAATTGCAGACGCGGATGGAGACGATCTTGCCAACCAAGATCTTCCACCAGCGCCTGCCTGATGGGCGAGAGCAAATGATCGTCATCAAGCCGAGCGACGTGACCGCAGTGATAGCAGACTATCGCCCGATCTACGTGACCGGCGACGTGCTCACTCCCGGGCAGCAGGCCTACCGGCCGCTCATGACGGTGCGGCAGGCGATTGCGGTGTCTGGCGGTTTCAGCCTGTTGCGGTCGCGGGCGAACCAGGTCGGCCCCGATCCGGTGGATCTGCGGCGCGACTATGAATCGCTTTGGGGAGAATACACCAGAGATCACTTTCATAGCGCCCGCCTTCGCTCCGAACTCCAGAACGAGGCGAAATTCGACATGCAGGCACCAAAAGGGTCACCCCTATCGACCGCTTTTGTGTCGGCGATCGCCCAGGCTGAAGCAGAAGGGCTCAAGATTTCCGTGGACAACTTCCAGCAGGAGCAAAACTACCTCGAAAAAAGCGCCAAGGATGCTGCAGCGCAAATCGAAGTCCTGCTCAAGCGCGAACAGGCCGAAGTGGAAGCCGTGAAAGCGGACGAGGACGATCTGGCACGGGTAACAAAAGCACATAAAGCAGGCAATCTGACCAACGACAG
Source organism: Mesorhizobium sp. WSM4823 (assembly GCF_055811195.1). NCBI lineage: Bacteria > Pseudomonadati > Pseudomonadota > Alphaproteobacteria > Hyphomicrobiales > Phyllobacteriaceae > Mesorhizobium > Mesorhizobium sp. WSM4823. The sequence goes on from NZ_JBVVQL010000002.1 coordinate 518,415, forward strand.
GCTCGCCGATGTCCGGCGTGGTGTGCTTCTGTCGTCCAGCCGCGCGCTCGAAACGTCGGTCGAACTCATGACAACACGACGCCAGCAGGACGATTTCGTCAGGCAGCATGAGCGCAATAACAACCTGAGAAGGATCGGTCTCTTGACCGAGCTGAAGGATACCAACGTGCGCCTTGCCGATACCACCGCAAGACTTCGCGCCGCCAGCCAGAAGTTGCAGCCCACGGGAGCGTCCGCCCAGCCGCTGCCGGTTGCCGGCGAGACCATCCAGGCTCAGATCACAATCGTCCGCAAGGTCGGTGAGGAATGGCGCAAACAGTCTGCCGGAGAGGACACCGAGGTGGCACCGGGAGATACGATCGAGGTAAGGTTCAGCAGTGCGCTTGAAAGTGCAGCGGTCCAATAGACCGCCTGCACCTTCGTCCTGTCCGGATCGTCGATTGCGTCACTGTTTGAAGGCTCTGGAAACCTGGTCGGTGAAGGGTTTCAGCAAATAGGACCAGACATTGCGCTCGTCGGTACTTATGTGAACTTCGGCGGGCATGCCGGGTTTGAGTATTTTCGCTCCTGTCAGGCAGGTCGCCGCATTTTCGACGTTGATGCGCGTCGAAAAGTACGAAAGCTGACGTTGCTGGTCTTTAATCAGATCTGCAGACATGCGTTTGACCGAACCCTGGCAAACAGGTGTCGTTCCTACATCGAAGGCCGGAAAGCGGATTGAAACCCGCTGCCCAGGCCGTACGTCATCGATACGCTCTGGAGAAACGAGCGCGTCCACAACCAGGTTGTCGGCATCGGGCACAATCATCATGAGCACTTCTCCGGGGGCAATCACGCCTCCGATGGTGTGGATGGAAGATTCTTGTACAGTTCCTGACTGTGGCGCGCGGATATCTGTCCTGGCGAGTTCGTCTTCCGCCACGACTTTGCGCTCATTGAGTTCGGTCTGCTTGGCTTCCGTTTCGCGAAGTTCGCTCGTTACCTCGCTCCGCATTTGCTCGTCGAGCTGAAGCACCTGAAGGTCGGTCTCACTGATGCGAGCTTGGACCTCCGCGATTGCCGCGACGAGGCGTCCCGACTCGCCGCGAGTCCGGCTCTTCTCCAAGCTGACAGTGCTCAGCCTCTCCTTGGAGACCAACTTCTTTGCGTAGAGAGATTCGACGTCAGCAAGGTTCTGCGTCAGCAGATCCAGCGACTCGTCCATTGCCGCCTGCTGTGCTTTGAGGCCATCGATCTGACGCTCCAATTGCTTCGAGCGGCTTTGCAATTGTGCCTTCTGGCCAGCCAATGCCGCCGCCCGGCTTTCGAACACGGCGCGTTCGCCACGGACAAGTGCCGCCAGTTGCGGGTCGCCCATCTGGGCCCGAACGCTGGGTGGGAGTTGCATTTCCGGCAGGCCCTGCCGCTCGGCCTCCAGTCGCGCCAGACGAATGGTGGCGCGATCGAGATCCTCGCTGACTATCTGCAGGTTTGCTCGCGTCAACGTGTCGTTCAGCCTGACTAAGACGTCGCCGGCACGCACATGATCCCCGTCCTGGGCGAAGATGCCGCCGACGGTGCCGCCGGTTTGATGCTGGACTTTCTTTATGTTGCTTTCGACCACCACGGTGGCGGGCGCAATCACCGCGCCTGCAATCTTGGTCAACCCCAGCCAGAGCCCTCCGCCGAAGATCAACAGGAAGGTGGTCACCAGGCCCAGGAGCAGATTGGCCCTGATACCATCCGGCTCGTCGGTTGGATTCGTCGGGATCAGTTCGCTTTCGCTGACCGCGGCATATGATGACACGGTCCCGGTAGAGCAATACCTCACATATGCCTGCCTGCACCTTTCCACGGCGGAACGACAATGTGCGGCCAGACCCAAGAGCAGATTGGTCCGGATGCCATTCGGCTCTGGCTTTGCCCCAGCCGATTGGCTTTCGCCACCGACCGCAGCATATGACGACATGGTCATGTTAGACACTGGCGATCCCTCACGCATGCCCGCTTGCCCCTTGCTGCAGCGGGACGACAGTATTTGGCCGCGGGAAGGGCCGGATCACATTTGCCAGAACGTCTTCGCGCGAGCCAAAGGAATGGAGCATGCCATTCGACAAGACGAGTACCTGATCGATGTTGACGAGAGCTGACGGACGATGCGCAACGACGATTGCGATGCCGCCGCGTTGGCGCACCGCCAGGATTGCCCCGGCCAGGGCAACGTCGCCGTCGGCATCCAGATTGGAATTTGGTTCGTCGAGAACGACAAGGAATGGATCGCCATAAAGTGCTCTGGCGAGCCCGACCAGCTGCCTCTGGCCAGCCGACAGGGCCGCTCCGCCTTCGCCGACGCGCGTTTGAAAACCTTCCGGCAGCCGCATGATCATCTTGTCCACGCCCGCAGCCCTGGCGGCTGCCAGCACGCCTTTGGCATCGCTCTTGCCGCCGAACCTTGAAATGTTGTCTGCGATCGTTCCGTCGAAGAGCTCAACGTCCTGGGGCAGATAGCCGATATGAGCGCCGAGCAGCTCCGAATTCCATTGATCGAGCGAGGCGCCGTCCAACCTTACCGTTCCGCGAAGCGGCTTCCAGGCCCCGACCAAAGCACGCACGAGCGTCGTTTTGCCGGAGCCGCTCGGGCCGACGATCGCCAACCCCGCGCCACTCGACAAGCGAAAGCTTACATTGACGAGCGTTGGTCTCTGCAGGCTTGGTGGCGCGACCGTCAGTTCCTCGACGACAAGCTGTGTCTGCGGGCGCGGCAGTTCCATAGGGTCGTTCTGGCTGCCGAAAGCGTCCAGCGCTGCCGCCAGATCGGAATAGCTTCGCCGGGTGGCCAGAAACCCTCTCCAGTTTGCGATCGCCACGTCGACCGGCGCCAATGAGCGGCCCAGCAATATGGACGATGCGATGATCACGCCGGGCGAAGCCTCGCCGCCGATCACGAGATACGCGCCCAGCCCCAGTACGGACGATTGCAGCGCCATTCGGAGTGTTTTCGACAATGAACTCGCTGCGCCGACGACATCGGAGAGCTGTTCCTGGTTCTTGAGATAAAGATGACTGATCTCGTTCCAGCGCCGACCGAGCTGGGCGGAAAGACCCATCGCCTGGACAACTTCAGCGTTGCGGCGGCCGGAATCGGCAAGAAGCCGCTGTGCGACGAGCGTTTCAGACGCACGCGCGGCGGGCTTGCGGGCAACGACTTCCGCGACGACCGTCAAAAGTACGACAGCAGCCGCGCCAAGCGTTGCCAGCACACCAAGCGAAGGGTGCAGCAGATAGATGACCACCATGTAAAACGGTATCCAGGGAGCGTCGAAGACGACTGTTGGCCCCAGTCCGGAAAGAAAGCCGCGCAGCTGATCCAGATCGCGAAGCGGCTGCACCCGGTTCGCATCCTGCCCTGCAGTGAGCGGCAAGGAAAGCGAGGCAGCGAACGCCTTTTGCTGAAGATTTCTATGCAGGCGGCTGCCGATGCGGACCAACAGGCGAAGCCGGACGAAATCGAGAAGCCCGTAGACCGCGTAGAGGCCCAGCATCCCGATCGTAAATCCGACAAGGGTCGGCACGCTCTGCGAAGGCAGCACGCGATCGTAGATCTGGAGCATGTAGACGGAGCCGGTCAAGGCGAGAACGTTTATCACTGCCGAGAAAACGCCGACGCCAACCAGTCCGTGCATTGAACCGAACATAGCAGAACGTAGATCGGGCGAGCGCCCTTGCGTAGACTTCATGATCTGCGGTCTTTCGCGCGGAGAAGCCGCGCAATCTTATTGGTAACGATGATGGGTAAATCCTCTTGCCTTGCGGAAAGCGGTTGCGTTCCGTTAGCTACTGAAACATTACGAGTTGCTCACGTATGTGCCATTTGATCAAAATGTAGCAAAATCGTGGCGCAGGTCAGAGAATTCGGGAATTGGTCGCGCGAGGCTGGGGATAACCGGCAGGGAAAAGGGAATACTCCCAATGATGAGACAATATTCCCAACCATACGACAGATGAGAGGCTTGTGATCACTCTTTGTTGCATGATGTCTTCAAAGCCTATGGCAGCGAGTGTTTTTCGATCTGCCCATCGAGAATTTAATGAATTTGAGATACACTTAATTGATACGCGGTTGTCGGGTATCGGTAAATTCAGGAAGGCAGGTCTGTCGTGAGCGAAGAGATCAATGTCGCCGACGCCTACAGCAAAGGCCGCACCGTCTTCATGGGGCTGGAGCTGCTTATCGCGCCCGGTGCGCTCGTTCCTCGGCCTGAGACGGAGTTGCTCGGTGCGACCGCTCTCGATGTTCTCAGTCAAATGAACATGCCGGCGCCGCGCATCGTCGACATGTGCTGTGGGGCCGGCAATCTGGCGTGCGCCATCGCGCACTACGCTCCCACCGCGCGTGTCTGGGCGAGCGATCTCACCGATGGTTCCGTCGAAATCGCGCGTCGCAACGTCGCTCATCACGGCATGGCGGATCGCGTGTCGGTGCTTCAGGGCGATTTGTTCAGCGCTTTCTCAGGCTTGGAACTTGAGGGCACGATCGACGTGATCGTCTGCAATCCGCCTTATATTTCGGACAAGCGGCTTGAGGGCGACCGTGCGCATTTGACCGAGCTCGAGCCGCGTGAGGCGTTTGCGGCTGGCCCCTATGGCCTGAGCATTCATATGCGGGTAATCAAGGATGCGCCGCGTTACTTGCGGCGCGGAGGCATCCTGCTCTTCGAGGTCGGACTCGGCCAGGACCGGCAGGTCATGAGCTTGCTGGAGCGTTCCAGGGCCTACGAAACCATACGCGCGGTCACGAACGAGGCCGGCGAGGGCAGGGTGGTTGTGGCGCATACCATGTCGCAAGCGTGAGCCACGCCGCGACTGCGGCAGGCCCGGTCGAGCTGCAGCGGGCAAAGCGCAGCGCTACGCAAGATTTCGGCGATCAGTTTTTCTTGCGGAGAACGTATTGCGCAATCCCTTGGATCGAATCGAGGTTCTCCGGCAGGAGCTCGCTGTCTTCGACTATGATGCCGAAGGTCTCCTCGATAAAGCCGATAACCTCAAGTACCCCGGTCGAGTCCACGATGCCTTGGTCGAGAAGGGACGTGTCGCTCTCCAGAGCATCCGCATCGGCTATGTAGAAATTCGACGCCAGGAACGCGCGGATCTGGTCCTTGCAGGTTTCGGCTCTATCCTTGGTAGACAACATTGTATTCTCCTCCGATTCAAAAGATGAATGCTGGTCAAGTTCATCCAGAAACCGCCTCATGACAGGGCTGTTTTCTTAAGTTTGCCCGTGTCTGTCATCGGTAGGCTGGGTACGATCACGATAGACTTCGGAACCATGAAGTTCTCCAATCGCTTCTGGCATTCTTTCTGCAATTGCCTTTCGCCAATGACCCTTCCTTGCTCCATCACGACAAACGCCTTGACCGCTTGCCCGAGTAGCTCGTCCGGAACGCCAATGACCGCAGCTTCCCGCACGCCGGGAATATCCAGCAGTACGTTTTCCACTTCCCTGGGCGCGACCTTCTCCCCTCGTGATTTTATGATCTCGTCGCCGCGACCGACGAAGTAAAGGTAACCCTCGGCGTCCATCCGGCAGTAGTCGCCGGTGTACAGGACCTGCTCGCCCGGCAGCGGACCGGGTTTGAGTTTCCTGGCCGTAGCCTCCGGCTTGCCCCAATAGCCTTTCATCACCGTCGCTCCGCGGATGACGAGCTGGCCGACGACATCGGGGGCGACCCGCCCGTCATGCTCGTCGACAATCCACATTTCCGTGTTCGGGATGGCGATCCCAACGCTCAACGGCTTTCGCTCAAGGTCTTCCGGTGGCAGGTAGGTGCAGCGCTTGCATTCGGTGAGGCCGTACATTGAATAGATGCGCGCATCCGGAAACAGCTCCTGGAGCATGAGAATATGCTTGAGCGGCAGGGCGGCTGCAGTGTTCGTGACATAGCGAATGCTTGAAAAGTCTTGATCTTTCAGGGATTTGAGATCGGAGAGTGCGGCGAAGATGGTCGGCACGCCGGGAAAGCCTGTCACCCTCTCTTCCTTGATCAGCCCGAGGATCTGCGCCGGGAAAGCGAACGAGCGTTCAAGCACCAGCCGAGCGCCGGTGCGAAACGCCATGATCATCTGGTACAGGCCGTAATCGAAGGCGAGGGGCAGGACGTTGAGGATCACCTCGTCTTCGCGTAGCTCCAGGTATGAAGCGATCGATGTACACGCGGTGATCATGTTCCTGTGCGTCAGCATCACGCCCTTGGGTTCGCCTGTCGACCCGGAGGTGTAGATGATGGCAGCGAGATCGATATCGATGCAGCGGCGTGCCGGCGGTGCGCTGCCGCCGGTGGCGACCGCGATGTCCCAGCGCACTGCGTGCGGCAATCCCGTCAGTTGGGCGTCGTCGATCGGTCCGGAGACGATTATCCGGCGCAATGACGGGCAGTTGCGCGCCGGTTCGCTGAAGACCGAGTGCAGGTGCCTGTCGGTGATCAGTGCCGTCGGCCGGCAGTCGTTGAGCAGATAATCGAGCTTGTCGCTCTTGGTGAGCGGATTGACGATGCACACCACGGCATTCGCCTTGAGCACCGCCCAGAAGGCGATGACCGTCTCGACGGTGTTGTCGGCGAAGATCGTCACGCGATCGCCGCGTGCGATCCCAGCCGTGGCCAGGTGTTGCGCGATGGCGTTGGAGCGCGCTTCGATCTCGCCATAGGTGACACGCTGCCCGCCGCACACCAGCGCCACTTTCCCGCCGACCCGGCTGGCGGAGTGGGCGAGGTAGTCATGCAGCAGCGGTACTGCGTCATGCATCATGCCAGCACCTCTTCGCGATGCTCGTGGTCGATGTCGACGGTGAGGTCGACCTTGTGGGCTCCACCGGGACGGCTTGCGACAAACTGCTGGTGAAGGAGCTGGGTCGACAGCACGCCGACCAGCGCCATGTTGTCGGAGTTGGAGAGATCGCCGTCCCCAGTCCTGGCTCGACACTTGTCCAGCAGGCGCGTCACCGACTTCGCATCGAAGACGTTCGCGGCGCGCAGCGCCGTCTCCGAAAGTGCTTCGCGGACATAGGCCGGGGCATCATCGGCAATGAAGCAAAGTGCGTTGGGCGCCCGGTACGGCTGCTTCTTGCGGGCTACGATTTCCTCCGGCACGATCGCTTTCGCGGCGCGCTTCAACACGTGCTTTTCGTCGAGGACGCGCAGCTTGTAGGCCGCCGGAAGCGAATTCGCGAGCCTCACAAGTTCATCATCCAGGAACGGGAAGCGCCCCTCGATAGAGTGGGCCATGAGCATCCTGTCCCCCTGTGAGGAAAGCAGATATCCCGACATTAGCGTCTGGATCTCGAGATACTGGTCCTGCGCCAGAGAGTCCCATCGCGGAAACTCCGCCGGCAGGCGGGCGATCAGCTCGGATACGGCATTACGGCGCTCGGATTCGGCGCGCATGTCGGCGGTGAACAATCGCTTGATAGCGCCAGTGGTGCGCCAGCGCGTGTCATGTGCGAAGCCGGGCGCGTCGTAGGCCTGGATATCGCGCCCGAAGAACTGGCGCGCCATTGCCTGCTGATGCACCGGCGAGCGGCTGAGATAGGGATAGAGGCGCTCCAGCAGCCGCGAGCGTCGTGTCGAGGCGGGCTGGCGGCCCCAGAAACGGCGGACCTTGCCTTCGCGGAACAGGTCGTAGCCAGCGAACATTTCGTCGGCTCCTTCGCCGGTCAGCACCACCTTGATGCCGTGTTCTCGCACCAGCCTCGAAAGCAGGAACAGCGGCGCAGGCGCGGTCCTCAGGATCGGACGCTCGGTGTGATAGATGACCTCGGGAAAGACCTCGGCGATGTCGCTGCGCGAGACCACCACCTCATGGTGCTCGCTCCCGATTGCGCCGGTGACCAGACGCTGGAAACGGGTCTCGTCATACTCAGTGTCGGCAAAGCGCAGGGAGAAGGTCTGGAACCGCTCGCCGGCGTAGCGCCTTCCCAGTGTGGCGACTAGAGAGCTGTCGAGCCCGCCCGACAGATAGCAGCCGACAGGCACGTCGGCCTGCACGATTCTGAGCGCCGTCGCAGCCTCCAGGGCGCCGCGCACCTGGTCCACCGCGTCGTCGAGCGAACCGGTGAATTCGTTATGGCGCGGACCGGAAATTTCAGGGTAGCAAGGCTTCCAGAAGGCCCGCTCGCGAACGGTGTCCCGGTCGTAAATGCGAACATGCCCTGGGGTGAGTTCGCTGATTCCTTGAAATACGCCTTGCGGCGGCACGACTGTCCAGAGCGTGAAAGTCTGATCGATGCCGGCCGGATCGAGGGCGCGGGGAATGGCCATGTCGGCCGCGAAAATCGCTTTCACTTCGCTGGCAAAGTAAAGCCGCCCCCCATGCTCGCAGAAGTGCAAGGGGCAGATGCCGAACCGATCGCGTGACAATACGAGACGGCTCGCCGCGGAGTCCCAGATCGCGACCGCCCATTGTCCGTTCATCCGCTCGAAGGCGGCCTCGCCCCATTCGCGATAGGCGTGGACGATGACCTCCGTATCGCTGTGGGTGCGGAAGCGGTGGCCGAGGGCGATCAACTTCTCACGCAGCTCGAGGTAGTTGAAGATTTCGCCGTTGAAGACGATCCAAATCGTGCCGCCTGCGTCCGCGAGTGGCTGCTGGCCATTGGAGAGATCGACGACAGACAGACGGGCGTGCGCCAATCCGGCGCGTTTGTCGCGGTAAAGACCGCGCTCGTCCGGGCCGCGATGTGCGAGCGCGCCAGCCATGCGCATCAGCGCTTCGCGCGAAGGTGGCGCCACGGCGCCGCTCAGCGACACGATTCCGGCGATGCCGCACATTGCTTAGGCCTCGCTCATTGCGGCAGACAGCAAAGGCCGTGCGTGAAGATAGCGTGCGGCACGGCGTTTGCTGTCGATGTCCTTGAAGACTTTCTGAACCTGGGCCGTGGTGAGGCCGGCAGCTGCCGCGACCTCGTCGGCAGAAATTCCGTGGTTCAAGCCGTAAAGGCACAGATCCATCAGATTGTAAGGCAGCGCGAAATAGAATTCCTCCTGGCTTTGGGCCATGGAGAAAGTGTCCGTGGTCGGCGGCCGCCGCCGGACCTCTTCATCCACCCCCAGGTATTCAGCCAGCTGGTAGACCTGGGTCTTGTAGAGGTGGACGATCGGCATCAGGTCGGCAATTCCGTCGCCCTGCTTGACGAAAAATCCTTGGTCATGCTCCAGCCGGTTTGGCGTCCCTGCCACAGCGTAGTTGAGGCGGTCCGCATGGTAGTACTCGGTCATCTTGCGCAGGCGCTGCTTGTAGTTGGTTGCAGCGACGATCTGCAGATAGGCTGCCGGCGACAGACGCACCGTGTCGGTCCTGCCCGCTGGGTCCTGAACCGTGAGACGTGTGATGTTGAGCCCGTTGCCCTCGAGAACCGACGCGAGCACCAGTTTGCATTTCCAGCCGTCCCCGTACCGGGGAACGACGGTCTGGATCGCCTCGACCTGTCGACTGTAGGCGCCGACGGCATCGAGGGCGGGTGTTATGTCCTCCAGCGCCGTATCGATGCCAAGCTGCGCGGCGACACGGCGGCCGAGCCTGAGCGAGTCGTCGGAGGAATGACGCTCCGGCATGAATATCCCGAGGACCTTGTCTTTCCCGAACGCGCGTGCGCACAACGCCGCGACAACGGAGCTGTCGATGCCTCCGGAGAGGCCGACAACCGCCCCACGCCGCCGCAACGTGCCGAAAACTTGCTCTCGCAAACCTTCCACGATGCGATCGATCTCCGCGCGGGCATCGAGTACAAGGGCGTCCTTGCTGAATCCAGAGATCACGTCGATGACCCGTACTCCCGTTTGCGAGACTCGGTTGAAGAATAGGTCTGCGCCACGGCCTTCTCGATCAGCGGGCGGTTGGTGGCGAGGTGAGGTTCTATGACCAGGTCGATGTGGCTGCCGACGATTGGAATCACGTCCAGATGTGCGAAAGCACGATCCCATCCGATGGCTGGAGGCATTCCTGGCCGAGCGCAGCGGAACAAAGTGCCGGTAATCGGCAGCGCCGGCTTCGGTCCCGCCAACCACTGAAAGAACGCTCGCGCCCGCAAAACCTCCTGCAGTTCCAGTTTGGTCCTGAAACTCGTCGCGTTGAACTGTCCCTGGGCATAGCGATCGAGGATTCGGGTGAGCTGCGCCTCCAACCCCATTTTGACTGTGACTTTTGCAAGGGCGCGGCAAGCCATCCGGTAGGCGGATATGCGGTTGGTCCGGATACGATCGAATGTCCGGGTAAACGTCTCCCAGTGGTCGCTGCGTTCGCCGATGAGGCTTGTGTCCAGGATTCCCACGAATTTCACGGATCGCCCGGCAGCCAGCAGTCGTGCTGCGGCTTCGAATGCGACCGCGCCACCGAGCGAATGGCCGAGAAGTCGTATGTGACCCGCTGGCTGGGCGCGGCGGATCTGCTCGACCGCGGCATCGGCGATGGTGGCGAGGGTGTTTTGGCCGCGCAATATCATCGCCAGGGCGGGGTACCTGATGGGGGCTACTCTGGCGACCTTGCCCATCGCGGCTGCAAAGGCGGCGAGGCTCGGGCCATAGCCGACCGATCCCGGGAACAGAAAAAGGATTGGCGGGTCGTGTTCCTGCGCGCGCTGGTCGCCTGCTTGTGCCGACACGACGGCCTTGACCATTTCATCCACGCTCATCCCGACGGTGAAATCCCCAAGGCCAAGTTCCTGCCCGATGGCGCTTTCGATCTCCATGACGCAGTGCAGCAGCTTCAGCGAATCTCCTCCTGCATCGTCCCAGCGTCCTGCGGCCACGCGCGTGTTGAGGATCTTGGTCCAGGCATCCCGCACTATCTGATGCGTCTTCAGCTCGCTTCCTGAATTGGGTGGTTGCGCGGCCGGCACTGTCCTTCTGGCTGAGAGATCCATTTCCGCAAGCGCCGCCATGTCGACCTTACCGCTCGCCAAGCGCGGAATCTCGGCGACCGTATGCAAGCGCAGGGGACGCAGCGGTGGCGGCAGCTTCGTTCTGACAAGCTGTCGAAGCTCGTCCGAAAAAGCTGCCCCGGCCCAATGCCGGGGAACGGCGAAAGCGACAAGCTCATTTGCCGCCGTCACGATTGCCACCGCATCCTCCACCGAAGGCGCGTAGCGCAATACCCGTTCGAGCTCGGCTGGTTCGACGCGCCGACCATTGATTTTTATCTGGCGCCCCTTGCGACCGACGATCCGCAGCAGGCCATGACTGTCGAGCTGGACGAGATCACCCGTTGCGAAAATCCGAAGATCCGGATCCTCCGGATCCGATGCCAAGGGCACGACGGCTCCGTTCTCCCACTGTCCAAGCAGGACAAACGGGCTTCTTATCAAGAGTTCTCCGCTCTTGCCGGGCTGAACGGGGTGCCCGCTTTCGTTGACAATCGCGAAGGTTATTCCAGGAAGCAGCCACCCGACAGGGACCGAGGCGCCTTGCTCCGGCCAGTCTCGCGGCAAGAACCATTGCGAGCCGGTTGTCTCTGTAGACGAGTAACCGATCTGGATCAGGCAAGTCTTCGAAACGGCTTTGCGCAGCAGCGCGATATCGGCCCAAGACACCTTCTCGCCCCCAATCCGGGCCACTCTGAGTGAGCGGAAAGCGTCGGCAGGCTTGTCCGCCATGAGCGCGCGAAGCAGCGCCGGCACCAGATAGGTAATCGTCACGCCCTCGGATTTCACTCGGCCGCGAACGGCGCGCAAGCCGACTGCTTCGACCTCGAGAAGATGCAAAGTGGCGCCAGTGAGAAGGGCGGCGAGAACCTCCCGGCAACCGGCGATTGTGGCCGGCCCGGTCAAGGGCAGGAAAACATCATCCGAGTTGATATGGCATGCGTCGACATATTGCTGAACCCGCCACAGCAGACTGCGCTGGCTATTGACGATTCCTTTGGGTCGGCCGGTGCTGCCTGAAGTATAGAGCACTATTGCTGGCGCATCGACGGAGACGGAACAGGACTGGTGTATCGGTAGAGCTTGTGGCTCGACGCTGGTGGTCACATCGATCCAGTGGACCTCCTGCGCCAAATCGGCTGGGCGGACATTTCCGTCGCCTATGATGGCCGAGAGCCGCGCGGCAGCAACGATCTCATTGGTGCGCGAACCGGGATCTCTCGTGTTGAGCGGCACCGAAGGCCGCCCGACAGCCATGCTCGCCAGCATCGCCACAGGGTACCAGATCGAGTTGGCCTGAAGAATTCCGACCGCCTGTCCGTCGGGAACGGTGGCTGCGATCCGGTGCGACAGCATTTCGACAGCCCGGAAAAGCTCGGAATAGGTCAGGCGGTTGGTGCCGTCGCTGATCGCAAGCTTGTCGGGATATCGGCTGGTGACGTTTCTCAGATGGTCGAAGACGGCGACATCCGAAAAATCGGCGCCCATCCGTTGATAAGGGCGCAGCACCGGACCGCCTTGGTCAAGCGCGTAATCCGGGACGTTTGACCATCTATGGGAGGCCGTCGGTTGACAGTCCGCCCCTAGATCCAGACGCACCTTTTCTGATCCCAAATTCGCTGGAGACATGAGTGGCTCACGCTAAGATTAAAGTCACTTATCGCCCCCGGCCGAAATGTTTTCATCGATCATTCTGATGAAGCCGCGATGTTCGCCAAAAGGCCGGGGTCGGTTCTGGGCTGTCGTCCAGCGGGCGCAACCATCCCTATAGGCATAGCTCGTGGTGCTCGCGGTTCTGTCGATATGACGCAAGGTATGGCAATCGGCACCCGCTGTCCGTCGCAGTCACGAGCTCTCGTAACTTGCGCGACACAGCGAGGAGCAAAAGATCGGTAGTTTGCGCTACCCGGCTCTCTGATCAGCTCTTTGGGGTTTTCTTGGTTTTTCCGACGCTTTTGGCGGGCCATGCCGGCTGCTGTCGGAGTCTTCATCAGAAACAAAGCAGTACGCGAAAATATGTCCCCGATTCTCGTCGGTTACTCGGATCCAGTCTTTTTCCCACGTTCGGACGGTAACATTTCGATCTGTGGACAACGCCGCGGCTTTGAACGGGCTCGGCGCGTTGACAATACGCACCGTGACCACGTCATCGCCCTCCATTCGCTCGACGAGATACGTCTGCATAAATGCCCCCCCAACGCCACCGAAATTCTAACGTCGGTCAAACGGTTCGGTTGCAGCGTAGCAAAGAGATTTTTGACAAGTGTGACGAACCATCTGTCGGGGAAGTATGACTGAAGGCAGCTTACGGATCGCTTACGTATCGGGGTCTTGCCGCGGTTGGTGACGTGTTCGGGCGAGAGCTACCGCTGGATCGACCAGGCGGCACGCAGGTCGTCGGCCTGGGCGGCCCGGACGCCGCAAGCGGTCAGGGCGCATTTGGTTGCGGTTACGAGCGCGGCATTGTCCTTGGCGGTTGTGCCGTCGGCGAGAGTAAAATTGTTCTCGAAGCCGACGCGGACATGGCCGCCCAGCAGCGCACCGGCCGTCACGCAGGCGGTTTCTTCCCGACCGAAGGCGCAGACCATCCAGTGGGCGAAGCGCGGTCGATCCTGCGCAAGGAAGGGAAGCAGGTCGGTCGGACGTGAAACCTGTCCCGGCGTGTATCGGCCGAGCACGTAGAGCACCGGGATGTCGTCGAAAGGCACCAGCCCGCGCTGCCGCAAGTCGGCTAGGGCCGACGCCTCTTCGGGCGCGTAAAGGATTATCTGAGGGGCGATCCGCTCGCTCTTCAGCCACCATAGGAACTCCGCGAAGGCGGTCTCATAGGCAACGTCCGGCACCAGTTCTCGCAGCGCCAGCGAAACCGCCTCGGGGCGGGTAGCGCGCACCACCGCCATCTGCTCGGCCGGTTGGTATCGACCGATCGCTTCGCTGGTGATCTGGATGACCAACCGTTCGCCCACCGCATCACGTATCGCTTTCGTCATCTCGCGATAGGCATGTGCGTCGAGCAAATGGCCACCGTCGCGATCGCGGACATGGGCATGGATCATGGCGGCGCCCGCTTCGAGGCAGGCGGCGGCGGTCCGGGCCAATTCCTTGGGCCCGATCGGCAGGGCAGGGTGGTCTTCCTTGCCACGCCGTCCACCATTCGGCGCAACGGCGATCGCCGTTGGCGCGATGAGTCCGGGGCCGGGCACCTCGCTGTCGACGGTCATAGATGTAGTCCAACTGTTTCAGTATTGCGTATTATGTAACATATGTTGCATGATAGGTTCGCTTCAAATTGCGCCATCGTCAATCGAGAAAAGCATGACACATATCCTGCATCGCCAGATCCATGCGACCCTGCCCGTCGTGGCTGGCGGCAAGGGTGTAGAACTCTTCGACCGCGATGGTCGCGCCTATATCGACGCGTCAGGCGGCGCGGCGGTTTCCTGCCTCGGCCACGGCCATCCCGACGTGACGGCCGCGCTCCACGCACAGGCCGACAGGCTCGCCTATGCCCACACCAGCTTCTTCACCAATGAGCCGGCCGAGACATTGGCCGACAAGCTCGTCGCCGGCGCGCCGCAAGGCATAAGCCACGCCTATTTCGTGTCCGGCGGCTCCGAGGCGGTGGAGGCGGCGCTCAAAATGGCACGGCAGTTTTTCGTGGAGACTGACAGACCCGAGCGGCGAAACGTCATCGCCCGCCGACAGAGCTATCACGGCAACACGCTTGGCGCTCTCGCCGCCGGGGGTAATGAATGGCGCCGCGCCCAATTTCGCCCGTTGCTGATCGATACGCATCACATCGACCCGTGTTATGCCTACCGCTACCAGAAAGCCAGTGAGAGCGAGGAGGCCTACGGCCTGCGCGCCGCCCAGGCGCTCGAGGACAAGATTGTCGAACTCGGTGCGGACACTGTGATGGCTTTCATCGCGGAACCTGTCGTCGGCGCGACAGCAGGGGCGGTGCCTGCCGTTCCCGGCTATTTCAGGCGCATCCGCGAAATCTGCGACCGCTACGGTGTGCTCCTCATCCTCGACGAGGTGATGTGCGGCATGGGCCGTACCGGCACGATGCACGCCTGCGAGCAGGACGGCGTCGCGCCCGATCTGATGACGATCGCCAAAGGCCTCGGCGGAGGCTACCAGCCCATTGGCGCAGTGCTGCTTTCGCGCCGCATCTTCGACGCTTTTGCCGAAGGCTCCGGCCTCTTTCAGCACGGCCACACCTACATATGCCACCCCATGGCGTGCGCCGCGGCGCTGGCCGTCCAGGAGGTGATCGCTCGCGACGATCTGCTCGTCAATGTTCGGGCGATGGGCGCACATCTTTCGCGGCGACTGGGCGAACGGTTCGGCAATCATGCTCATGTCGGCGACATTCGCGGGCGCGGTCTTTTCATGGGTGTGGAGCTGGTCGAGGACCGCTCGACCAAAGCGCCCTTTGACCCGAAACTGAAGCTCAATGCGAAGATCAAGCGCGAGGCGATGGCGCGCGGCCTGCTCGTCTATCCCGCGGGAGGCACGATCGACGGCATGCGCGGCGATCATGTGCTGCTTGCGCCCCCGTTCATCATAGACGCCGCGGCAATCGACGCGGTTGTCGAACGGCTCGGCGACGCGATAGACGCTGCGGTGGCATAGCCCAGCGCTCCTCATTCCGGCAGATAGGCCCCGAACGCCTGTAACTCCAGTTCCGTCTCCCTGACACGAGCCGCGGCCGCCGTTCCGCTGCGCGCCAGCATCGTTGCAGCCAGCGCTTCCACGATGGCCATAGCTGCGGTTACCGACGGGAAGAAGGAGGGGCTGTCGGTAGAGAAACGCAAGGTAACGTCGGCATGCCGCGCGATCGGAGCAGCCATGCTGTCGGCGATCGCGACAATCGGGACGCTGTGTCGTTGTGCAGCCTCCACCACCGGCCCGAGTTCACGCGAATAAGGCAAAAAGCCGATCGCGACGACCGCGTCCCTCTTTCCGAGCGCCGCGAGTTCCGCCTCGATCGCACCGCCGTCGCCGCCGAGCAGCGTGATCTCGCGCCGAAACATCCGGCAGAGATAGACGAGCGCGTGAGCGGGCGCGCGGCAGCTTCGGAACCCGGCGACGCGTATGTGCTGCGCCTTCTCCAGGATCGCGCAAGCCTTTGCGATTTCGTCGTTGTCATTGACCGTTTCGGCCACTGCCAAATTGGCCATCGTCGTTTTCAGCGATTCCGCGAAGATTGCCTCCGACCCGCGCATAACAAGTGCATCGGCCCTTGCCGCGAAAGGCGCCTTGCCGGAGCGCAGCCGGTCTTCGAACGGCTTGCGAAGCGCCGCCCAGTCGCCGAAGCCCAGCCGCCGCGCCAGTCGCACGAAAGTCGTCGGCGTCACCTCTGATCGCGAGGCCAGCACCCGCATTGAAACCAGCGCCACCTCGTCCGGGTGATCGACCAGGAACCGCGCCGCCTTGCGCAGTTCCGAGCTTAGTTCGGGGAGTTCGGATAGTATGCGCGCCAGAAGCGCGTCGAAACCCATCTCCCGCGTATTCATTGTAACAAGCATTTCCCTTGATTGATAAAGCGCAACAATCGTAGCATGCATCGACGTGCCTCACACTAACACACCGGACGGCCGCGACGGCACGCAAAGTACCAAGGGAGAACCAGATGATACATGCCCGGATTGCACGCCATGGAGCGCAGATCGCCGCCTTGTCGGCCGCACTGCTGTTTTCGGCCAGCGCAATGGCGCAGCAGAATTTCGTTACCATCGGGACCGGTGGCGTCACCGGCGTCTACTATGCCGCCGGCGGTGCTATCTGCCGCCTGCTCAACAAGGATCGCAAGACACACGGCATCCGCTGCTCGGTCGAATCGACCGGCGGATCGGCATTCAACGTGAACACGATCAAGGAAGGCGAACTCGACTTCGGCATGGCGCAGTCCGACGTCCAGTACAACGCTTTCAAAGGCCAGGAATCATTCAAGGACGGTGGCGCCCATACCGACCTGCGCGCGGTTTTCTCGATCCATCCGGAGCCGTTCACTGTCCTGGCGCATCCGAATGCTGGCGTGACGAAATTCGAAGACTTCAAGGGCAAACGCTTCAATGTCGGCAATCCCGGTTCCGGAACGCGCTCTTCCATGGAACGCCTGCTTGGTGCGATGGGCTGGACATTAGCCGACTTTTCGCTCGCATCGGAGTTGAAGGCTGACGAGCACGGCCCGGCGCTCTGCGACGGCAAGATCGATGGGTTCTTCTACGGCGTCGGTCATCCCTCAGCGAACATCCAGGATCCGACGACCACCTGCGGTGCCAAGCTGGTGCCGTTGACTGGAGAGGTCGTGGACAAGCTTGTCGCCGAGAATCCCTACTACGCCAAGGCGATCATTCCGGGCGGTCTTTACGCAAACAATCCCGATGATACCGGGACTTTCGGTGTGCTCGCCACGCTGGTCACTTCGGCCAAGGTTCCCGATGAGAGCGTCTATCAATTGACCAGGGCGGTGTTCGAGAACTTCGACGAGTTCAAGTCGCTGCACCCGGCTTTCGCCAATCTCGAGCCGGCCAAGATGGTGTCGGAGGGAAATTCCGCGCCGCTGCATCCGGGTGCTGAAAAATATTTCAAGGAGAAGGGCTGGCTGAAGTAGGCTTCGTGACCTGACGACAGCTCGGCGGGTTCAACGAACCCGCCGGGCCATCCGCAACAGGAGGCGTCATGAGCGAAGTCAAGGAACAACCGGCCGGCGTCGATCTCGGTGAGCTCGAACAGCTTGTCGCGGAGGCCGATACCGGTGGCAGGCATCCCAGCGGAACAGTCGCTCGAATTCTGCTCTGGGTTGCAGTTGCCTGGTCGCTTTTTCAGCTCTGGTACGCTTCGCCGTTGCCGTTCGTGTTCGGCTTCGGCATCCTCAATGACACCGAAGCGCGCGCTATCCATCTCGGCTTCGCGCTGTTCTTGACCTTCCTCGCCTATCCGGCGCTGAGATCCTCGCCCCGCGATCGTGTGCCGCTGCTCGACTGGGTGCTGGCCGTAGTCGGCGGATTTGCCGGCGCTTATCTCTTTCTCTTTTACGTCCAGCTTTCCGGACGGCCGGGCCAGCCGACCACGCTCGATCTCGTCACCGGCACTGTTGGTATTTTGTTGCTCCTCGAGGCTACGCGCCGCGCGCTCGGCCTTCCGATGGTGGTCGTGGCATGTGTCTTCATCTTCTACACCTTTGCCGGCCAGTACATGCCGGACGTAATCCAGCATCGCGGTGCATCACTCACCAAGTTTCTCAACCATCAATGGCTGACCACCGAAGGCGTCTTCGGGATTGCACTTGGCGTATCGACGAGCTTCGTCTTTCTTTTCGTCTTGTTCGGCACGCTTCTCGAAAAGGCCGGCGCCGGCAACTGGATGATGCAGATCTCCATCGCGCTGCTCGGCCATCTGCGCGGCGGCCCGGCAAAAGTCGCGGTGGTCTCGTCGGCTCTTAATGGCGTCGTATCCGGCTCGTCCGTCTCCAACGTGGTTTCAGGCGGCATCTTCACCATCCCGTTGATGAAGCGCACCGGCCTTTCCGGGGTCAAGGCGGGCGCCATCGAGGCTTCGGCCTCGATCAACGGTCAGATCATGCCGCCCGTCATGGGCGCGGCCGCCTTCCTGATGGTCGAATATGTTGGCATTCCCTATTCGGAAATCGTCAAGCACGCGCTGTTGCCGGCGGTTTTTTCCTACATAGCACTGCTCTACATGGTTCACCTCGAAGCGATAAAGATGGGCCTAAAGACGATCCCGCAGCGTCCGACGCCAGCAAGAGAACGGATGTTGCGGATGGGTCTGGGACTGTCAGGCAGCGTTCTCGCTGTCTGTATCGTCTATTATGGCATCGTTGCCATCCAGGCTGTCTTCGGTGGGGCGGCACCGCCGGTGCTCGCAATCGCAGGCGTGGCTCTCTACGTCGCCTCCGTCTGGTATTCCTCCCGCTATCCGGACCTCGCACTCGACGATCCGAACGCGCCGATCCTGGAACTGCCGCGCGCCTGGGACGTCACGCGGACCGGGCTCGACTTCCTCATCCCGATCGCCGTACTTCTGTGGTGCCTGATGGTCGAGCAGATGTCGCCCGGCCTCTCGGCGTTCTGGGCGACCGTTTCAATCCTCGGCATCGTCGCCACCCGCAAGCCGCTGATGGCGGTATTCCGTAACGAAAACCTCGCCGCCTCAGTCCGTGCCGCCTGGGACGACGTGATCGACGGGCTGGCACTCGGCGCCCGCAACATGATCGGTATCGGTATCGCCACCGCCACCGCCGGCATCGTCGTCGGCACGATCACGCTGACCGGCCTCGGCCTGATGATGACGGAACTCGTCGAGTTCATCTCCGGCGGCAATGTCATCCTGATGCTGATCCTGATTGCCGCGATCAGTCTTGTGCTCGGCATGGGTATTCCGACCACCGCAAATTACATCCTGGTGGCGACGCTGATGGCGCCGGTTGTGGTCGATCTCGGTGCGCAGGCAGGATTGCCAATCCCGCTGATCGCGGTCCACCTCTTCGTCTTTTACTTTGGCATCATGGCCGACATCACCCCGCCCGTCGGGCTAGCGGCCTTCGCGGCGGCAGCGATTTCCAAGGAGGATCCGATCGCCACCGGTTTCCAGGGCGCGCTCTATTCGCTGCGTACCGCGATCCTGCCGTTCGTCTTCATCTTCAATCCGGCGATCCTGCTGATCGGGGTCGACACCTGGCCTCAGACGATCTGGGTGGCGACGATCTCGTTGATCGCCATCCTGCTGTTTTCGGCAGCGACGATGAACTGGTTCGTGACGAAAAGCCGCCTGTGGGAAAGTGCCGCCCTGCTGCTCATCTGCTTCACGCTGTTTCGGCCGGACTGGTGGCTCAACCAGGTGTCGCCGCCTTACGAGGAGTTGCCGGCGAGCGAGTTCCTGTCGGCGGTCGGGCAGGCGCCGGCCGACGGCCGCATCAATTTCGTCGTCGAGGGTGTCGACCTCATGGGCGAAGATGTGCGCAAGACGGTCAACATACCGCTCGGCGAGCCGGGCGAACCGCTGGAGCGGCTGCGCGGCATCGGTCTCACCATCACGCAAGCGGGCGACGCGCTGATGATCAGCAATGTCGACTTCGGCTCCTACGCCAAGCGCATCGGGCTGGATGTCGGATATGACGTCGTGGCCGTGCTCAGAAAGGCCGACCAGCCTTCGAGCCTCATTCCGATCGGCCTGGCGCTTGCTGCGACCGCCGGCGTTGCGGCTCTGCAGTTTGCTCGGGCGCGCAAGCAGGCGGAGGAAGGCGGGCCGGCGCGCTGAGTCTGGAAAGGTTGATAACAGCAGGCGCCGGGAAAACCTCAGTCGGCGGTCAGCACTACCTTGACGCTCTGCGAGCGGTCGGCGGCCAGGGCAAACGCATCGCGGGCCGAGGAAAGGGGTCGCTCGGCGGTCACCAGCTTCAGGACGTCTATGTCCCCGCCGACAATGAGATCGACCGCCTGGTTGAATTCCGCGCCGAAACGGAACGTGCCGTTCAGGTTGATTTCCTTGGCCATCACCGCATTGGCCGCCACGGGGATCTGACCGCCCGGAAGATTGCCGACCTGAACGACCGTGCCGCCGCGCCGGACGCTGGCGATCGCCGCCGCGAGACCCGCTGCGGTGCCTGAAATCTCGAACGCGATATCGATAGCCTTGTCGGACGCGAATGCCTTGAGCTCCTCGTCGCCGCCAAACAGGTCGATCGTCCTGTTTGCTCCAAGTTTGCTGGCGAAGGCGAGCGGCGCCGCTGCTATGTCGACGATGGTGAGCTCGCCACATCCCTTGAGCCTGGCCGCGAGCATGGTCAGAAGCCCGATGGGACCGGCGCCGAACAGGATGACGTTGCGGCCGGCGATATCGCCGGCCCGTGCCACAGCGTGCAGGCTGACGGCGAGCGGTTCCGCGAGTGCCGCCGCCCGGTAGGCGATATCAAGCGGGACCTTGACGCATTGCGCAGGCGTGGCGTCGAACACGCTGGCAAAACCACCTTGCATGTGGGGCGTTTTCGACGCCGATCCCATGAAATAGATGTTCTCGCAGAGATTGGCGCGGCCCTCCGCGCATCGCGCGCATCGTCCGCACCAGCGCGACGGATTGACCGCCACGCGATCGCCGACGGCAAGTCCAGGCGCGTCCGCGTTGATTTCGACGATCTCTCCGGCGACCTCGTGACCGAGCACCAGCGGCGATGTGACGACAAAATCGCCGGTTCGCGCATGGCGGAAATAGTGCAGGTCGGAACCGCAGATGCCGCCTGCGCCGAAGCGCACGCGCACCATTCCCGGCGCGAGGGAGCCGAGCGGGCGCTCGACGACGCGCAGATCCTCAGGGCCGAACAGCGTCGCGGCGATTGCGTTGTCGATCAACGGATCAGCCCCATTTGCGTCGGCAGCCACAGCGTGATGGCGGGGATGAAGGTGATCAGGATCAGCGCGACGATCAACGGCACGAGCCACGGCAGAATTGCCATGGTCGTGCGCTCGACCGACAGCTTGGCGACCCGCGAGAGGACGAACAGCACCATGCCGAGCGGCGGATGGAGGAGGCCAATCATCAGATTGAGCGTCATGATCAGACCGAAATGCACCGGATCGATCCCGTAGAGGACCACGATTGGCAGGAGGATCGGAACGAGGATCGTGATCGCGGCGATCGTATCGAGGAAACAGCCGACCACCAGCATCAGGATGTTCACCAGGATCAGGAACACCCATTTGTTTTCGGTCAGCGATGTGATGAAGACCGAGAAGAGCTGCGCCGCCTGGCTGACCGTGAGCAACCAGGCGAAGATCGACGCTGCGGTGACGATGAAGAGCACCGACGCGGTCGTCTCGATCGTGTCGAAACTGGCCTTTGCCAAGGCTGCGAAGGTCATCGTGCGATAGCGCACGAGCCCTAGAAACAACGACCAGATAACGGCGGCCATGGCCGCTTCGGTCGGCGTGAACCAGCCCATGGTCATGCCGCCGATCAGGATGATCGGTGTCATCAGCGCCATGACGGCGGAGAAGTCGAAATACCAGTCGCAGGCGATCAGGACGACGAGCGCGATGCCGACGGCAACATTGAGCGACAGTCCCATCTGGACAAGGACATAAGCGGCAAGCGGAAAGCAGCACACGACGGCCACTTCGATCGAGGCGGCGGCGAGCCGGCTCAACTTGAAAGGCGTGTCCGAACCCCAGCCTCGGCGGTAGGCGAAGATCGCGACCGTCACCATCATCAGCACCGTCATGACGACGCCGGGCAGGATGCCGGCCATGAACAGCGCGCCGATCGAGACGTTGGCCATCATGCCGTAGATGACGAAGGGCAGCGACGGCGGGAAGATCGGGCCGAGCGTCGAGGAGGCCGCGGTGACGCCGACGGCCGCCTCCACTGGGTAGCCATGGTCGCGCATGGCCTTGATCTCGATGGTGCCGATACCGGCGGCGTCGGCAAGGGCTGCGCCCGACATGCCGGCGAAGACCACCGATCCGATGATGTTCACCTGGGCGAGGCCGCCCTTCATCCAGCCGACAAGCGCCAGCGCGAAGGAATAGATACGCCCGGTGACACCGGCGATGTTCATGAGGTTGCCAGCGAAGATGAAGAACGGCACGGCAAGCAGCGGAAAGCTCTCGACCCCGGCGATCATACGCTGCGCGGCAATGATGTCGGGCGCCACGCCATAGAAGACGAGGTAGAGCAGCGACGACACCGCCATCGACACTGCGACAGGCACGCCGACCAGCATCAGGACGAGAAAGGCTCCGATCAGAAGCAGCATGGCCTATTCCCCCAGTCCGTCGAACGCGGCGGGGCGCTCCAGCGCCGAGTAGCCACGGCGGATGTTGCCGATGAATACCTGGATAGCGCGCAGCATCATCAGCACGAAACCGGCGAATACGGCGTAGAAGACGACGTTGCGCGGCAGGTTGATGGTGACCATCCGTTCCCGGTGGACGATGCCGACATAGCGCCAGAGAAGCCAGGACATATAGGCGAAGAAGCAAATGGTGATCAGATTGACCGCAAGCGCCATGTAGCGCCCCACGCCCGCGGGGAGATAATGATAGAGCACGTCGACGTGGATGTGGCGCGTGGTGCGCGTGCACATGACCGAGCCCAGGAAGACCACGACGACGAGGCAGTTGATGGCGATCTCCTCGGTCCAGGCAAAACTGTTGTTCATGACGTAGCGGGTGAAGAACTGCAGGAAGACGCAGAACGACATGCCCCAGAACACGGCGAGCGTGACCCAGTCCTCCACCGCGTATCGCGACAGATCGACGGGCGGCGTTTCTTCCTCGAATGCATGCGCCAGTTCTTCGGGGGTGACCTGGGTGTGGACTTCTTGGGTCATCGGCAAGCTCCGGACACTGTTGGGACAGCGGGCTCAACAGACCCGACGCGCTTGTCGCGCCGGGCCTGGATTGATGCAGGTTACTTGACGGCGCGGATCGCCTCCCAGTCTTCCTTGCGGTAGCCGAACTCCTCGAACGTCACCTTCTCCATCACGTTCTTTTCGAAATCGGCGCGATCGACTTCGGTGACGGTGAGGCCGCGCTCCTTGAAGGTTTCAACCAGGGCCTTCTCGCGATCGACGATGATCTTCGTCGCTCGCGCGGCCGCTTCCTGCATTACTTCGGTGAAGATCGCCTTGTCCTCGTCCGACAATTGCGACCAGCGCGATTGCGACACGATCGTGTTGAGATGATCGACGATGTGCCCGGTCAGGATTATGTGCTTTTGCACTTCGTAGAACTTCTTGGCGTCGATGGTCGTCAGCGGGTTTTCCTGCGCTTCCACCGTGCCTTGCTGCAAGGCGAGATAGACCTCGGCGAAGGCGATCGGCGCGGTGTTGGCGCCGCAGGCGCGCGGCATGGCGAGATAGGCCGGCACATCAGGCACGCGGATCTTCAGACCCTGCATGTCGGCGCATTTCTCGATCGGCCGGTTGGAGGTCGTGTGACGCGTGCCGTAGTAGGTGGTCGCTGTGATGTGATGGCCGGACGCCTCTTCGTAGCCGCCGGTCAATTCCTTGTATTTGTCGCTCTTGGTGTAAGCGAGCAGATGATCCGCATCGCGGAAGATGAACGGGAAGTAGGTCACGCCGATCGGCGGATATTCGCGGGCGGCGAAGCTCGATCCGGAGATGATGATGTCGACCGTGCCGAGAGTCAGCCCCTGGTTGATGTCGGCTTCCTTGCCGAGTTGCGAGGCCGGAAAGACGTCGATCGTATAGCGGCCGTCGGTGCGCTTTTTGATCTCTTCCGCTGCCCAGACGGACTCCGTGTGGAAGGGTTCGGACGTTTCGTAAACATGAGCCCATTTCAGCGCGGTTTGTGCAGAGGCCGAAGCCATGGGCAGAGCGATTGCGGCGATCGTGCCGAGCAGAACGGCGTATTTTCTCAACATCAATATTCCTCCCTGTGATTGGATTTTGACCGTGCCGACAGGATCCTCCAGGTCGGCTGCCTCCTATTCCGCGACCTCCCTGGCCGCGGATTTCTCACCGAAATTGCGTGAGAATCTCAGTTGCGACTGACGCAGATGTTCCTGCATGGCGGCCTTCGCCCGTTCGGGCTCGCGCGCCGCAATCGCATCGCGCACCGCGCGATGCTCCTCCGCGGCGGCCCGCCAGGATTCCCTGTTCTCGAAATAGCTCGACAGGAGTTCGAAATATGGGTTCATCCGCTGGTCGAAAAGCTCGCCGATGCAGCGCACCAGAACGGCGTTTCCGAGGATGCCCGCCACCATCGTATGGAACTCGCGGTCGAGCGCGATCGTCGTCTTGGTCGGGTGGGGGATGTCCTCCATTCGGCGCAGCACGTCGTCCATATGTTCGATGTCGATCGGCCGAACATGGAGGGCGGCTTCGGCGGCGATCGCCCCTTCGATGAACTCGCGTGCCCGTAACAGCTCGAACGGGCCTTCATCCATCTCTGCAGTCAAAACCTCGGCACGCGGGCGGTCGGTGACATAGATGCCGGAGCCGACGCGAATGCGTATGCGCCCCTCGACCTCGAGCGCGATCAGCGCTTCACGGACGGTGGGGCGGGAGATGCCAAGCTGATCGGCCAATTCGCGCTCGGTCGGCAAGCGATCGCCGACTGCGAACTCGCCCGCGTCGATCAGCTGCCTGAGCTGATCGGCGATCTGACGATAAAGTCGACGCGGTTCAACGGCCTGGATCGGCATTGTCACTCAGTTCTGCTTCACAAAATCATCCAGCGGATCCCGGATCGGTAAATTGGTCTGACCTATTAATCGAAAAGTGCCGCGAATAAAACGGAGAGTCAAGCAGCAGAGAATGCCCATGGAACTCATTCTCCGTGACTTTCTTGGAAACCAGGATCGGCAACTTGGCTCGGCGGCAACCCTTGACCTTCCAGCAACTGGAAGGCTTATCGAATGGTTTCGCCGCCAGCACCATCTCCGGGAGTTTCTAGGGGAGTGGCCTGCGACGCGGTTCGTTCAAGGGGGCGGACGAAGCAGTCCGTCGCTCTAGGGTCAGTGGAGAGAAAAC
This sequence comes from Mesorhizobium sp. WSM4823, assembly GCF_055811195.1. Classification (NCBI taxonomy): domain Bacteria; kingdom Pseudomonadati; phylum Pseudomonadota; class Alphaproteobacteria; order Hyphomicrobiales; family Phyllobacteriaceae; genus Mesorhizobium; species Mesorhizobium sp. WSM4823. Next base: position 543,824 of record NZ_JBVVQL010000002.1, read on the forward strand.
CGACAGGAGTCCCGCAATGTTCGTACAGCCCGTCGACTACTTTCTTGCAGTCTGGTTCGTTCTAGCAGGCCTCAGTACGGCTTATGTGGCGTGGGACCAGTTCCGCAACAATCCCGAACCGGTGGTGATGAAATGGGGCTTCATCCTGGTCACGTTCTATATGGGACCGCTGGGGCTGCTGATTTACGTGCTGGCCGACAAGGAGCCGCGGCCAGGCGAACACGAGGCGTTCACCAAGCCACTCTGGAAGCAAGGCGTCGGCTCGACGATCCACTGCGTCGCCGGCGACGCCACCGGCATCATCCTCGCGGCGGCAATCACCGCCGCGCTCGGGCTGCCTATGTGGATCGATCTCATCGTGGAGTATGTTGCCGGATTCGCCTTCGGCCTTTTCATTTTCCAGTCGCTGTTCATGAAATCGATGATGGGCGGCACCTATTGGGAGAATGTCCGCAAGAGCTTCATGCCGGAATTCATCAGCATGAATTTCATGATGGCGGGCATGGCGCCGGTCATGAGTTTCCTGATGATGGGCAGCGACATGCGGGCGATGGAGCCGACCGAGCTCCTGTTCTGGGGCGTGATGTCGCTCGGCGTCATCGTTGGGTTCATCACTGCATATCCCGCCAACGTATGGATGGTGGCCCGTGGCCTGAAGCATGGGCTGATGACCGAACGCGAACCGGAATTCGACAAGGCTAGGCAAGGCCGGCGCGAGCACGCACATGGCGGCGCGGAAGCCGGGGTAGCGGGGCACCGTCACGACGAGGAAAAGCACAAGCCTGAACCGACGGGAGATCGCCCAAGCCACAGCGCTCACGCGCGCGTCGATGAACACGCCAACCCTGGACATGGCGGCGCGGGCGGCAATCCCGGGGTGAGCCATCATGGATCCGGCCACGGATCGACGCATGGGGAAGCGGGCATCGCTGCCTTTGCGAGGATCGGCCGTCATCCGCTTCATCCTATGCTCGTGCCGCTTCCAATCGGGTTTTTCATAGCGGCACTGCTTGCCGACATCGCCTATTGGCTTACGGCTTCGCCGGCGACGGCGAACGCAGCCACATGGCTGATGGCCGGGGGCGTCGTGACCGGCACCGTTGCCGCTGTCGCGGGTCTGGCCGACTTTTTGGGAAACGCCGAGATTCGCGCGCTCTACCACGCACGCTATCATCTCGCCGGAAACATCGCGGTTCTGGCGATAGGAGCGGCCAGCCTGTGGTTGCGAGGTTCGGTGGGTGAGGCCGATGCCGTGCTGCCCTGGGGCCTCTCAATGTCCGCTGGAGTCGTCGCGCTGTTGGCATTCACGGGTTGGCATGGAGGCGAGATGGTCTTTGGCCACGGCGTCGGCATGCAGCCGCATCGGCATGGAGCGGGGCACGGAGGAAATCGGCAGGGACCTCGATCCGGCCATAGCTCCTCCCACGCCAATGGCTCTTCCCACGGCAGTGGGGGAGGCGGGTCGCGTAGTCCGCATGGAGGTCACGGGATGGAATCGGATGCAACCGTGCCGCAGCTCGCGGCCTTCGGGGGCGTGTCCGTGCTGGCGCTGGCGCTCGGTATGATCGCTCCGGCCAATTGGGTGAACCTCACCCTCAGCGCGCGAGACGTCGGCGGCGCCATCATGCCGCCCGGCATGGTCATGGACCGCGACACGCCGGCTGCAGCAATGCTTGACATGGCCGCTGTGCATCCTCGCCTGGTTACGGCCAGTCATGGTCTGGAGGTTCGCGGCGACCGGGAACTGGAAGCCAGGATGGAAAACGGGGTGAAGGTGTTCGATCTGGAAACGTCGGTCATCCGCTGGGCGATCCTGCCGGACGTGAAAGTCGATGCCTATGCGATCAACGGTCAGGTTCCGGGCCCGCGGCTGCATATCCGGCAAGGCGACCGGGTGCGCATCAACGTCACGAACCGCCTGCCGGAGAGCACGACCCTGCACTGGCACGGGTTGATCCTGCCGAACGAAATGGATGGCCCGGCCGAGATCACGCAGGAGCCGATCCCGCCCGGCGGCAGCTACCGATACGAATTCACGGCGGGCCAATCGGGAACCTATTTCTATCACTCTCATGACCATGTCGATCGCCAGCAGGCGCTCGGGCTCTACGGCGCGCTTATCATCGATCCCGCCAATCCCCAGGACGAGATTGCGGCCGACCACGAGTATGTTATCCAGCTTCAGGAATGGCTCATGCGAGAGGGCCTGACTTTTCCCTCCATGCCGATGGATGGCGGGCAGCCGAATTATTTTACCATCAACGGCCGCGCCTATCCGTCAACGGACACAGTCAGGATGAAGGTCGGCGAAACTCTGAAAGTGCGCTTCATCGGCACCAACAATGGGTTTATCCACCCGATGCACATCCATGGCGGTCCATTCGAAGTTGTCGCCCGCGACGGCGAGACTATCCCAGAGTCGGCGCGTTTCCTTGCCGACACGGTCAACGTCGGACCAGGGCAACGCTACGATGTCGTCTGGCAGGCACGTCGACCCGGAAAGTGGCTGATCCACTGCCATATCGGGCATCATACGACCAACAACAATGTCGAAGAGAAGGGCGGTGGCGGACTGATGGTCGTGATCGATGTGCAACCCTGAAACCTTTCCGCAAAGCGAAAACATAGATGGATGTGTTTGCCGTATACGGCGGCCTGTTTGTGGCTGCCTTCGCCGCGGCCACTATTCTTCCGGCGCAGTCGGAGGCGGCCCTTGCAGGGCTCCTCGCTACAGCTTCGTTCTCACCCGCAATGCTGGTCCTTGTCGCCAGCATAGGCAATGTCCTGGGTTCGGTGGTGAACTGGGCCCTTGGTCGAGGGATCGAACGCTTCCGGGACAAGTCCTGGTTTCCGCTGCGTCCCACGACGCTCAACCGTGGCATGAGCTGGTATCGCCGTTATGGAAAATGGTCGCTCCTGTTAAGCTGGATGCCGATCATCGGCGACCCGCTGACCGTGGTCGCTGGAGTTTTGCGCGAGCCGCTTTGGAGCTTTGTCGCAATCGTCGCCCTCGCGAAGATCTCGCGTTATCTCATTGTCGCCGGAGCGGTGCTGGGCCTGATGTAAAGCCGAAATGGCAGGCATCGCAGCAGGCAGTTGCGTTCACTTTTGGTTGCACCCCAGCAAAGTGGCCGCCACGACCTTGACAAATCAGACGAACAATTGTCGGAAGGGTGTGATGAGGACTCATGGTCGATTCACGATCCTAGGAAACATACCGCTCCGGGCAATGCTGGCGGTCGTATTCCTGGTCATGTCGGCTCTTCAGCCTGGTCTGTTCGCCACAGCGAATGCGGCGGGTTTTCACGCCGGGGCGGATCTCCAGGCCGGAATAGATCTCCAAGCCGAGACATCCGCACACGACATGGGCCATCACGACGCCACGGCGACGGATGACACGGACACGTCGGAGCATCATCACGGCGCCAAGCAATCCGCCGACAAGAGCTGTGAAGTCCATTGCGCGCCGGCGAATGCGGTGCCGGTCGACTGCCCTGACTTGGAGCATGTCGTCTCCCGCTGCTTTGCGCCCGTCATTGCCGTCACTTTGCCGCTTGGCGAATACACAGCGCTCATAAGGCCTCCCAAACACATCTGAACTGACGCGCCCTCGTCGGGCATTCGCGCGCTGCGTCGGGAATCCGTTCCCGCGCGGCCAAACGCATACGTCAAGCTTCAGGTCGACAATGAAAATCGCAAGCTCCGCGATGCTGCTCGCATCGCTGTTAGTTGCCGGATGTGCGGCAACCACGCCGCCGGACATCCTTCCCGCCTTCGATCCGGCCGATCCCGCAATGGGCGTCCGTGATGTGCACTACCACCCGGTCGTCGCCGACTATCGCCACCGGGAGCCAGTCGATCCGCAGGATTGGCGGCGTCTCAATCAAGAACGTTCTCCCGCGAACCCGGGAGCCGGATCATGACGCGCCGGTTCATGACCATAGCTGCGATGGTGACCATCCCGCTGATCGCAGCCGGGTGCACGACCAGCGGCGATCTTGATGGCATCTCAGCCCCGATGGCCGGCTTCACGACAGTCGCGGCGCGTGCCGAATCCGTGACCGGCAATCAAACGGTGTGGGTGCAATCCAGCGAGGAAGCACGAACGGTCTCAGAGCGCGTGAATAGCCTCGTCCAGAAAAAGACGATCGGCCCGGACACCGCGGTGCAGGTCGCCTTGCTCAACAACAAGGGCCTACAGGCCGCCTATGCCGAGATCGGCCTGTCGGCGGCCGACATGTGGCAGGAGACGATGCTCGTCAATCCAACGATCTCTGTCGGCATGATCGGCGTCGATCCCGTGCGGACGATTGAAGGAGCGGTGGTCAGCAACATCCTTGCGATGGCGACCCACAAGCGGCGCGTCGCAGCCGCGGATGCACGTTTCCGTCAGGCCCAGCTCCGCGCCGCCGAAGAAACGCTACGGCTGGCCGCGGACACGCGGCGGGCCTGGATCAACGTTGTCTCGGCTTGGGAGAGCGTTTCCTATCTGAACAAGGCGCAGGCCGCAGCCGACGCTGCCTCCGAACTCGCTAAAAAACTTGGCGATACGGGCGCTTTCACAAAGACCGGCCAAGCCCGCGAACACGTCTTTTATGCCGAGATCACCGGTCAGGCGGCGGAAGCGCGGCTCGCTGCCCGGACTGCCAAGGAAGAGCTCACCCGGCTAATGGGTCTATGGGGCCCGGACGTCGATTACTCAGTCCCCAACATGCTTCCAGCCTTACCGAAAGGCGCCAAGGCCAAACGCGCGATCGAGGCTGAGGCGCTAAGAAATCGCGTCGACCTCGAGATCGCGAAACTTGAACTGGAAGCGCTGGCGAAATCCTATGGTCTGAGCGAGGCGACGCGCTACGTCAGCGACCTGGAACTACTTTCCGGCGTGGAGGTGGAACGCGAGGAGTCGGAGGAGGGCGGAACAGAGACCAGTGTCTCACCCACCCTCGAGCTCGAGTTCGTCATTCCGATCTTCGACACCGGCAAGGCACGCATGCGCAAGGCCGAACTTGCCTACATGCAAGCCGCAAACCGGCTCGCGGAAAGGGCGGTCAACATCCGGTCGGAGGCCAGATCCGCCTATGACGCCTACCGTTCGACCTACGACATTGCCCGGCACTATCGGAACAATGTTGTGCCGCTGCGAACAAAGATCGAGGCGGAGTCGGTTCTCACCTACAACGGCATGATCACCAACACGTTCGAGTTGCTGGCGGACACACGCGCGAAAATCAGCTCGATCATGCTTTCCCTCAACGCCAAGCGCAATTTCTGGCTGGCCGATGTCAATCTCGGAACCGCCATCCACGGCGGCGGCGCGAGTTCGTCCGGGGGCGGCGACGCACCGGCCGCCGCCGAAGCAGGCGCCGAAGGCCACTGATCTCAAGGAGAAGAAAAAATGCTTTCAAGACGTCAGTTGTTAGGCGCGGGAGCCCTGCTTGCCGGTGCCACTGCATGGACCAAAACGTCCGCGATGGGGCTGCCCGACGCTCCAATCATGGAGTCCCCTGATATGCAGCCTCCGATCTTCCCGACGAGCGGACCGGACTACCAGCCGGTCGTGACGCTCAACGGCTGGACACTTCCGCATCGCATGAACAACAGCGTGAAGGAGTTCCACCTCGTGGCCGAGCCGGTCGAGCGCGAGATGTCGCCCGGCATGACTGCCTATCTCTGGGGCTACAATGGTCAATCTCCCGGCCCGACCATAGAGGCGGTTGAGGGCGACCGAGTCCGCATTTTCGTAACAAACAAGCTGCCGGAGCACACGACGATCCATTGGCACGGCATGATCCTGCCCAACGGCATGGACGGTGTGACCGGTCTTACCCAGCCCGGAATCCCGCCCGGCAAGACCTTCGTCTACGAGTTCGACCTCGTGAAGAGCGGCACATTCATGTACCACCCCCATGCCGACGAAATGGTCCAGATGGCGATGGGCATGATGGGCTTCTTCGTCATTCATCCCAAAGATCCGAAATTCATGCGCGTGGACCGCGATTTCGTGTTCCTGCTGAACGCCTTCGACATCGAACCGGGGTCGTACGTCCCGCGCATCATGGAGATGACGGATTTCAATCTCTGGGGTTGGAATAGCCGCGTCTTTCCGGGGATCAGTCATCTTCCTGTGGCGAAAAACGACCGCGTCAGGGTCCGCGTCGGCAACCTGACCATGACCAATCATCCGATCCACATGCATGGCTACGACTTCGAGGTGACCTGCACCGATGGCGGCTGGGTCCGGCCGGAGGCGCGGTGGCCGGAAGTGTCGATCGACATCCCCGTCGGCGCCATGCGGGCTTATGAGTTCGAAGCAAAATACGAGGGCGACTGGGCAATCCATTGCCATAAGTCGCACCACACAATGAACGCTATGGGCCACGACGTGCCCACGTTAATTGGCGTCGACAACTCGAAGGTCACCGACAAGATCCGCCGGGTTCAACCCGAATACATGGCCATGGGTGACCGCGGCATGGCCGACATGGGCGAGATGGAGATGCCACTTCCCGACAACACGATTCCGATGATGAGCGGCTGGGGCCAATTCGGCGCCATCGAGATGGGCGGCATGTTCTCGGTCGTGAAGGTTCGCGACGGCCTGGCCTCGAACGATTACGCCGATCCGGGATGGTACCAGCATCCAGAGGGAACCGTGGCTTACGAATGGAAGGGGGATGTCCCCGCTCCGACGAAATCAGGCGACGCAAAAACGATGGCCCCGGCAGCGCACGGCGGTCACGGCAAACAGGGATGAGAAACCGAAACCCCTCAACCTCAACAACGAGAGAAAGTGCAGCATGAAACGTACAATCGCAGCGGCCGTTTTGATGGCGGTCAGTTCGGGAGCAGCCCTTGCCGGTGGAACCCATGCCGGAGGACATGGCGATAAAGCCGCCACGATGCCGATCGGCAGCCCTGGCGAGGCTGGCAAGGCAAAGCGGACCATCAACATTTCGATGTCGGAGAAGGACGATGGAAAAATGTTGTTCCAGCCGGCCGTCCTCAAGGTGAAGAAGGGCGAGACCGTTCGCCTGAAATTCATCAACAAGGGCCAAATCGATCACGAGTTCGTCATGGACGTCCACGACGGAATTATGGAGCACAAGGCGCTGATGGAGAAATTCCCCGAGATGGAGCACGCCGATCCCAACGCGATCCGGCTGGCGCCCGGCGCCAGAGGCGAGATCATCTGGACGTTCGCCAATGGCGGCGAGTTCGGCTTCGCCTGCCTGGTTCCGGGTCACTACGATTCCGGCATGAAGGGCGACATCACCGTCGCCAACTGACCGCCAAACCGCAAAGGAAGCTAATCATGACAGTATTGGTAAAGACCCTCTCGGCACTCGCGCTCGTGCTTGCCATCGGCGGGAGCGCGCTTGCGCAGGAATACGTGAAGGGCGAAGTCATCAAGGTCGACGCCAAACAGAAGAAGCTGACGATCAAGCATGAACCGCTGACCAATCTCGACATGCCCGCAATGACGATGGTGTTCGTCGTCGCCGAGCAGGGCCTGCTCGAGAAGGTCAAAACCGGTGAGGCGATCGAGTTCACAGCCGACCGCGTCAACGGACGCATCACGGTTACCGACATCAAGTGATTCGGACCGGCGCCGCGGGTTGAAAAATCAACTCGCGGCCCTGTGCTGTCGAAAATGCCATGAGTACGGAAATTAGGATGAAGGGGCCGCGCAGAAAATCCTCCAGAGATTTTCTTTCCAGTCGTCATGTGCGGAGCGGTTCAGAGATATCTCTATGGGATATTTTCGCATGCCTACGCTCACATATGCCGGATAATTACAGCGAACGCGTGCATGATGCCTGCCGGTATCTCCGTACTTGATGACGCCGTTCGCGTCCGTCTCGACGAGGCCAATAGCGACGTCAAAGTCATAATCCCCATATGGCGAGACACTGTTGTCCACGACGCTGAGCTGGACCGAGGTGGCATCTGGAAAACTGGCGGTGTAAAAGATCAGTTGCTCCGCCGCCATCGAGGGCGTAGCCACCAACACGCCGGCAGACAATGCAATGGCGCGCATTTCCTCCTCCCGAGGATCCAGGGCGAGACTATCACCTCTCGCGTCGATATTCTAATTACTGTTCCGGGCAGTGGGCCGAGGCATTCCGATGCGCATTGCGTTGCATGTCTCCTCCCAGCCGTTATCTCCAGTCAGGACCATCAATGGCAAATCCTCCGCGCCGACCGACAAATCCAATGGCTGCCGCCGAAGCCGCCTTCAAGCCAGTCAAGAAGCCGGCCCCACCGGTTCGCGAAGCCGCAGCTGCTCCAAGTGTCAGAGAGCTTGTTTCGATCAGGATTGATCGAGCTGTCCTGGATTATTTCCAGGGGGACGGACCGGGCTGGCAGGACCGTATTAATGATGCTTTACGGGCTATGGTCGAGAAGCGGATCGCCGACGAGGGCGATCGTTCAGACGACATCACCTGACGAAAATGTGAGCGCCTTTGGTTTCATCAGCGGACACTATTGCGCGCCCGCACCTTCCAGATAGCCGATGATCGCGGCGCGCTGGGCGGCGTTGGGAACGCCCACTGTCATCGACGTGCCCGGAACGCTCTGGCGTGGCGCTGCGAGGAAGGTATCAAGCGTACCGCCATCCCAGACGATATCAGACTCCCGCAGCGCGGCCGAATAGCGGGCGCCCTCGACGCTGCCGGCCTTGCGGCCGATGACGCCCGACAGATGCGGACCGGTTCTGTTCTGGCCTGGCTCCAAGCTGTGGCAGGTCCCGCAGCGTTGCCGGAACAGCCGCTCGCCGTCGGCCTGTTGTGCTGAAGCGGCGGCGGGCGACAGCAGGCCGACGACAGCCAAGAGCGCAGCCAGGGAGGTGCGCGCTCGGGTGATAGACGTCCCCAAGGATGCGGTCGCAACTCCGGCGGAAATGACATGGTTACGTGTGGTGACTTGTGAATGGTTCATCTGATGACCTCTGCGGAACGTTCGGGAGGGCTTTGCTGGTGGCCGGAAGCTTCCGGCAGGACCAACCGCTCACCTGCGGGAGCGGCGGCTGGGTCGAGGAGGTGCGGGAGGATGCAGGTCGTGACTTGTCCTTCGCTGCGACAGCGATGATCTAATTATGGCGCGGCAGCGCGGGAGTTCCGATCGCGGGACGGTTTCGGGATCGCAGTCCGGTCGGAGGTTTCGTCTCAGGCGTGGGCGCCGGGGCAAGCTGCTTGGCCATGTCGATCAGCGGCAGCCTGATGACCGCGCGAAGGCCCTCGCTCCGGTTCTCCAGCACGATGTCGCCGCCGTGGTGGCGGGCGATGGCGCGGGCAATTGACAGGCCGAGCCCAACGCCGCCAGTCTCCCGGTTGCGCGACTGCTCCAGGCGGAAGAAAGGGGCGAACACCTGTTCCATATCGCCTTGCGGAATGCCGGGTCCGGCGTCCTCGACTACGATGTCCAGGCTGTCGGCACTCCTAATCAGGCTCACCTTGGCTTGCTCGCCGTAACGGACGGCATTTTCGACGAGGTTGCGGATCGCCCGGCGCAGCGAGTCCGGCCGGCAGCGATACAGCACCTTGGCCCCGTCAATGACGGTGACGTTTTGGCCCAGCTCCGCGAGATCGTCGCAGAGGCTGCCGACCAGTGCTGAAAGGTCGACGGTGCGTGTCGCCTCTACCGCGGCGTCCTCGCGCGCGAAGGCCAACGCCGCTTCCGTCATCGTCTGGATCTCCTCGATGGTCTTCAGCATCTTTTCCTGGAGTTCGTGATCCTGGACAAACTCCGCGCGCAGCCGCAGCGAGGTCAGCGGCGTGCGCAGGTCGTGGCTGATCGCCGCCAGCATACGCGTGCGGTCCTCGACGAAGCGCTGCAGGCGCTCCTGCATGCGGTTGAACGCCTCGGCGGTCTGGCGGATATCGTCGGGCCCTGATTCCGGCAGCCGCGGCACGGCCTCGCCACGGCCGAACAGTTCAGCGGCATTGGCGAGCCGTCGCAGCGGACGCGCGATTGCCTGCGCCCCGAAAATCGCGATGGCGGACAGGATGAGCGCGGTGAGTGTCAGCGATATCGCCGATTGCGTCGTCCAGAAGGCGTTCGGCATTGCCTTGGCATAGGCGGCATTCAGCCAGGTGCTGTCGTCGAGGCGAACCGAAAGGCCCATGCCGTTTGGGGCGGCGTCCATATAAAGAAACTTGGCCGGCCGCGAGAAGGGCCTGCCACTGCCGGACAAATCCAACATGCGCGGCGGCACGGAAGGATCGGCGGCATCGACTGCGTTCGAAGCCTGCCCGTTCATGTAGGCGGCATATTTGCCGGCAATCCCGGGCAGCGGCTTGGCGAGCTGGGTAAATGCCTCCTGTTGCCAGGCGAGGGGGTTGCTCGGTCCGTCGTCCGAGGTCCAGAAACGCGTATAGGCCGTGCCGCTGACGTTGAGGATGTCGGGCCGAAGCGATGGCGGCGTGGTGTCCAGCAGAAGCGCCAGCGAGGAGGTGCGGCTGACGAACTCGCCCTTGGCTGCCGCGTGTAGAGCCTGGCCGCGCTCGTCCCATGAGATCAAAAACGTGATCGCCTGCGACAGGGCGAGCGCCAGAAGCACCAGCATGAGGAAGCGGGCCGCCAGGCTGCGTCTCCACAACAGCATCATGCCTGGGCCACCTCGGCGGTGAAGCAGTAGCCGCCGCCCCAGTGCGTCTTGATCAGCATCGGACTCTTCGGATCCGCCTCGATCTTCTTGCGCAGCCGGCTGACCTGGTTGTCGACGGCCCGGTCGAAACCGTCGGCGGTGCGCCCGACCGTGAGGTCGAGCAGCTGATCCCGGCTAAGCACGATCCCGACATGCTCGATGAAGGCAGTGAGAAGGCGGAATTCAGCCGTGCTGAGCGCGACTGCCACGCCGTCGAGCCCGACCAGCTCGCGGCGGCCGACATTCAGCGTCCAGCGGTCGAACCGAAGTGCGTTCGACTTGAGACGGCCGCGCTGCGGCGGCAGGCTGTGGACGCGCCTGAGCACGGCCTTGATCCGCGCCAGCAGTTCCCGCGGATTGAACGGCTTGGTCAGGTAGTCGTCGGCCCCGATCTCGAGGCCCACGATCCGGTCGATCTCCTCGGCCATGGCGGTGAGGAAGATGATCGGAACGTTGACCGTCCCGCGCACGTGCCGGCAGGCGGCGATGCCGTCCTCGCCAGGCATCATGACGTCGAGCACGATGAGATCGGGCAGGCTGCGGTCGAGCAACCGCTTGAGCGCGGCGGTGCTGTCGGCGACACTGACGCGATAACCCTGCTGGGTGAGGTATTTCCCGACGAGATCGCGGATGTCCCGGTGGTCGTCGACGACCGCGATGTGCTGCGCCACTTCCATGCAATGCTCCAAAGCCGCTGCCAAATAGTCGGCCAGTATCGACGATATCTAGTTTGCGTCTACACGGATGATCACCTTCCGCACCATGGCGGCAATCTCGCACGACATCAACAAACCGTGAGAAGTGTAACGAAGTGTATCAGAACGCTTCGCCTGCGACAGCTTGCGATGAACTGCCGGTCATCGGGACAAGGTTCTGCGACAGGTCCTGGCTAACTTGGCCTCGTCGCTAGCCGGGATTTCCGGTCTCTGCCGCCGGGCCACGCCAGGCGGCATCCGGACGGTGGTCCTCGCCAGCCTTTGATCGAAAGGATTGCACAATGGCCACATTGATCGTCAACGGCATGCCACGTGACATCGAGGTCGACCCAGACACGCCGCTGCTGTGGGTGATCCGCGAACAGGTCGGACTTACCGGGACGAAGTACGGTTGCGGGGTTGCCGCCTGCGGAGCCTGCACCGTCCATATTGACGGCGCCGCCACGCGCTCCTGCGTGCTTCCGGTGAGCGCGGTCGGGCCGGATCAGCAGATCACCACTATCGAGGGGCTTTCGCCGGACAGTTCGCATCCAGTCCAGCAGGCGTGGCTGGCGCTCGATGTGCCGCAATGCGGTTATTGCCAGGCCGGCATGATCATGGCTGTGGCTGGTCTGCTCATGCAGAACCCGAACCCCACGGACGAGGACATCAATACCGAGATCACCAACATCTGCCGCTGCGGCACCTACAACCGGGTCCGCGCCGCGATCAAGCTGGCCGCCAATGGCGGCGAAGCCACGCAACGCGGTTGAGGAGAACAGTCATGAACGCCATAATTTCCATCTCCCGCCGCAGCTTCATCATCGGCGTGGCCTCCACGGCCGGCGGCATGTCCCTCGGGTTCAACGTGCCGTTCATCAAGCCTGCACTTGCCGAGGGCGCCGAGACCGCGCCGGAGATCAATGCCTGGGTGGTGATCAGGCCCGACGACACGGTGGTCATCCGCATCGCCCGCTCCGAGATGGGGCAGGGGACGCTGACAGGCCTTGCGCAACTCGTCGCCGAGGAGCTGAATTGCGACTGGTCGAAGGTCACGACCGAGTATCCGTCGCCGGCCCAAAACCTCGCGCGCGACCGCGTGTGGGGCAATTTCTCGACTGGTGGCAGCCGCGGCATCCGGGAATCGCACGAATATGTGCGTATTGGTGGCGCCATCGCGCGTGAGATGCTGATTGCCGCTGCGGCCGCCGAATGGGGAGTGCCGGCCAGCGAATGCACCGCAAGGATGGGCATGGTCACGCATGCAGCATCGGATCGCGCCACCTTTTATGGACAGTTGGCTGCCGCCGCCGCGCGGATGACGCCGCCGGCTAATGTCACGCTGAAGGACCCGAAGGACTGGACCATAGCCGGCAAGCCGCTGCCGCGGCTCGACACTGTCGGCAAGCTCAACGGCAGCCAGATTTACGGCGCCGATCTCAAGCTGCCGAACATGCTCAACGCAGCGATCCGGGCCTGCCCGTATTTCGGCGGCAAGGTGAAGAGCTTCGACGCGGCGGCGGTGGCTGAAATGCCCGGCGTGCGGACCGTCGTTCAGGTCGACGAAACCGCTGTTGCGGTTGTCGCCGACACTTGGTGGCGGGCGAAGACCGCTCTCGATGCCTTGCCGGTCGTCTGGGACGAAGGTCCCAACAGGCAGGTCAGCAGCGCCTCGATCGCGGCGATGCTCGAAGAGGGCCTTGGCGCAAATGACGCCTTCGTTGGCGCCGAGCAAGGTGACGCGGGTGCCGCCCTGTCCGCTGCCGGCCGAACGATCACGGCGACTTATGCCTATCCCTATCAGAACCACGCAACCATGGAGCCGATGAACGCCACGGCGCTCTACACGCCGGAGCGCTGCGAGGTATGGGTGCCGACCCAGAACGGCGAGGCGAGCCTTGCCGCAGCGGCCGAGGCCGCCGGCCTGCCGGTTCAGCAATGCGAGGTGCACAAGATCCATCTCGGCGGCGGCTTCGGCCGGCGCGGCAACTTCCAGGACTATGTGCGCCAAGCGGTCAGCATCGCCAAGCAGGTGCCGGGAGCACCCGTAAAGCTCATCTGGTCGCGTGAAGAGGACATGCTGCACGGTGCCTATCACCCGACCACGCGGTGCCGGCTGACGGGCGAGCTCGATGCGGACGGCAACCTGACCGCTCTGCACATGCGTATATCCGGCCAGTCGATCCTTGCGGCGGTGCGGCCGGAAGGCATGCAGAACGGCATGGACCCGGTCGTCTTCCAGGGCCTCGTCCTCAGTGGCACGGAAGGCACACTGGGCTACACGGTCGACAATCTGCGGATCGACCATGCCATGCGCAATCCGCCGATCCCGCCAGGCTTCTGGCGTGGCGTGAACCTCAACCAGAATGCGCTCTACGTCGAGTGTTTCATGGACGAACTCGCCCATGCGGCCGGCGTCGACCCGCTCGCCTTCCGTCGCAAGCTGATGGCCAAGCATCCGAAACACCTCGCCGTGCTGGAGGCGGTTGCCGAACGGATCGGCTGGGACACCCCGCCCGCGACCGGCGTTCACCGCGGCCTGGCGCAAATCATGGGCTTCGGCAGTTATGTGGCGGCGGCAGCGGAGGTTTCGGTCACCGATGGGCAGCTCAGGATCCATCGCATCGTGGCGGCCACCGATCCGGGTCATGTCGTCAACCCCGCACAAGTGGAGCGGCAGGTCGAGGGCTCGTTCGTCTATGGGCTTTCCGCCTGCATCTACGGCGAATGCACCGTCAATGGCGGCCGCATGGAGCAGGAGAACTTCGACAGCTACGAGGTCATGCGCATGGCCGAAATGCCTGATGTGGAGACGATCATCCTGCCGTCCGGAGGCTTCTGGGGCGGCGTCGGCGAGCCGACCATCGCGGTCGCCGCGCCGGCCGTCCTCAATGCCATCTTCGCCGCCACCGGAAAGCGCATCCGCACACTGCCGCTGAAGAACCATGACCTCGCATGACATGAGGCACGCGAAGAACAGGCGCGGCGGACGACCGTTCGCGCCCGTCCTGTTTGCGGTGCTCGCGGCTAGCGCGCCGGCATGGGCCGACGCGGCGCCCGGTGCTGCAGCGTGCACCGGCTGTCACGGGCCGGCGGCGCTCGGCTCAGCCATCCCCTCGCTCGACGGCCACGCGGCGGAAGACATCGTCGCCCAGATGCAAGCCTTCCGTTCCGGTGAGCGCAAGGCGACGGTCATGGACCGCATCGCCAGGGGGTTTACCGAGGAAGAGACGCGTGCCATCGCCCAATGGCTCGCCAGACCGGAGGCGGCACACCATGCCCAGCCGTAGAGCCTTGATCGGCGGCGCGGCGGCCAGCGTCGCCGCGGCCGTCCTTGCCGCGCCGCAGGTACGCGCACAGGCGCAGCCCCAAGTGGTCGTGGTCGGCGGCGGCTTTGCCGGGGCAAGCTGCGCCCGCGCACTGAAACAGCTCGATCGCGACCTTGCCGTGACGCTGATCGAGCCAGAGACAGCCTATCTGGCCTGCCCGTTCAGCAATGCCGTGCTTGCAGGGCTGCGCGGCATCGAGGCGCAGACCTTCGGTTATGACAGGTTCGGCGATATCGGGCTCATCCGCAAGCGCGCTATCTCTGTCGATGCCGAGCGCCGGCGTGTTCGGCTGGAGGACGGTACTGACATCGGCTACGTCAGGCTGGTGCTGGCACCTGGCGTCGACCTGCGCTTCGACGCATTGCCGGGCTACGACGAGACGGCGGCGGAGATCATGCCGCATGCCTGGAAGGCGGGGCCGCAGACGCTGCTGCTGCGCGACCAGCTCGCGGCGATGCCGGACGGTGGGGTCGTCATCCTCTCCGCGCCAGCCAATCCGTTCCGCTGCCCGCCCGGCCCCTACGAGCGGGCAAGCCTGATCGCGCATTACCTCAAGGCCAGCAAGCCACGCTCCAAGCTGATCATCCTCGACGCCAAGGACGCCTTTTCGAAGCAGCGGCTGTTCGAAGCGGCATGGCGAGAGCTCTATCCCGGCCTGATCGAATGGGTGCCGCTGTCTTCGGGCGGCAGGGTGACGGAAGTCCAACCGGCGACAAGGACGCTGGTCACCGAGTTCGGCAGCCATAAGGCCGATGTCGCCAACGTGATCCCGCCGCAGCGCGCGGGCAGGATCGCGCAGTCGGCCGGTGTCGCCGATCAGACGGGCTGGTGCCCGATCGACCCGGTCACCTTCGAGTCCCGCCTGCAGCCGGCGATCCACGTCGTCGGCGACGCGGCGATCGGCGGGGCGATGCCGAAATCCGCCTTCAGCGCCAACGCCCAGGCAAAAGCCTGCGCTGCGGCGGTCGCCGCGCTGGTCAGGGAGCGGCAGCCGGTGCAGCCGAAGCTCATCAACACCTGCTACAGCCTGGTCGCGCCCGGCTACGGCATTTCGATCGCAGGCGTCTACCAGCCGCGCGACGGTCTGCTTGCCGAGGTGGACGGTGCGGGCGGCATCAGCCCGCTCGAAGCGCCGTCCTCTGTCCGCGAACTGGAAGCGGCCTATGCGGAGGACTGGTTCCGGACAATCACCAGCGAAGTGTTCGGATGATGAGGATGGCTTGCCTCGCTGTTGCGGGATTGCTGCTTGCCTCCTCGCCCGGTGCCGGCGAGGAGGCGGGATCTTACGTCGTGACCGGCGATGCGATCATGGAGCCTCTGGTCGGCGGCAAGGGTGATCCGGCGCGCGGCGCCACGCTGGTCTCGGACCGGCAGCGCAGCCTCTGCACGCTCTGCCACAGCGGGCCGTTCCCCGATGCGCATCTGCATGGCACGCTGGCGCCCGACCTGACCGGCGTCGGGGCAAGACTTTCGGAAGGCCAGATCCGGCTGCGCTTAGTCGACATAAAGCAGCTGGCGCCAAATACGATCATGCCTTCCTACTACCGGGTCGCGGAAGAGGAAGGCCGGCGCGTCGCCACCGCCTGGCGCAGCAAGCCGATCCTGACCGGCGCCGATATCGAGGATATCGTCGCCTATCTCACGACGCTGAAGGGGTGATTATGCGCGAAGACCCGCTTCGAGTTCACGCAGGCTTGGTTGGACGGCGGCAGTTTCTTCGGGCCGGCATGGCCGGGCTTCTGGTGATCAGTCTGCCGCGCTGGGCTCTTGCCCGCCCGAGCCTCGATGAAGCGATCCGTACCTTCACCGGGGGAGCCGATATTCTCGACGGCCGCGTCCGGCTCGACCTGCCGCCTTTGGTCGAAAACGGCAACGCGGTCGGGATCACGGTCGCCGCCGAGAGCCCGATGACCGCGGACGATCATGTCCGGCGCATCGCGGTCTTCAACGAGAAGAACCCGGAGGCGAATGTCGCGGTTTTCCGTCTCGGGCCGCGCTCGGGCCGCGCCACCGTCTCGACGCGGATCCGGCTCGCGACCTCCCAGGTGGTCGTCGCGGTCGCGGAGATGAGCGACGGCAATTTCTGGTCGAGCCGTGCAAGCGCGATCGTCACGCTGGCCGCCTGTATCGAGGATCTTTCATAATGGCGCGTGCGCTCGTCAACGTGCCGAAAGCGGCCAGGCAGGGCGAGATCGTCGAGGTTCGAGCGATGGTCGCCCATCCGATGGAAACCGGCTACCGTATCGGCCCGAACGGCTCCAACATCCCCCGCCACATCATCCGCCGGTTTGCCTGCACCTATAACGGCGAGGAGGTGTTTTCGGCCGATCTCTTTCCAGCGGTGTCGGCCAATCCGTTCATTGCCTTCACGCTCGTCGCCACGACGAGCGGCACGATCGACTTCACCTGGACGGGCGATGCCGGGAAGACCCAAACGGCGTCGGCCGAAATCACGGTGAGCTGATGCGCGCCCTCTGGGGCCTGGTGGGGATCATCGCGGCGGTCGTCTGCAGCATGGCCATCGCCGCCGGCATCGAAGATAGCGCGAAGCGCTCCGGTTTCGACTTCATGACGCCGGAGACGCAGGCGCTGCAAGCCGACGACATGAGCAATCCCGGCATGCTGTGGGTGCTGCAGGGCGAGCAGCTCTGGCAACAGGCCGAGGGCAGGGCGGATCTCGCCTGTTCCGGCTGCCATGACGATGCCAGTCAGACGATGCGCGGCGTTGCCACGCGCTACCCGGCCTTTGACGAGGTGACGGGACGGCCGATCGACCTTGCCGGGCGCATCAATTCCTGCCGCGCGGAGCGGCAGCAGGCCGAGCCGCTGGCGCCGGAATCTGACGCGTTGCTCGCCCTGACGGCCTATGTGACGCATCAGTCGCGCGGCATGCCAATCACACCGGCGACCGACGCCCGGCTGGCGCCGTTTCGCGACAACGGCCGGCGTCTGTTCCAGAGCCGTATCGGCCAGCTCGACCTGTCCTGCGCCTCCTGCCACGACGACAATTGGGGCAAACGGCTCGGCGGCAGTGTCATCCCGCAGGCGCATCCGACCGGCTATCCGCTCTACCGGCTGGAGTGGCAGGCGGTCGGTTCGTTGCAGCGGCGCCTGCGCAACTGCATGATCGGGGTCAGGGCCGAGCCCTTCGCCTTTGGCGCACCGGAACTCGTTGACCTGGAGCTCCATCTGACGGAGCGAGCCCGAGGCCTGCTGGTCGAGACGCCGGCGGTCCGGCCGTGATGCCGGCCTGCGGGCCGCTTTTCACCTGTTGCCGGCGGACAGTTGATCGCAACGCGGCGCGCGTCTGGCAGGGTCTTGCCAACCTCGCACATGTCATCGATATGTGTTTAACGAGTTTCACCGAAGGTTTTGAGGCGCTTGCACTCGGTCGTCGAAACGTGGCGAAACGCGCGGTATCGTGGCGTACGCTCGTGTGTACTTGACATGGGCTAACGATTTAAAGTTAAACAAAACGATGACATATCAAATACATAGGGTATCTATCGCACCTATGATGGATTGGACGGGATAGGTAGTAAAAATCAAATAGTTACGGAACGCTGTGTGCAAAAATCGCACGCGAAAGTTCTCCTTCTCTTCCATTTTCGTTCCCACGACAGAGCCGCCGACAGCTCTTTTCGGACGGTCTTTTGCCGCCGATGCTGACCGTTGCTGTGTGGACGTTCGCCAGAATATCCGTGAACGTCATCGTCCGCTGCAGTGTTCAGTTTGCATGGGGTTCCTGGATGCTTTTCGAACTTTTTGTCTCGCACCTCCAGCCGAATTGCGAGCGTTTGTGGAAGAGATCAGGATACCTGAACACGCTATGGGACAAGCTTGATTGACGCATTAGCTCTCTAGATCCCCTCAGCGGTTCACGACAGAGAGGTCCACCTGGGCTGTCGCGTTTGCCAGCTCTCGGGGTTCGAGCTGGAAGACCGCTACATTGCGAGGCTTACTATGGGAGAGGCGTTCTTCTACTATCGGCGACGTGCGGATTATTCGAAAATTTTCCAATTATAGCGATAAAATGTTGGGCCTATTGCTTGGATGCCAGAAGTCGTCGTCGAACATCCTTGGTGTACATCTTATATATGCTCCTCGCCATCCTCAAAAGAGGCCGAGTGTTTGCAGCAGGCTTTCGAATGTGACCTTGGGTCTCTTATCTGTTTGCCTATCCGGGTACGTGTAGTCTTTGGACGACTGCTTGCGTATGTTGCTCGGGCTATAGCCGAACTGCTGAGTGAAAGCTCGACTGAAATTCGCCGCTGAATCAAAACCGATTGCTTGACCAACTTCGGCGACCTTTCGGGTGTCGGAAGGATCCGCTAACATTGCATGAGCTGCGGATAGACGTCGTCGACGAATGTAATTCGCAACGCCGCCGGACGTTTCGAAAAGCTCATAGAGCCGTGTCCTCGAGGTCGCCAGTTCCCGGGCGAGAGCATCCGGTGTCAGGTCGGGCGAGGCAAGATTGCTCGAAATGAAGCGTCTCGCCCGCGTCATCAATCCGATTTGTGAGATCTGATCGTTGCCGTCATCGCGATCCACCAAAGGTATAACTGCGTCGAATACCATTTTCCGCAAACGGTCCTTGATTCTGGGAAGGTCGTCTTGTGTGAAGCGATCGAGATTGGCTTCAACGCTTGACATAAGATCGATCAGCAGTTTGGCCCGGTGTCCACCCAAAACGACGTTGTTGCTTGCCGCCGGCAAGCTACCTCCATCGGCAAACAGATCGACGGGAACGATCAGGCTGATCGACTCTGTTGCCAGTGCCCGCCCGCTAAACGGATGCCCGAGCGAGCGGATTTCAATCATGCCCGGTTCATTTTGCGCGACACGTCCGTCAACTCCGGTCCAGGTGCGACCGGCGCGGAGAACGGTGATCTGCCAATGGTCGATTGGACTGAACCGGACCGCGTCTGGCGAGCGTTCGTAACTGAAGGCCGGAACGGTTTGTTGCAACAAAAGCATGCCGCCCAGATTCCACACCGCCTGCTGGACAACAAATCCATCCTCGGGATTCTCATTGTTCGGCAGACGCGAATCCATCAATATCGCCATATGCTTCCGCCAGGCAGCAAACTGCTGGATTGGTGGAAGGATTTCCGTCTCAAAGCGCAACGACGTCAGGACGGCCTTCCCCACCTCATCCTCACCGAGTGGATCCTGCGACATGCGCGGCCAGCGGCGACGTTCGACAGATGTCGGCTCCCTGTCGTTAGGTGGGACCGTCTTATCCGACATCACTGCCTCCAGCCTCGACCCGAAAGGCCGCGATGTCGCGCTGCTTCAGGAGATATGCCACGATCATCGCCATGGGAGGAACTGACCGACCGCATAGACACATTCCGACCCCGTCACGTCACCTCCGAAGTGTATTGTTTATAAGGCAAACAAGATCCTTAGATATATTTAAGAACTCCCTACTTGTAGAGCGATTAATTATATCGCGCATCAAGTCAACAAAGCTTAGCCCTTGGCGGCTCGACCCTGAACCGACCATGAATGGGTTTCTTGGCTCGGATTGAGATAAAGGCTTTTGGCAGCATCGGCACAGGCAATCGAATCGCTTGAAGCCCACCGTCTCCATCAAAAAACGATGTCTGCAGCGGGTCAGCTGCAAAAATGGACACTGTGAAAAGTTTCCGGATTCCCTGATATCGCAACGTAGGAACCGGGGAGGTATTGGACATCATCAAATTCACTTCAGAAAGAAAACCTGAAGTCTCAGTGCATTCTAGACACATGTCTTCATTTTGGCACTGATGGTAAATGAATGAGGTGTTCCCGTGACTATCGCATTTCAGTCTGCAAAGTTGCAATCTGGTCTTTTTTCGCAACGGAGGGTACTTGTTGCAGGCGGGGCCGGATTTCTCGGATCACATCTGTGCGAACGTCTTTTGCAAGACGGTCATTCTGTTATCTGCGTAGACAATTTATCCACGGGGCGGCTTGAGAATTTGCGCCACCTCCTGAACTACGACACGTTCAGCTTTGTGCGCCACGATATTGTGGAACGGCTCGATCTGCCGGTCAACGAGATCTACAATCTCGCCTGCCCGGCTTCACCGCCGCACTACCAGGCCGACCCGGTCCATACGTTGAAGACGAACGTGATCGGGTCGCTCAATCTTCTGGAACTGGCAGCACATTACCAGGCGCGGATTTTCCAGGCTTCCACCTCGGAAGTCTACGGCGATCCCCATGTGCATCCGCAGCCCGAAAGCTATTGGGGCAATGTCAATTCCTTCGGTCCGCGCTCTTGTTATGACGAAGGGAAGCGCTCTGCCGAGACTCTGTTCTACGATTTTCATCAGCAATACGGCGTCGACATCCGTATCGTGCGCATCTTCAACACCTATGGTCCGCGCATGCGCCCGGATGACGGCCGGGTCGTTTCCAACTTCATCGTGCAGGCGCTCAAGGGCGAAGACATCACCGTTTACGGCGACGGGTCGCAGACCCGTTCCTTCTGTTACGTGGACGATCTGATCGAAGGCTTCTACCGGCTCATGTACAGCCCTCAGGCGATCCATACGCCTATCAACATCGGCAATCCCGGCGAATTTACAGTCGGTGAGTTGGCCGAGCAGGTCGTCGGAATGACCGGCTCGAGCTCCAAAGTCGTCTATCACCCGTTGCCCGTAGACGATCCGCGCCAGCGTCGACCCGACATCACAGTGGCCCAGAGAGAACTTGGATGGGAGCCGACCGTGGCGTTGGCCGATGGGCTGAAGTCAACGATCGCTTATTTCGAACGGCAGTTGAGGAAGCCCTCCGGAAAGCTGGCGGAGGCCGCCTGATGTCCGGCAAGAACGTACTTGTCGTTGGTGGGGCCGGCTTTATCGGCAGCCATACAGCCAAGCTTTTGGCCAGGCAGAGTTATGATCCGATTGTCTATGACAATCTATCCACCGGGCACCGGTCAGCCGTCCGATGGGGCGCCTTCGTTGAAGGCAACATCCTTGATTCGGAGCGATTGACCCAGGTCATGGATGAGTATCGCCCTATCGGGGTGATCCATTTTGCTGCATCGGCCTATGTCGGCGAATCCGTAGAGAAACCGGCAAAATATTACCAGAACAACGTCAACGGGACCCAATCGCTGCTGGACGCCTGCCAGAGAAGCGGAACGCGCAATATCATCTTCTCGTCAAGCTGCGCCACCTACGGCATTCCGGATCGCTTGCCGATCCGCGAAGGCGAGAGCCAGCGCCCGATCAATCCTTATGGACGCACGAAGCTCATCGCGGAGCAAATGCTTGCCGATTATTCGGCTGCCTATGCGCTACGTTACGTGGCGCTGCGTTATTTCAATGCGTCCGGCGCGGATATCGACGGGGAAATCGGCGAAACCCACGATCCAGAAACACATCTCATTCCGCGAGCCATGATGGCCGCTGCAGGCAGGATCGATTTTCTCGAAGTCTATGGCCAGGATTACGATACGCCCGACGGCACCTGCATTCGCGACTATATTCATGTCGCGGATCTCGCGCGCGCGCATGTGCTGGCGCTCGAACATCTGATCAACGGCGGTGGCAATCTGGCCGTCAATCTTGGCAGCGGGCGTGGTACATCCATCAAGGAAATTCTCGAAGCGATCAGCCGGCTGACAGGTCGTAACGTGCCGGTCGAGATGCGCGCTCGTCGTGCGGGCGATCCTCCGGTGCTTTATGCCGATCCGGCGCTCGCTGCCGAAAAACTTGGCTTTCAGGCGCTCTATTCCGATCTCGATACGATCATTCGCACAGCGGCTCCCTTCTTCGGGCTCGAGGTGCGCTCATGAGCACGCCGCGCATCGCGCTGTCCGTTGACAGGGGAGAACCCCTGATGGTGCCGGTCTTCACCGGCCGAAAGCGCGTCGAGTACGTTATGGGGGCGGTTTTGTGGGCGATGGCCGTCGCATTCTTCTGGCAATGGTGGGTTTTCGGAGCCACCCACACCGACATGGTCGGCTCAATTCTGGTGACGGCGCTTCTGGCGTGGGTAACGCTTATGCCAGTCTACTTCATCACCATTTTCTTCAATGCACGCCGGCCGCACGGACGGCTGCGTATTTCCGCAGGAAGTCGCGTTGCCATGGTGGTCACCAAGGCTCCATCAGAACCTTTTGAGGTGGTGGCCGAAACCTTGCGGGCCATGTTAGCCCAGAACGTGCCTCACGACACGTGGCTGGCCGATGAGGATCCATCGCCCGCAACGCTCGCATGGTGTCGCGAACATGGCGTATTCGTTTCCACCCGCAAAAATCGCGCCGATTACCATCGCCAGTCCTGGCCCCGCCGCACACGCTGCAAGGAAGGCAACCTGGCTTTCTTTTACGATCATTATGGCTACGACCAATATGATTTTGTGTCGCAGCTCGATGCCGATCATGTTCCCGAACCGGACTACCTATATAACATGTTGCGGCCTTTTGCCGACCAGACAATCGGTTATGTTTCCGCGCCCAGCATTTGCGATCGCAATGCACATGAAAGCTGGTCCGCGCGTGGCCGCCTCTACATCGAAGCGAGCATGCACGGGTCACTGCAAGCCGGATACAACAATGGCTTCGCGCCCGTATGCATCGGATCGCACTATGCGGTGCGCACTGCGGCACTGAAGGAAATCGGCGGGCTGGGGCCAGAACTCGCCGAGGATCATTCCACAACGCTCTTCATGAATGCCTATGGCTGGCGAGGGGCTCACGCGCTTGATGCCATCGCCCATGGCGACGGCCCAAGGACGTTTGCCGACCTTGTAACGCAGGAGTTCCAGTGGTCGCGGAGCCTGGTGACGATCCTGTTGCAATACTCACCAAAACTGATCGGACACTTGCCGCTGCGTTTGAAGGTTCAATTCCTATTTTCGCAGTTCTGGTACCCGCTTTACGCCTTCTTCCTTGCTCTGACATTCCTGTTGCCCGTGATTGTGCTGGTCAATGGCGATAATTTCGTCAACGTCACTTACCCAGAGTTTCTGCTCCATTTCATGCCGCAGTCGCTTATGATCCTGCTTTTGGCATTCTGGTGGCGGTCGAGTCGCACATTTCGGCCTATCGACGGCAAGATTTTTAGTTGGGAAGCGATGTTGTTTTTGCTGGCACGCTGGCCGTGGGTTCTGGCTGGAACCTTTGCCGCGTTCCGTGACTGGATGACCGGATCCTTTGTTGATTTTCGCGTCACGCCAAAAGGCACGTCCGAAGTCGATCCACTGCCGTTTCGCGTGCTGGCGCCGTATGCCTTCGTGGTCCTGATCTCCATTCTGCCGGTCGTGTTCGCGCAGGATGCGTATCAAACGCGCGGCTTTTTCGTCTTCGCCATCATCAATGCTTGCTTTTACTTGCTGCTGATTTTCATAATCTTGCTGCAGCATGGCAGGGAGAATAACGTGCGGATGAAAAGCCGTGCCTATCGCCCCGCGCTGGCAAGCAGTTTCATGGCCCTTTTGATGGTTACCAGCTTCGCCACGGTCGAGCGTGGACGCGACGGCATTGAGGCGCTCGCCTGGGGAACTAAAAGCTTTTCCCTGTTCGACGACAGCTTCTCAATTGCAGGGGCAGGCGTCGGTGGTCGCGCTGTTCACAAGACCATCTTCAATCCACGTTGGCGCACTCCCAGCAATTCAAATCAGCGATAGAAGGCAATCAACACATGAAGATCGCAATCATTGGAACAGACTATGTCGGTTTGGTCAGCGGCACATGCCCGGCCGCACTGCCTCATGCGACCGAACACGCCCATCGAGGACAAACGGCGGGAACCGCTCATCTCGAGATGGCAGGAGGTTCCGGTGGCAGTTTCTAAATCTGAAAGGGCTCTATTGCTGTCAGGTTTCCGGATGCTGACAGCAGTCGCTTGGGCAGTGTCCTGCATTGCCGCACCGGCCTTTGCCTCTTCCTCACAGGTTTCCGTTCTGCCGGAAGGGGCACGTCCCATGACAGCAGGCGAAATCTACGATCTCTATAGAGACAAGAGCTGGCAGTGGGACAGCGGAGCCGGACGGATGGTAGGCGCGGACCGGCAATTTTCGGCATGGACGGACGGTGAGACGGGCAAATCCTGGGCGGAAGGCCGCTGGATCATCACCGAGACAGGTTGGATGTGTCTCAACGCGACATGGCATTCCGAACAGGGTGTATTTCCCGCCAAGACCTGCTTTTCGCATCGCATCGATAATGGAACGATCTATCAGAAGCGCGAGCCCGGTGGTGAGTGGTATGCGTTCCGTAACGCCGAGGTCCACCAAGACGACGAGGCCAGCAAGCTAGTGTCCACCGATCTGGTTTCCCGTCCACTCGATGCCATCAAAGCCGCGCTTGGTGCGGCACATCTGAACAGTAAGAAAGGGAGGGGGCCTTGAAAAGTCTCTTTAAACTATTAGCAGCCTTGCTTTGCGGCGCATGCATTTCCGGTGGTGTCTATGCAGCCAGCGGCGTGTCGGGAGCGAGTGTCGACAGCCGCAATCAGTTTCGGGACAAGCGTCCCATCATCACGGCTGACTCCGTAACCCCCGGCGCCTACGATCCGCACGCGGATTATACCAACGATTCCAACTCAAAAATCGAACATCTTTTTCTTCCCTGGGAAGATGTGGATCTGGCAACGCTCAGCGCCGCAGATGCCTATGCGCGTGAGCGTGGACGTTCCCTGTTGATCACAGTCGAGCCGTGGTCCTGGGCGCGGGACTGGCGTGTAGGTCCTGAGGATTTGCTCGCCGGGATTTTGGGCGGGCGCTACGATGCCAATATGTCAGCGGTCTGCTCTGCGGCGGCGCAGCTGAAAAGCCCCGTCACTATCCGCTGGGGGCAGGAAATGGAAGATAATGACGGGCAATTCACCTGGGCTTTCTGGAATGCTGAAGGTTATGTGAACGCCTATAGGCATGTCATCGACATATGCCGCAAGCATCTTCCGTCGGCCCAATACATGTGGTCACCGAAAGGAGAAGAAGGACTGGAAGCCTTCTATCCTGGCGACAAATATGTCGACATTATCGGTCTGTCCGTCTTTGGCTATCAGCCCTATGACAAGCTGGAGGTCGGTCGTGATACGACTTTTGTGGAGCGCACAAAGCCGGGTTATGACCGTGTCACGGGCTTCGGCAAACCAATCGCCATTGCGGAGCTTGGCTACGAGGGTAACGACGAATATGCTCGTGACTGGGCCGCGGAAGCAAACAAGCCGCATGCCGAGTTCCCGGACATGACAGCCGTTGTCTACTTCAACGATCGTGAAGTCTATCCATGGCCGAGAAATGTCGGCCGGCCCGATTGGCGCGTGGCCAACCATCCGCTGGACTGATCCAAGTCGTTCGACACAGTGGTTCGACTTTCACCAGATGGCCGAACCGCTCCGTCCCTTTATTTCTATGCGGTTCCAACGCAGGACTTACTCAGTCCTACTGGAATTGCCTTGGTGGAGAGAAGTAAAATGTTTTCGATCCGTTCGATTATCTCAAGTGCGGTGTTGTTTGTGTTCTTGCTTGCAGGCAATGCCTACGCCGCTCCCAAACAACCGGCGGGCGACACTATAGAAAAACGCGCCGCTGCCGCGACGCCGATGAAGGCCTCAGCGGTTGAAAAGCTCTATGCCGGCCGCACCTGGAAATGGCAAAACGGCGGTGGGTTCTATTCTGCGGAGACAACTGCTCGCGGGCTGTTCTCTGCAAATAGGAAGCCGTTCGCCGCTTGGTCGCGCAAACGGGCAGCATGGTCCTATGCGGAGGGAAACTGGTATGCGACCAATGGGGGCAAGCTCTGTATGCGCGCTATCTGGGCCAGCAAAGTAGCGAAAGGGAGTCTGGCCAGAAACGGTGCAATCACATGTTTCCTGCACCGTGAAAAACATGGCGTCGTTTATCAGAAGCCTTCCACTGGTGGGAAATGGTATGTCTTTCGTCACAATCCCGCTCGCCGGGACGATGAGGCGCGCAAACTGGTCAAAGATAATCGGGTAAGCAAAGAAGTTTCGCATCTTAAGGCGAATTCTCGATAACCGCTCAAAAACGGAGCCGCCGCGGCTTCAGGCTCAGGCGCGGCGGCTTCTGTCAAAACCAGGTCCAACATTAAACGCCCGGCTGATTCGAGACCCTTCGAGTGTAGCAACGCGCTTTCTGACCAAAGCCGCTCGGAGTGCAGACATAGCTGTTGCTGTTCAAGTACCGGGATGCTGATATTTTAACGACCTTGCCTACGGGTTTCTTGTTGTAGCGAACATCGTTGTTAACCCGATATTTGACAAGGTAGACGGACCGTGTCTCTCTCTCTGGCTTACGCAATTCGCCTGCTTGCGCGTTTGCGCCGAGAGCCACGGAAACAGCAAGCCCGATCGCTGCAATCGCCACTCTTCTAAAACGGTTCCGATGCGCAGTAGAAAACGTCATGTGCTAGCCTCCAATGTTTTTGTTCTGGAGTGCGTTGTACCCACAGGACTTTAGGTTCTGGTTTGAACTATCTTGATAAATTTAGACAAAATGTTGCATTCCCCATGCCTCAGGTGGGGCGATTTGACCAAAATGAGGCCGGCGGCGCGTCCGCCGATGGATGCGAAATTCCACTTCGTCTTCTCGTTGCATCGCGGGGCGGGAAGCGCCGGCCGGCGATGCAACTGCATGCTTGTCGAGAGAGAGCCGGACCGAGGCCAGCCCAACAAGCCTGAGCCGCTTCGCGGTGGTGCGTTTCCGAGCCAGCTTTGATTGGCAGTTTCGGACCAAGCGGACGCTTCGGACGCGCTTTCAATTCACAGGCCGCAGGTAAGCCGGCATTCGCCCTGGTGGCCGAGCCTGGCACCCGCAAATATGTCGGCAGCGCGTTTGTCAGCGTAAATCGTGAGATACGGGAACGGCTGCGGAGGCGCGTCCAGGAACATGCCGGGCCACCGCCCAGACACCCAAAGCGGCCGGCAAGGCATTGGTAGGTCGGGCATCACGGCCGCGGGACAGGAAGGACCTTTGGCACGCCTTGCTGCAGGATTTCTGGGACCAGGAGTAAGGTCACGCTCGCAGCATTGAGTTATCGCAATGCATCTTGGGCGGCTAATTTGTGCTTTTCGAAGATCGCTACCTTCTGCGGATAGGTGATCCGTACCTTGCCGTTGCACCCGTTGCATCTGAAGTGCGCGATCGTTCTTAGCGCAGAGGCCTTCCTTACCGCCGGATGCGAGCAATCCGGACAATCGAATGTGAGGGCAACATCAGATAAGTCTTGGGCCAAGCTCATTTCCATCTCCTTCGCAAAGCGCTGTGGCTGCACTCTGGCGGGCGTTAATGGGCAATACAGATGCCGATCGGCTTGCCAACGCGGGGCCATAACAATTCGCCTCCGAACGCCGCCAGCTAGTGCGCCTTCTCTGCGCCCTTTGAGCGACGAAGAGATTTAACTTCGTCCAGCAGTTTCGGCTCGTAGGTAGTAATTTTTCGGATGATTGCGACAATCGCCACCGCCAAGGCCTCGGCATCCCGGCTTAAAGGGTCGATGTGTTCATCTCCGCAAACCTGATCAAACACGCCTTCACAAATAGCCAAATCATGAGGGCTGAGGCAGGTGCGAGTGAAACGCTGACTCGCTGCACGTGGTTGCGGAGGACCTTTTTTTGCGGATGAACCGCTGGGACGCGTGTTGAAATAGGGTGCCTCGCTGACTGGTACTTTCAATAATCCTAAAATCAGCGCGCACTCGCGAGCTCTAGACGTCGAGCTTTGTTCTGGGACATGAAATCCTTGTCGGAATTCCGCCACCTCTTTCGGAGTTCGCGTGCAACTGAATTTACTGTATCGATCAAGAATTATCCTGCGACGAGCTTCGCTGTCGAGCTTTGCTATCATCTCGATGGACTCCTCAACTAATTCCACGACGACCGATTCTATACGTACCAAGTTGAAGAGTGTCGTTAGCTTCCCATCCAGAAACTTATCTCGGAATGCATTTTCTTGCTGTAACCAAGCGTGATGGCGCTCTGTGGACTCGCGTTCCGCTAGTCTTGCCAGATGCCTGTGATACACCACATGATTGAGGTGGAGATGGGCATACCGGAATCGGATACGGCACTACGCGATGGACGCTAAGAGGCAGGACGAGGCGCTTGCGAGGCAGGCGCTTGAGCGCGATCGACGTCGTTGGCCGCGCGAAGCTCAACCTTACAACGAGGCCGCCCCGTCACTTGCGCCGGCGCTCGAACCTTTGCTCTTTTCAACGCTCGAACTGGCGCCAGAGGATCAATTCGTCGCTTGGCAGGCGCATATGGCTCCGCTTGTCGAGATCGAGTTGCCGGATGATAAATCACTCGACGATGGCTTTCCCGCCGACCACACGGCTTGGAACCTCGGCGGCATGCTGATCGTTCAACATCGCGCACCGGCGCATAGTTATACGCGTTCTGCTGCGAAGCTTCGGTCCAGCTCGATCGATCACTGGTATATTGCTTTGCCGCATACTGGCCGGTCGTGGACGGAGGTCGATCGCCGCGTAGCGGAAAACCAGCCGGGCAAATTGGAGATTAGATCGCTTGGCTATCCGTTTCGCGGGAGGGCAACGGAATCCCAAAGTCTCTTTCTCTATTTGCCGCGTGATTTGTTCGCCGATGCGGCGGCAACCCTGGACGCAAAGAATAATTCAATTCTGTCCGGCAACTTTGCCAACCTTTTGCTCGACTACCTCAACAGCATCGAAGCAAGACTGCGCAGTCTCACGGCTGACGATCTGCCCCGCATCGTGCACGCAACACGCAGCATGATCATTGCCTGCCTCTCGCCGCCGGCGGAACATGCCGCAGCCACCGAACAACTGGTGAGTGTCGCGCTGATGGAGCGAGCCCGTCGATACGTCCACAACAACCTGGTTGCGGCTCATCTGACGCCGGATTCAATGTGCCGGGCGCTCGGCGTCTCGCGCTCTCGTCTTTATCAGTTGTTCGAACCGAGTGGTGGTGTTCTCCACTACATACAAAGTCGCCGACTTCTGGCAGCCCATGTTGCGCTTAGCGATCCGGCGGACAGCCGGCGCATTGTCAATATTGCCGAAGCCGTCGGGTTTAGTTCAGCGGCTAATTTCAGCCGAGCATTTAGCAAGGAATTCGGTTACAGCCCCCGCGAAGTCCGAAGTTCCGTGGTGTTGCCGCGCCCCGCCCATTCTGTTTCGCATGCCGGACACGAGGATGCCTCTCCCTTTGAACATTGGCTCAAAGCGCTCGGAAGCTGAGTACAGGATCGGGTGGGGCGGGCTCAAAACAAGGGCGGGGAAGATCAGCCGCCTCATGGACCAGATTATTTCGTGTCGCGTCCACCGCGCCATCAATTATTGCCAATTCCCGATTTATTAACCAACTGTTCATCGATGTCACTGCCAATCACAGCGGAGCATACATTGCAACTACCCAGCATGAGACACTTGTTGAGACTGCGAGTTGTATGTTTGCCAAGCTTGACGGTTATGCTAGTTCTGGACTGGGGGACGTGGATTCTCACTGCCCATGGAGGTCGCTATTGCACCCGGAGGCATCAGGGGTCGGCACGGAGAGCGAGGGGCCTGCCTCAAGCGATGCACCACGTCCCGGCGAAGCGCTGCTCGCTGACCTTCTGGCGTACACGACCGAATTTTTGTCGTTCTACGATCGCGACTTCTGTCTGACGCATTACGCAGCCAAACTCAAAGGCGTGTACGGAGACGCGGTGGTGCCGGGTGCCGCCGTTTGGGAGATCTACCCGAGCTTCCTCGATGCGAGGTATCGTGACGAATTTCTTCGTGTGTTCCACGGCGGCTCACCGGCAAGCATTGATTTGCCGCGTTCATCGGGTGAAGCGCCACGGTCCGCTTTCGTTTTCGCCACTGCGAATGGTGTGGGAATCATCGAATCAAGGGGGCGCGATGGGCGAAGCGTCGTGGAGGAGCAAGAGCATGTAATTCTGCTCCATCAGGCGACGCACGACGTACTGACTGGACTGCAGAATCGGCGGCGATTCGGCGAGCGGCTGCAGCAGGCAATGGCCGCCCTCGGCGGATCAAAGCCGAAAGCAGCCCTTCTGCAAATCGATCTTGACGATTTCAAAGCGGTCAACGACACGCTTGGCCATGGAGCAGGCGACACTCTTCTTCAACTCGCGGCGGGCCGTATCCGCGACGCGCTGCAGGACGGCGAATCCGCATACCGGTATGCCGGCGATGAGTTCGCTGTCATCCAATTGGGAAAGGAGCAGCCAGCAGAGGCTGAGCGCCTCGCCGGATCGCTGGTCGACGCGTTCAAGAACCCGTTCGTCATCAACGGCATTCCCGTCTTCGTAGGCTCGAGCATCGGAATTGCTTTCGGGCCGGAGCACGGGACCGATGGCGAACAGTTGATGAAAGCCGCTGATATTGCCCTTTACGCGGCCAAGACAGATGGACGAGGCTGCGCTCGAACATTCAACCGTTCGATGCTGCTCTTGCTCGAGCAACGCGAGAACCTGAGACGCAGTCTTCGAACCGCGCTGGAGCAAGGCGAACTTTATCTGGAATATCAGCCGCTCATTCGGCCTCCCGCGTCGGTGATCGGTTTCGAAGCGCTGCTGCGGTGGCGGCACCCCGAGGTCGGAACCATTCCACCCAACGTGTTCATACCGATCGCCGAAGCCGACGGCCTGATGGACGAGATTGGGCGATGGGTGCTCGAGGAAGCCTGTCGCCAGGCATTGACGTGGCCTTCCTCGCTGACAGTCGCAGTGAACCTGTCGCCGGCTCAGTTCCTTAGCGGTTCGCTGACGGACACGGTCGCTCAGATCATCGACAAAGTTGGAATCGAAGCCGACAGACTTGAACTTGAAATAACCGAGACGGTCCTGCTTGAAAAGACGATCGACAATATCGACACGTTGAACACTCTGAACGTTTTGGGAATACGAATTTCGCTCGACGATTTTGGAACGTACTATTCCTCGTTAAGCTACCTTAAAAACTTCCCCTTCGATACTTTGAAGATAGATCGGTACTTTATTGCGGACCTGGAGACCGATCTCAAAAGCCAAACGATCGTGCGGTCGATAATGACTCTGGCGCACGGCCTGGGGATAAGTGTCACTGCCGAGGGGGTCGAGACGTCGGCACAGGCACGGTGGCTGATCAAGGAGAATTGCGATGGCCTGCAAGGCAACTTCCTGGGAAAACCGCTTGGAGCCGAGGCGATTGGCGATTTCATCAGGCGTTCCCCGCTGAGGGTCGTACGGGCGATGGAGGAATCGAATCGGGCGCTCTAGCGCCTTGCACCCTTTGTTAACGATGAAGGGGGGATTTGTAGAACGATCGAGGCAGATACCCGCGCAATTCTTCGAGGTGATGCGGGACTGACATCACCGGCGCGGTAGGACTTGTCGTCGCGGAGGCCATCACCCCGCTAGGGCTTAACACTGATGGAACAAGTGAGGATGCCGATGGGAACTGTTCATCACGATCTGGCTGAGCCGACTTTTGAGGCGATGATACAGTTCGACATGGAAATCAAAGCTTTTGTCTCCGCTTGGAAACATTGCGATTATGTCTCTACATACATGGCCCGGATGATCAGTCAAAACAGGTCAGATTCGGTCTATCATTCAAATCTCTTTTCCTCTGCCTTCAACGAATTGCTGGAAGTCGCTTTTCGGACGCGCCATTCCGACGGCGAACTGGCATGCAGGGTGTCACGCCATGGCGCGACGGACAGGATCGAGTTGACACTTCCTTGCGTGCCGGAGGAACGCCAATTCTACGAACAAGCCGTGGCGCAAGTCGCAGGAACAGAGGCCAAAGAGCGATACCTCAATTCGGTGTCTGGGGATCTCGCGCCCAGCCGCGAGGTGGTACTTTTGGAACTGGCTGTCGACTACAACGCGACGCTCCGCATCGAGGAAGCCGACGGCGATGCAATCAGGCTTGTCGTCGATCTTCCGCTCGAGGGCTTGCAAAATTGAACCCTTACGACGTTCTCCCGCGTTTCAAGGCGCAATACGACGCCAACAATCAGGAGTTCTCCATATCGGGGGTGGTCCGGCCTCAGGCAATCGATGAACTTGGACCCAGCATAGCATTGCTTCGCGATGCGATCGGCCGTGTGCGCGGCGTTCTCTACGTCAATGTCAGACGTCTGACTCAGATGAACAACGCTGCTTTTCACGCCTTTTCGAGGATCATTCTCGACGCTTGTCGGGCTCGACCCGATCTCAAATTCATCGTCATCACGTCAAGCGTCGTCGCATGGACGTCACGAAAGTTCGGTCGCCTGAGTGGAATCGAACCGAACATTACGGTCGAGGAGTATGACAGCGAATTCTATCCGGGGCAGGGCTTCCTTGAGGAAGGCGGGTTCGTGCCGATCCTGCGCACACAAACAAAGATGACCTGGCACCACGAGCGCGCAATCTTGCCCCGACACGGCATGAGGCCCGGGATTGTGATGGCCGACGTCTGTTGCGGCATAGGTGATTTCGCCGTGCTCGTGCAGAAGGAGTTCCAGCCATCGCGGATCGTCGCCCTCGACCACTCCAGGTCGAGCCTTGCCTATGCGCGAAACGTGGCTGCGGAGTTCGATATCAAGGGCATCGAGTACACATATGGCGATGCATCAGAAATGCTGCTCGAGGAAAATCAGTTCGACCTCGTCACGTGCCGCCATTCGCTGCAGGTGTTCAACAAGCCCGAACTGATCCTCAGAGAACTGTTTCGCATCTGCAAGCCGGGCGGACGTGTCTACATCACCAATGAAAAAAATTCGCACTGCCTGGGCGAACCACGCGCCGACAGCATCCAGTGGACCTATAACGAGGTCGCGAAGCTGTGGGCGCACTTCCAGATGGATATTGAGCTCGGCCCGAAGAGCAAACGCTACCTGACCGAAGCGGGGCTCGAAGACATTCGGGTCGAGTCCTTCATGGTCACCAACCACGACGGCGATCCACAGGACTTCGCGGACGTCATAGCGGCATGGGAGAATGTTTATGCAGGCGAGATGGCTACCAAGCGAGGTGACACACCGGCGTTTATCAGACGGTTCCGACAGGGCTTCCAGGACCACATCTTCGCTGCGCTCCACTCCAAGGGCTATGCCGGCTGGCCGATCTGGGTTGCATCGGGAGGCAAGCCGCTATGACCGATTTGGATGCAACACCGTCCAGACCCTGGCCTGTCCTCCGGCTTAACAGCTTCCGCGCTAAATTCTTGATCGTTGTGGGTGGGGCGGTGCTGTTCGACCTCCTCGTCGGCGGCGGCGTCGCGCTGTGGAATGTGAACCGGCTTTCCCGGGACGCGACGCACCAGATCGAGAGCGGCCTCACCAAGGCAAGCCAGGAATACCTCCAGAACTATATCGAGACGACGGCGCTGCGCGCCGATCTCCTGTTCGGCAGCATGCACTCCGAGGTGACCGCACTTGCAGCCTCCATGCAGAGACTAATAGATTATCCGGCAGCAAAAGATGCGATCGGCAAGGCGTTGGCGCACAACCCCTATTTTAATGCGCCGCTTGCATATGACGCCACGGGAAACTGGTTACAGACCCGGCAAGGGTCAACTTCGGTCATGAGTGTCTGGGGATATCTCCTCGCCGCTAATCACCAGCCGAAGCCCGAAATTCTCCGCGACGTTCAGGAGAGTGCGATCTTCGATATTTTTGGCACAAGCCAGATGTCAACTGGCACCAAGAAGCTGCAGGTCTACTACGTAGGGCCGAAGTCAGGGCCGATCATGCGCACGATTCCTTATTCCGATCAGGCGCAGACCTTCGACAAGCTTTATCCAGGCCACGACAACGCGAATTTCTGGGATTTCTTCTTCCCTGGCGTCTATGAAGGCTGGGAAGGCTGGATCAGTGAGCCCGATTCGCGCCCCGTAAAGGGCGATGACATCACTGCGACTGCTCCTTACATCGACGCCATTACCGGCAAGCTCATAGTGAGCTTCTTCCACCCACTCTGGACGAAAGACCGCAGTAATGTCGCCGGCATGGTCGCTGCCGACGTTACGCTCGATCAACTCGCTGAAATCGTCGAAAGTGTGAAGGTCGCCGATACGGGCTTCGGTTTTCTCACGATGTCGAACGGCAATGTGCTCGCGATCAAGCCTGAAGGCGAGAAAATGCTCGGGCTCAAGATCGCAAGTGGTGCGGCAGGTCAAGGCGTTACCGGCCTCGATCGCTCGCTCAAAAAGAGTACGCACGCGACCGTCGCAGCGCTCGAACTTCCCGCCGACGACAAGACAGTCATTAAGCATATTTCGATTGAGGAGAACGGCACAGCCCAACCGTACATGGTCGCACTTCGCCGACTGGACCCAGTCAATCTCTGGAATAGTACGGGGTCCATCACGGCCGAAACCCTGATGCTTGGCTTCGTCGTCCCCGAACGGGAAATTTATGCTTCCCTCCTTGCTGCGCAGCAGAGCATTTCCAGCGCAACCAACCGGATCCTGATCACCCAGGTCATCGCAGTTATCGTTTCGCTACTGATCGTCTTTGCGGCTGTCTTCGGAATTTCAAAGCGGATCACTGCAGGCCTCAGTGCGCTTGCGGGGGCCGCC
Organism: Mesorhizobium sp. WSM4823; assembly: GCF_055811195.1. NCBI lineage: Bacteria > Pseudomonadati > Pseudomonadota > Alphaproteobacteria > Hyphomicrobiales > Phyllobacteriaceae > Mesorhizobium > Mesorhizobium sp. WSM4823. Next base: position 579,005 of record NZ_JBVVQL010000002.1, read on the forward strand.
AAGCGGTTGCAGGCGAAAGACTATTCAGTCCGGGTAAGCATTCCGACGCGCGACGAGGTTGGAGCGGTGGGGGTCGCTTTCAACCGGATGGCTGAGCAGATCAGCTTTCACACGGAAAACCTCGAGCAGCTCGTCGACGAACGAACCAGGGAGCTCGGGGACGCCAACCAGGAGATTTCGGCACTCAACGAAAAGCTGCGAGACGAGAACGTCCGCCTCGGTGCCGAGCTCGCGGTTGCCAGGCAGATCCAGATGATGGTCCTGCCGAAACAAATTGAACTCGAAGCGATTCCTGGGCTGGAGATCGCAGCCTACATGCGTCCGGCTGACGAGGTTGGCGGCGACTACTATGACGTCCTGCAGAACGGATCACGGGTCAAGATCGGCATCGGCGACGTGACCGGTCATGGTCTTGAGAGCGGTGTGCTGATGCTGATGGTCCAATCCGTTGCGCGCGCGCTGCAGGAGACCGAAGAAGCGAATCCGCACCAGTTTCTGGATCGGCTGAACAGAGCGATCTACAAAAACATCGAGCGGACGAATACAAACAAGCATCTCTCGCTGGCCTTTCTTGACTTCGAAGATCAGCGGGTAACGCTATCCGGCCAGCATGAGGACGTTCTTGTCGTGCGTGCGGACGGGGAAGTCGAACGTATCGATACGATTGATCTGGGTCTGCCGGTTGGCCTGGAGAATGACATCTCGAAGTTCATAGCCACGCGTGACATCCTGTTCGGAAGCGGCGACGTGATCGTGCTGCACACCGACGGTGTGACCGAGGCGGAAGACCACGAAAGAAAGTTGTTCGGGTTCGAGCGCCTCAGCCAGAGCGTACAAAGACGTCACGGCAGCAGCGCCGAGGACATCAAGACTGGGATCATCGACGATCTGATGGCCCATATCGGGATCCAGAAGATCCACGATGACATCACCCTCGTGATCATAAGGCACACATAGCAATGACAACGCTGTTCGGTACCCCTGATATCGCGATCGGGATGAAGGAGAGCGTCAGTCGAGTGCGGCTGTTCGACGGACCTCTCGATTTGAGTTGGCGTCATTGTGCCACGACCTCGGACTTCATCGCCGATCTTTTCGCATTGCGCTTCCGGTCGTCCCGCAATGATTACATGGAAGTGCGGCACAGCATCGGATATCTGGTCAACGAGCTCATCGAAAATGCCGTCAAGTTTCGTGCACCGGGCGAGATCCTGATCGAGGCATCGATGGATTCGGAGAGCTTCAAGCTCAAAGTGTCGAATGACGTCGACGGTATAATTGCGTCTGGGTTCCAAAACCTTCTGGCGGACATAACAGCTGGCGACCCAGTGGACCTGCTGATACAGCGAATTGAAGCCAATGCTGCCAACCCCGACGTAGGAGGCTCCGGACTTGGATTGCTGACATTGATGAGCGACTACGGCGCGCGCCTGGCCTGGATATTCAGCGCCGCCGACGAAAGCGATCGGATTTGCGTGGAGACATATGCCTCCATTCCGATCTCGCAAATTCACAACTAAATGAAACGAAGCCAGCTTATGGAAATCAAGACAGACGATTACCGCGTGTGGACCGAAGGAAACGAAATTTTCTTCGACGGTGCAATGCGGCTTGCCAGTTCCGAATCCGGTGCGCCTATCACGGCGTTGGCGGCCAGTGTTCTTGCCTCGAATCCTTCTTCCATTACTCTCAACCTGAAGGACCTTCACTTTCTCAACTCTTCCGGCATCAACCTGCTGGCGAAATTTACCATTGAGGTGCGCAAGCATCCCGATGTTCAGCTCGTCGTGCGTGGAACGCCCGACATACCCTGGCAGTCGAAATCATTGCCCAACCTGAAGAAGCTGCATCCCGCCTTGGTGCTTTTGTTGGATTGACCAATGCCGTCCGCAGTCAGAGCAATTCCAGGAAGTGAGAACGGTTTTCCGTCCGGAATTGCAGTCAGAAAATTAGAGAGGTAGAGCGCTTCTGCGGTTCCGTGAAATGACGAACCGCCCTAGCCAAGGGCTGCGTAGGCTGGCGGCAATCCCGGACAGCAATAAGCCGGTCGGGAACGAGGCAAGAGCGCCGCGCCGGGCAAGATATGTACGCCAGGATAAGTATTAGGATGCAGAGCTAACGACAGATCGGCCTCGTGCGTAGATGCTTGCAACGGCTTGGCGGGGGCTGGGCACAGGTGGCAGGCATCTTGTTGGGGTGATGTCGTGCTGCCTGCCAATCAGCCGCCACTGCGCGGTCAAAGGTGGCGCTGTGTAGAGCCATAAGGTGCCTCGCAATGGGTCAAGACGTCTGGCACCGCAATTGCGTGGTCAGGTATGGGGGAATGGGGTGGAGGCCCGTCGCTTCGCAAATGTAGCGGCGGGTCTTCTGCATGTCGTGCCAGCCTGCGCGCTGCCGTCCGTCTCGCTTTCCTAGTCGATCGCCCTGATCGGCAGATAGCCGTTTCCAGCCATTCGCGCACTGTCTCGGTCCAGCTGAGGTGGAAAAGTCTCGAGCCACCGGAACCCGTGGTGTTCCATAGCCTTGATCCCCTGGACCGGATGAACACCTGCCCAAATCGCGCGCATCGAAAGTCTGTCCACAAACCGGGAAGGGGGATGAAATGTTTCAATTTGTATCATGCCCAGCCGGAGCACCAGTCGCTTCCGGAAGAACAATAGACCTCCTATTTGGGTGGTTAGTTTGAGTTTCGGCTCACAACCCCCATTGCGGACATCTGTAGAAAACGGCACTCCTACACCTTCATCGATAAGTCGAATTGGGTAACTCGCAGGGAACGAAGGTGACATGACATCGAGGGAGGAGCGAGAATATCTTTTCATCGACGGTGGTTGCCTGCGAGCAACCGTCAGGAAGATTTGTCTGGATTTGTTTCGCGATGCGAGCGCCTATCAATCGCATGTTGCACCGATGACAGGTGGGGGCTACGCTAAAATTTTTTATTACGATGCCGTTCCAGGCAAGACGCACAATGAAACGCAGGCTGCCTATGAAGCTCGCGTGCAGCCAGACCACGATCGGTTTGCGAAAATTCAGGCGCTCGATCGGGTCCACGTTGCCCTCGGGCAAATTGTGGGGGTGGTTGATAAGCGACAAAAGGGCGTGGATGTCCGATTAGCGGTTGATATGATGACCCACGCTTTCCGGGCAACATATCGAAAGCAACACTGTTTGCAGGCGATTCCGATTTCGTTCCTCTTATCCATCCTTGGTCAGTGGGGGATTGCACGTAACTCTTTGGCACCCACCGCAGGCGAACGCTGAATTGAAGGGTGCGGCGGATAGCACGCGCTTATTTGACTTCAAAGCCAACCACAACTGTTTAACTGCTAATGGACAGCAGTCAGCATTCCAACTCGGAGGCTCTGGGGGCAGTCTGCATCCTGGGGGCGATGGCTTGATCAATATTGTGACTTTGGGTAAACATGAATATGCGGGCAGTTGGAAGGGTGGCACTCTGAGAGTGTGGCGACGCGGCGATCCTGGAACCGGTTGGTCCTATGTTGATTTTTCTGCACCTGATGGCAGCTTGGCGAGAGCGCTAACCGCATTCGATTTGATCTACCCTTGGGGTATTGCGGCCGCAGGTGAAGGGTGGACACCGTCGCAGATCTCTTCGCAGGCTATGTCGCCGCGCTTAAGGCCGCGGGTAAGCCCTCCTGGAAAGAGACAGAAAAGGGTCTCAACAAAATCGCCAACACCCTCGGCCGCCATCGGCTGGCCCGCGAAATCGACCCTGAGGAAATTGTCGAGGTAATCCGCCCAATCTATGAGCGCGGCGCCCGTGCCATGGCAGACCACGTCAGAAGCTATGTCCACGCCGCCTATAGCTGGGGCATGAAATCCGAACACGATTATCGGAACTCATCACCGCGCCGGTTCCGCATTCCGTTCAATCCCGCTTCCGCGATTCCGACCGAGCCGAAGGTGCGGGGCACACGCTGGCTCGATGAGGCCGAATTCGCCCGTCTCTATTGGTGGCTCGACTGCCCTGACGTCCCGGTCCACCCCTCCTATCCGCGCGCAATCCAACTCATCATGCTCACCGGCCAGCGCGTTGAAGAGATCGCACGTCTCCATGTGGAACAATGGGATGCGGCCGAAAAGATAATAGACTGGTCGAAGACGAAGAACGATCAGCCGCACGCCGCGCCCGTACCGACCCTGGCTGCAGAAGTCATCGAGTCCATCACTCCCAACGAATATGGCTGGTACTTCCCATCGGCGAACGATCCATCCCGGCCGGTCAGCCACGGCTCGCTCTACAGTTTCGTCTGGCGGCAACGAGATCGCGGGGTGATACCCTACGCGACCAACCGCGACCTGCGCAGGACTTTCAAGACGCTCGCGGGCAAAGCCGGAATCTCCAAGGAAATGCGCGATCGCCTGCAGAACCATGCTCTTCAGGATGTCAGTTCGAAGCGCTGGCGCTGATCCGCGACGACAGCGTGTGGAGCCAATTGGTGAAAAGCGAGTGGGAAGCTCCCGAGGCATTCGTGATCTGGAGGTTTCATTTCCCACATGGCGTCGACAACTCGGGCTTTGTGGGTTGGTTGGCCACACATCTGAAGCAACGTTTTGGCACTGGCGTGTTTGTGATCTGCGGCCAAAACACCCTTGATGGCGGTATCTTCGACTACTGGGCCTGCCCCTGGGAACTGCGCAACCAAGTTCTCCCTGAGGTGCAAGGCTTGGTACTGCCAGCTTGATTGCAAGACGTTTGTATTCTCGGATGCCATTAGGCCAGCAATGGCGGTTCATTATTGCGCGGCAAAGCGACTTCCGAATGCGCCACCTCTCATACCCGCCCTGCACATCGACACGACCGAGTTGAAGACGCGGGATTCCCGATGAGCGACCCCTAGCCGCGTTTGATCGGGCGTCTGCTGCGCCATCGCGGTCGACCCCAACGACGCCTCCATAAAGGGAGAAGCTCCCGTAGCACTCGATCCGGCGCCTCCTCCGCGAGGTAATGCCCTGCTTCGATTGGGCACCCGGTAATACTCCTGGCAAACTGCTCCCATCCCTCAATCATCTTGAAACGCTGCCACACCGATTGCGCGCGCCACAGTAGCAAAAGAGGCGCTTCAAAGCGTCGCCCGACATCAGCCGCATCATGACCAAGTCAATTGTGCCGCCAGCGCGATAATCCTCGCACATCCCGTGCTTTGACGCTCATCTTTCAGGACACGCAGAGAGTCTGCGGACAACCATGCAACAGAAACAAAGCGCGCCTTCACCTCCAAGCCGGTAGTTGATCATGATTTCATCCACGGACATGCCGCCCGTGCGAAAATTCTCAAAGAACATCGTTCCATCTCCACACGTGTCACGGCGCCGGATGATTAAGCCAAATAGGAGGCGTTCTTCGTCGGCATGGTCGCCGATCATCTGGCTCGGGCATCACCCTGTTCCACTCCTGGAGCCCGTGCCACCGGCACGCTTTCGCCGCAGGTCGCGCGTCCCGGTTTCGTCGCAGCAACCCTCCGCTTAGCTGATCCGCCGCCGTTGCAGCACCGCGGCCGTCCCAACACGTCGTGTTTTCCTGTTTGGTCGGTCCGATCTCATTCGGATCGTTCTGTGCGAGTGTTTGGAAACGAAACCCTATCTGTCGGTGCGCGAAATCGATGAGGAGAGTGAAACAGACGGGAACGCGTAGGAACTTTCGCGATCGCGGAAGTTACTTGGATCGCCATGGTCGGTACTTTTGCAACGGCGGACCCCAATCCGCCGGCCGGCGCCCTACAGGCAATCTACCCCACGCCCCCCAAGCGGCGCCGGTCACTCCCTCAAGAGATGAGTAGTCTTTCGTAGCGGTAGAATCGGCCGCGTGCCGCGTTGCCCTACTAGTTTTGCCTATTCGGTTACTCTCTTCGGCCTCGCGACCGAGATGCGATGCTAGTTGGCTACAATCCAGTCGGGTATCTGTCGCGATCTTGATGCTTCGGCCCTTCTGGATGATCTTGGCGAAATCGCGGTCGAATATCTCTCGCGCACTAGCGAGAGACACAGACGGGTAGGAGCCGATCTTCTTTTTGACGCGCTTCTTGTCGCGCCACTGTTGCGCCATCCAGTCGGCCGTCACGCGGGTCGGCATAGGCTTCAGAATCAGGATGAGCCGGCCAGTGCCGTGTCCGTCGCCGTCGACAAGTGTTTCTTGCTTGCCACTTTGCTCAGTGCGCTTGATTGCGGCGCGTATTTCTCCATCGGAAATGATCGGCATGCTCGTTCTCCCCTGGATTGAGAGTGGGCTTTGCCGACGGATGAGAAGTGGGGTTTGCACCCACCGAAAAACTAGGGTCGGCAGTTGGGGTCTGTAGGGGTTTTGATCCCCCGAAAACCACCCCGAATCTGCCACACTAGCCGGGCTTACGACAAGTCAGAGAATGCAGATGAATCAGCGAGATAGAGTGTGATCCTGCGGGATCGAAATAGGCACTTTTGGATGGTTACTGCCGAGCCGTCGGGAGCACCCCAGCGTAGCATTGGCGGCGATCGATGGCCGCCAAAATGCTCAGACCGCGTCGGGCGATGACTGCTCTGCTCCCCTTTCTGGTCGTTGAGCAGACGGCAGGCCGATCCCGAAAGCGGTCATCTGGCGCGACTAGGCGCGGCCGCCCATTGCGCCAAAGACAGACGCTGGAAAAGGCCAAAGGCAGACGCTGGAAAAGTTCGTTGCGCAGTGAGCTACGCGATCCAGAGACGCCGGACATGGTGCAGCGACACTACGGGCGGTTCTACCGCAGGACAAGGCAACCATCGCAGCGCAGGTGATCCGGAACTTTGCGGAATGGTGCAACACGTTCTGGAGCACTTGCACAATCAGGTGGAGGCAACCGGCAACCTGCTCGGTCTCAGGCGCCCGCAGAACAAGATATTTCCGCTCCGACTGCAAAAAGCCAATCCACCAGGGCCAAACTCGCGATCCTCAGAATGTCAGGCGCATCCTACTGAGCCCGGATCGGCCTCATCGCCAATGTACTGGGCGTCACTGAACCAAAATGAACTCGCCGCCATCACTCGTTCGATGCAGCGGAAAGAGCCTTGAGATCAGCTCACTTCGCCTCCGATCATCGCAATGGTTCGGACTACCCTGTCCGCGACACGGGTCGATGCTCCAGCCGCCATGAGCATCTGCGGCAAGACCAACCATTCCAGCGACCAGGCTGCACCAGAACGCTCCTGCTCATGGATCAGCGCATGATGCATTCCCGACAACTGGACTGCGTTGTAGCGGGCGAGTGTCACCAGCATCTCGGCATCGATGGGGTTGCGCTTGTGCGCCATGGCGGACGATGAACCGCCGCCCGCCAGTTGAAGCTCGTCGCCTGCCTGCGCCATCAGCGCGACGTCCTGACCGAACTTGCCAAGGCTTCCCGTCACAAGCGACAGCCAGTTGGCGAGCTCGGTGACGCGATCGCGCTGACTGTGCCACTGCGGCGCGTCGCCGAGGCTCAGCCGCTCGGCCACCGCGGCACGGACGGCGGCGCCCTTGTCTGCGAAGTTCTCAAGTGTCCCGACGGCGCCGCCGAACTGGATGACGAGAACCGATCTTCGTACCGATTGAAGCCGCCCGTGGTGGCGGACAAGCGGTTCGCGCCAGCTTGTGACGCGGTCGGCTACGGAAATCAAGATCGCCGCCTGCATACGCGTCCGGCCCATCAGCTGCCGGCCACCAAACCGATGGTCGAGATCTGCGAAGGCCGCCACCAGAGCCGAAAGCCGTTCTTCCAACAGGTCGATACAGGCGCGAATTCGCAGGATCATGGCCGTGTCGCTCACGTCCTGACTGGTAGCACCGAAATGCACATGCTCCGCATGCGGCTCTCCCACTGCCTGCCTGATCTGCCGCACGAGCTCCGGTACCACGACGCCGTCGCGCGCCGTTGCGTCCCTCAGGGCCACAATATTCGGCCGGAAGTTGTCGAGGGTGCGTCCGATTGCGCTTGCTGCAGTCGCCGGGACGATGCCGAGTGCGCCTTGTGCGTCGGCGAGCGCTTTCTCGAATTGCAACATCGTCGCAAGTTCGGCCTCGACGCCGAGCAGCGTCGCCATCTTCTCATCACCGAGAAGTCCGGACAGGAGTGGATTGTCGAACGCTGCGATCATATGTCGAAGAAAACCGTCTCGTTCGTGCCCTGGAGGTGAATGTCGAATTTATAGATGTCGCCATCGCGTCGTGCGACCAGCGTTGACACGCGCTCTCTTTGCTCAATGCGAATCAGGACGGGATCCTCGGCGTTGGCCGTTTCCTCGTCGCTGAAATACATGCGGGTGTGAATGCCAATGTTGATTCCACGCGCGACGATCCAGACCGTCAAGTGCGGCGCCATCATGCGGCCGTCAAAAAAGGGCACGCGGCCGGGTTTGATGGTCTCAAACATGCACGCGCCCGTCGTCATGTCGGTGGGCAGCCGGCCCCAGCCGGTAAAATTCGGGTCGGCGAAGCCGCGCACATCCGAAGGCGTATTGTAGATGCCGGCGGCGTCCGCCTGCCAGATCTCCACAAGCGCATCTTTCAGCGGCGAGCCGGCGCCGTCGATCACCCGGATATTGACCCTGATGCGCTCGCCCTTGGTCTTGTCGTTGACCATCGTGGCGCCAAGGTCGCGTTCATAGATGCCCGAGATGCCGGCAAAGTTGGGCGTCAGCCCAATGTGCACGTAGGGTCCCGCGGTCTGCGAGGCGCTTTCCTTCAGCCGACCGAGATCCTGGACCATCAGTTGCCCTCGATGCGGTTTTCGAACAGCGTCGAGCGGCGGCCGCGCAGTACAATGTCGAATTTGTATGCCCGCGCATCCATCGGGATCGTTGCCTCCATGTCGAGCGCGGCGGTGAGGCCTTCGATCGCGCGGCGGTCGTTGATGGTCCGCACGATCGGGCACCTCCAGATCATCGGGTCGCCCTCGAAATACATCTGGGTGATCAAGCGCTGCGCGAAGCCGTGCCCGAAGATCGAGAAATGGATGTGAGCTGGACGCCAGTCGTTGGGTCCGTTGGGCCAGGGATATGGCCCCGGCTGGACCGTGCGGAAACAATAGGAGCCATCCTCGCCGGTGATGGTGCGGCCGCAGCCGCCGAAGTTCGGATCGAGCGGCGCGAGATAGGTTTCCTTCTTGTGTCGGTAGCGTCCGCCTGCGTTGGCCTGCCATATCTCCAGCAGCGCGCCGGCGACGCCGATGCCGCGCTCGTCGAGTACGCGGCCATAGACGAGGATGCGCGGCCCGATCGCGCTTTCGCCCGGCCCGGCAAAATTGTGTATGAGGTCATTGTCCAGTTCACCGAGAATATTGTGGCCGAAGACCGGCCCCGTAAGCTCCGACAGGGTGTTGTTGAGTGAAAGAAGCGGCCGTTGCGGCGAGCGCAGCACGGAAGTCTTGTAGGCTGGCGTGAAGGCCGGCGGATGCCAGTTGCGGTCGCGCTGAAAGAAGGCGCCGATTTCCGGCGTGCGGTTGGCGGGAAAGCGCGAGTTAGTCATGATTTGCCGGCTTGAGCATCCATTTCGTCGAACGTCTTCCTGGCGATCTTCATCGCATGATTTGCCGCCGGTACCCCTGCATAGATTGCCACATGCAGCAGCACCTCGCGTATGTCGTCGCGCGTCGCCCCGGTATTGACGCCGGCGCGGATATGCATCGCAACCTCTTCATCCTGCTTCAGCGCGGCGAGCAGCGCGATGGTGATCATAGAACGCTCGCGCTTGGTGATGTTCGGCCGCGACCAGACGTGGCTCCATGCAGCCTCCGTGATCAGTTCCTGGAAAGGAATATCGAATTCGGTCTTGGCCGCCTCTGCGCGGTCGACATGGGCGTCACCCAGGACGGAGCGGCGCGTCGCCATCCCTTCGACGTGTCGGGCGCCGTGTTGTGGCTTGCTCATTTGCGCTCTCTTCGCATGTCGTTCAGGAAGCCACGGATCAGCCCGGCGAGCCTTTCTGGCTGCTCGACGCATGGGATGTGGCCCGCACCGGCGATGACCTCCAACCCTGCGGCGGGGATTGAGCGGGCCAGCGATTCCACCAGGTCAGGCGGCGTCGATCCGTCCTGGTCGCCGACAATGCAGAGCGTCGGCACTTTGATCGCGGCGGTCGTCGCGGTGAAATCGGCGTCGCGGACAGCCGCGCAGGCAGCAGCATAGCCGGCCGGATCCTGGCGCGTCAGCATCGTTTTATAACCCGCCAGTTCCTCGCCGCGATTCTTATGGAAATCCGGTGTGAACCATTTTCGCATCACGTCGTCGGCAAAGCTCGCGATACCCTCCGATAGGGCCGCGTTGATGCGCCCGTTCCACATCTCGGCCGTGCCGATTTTCGCTGCCGTATCGCAAAGGATCAACCCCTCGATCAAATCCGGCCGCGTCTTGTAAAGGCATTGCGCAATGATGCCACCGATCGAAAGCCCGCAGATCACTGCACGTTTTACGCCAAGATGGTCGAGCAGCCCGGCAAGGTCTGCGGCATGGGTCATGATCGTTTGCGGCGCGTCACCCAGTTCGCTCAGACCGTGTCCGCGCTTGTCAAACGCAACGAACGTATAGTCGTCGGCGAGCCTTCGCTGGAGCTCGTTCCAGATGCGCATATCCGTACCGAGCGAGTTCGCGAAGACGACCGTCGGCCTTCCAGCTACGGGACGATGCCGGTAGTGGATCGTCGCGCCGTTAATCCGAGCAAAGGTCATACCGGTCATATCTTTGGCATTCCTTTGGGCCGCATCAGCCGTTTTTGCGCGGCGATGCGGAATGGTGCGTTCGGCGCACCATAGCCTGCATAAGCGCCGCGCCGTTCAACGAACTCGATAATGAACCCCTCTCCGAATGTCGGCGCATAGAGCTGGAAAAATTCGCCGTTGTCGTCGCGATCATAAAGGATGTTGGCTGAGCGCAATCGATCGGCGACCTCCGGATCCAAACCGAAGCGCGCTTCTACGTCGTCGTAGTAGTTCATCGATATCTGAAGCGGTTCGAAGCCGTTGGCCTGTAGCCTCGCCGCCGTCGCAAAGATGTCATCCGTCGCGAGCGCCAGATGCTGGACGCCGGAACCAAAAGTTTCGGCAATGAAATGACCAGCCAGCGTGCGGTGACTCTCGGCGCCGTTCAGCGTGAGGCGGAAGCGCTTGTCCAGACCTTCGATCACCTGACTGCGCACGAGGCCGGCCGGATCGACGATGTCGACCATGGGGGTTTTGGTCGTCCGGAAGATCGAGACATAGAACAGCAGCCAGCTCGGCATCTCCTCCTGTGCCATGGTCTGCCCGACATGATCGATGCGGGTGAGGCCGACGCCGTTGCCGGAAGTTTTCGGCCTAACCGGTGTGAACTCTATGTCCCAGACCTTCGCCAGGTCGGTCTTGGCGTCGAGGAAGTAGATCAGCCCGCCACCGACGCCGCGGATCGCCGGGATCGACAACTCGCCGGGCCCGACGCGCTGATCGAAAATCTCAGCCCCAAGCGCCGTGGCGCGCGCTACGGTCGCGGTGGCGTCCTCGACATTCAGGCCCATCGCATATGCCGACGTGCCATGAACAACAAAGGAAGAATGGGCGAAGCCCTGCCGCTCGGTATTGATGACAATATTGATCTCGCCCTGGCGGTAGAGCGTGACGTCCTTCGAGACGTGCCGACCGGCCTCGACAAAGCCGAGCATGCGCAGCAGCGATCCAAGCTGTCCGGCGTCCTGGCGATCGGCCGCGAACTCGATGAACTCGACCCCTCCGACCCCGATGCGGTCGGGCATGGGCGGGATAGCCATGTCAAGTGCCGGTTCTTCACGCCGCACCTGATCCATCAACCACACGAGCGAACGCCGTCCGTCGACGGAAATCGCCTTGGCCGACCCGCCACGGAACTGGTCGTTGAAAATCTCGAGCGAGAGATAGCCATCATAACCGGTTGCCGCGACCGCCTGCATGAACTGTCGCACCGGCAGATCGCCTTCGCCTGGCATGTTGCGAAAGTGCCGGCTCCAATAGAGCAAGTCCATTTCGATCAGCGGCGCGTCGGCGAGTTGGACAATGAAGATCTTGTCCGCGGGTATCGAACGGATGGAGCCGAGTTCAATCCTGCGGGCTAGCGTGTGGAAAGAATCGAGAACCAGCCCGATGTTCGGGTGCTCGGTCCTGCGCACGATTTCCCACGCGTCGCGATGATCGTTGACGTGACGCCCCCAGGCCAGTGCCTCGTAGCCCACGCGCAGGCCGCGCTTGGCGGCGCGCTCGCCAAGCTCGTGAAAGTCCATGGCCGCCCGGTCGACACCGCCAAGCGAGACCGGCGACACCGACGAGCATACCAGCATCAGGTCGGTGCCGAGTTCCTGCATGACGTCGAACTTGCGCTCGGCACGATCAAAGGCGCGGTTGCGCTGGGGCTCCGGTAACCCCTCGAAATCCCTGAACGGCTGGAAGAGCGTTATGGTCAGACCTGTGTCACCAGCCATTCGGCCGACGTCGCGCGGTGAGCCATCAAAGGCGAGGAAATCGTTCTCGAAGATTTCAACACCGTCGAAGCCCGCGGCGGAAATTGCGGCGAATTTCTCCGCCAGGTCACCGGCGATCGACACCGTCGCGATCGAAGTCTTCAAACGCGCCTCCTCCCTGGTTGTTATGAACGAACCAGTTCGTACATAAGTTAAGGCAACGCTGGCAGCACCGCAAGTTTCGGCGCGCTCAGCGTTCTGCGGGAGCTTCGTCCTTCGCGACGAAGCGCAACAGCATCTCCACACTGTTGCGCTTCAGCCGCTCGAGTTGTGCCGGCGCGCCGAAGTCGCGTCCGAAGATCATCGAAAAGGTGGCGCGATTGGAAACGTTGAAGAAGCACAGCGCGCTTACCTGCCAATGGAGTTCGACCGCGTCGAGTCCCGGCCGGAAGACCCCCTCTTCGACACCGCGTGAATAGATGCGAGAGATATGGTCGATCGCAGTCACGTTCAGTTCGCGGATCGCATCCGATTGTTCGAGATACTGGCCGTGATGGATATTCTCGATCATCACCATGCGGATGAATTCCTCGTGTCGGTGATGGTGGTCGAACGTGAACTCCACTAGGCGTGTCAGTGCCGCCACGGGGGGCAAACCTTCAATATCAAGTTGGGCCTCGCCCTCGCGCACCTGGCGATACGCGTTCTCGAGCGCGCGCAGGTAGAGGCCCTCTTTATCGCCGAAGTAGTAGTAGATCATGCGCTTGCTGAAGCGTGTGCGCGCCGCAATCTCGTCTATGCGCGCGCCCGATAAGCCGTTCAGGGCAAACTCCTTGGAAGCGATCTCCAGGATGTTGCGTCGCGTGCCCTCAGGGTCCTGAATACGCGCCGTGCTCGTTTCCGGCTTCGGCTTTCGTTCTTTCTTGATAACGGCCATGCAGTTTGAGTTCCCGCCCGGCGTCAGCCGGCAATTGACTAAACTAACCAGTTAGTACATCATTCGCAAATCGCGACGGACTTATTTACCGGCGCGTCTGTCGTGAACACAAGGGCGATCCAAGAATTGCCGCACGTGGGCCAGGAGGCGGCCCGCACAGGGAGGAATCTCGGGAGATGGGCGACAGCCTTGTCGACTTCCTTTGCCGTCTTGCGGACGAACACAAGGGTGCCGCCGGCGGCGACAGCGAAAAGGTCGTGATTGGCCTTGTCGGACGCGGCATTCAGTCCTCGCGCACTCCCGGCATGCACGAGCGTGAAGCCCAGCGCCTTGGCATCGGCTATTCGTACCTTTTGCTCGATTTCGACAGGCTCGGATTTCCGGACACGGCGATCGGCGACTTGATCGCGGCGGCGCAAATTGCGGGCTTTCAGGGCCTCAACGTCACTCATCCTTTTAAACAGGTTGTCATTCCCGTCCTGGATGCGTTGTCGCCGGAAGCGCGCGCAATAGGCGCGGTGAATACGGTCGTGTTCGCCGGCGGACGAAAGGAAGGCCACAACACCGACGGCTGGGGTTTCGCGGAGAGTTTTCGCGAAGCGATGACAGGCGCATCGATGGGCAGTGTCGCGATGTTCGGCGCCGGCGGAGCGGGCGCCGCAGTCGCAAACGCGCTGATGGAAATGGGCGTTGGCCGGCTGTTCGTCGTCGACAGCCAACCTGATCGCGCCTCGGACCTGGCGTCGCGCATGGGCGCCTTGTTCGGCGGCCGTGTCGAAGCGTGGCCGGATCCGGCCGCAGCCGTGCGCATGGCAAACGGCATCGTCAACACGACCCCGGTGGGCATGGCGAAATACCCCGGAACACCGTTCGACACGGCTCTTCTGACAGCCGAACAATGGGTCGCCGACATAATCTATTTCCCGACCGAAACAGAGCTGTTGCGCGCTGCTCGTGCGATCGGCTGCAGAACGTTGCCGGGCATCGGCATGGCGATCTACCAGGCCGTCCGCGCGTTCGAACTCTTCACCGGGCGCAAGGCCGACCGCCGCGCCATGGCAGATCACTTCGAGGCCGCTGCATGAAGGCAATGACACCTACAATCGTATGAAGACCACTGGGAGGAAGTCGACATGAAAACTGAAATGAACCGACGTATGTTTATGGTCGCCGCCGGCGCACTCGCCGCCGGGACCGCCATTCCCGCGCTCGCGCAGGACAAACCGAAGCTACGTTTCTCGGCTGTGTTCTCGGAACAAGATATCCGGGCCGAGATGATGAAAATGTTCGCCGACGCCATCAAGGACGACTTTGCTTTCGAGGGTTATTACGGCGGCAACCTGTTCAAGCAGGGCACCGAACTTGTCGCCATCCAGCGTGGCAACCTCGAAATGGGCAACATCGCCCCGCAGGACATCTCCAAGCAGATTCCGGCCTGGTCTATCGTCACCGCCGGCTACCTGTTCCGTGACGCCGCGCACCTGAAGGCATTCTTTGCCGGCGACGCCGGTGCGGAGCTGAAGAAGATGACCGAGGACCAGCTAGGCGTGAGGGTGCTCGGCCCCACTTATTTCGGCCTGCGTCAGGTCGGCCTGAAGCCCGATAAGGAAATCAAGACTCCCGCCGACTTGGCCGGCATCAAGCTGCGTATGCCGGGTGGCGACGCCTGGCAATTCCTCGGCCAGGCGCTCGGCGCGAATCCTACGCCAATGGCCTACGCCGAGGTTTATACCGGCCTGCAGACAGGAGCGATCGATGGGCAGGACAACCCTCTGCCCAACGTGGAGAACATGAAGTTCTACGAAGTCATGTCGCAGATCGTACTCACCTCGCACCTTGTCGGTTTCGACCTTCTCAGCATCTCGAAAAAATTGTGGGACGAGATGGGGGCCGAGAAGCAGGCAAAGGTCCAGGCCGCGGCTGACAAGGCGATCGACTTCTCGACAGAAAAACACCTGACGCGCGAGAAGGAACTCGTTGAAACATTCAAGGGCAAGGGCCTGAAGATCTACGAGCCCGACGTCGCTGCATTCCGCAAGCATGTGCAGGAGCAATATCTTGCCTCCGACCTGGCCAAGGAATGGCCGGCCGGGATGGTCGACAAGATCAACGCGCTTTGACGCGACAAAACTCGCCGGCCGGTCCGCTTGTGACCGGCTGGCCCGAACGCGTTTAGCCAGACGACGCCAGGGAGGCATGATGAACCCGGGATTGAGAAAGGTCGGCGGCTGGCTATACCGGCGCGCCGAGAACGCCATCGCCATCGCAATCGGCGCCATGTTCGCCGCGTTTCTGCTCCAGGTTGCTTTTCGCTATCTTCTCAACTGGCCGACGGGCTGGAGCAACGAGCTCACCGTCGTACTCTGGATTTGGGTTGTGCTGTTCGGCGCAGCGTTCGTCGTTCGTGAAGAAGAGGAAATCCGTTTTGATCTCCTCTACGCCGCAGTCGGTCCGGACATAAGGCGAGCGATGACGCTCGCCTTCGCGATCGCTCTCGTCGCGCTCTATGGCTGGTCCTTTCCGGCCGTCTTCGACTATGTGACCTTCATGAAGGTCGAGAGCACCGCCTACCTCAAGATACGCTTCGACTGGCTGTTCTCGATCTACCTCGTCTTCGTGGTCGCCGTGATCGCCCGCTACCTGTGGCTCGCGTGGCGTGCTCTGCGCGGCGAAGCACCGGCGGAATTTGACCCCACGAAAGCGAGCTCCGGCGTATGAGCCTCGCGAGTCCCTTTTCGCTGTCAGTCGTTGCGATCACAGCGCTGGCCTTGCTTGGCCTGCCGATCGGTCACTCGATGATCGCCGGGTCGATCCTCTATCTCTGGCTTGCAGGGCTCGACATGGGCACGTCCGCCGAGCAGCTCCTCAACGGGCTCTACACGAGCTACATTCTGCTTGCCGTGCCGATGTTCATTCTCGCCGCGGAGTTGATGAACGCCGGAACAATGACCGACCGGCTGCTGCAATTCTGCAACGCTGTCGTCGGCCGTTTCCGCGGCGGCCTGGCGCAGGTCAACGTGCTGCAGTCGATCATCTTCGCCGGCATGTCCGGCTCGGCCATCGCCGACGCCGCGGGCACCGGCAAGATGATGCAGCAGCTCATGACCAAGGATGGCAAGTATCCGGCGAGCTATGCCGCTGCGCTGACAGCCGTCACCTCCGTCATTGGCCCCATCATTCCTCCGTCAATTCCGCTGGTCATCTTTGCGCTGATCTCGGATGCATCCATCGGCTACCTCTTCATTGCGGGTATCGTGCCGGGCCTTCTTCTCGCCCTGTCGCAGATGATC
This sequence comes from Mesorhizobium sp. WSM4823, assembly GCF_055811195.1. Lineage (NCBI taxonomy): Bacteria > Pseudomonadati > Pseudomonadota > Alphaproteobacteria > Hyphomicrobiales > Phyllobacteriaceae > Mesorhizobium > Mesorhizobium sp. WSM4823. Next base: position 595,641 of record NZ_JBVVQL010000002.1, read on the forward strand.
ATCGTCGCCATCGACGCGCGCCGGAAGAACTTCCCGGTCGAGAAGCCGGTGCCGCTCAGGGAGTTTCCGGGGATCACCTTGCGAGCGTTTCCGGCGCTGATGCTGCCGGTCGTTCTTCTGGTCGGCATAAGGGGTGGCGTGATGACCCCGACCGAGGCCGCGGCGGTCGCCGCCGGCTACGCGCTGCTCATCTCGGTCGCGATCTATCGCAGCGTGACGCTGGGCCAGATCTACCATGCACTTCTCAACAGCGCTCGCACCACGGCCTCCATCGGCATGCTCATCGCCGGCGCCCTGGTGTTCAACTACGTTGTCACGGTTGAGAACATTCCGCAGTCCCTGTCGGTGATCCTGCAGTCCTGGGATCTTTCGCCGATGGGTTTCCTGATCCTCGTCAACATCCTGCTGCTGATCCTGGGCTGCGTGCTGGAGGGCACGACTATTCTGCTGGTAATCGTGCCGGTGCTGATTCCGACGGCGAAAGCGCTCGGCGTAGACATGGTGCATTTCGGCGTGATGGTCGTCGTAAACATCATGCTCGGGCTCGTCACCCCGCCCTACGGCTTGCTGCTGTTCATCATGACCCGCATCGCAGAGGTGCCGCTGCGCGAACTGGTGCACGACGTAATGCCGTTTCTCTACGCCATGATTGCCGCCCTGATGCTGATCACCTTCTTCCCATCGCTGGTGCTGTGGCTGCCGCGCCTGCTGGGCTATCAAGGATAGGACCATGACCAAGCCGATCTTCGTTCTCAACGGCCCAAACCTCAATCGCCTAGGCAGCCGCGAGCCGGAAATCTACGGGACGACGACGCTTGCCGAGATCGAGACGATGTGCCGGAAGGCCGCAGACGGGCTTCCAGTCCGCTTTCACCAGTCGAATTTCGAGGGCGAGATCGTCGGCTGGATCCACGAGGCGATCGACGAGGGCGCCGGCATCATCATCAACCCGGCGGGCTTCTCGTTCACCTCGATTGCCATCCTCGACGCACTCAAGATGTTTCCTGGACCGATCGTTGAGCTCCACATTTCCAACATCCACCGACGCGAGGAAATCTATCACAAATCGCTCGTCTCGACGGTGGCGACGGCGGTCATCGCCGGTTTGGGGCCGCGAGGATACGCCACCGCGGTCAATTCGCTGAAGCAACTGATGGAAGGTTAGGTAAGGCCACAGGCAAGGCGTGAAATCCGCAGCGGGAATATACTAACTGGATAGTACGACAATCGTCTCGTTAAGATCGCCAATGGGAAGGAAAAAACATGTGCCCTCCGGGATGCCTGCATTCAATCTGTGAGAAAGCCACACGTAGAGGTCTTCTCAAAACCGGCTTCACTTTGGGCCTCGGCGCCGCCGCCGCGGCGTTTCCTGGTACGCCACGAGCCCAAGCCGCTCCAACGAGCTTCACCGAGACGGTCGACCTTTCGCACGCGCTCTATGAAGGGTTTCCGACCTTTAGCGGCGAGAAATGGTTCACCGTCGAACATTTGGTCACCTTCGCAAAGGACAAGGTGAACCTGAACCGCTGGACGATCGTCGAACACAGTGGCACCCATATGGACGCGCCCATCCATTTTTCGGCCGATGGTTTGACGGCCGATCTGATTCCCATCTCCGACCTGATCGTGCCTGTCGCAGTCATCAATATTGCTTCGCGGGCGGCCGAGAATGCGGACACATCTCTCACCCCCGACGATATCAAAGCGTGGGAGGCAAAGAACGGGCCTCTTCCGGAGGGATGCTGTGTGGTGATGAATTCCGGATGGCACAAGCTTCTGGACGATCCAAAGTTCACCGGCAATGACGGCGAGAAGAGAAATCATACCCCCGGCTTTCACGTCGAGACTGCGCAATTCCTGATAGGCGAGCGGAATGTTAAGGGCATTGGGGTCGACACCCTCTCCCTCGACACGGGGCTTAACTCGGGCGGGGCGTTTCCGGTCCACTACGAATGGCTTGGAAGCGGTCGCTGGGGCGTCGAGTGCCTTGCAAATCTAGACGCGATTCCTGAAGTCGGGGCGCGTCTCTTCCTCGGGATTCCGAAGGTGAGGGGCGCGACGGGCGGGCCGACTCGGGTGATCGCGCTTCTCTAGATCCACCCGGTTACGACTTGCGGTAAAAAGACGTTCTGTGGGCTCGGGAGTTTTGCGGTGAGGCGATTTGTGATTCCAGGTGTGGATGTGGACCAAACAGAGCCGTGGGCGGATGGCCCAGATCGACCGATAGTGTATCGCCATGTCTGAACCCTGTATTATCGCCGTTGCGATCACCGGCTCGCTGCCGCGCAAGGAAGACAATCCTGCGGTGCCAATCAGCGTGGTCGAACAGATCGAGTCGACCCAGGAAGCCTTTGAAGCAGGTGCGTCACTGGTGCACATACACGTGCGCAATGACGATCAGAGTTCATCGTCTGAACCAACGCGCTTCGCTGCCGTTCAGGCGGGGGTGCGTAGGCACTGCCCAGGCATAATCGTCCAGTTCTCGACCGGCGGGCGCGGTCGTGATCCTGCCGCGCGGGGCTCGGCACTTTATCTGAAGCCGGACATGGCCTCGCTCTCGACCGGTTCGGTCAACTTCCCATCCATGGTCTACGAGAACCCTCCCGGCCTGATCGGTGATCTCGCAACCGCGATGAAGGCAAATGGCGTGCAGCCGGAGATCGAGATCTTCGACCTCTCGCACCTTCACACTGCCAAGCGGCTGGCCGACGGGGGACTTATAGGTGAGCGCCCGCACATCCAGTTTGTCATGGGCGTGCAAAACGCACTGCCTGCGGAGGAGAGATTGCTCGACGTGCTCCTCAGGGAAGCGAAACTCCTGTTTCCACAATCTACCTGGACAGCGGCTGGAATAGGCCGCAACCAAATGATCGTAATGCATTGGGCGCTGGCACGCGGAGCAGACGCAGTGCGTACCGGACTTGAGGATAATATCAGGATCACCAAGGAACGCCTGGCGCGCAGCAACGCAGAGCTCGTCGAACTCGCGGCGGCCTCAGTCGAGAAGCTTGGCCGGCGTGTGGCCACTGTCAACGAGGCGCGCCAAACGCTTGGTCTGGCGTTAGGATCGTAATTCCCCCCAAAGCTGCGAATTCGACGCACCATATGCCACGATCGCTATCACTGGCCCAGCGGCTCGCAGCCATGAGGGACATAAGAGCGCCTCTGTTCGCTTAGCTACCTCCATCTCAAGGAAGGCGATCAATCGAATGCGATATTGGCTATCGTCGCCGCGGCGCCGCGCCGTCGATCTTGAAGCTTGATGAAAAATGGCAACAGTTAGCGAGTGCGCTTTTGGGGCACGCAGCGATCCCGTCGGATGCAAGTTTTCTTACAGTGCTACCGTTGCGGTTAGCCGGACGTGCTACATGTCTTCGAGCTGTGCGAAAGCGCGAAAGTTTTCCGGTATCTTTCGACTGGCTGGTCGTCTCGACGACGCGGGTCACATCTGTTGCAGGTGATAAGCAAAACTCATCTGGCAGATCGCTTCACCACAGTGGGCGTTCGATGATGCCACCTTCGAGCGTAGTGCGGCAGCCTTCGACAATGGGGCCGTATGTTGACCAAGAGGAAAACAGGCGGGCCACCATTCGCCACGCTGCGATATGGTTCGAAGGAATGTCCGTTCTTCTACAACCGGCTGAAAAACCGGCTGAATTCGAAAATCAAGCCGGCACCGCTTCGCTGCAGACGTCAAAAGTGAACGACCGGTCGTTTTGGGATTCAGCCCTTGCGCTCCTGAAGGCTGTTGCCGCCGTCGACCACTAGCAGGGCGCCGTTGACGTAGCTGGCGCCTTCCGATGCCAGGAACACCACCGCTGCGGCAACCTCGTCCGGTCGCCCGGCCCGCGCCGGTGGCGTGTGCAGGGCAGCTTGCCGCTCCATTGCGCTCGACGAGCCCGTTTCGATCCAGCCGGGGGCCACGGCATCGGCCGTGATGCCGCTTTTTGCCACTTCAAGCGCCAGCGTGCGCGTCAGGCCGACCATGCCGGCCTTGGCGGCGGAATAGGCGGCGGTGCCTTCGAAGGACACCAGCGGCCCGGTAACCGACGCCACATTGACGATGCGCCCATAGCCTGCCTCTACCATCGCCGGCAGAAACGCGCGGGTGACCAGGAACGCGGTCTTCAGGCTGACGTCGATCCCTTGGTCCCCAGTCGGCCTCGGTCATGGCAAGAAACGCCTTGTCGACCGAGGGCGATGCCAGCGAGCCCATGCCGGCATCGTTAACCAGGATGTCGACAGCGCCGACATCAGTCCCCAGCCGCGCGACTTCGGCTGCGATGGTGAGATCGGCGACCGCGGATTTGGCATTGATACCTTCGGCGCAAAGCTCGGCGGCGCGATCAAGTACACGCGCGCCTGGCACCGTTCAGGAAAACGGCATGACCGGCAAGACCGAGCGGCCGCGCAATGGCAAAGCCGATGCCGTCGGCAGCACCCGCCCCGGTGATCAGCGCACGCTTGGTGGTAGAAGAAGGCATGGTCAAATCAGACTCCGCTGGTTCCGCCGTCGCAGTGTTACCACACACATTGGGCGACGGTGCTGCGAAAATTTGCTCTGCAACATTCCGCGCCGCTTTGCGTTCTCGAAGCCGAACCGAACGAGGCGGAATTGCGGTGACAGTGCACTTAACTCGCCATCGCAATACATCGAGAGTGTCAGGCGCGCGGCCGGCCGGATGCTCGACGGCTTGCATCGGAAGAACGGGGAGTTTCGCCGCCATTGGCGTGTTCCGAATGGCGCGCGCCCCAAGAGATTCGAACTCCTGACCCTAGAGTCGTGGTCTGGTTCGAACTTTCGGCTACTGTTGCAATCCGAACGTGGAAGCGTCATCGCGTTAGGCAGCACGGTTCGCCAGCACTGCGTGGAGCGCCTCGGGCTTAAGGTGCGTATACCGTTTCAGCATTTTCCAGTCCTTGTGCCCAGTCACCAGCGCAACCTGTTCAATCGTGAATCCGGCCTCGAAAAGGCGGCTCGTGCCTTCGTGCCGCAAATCATGAAAATGAAGGTCGTGGATGCCCAGATTAATGCATCCTCGACGGAAGGCGGTGCCGACTGATCGGTGATTGTACGGGAAGATTCGATCATCGTCATTGCTTCGCTTGGCCAGTTGGTCCTCGACAATGGCCCATGCGTCGTATCCGGTTGCCGCGAATAGCGGAATGCGCTGATTGTTCCCGTTTTTGTTTCGCGGGTCTTTCCGGTCACGGATCAGAAGCATCCGCGTGCCGGCGTCCATGTCGGACCACCGCGCCTTGCAGATTTCCTCCTGGCGCATCGCGGTGGCGACTGCGAAACGTATTATCTGGCCCACCGGCGCTGTTTGACGAGGGTTTGCATCGAAGTGGGCGATGAGCCTGTCGAGTTCATCCTGGGTCGGCCTCCTGTCGCGCTGATGACCTTTCCCGACGAGGCCAAGCCTCTTTAAGGCGATACGCGCGAGATCAACCGGTTCGACCTTGACGGGCAGGCCGTGCACCGCAGCGGCATGAGCCAGAATGAGTTTTACAAAGCCGATGTCGATGCCGAGAGTCATCGGTCCGGCACCTTGGGCGGCCCGGTCGCGACCAAAACGAATGAGCCGTTCGCGATCAAGGGCTGCGATGTTGCACTTACCCAGATGTCTTTGGAGCATATCGAGGGCCGCGGCCTTGGAGCGGCGAGGGGACTTGCCTACATCGCACATGTCGTCGATATGAAGGTCGATGAGTTCGCCGAAAGTTTTCAGGCGCGCTATACGGGACTTAGTCGGCGTCTCACCGCGATCGACTTGGCGCTCGGTTTCGGCTGCCCAGCGCCGTGCGTCGTCTCGGCGCAGGAAGGTCTCGCTGACGTAGCGACCTTTGCGACGGACTTGGACACGCCAGGAGCCGGACGAGAGTTTTGTGTAGGTGGCCATTTTTTCGTGTGCGCTCCGTGTGCACTGAGAGATCGAAACGTGGCGAAAAGGGTCGTATTCTGGCGTAAATTCCTGTGCCTCGGCAGGTAATAACGATTTGATGTTAAAGAAAAAATGCTGAAAAATCAAGATCATAGAGTGGCCGTGGCGCCCATGATGGATTGGACTGACCGGCATTGCCGGTTCCTCCATCGCCAATTGACCCGTCGGGCGTTGCTCTACACCGAGATGGTGGTGGCTGACGCGGTCATCCAGGGCGCGCGCGAGCGTTTGCTCGGCTTCGACGATACCGAACATCCGGTCGCGTTGCAGCTCGGCGGCTCTGACCCGCAGAAACTTGCCGAAGCGGCGCGCATCGGCGAGGCCTTCGGCTATGACGAGATCAATCTCAATGTCGGCTGCCCGTCCGATCGCGTCCAGTCGGGTACGTTCGGGGCTTGCCTGATGAAAACCCCGGTCCTTGTCGCCGATTGCGTCACGGCGATGAAGGCTTCCGTCAGTATCCCCGTCACCGTCAAATGTCGGATCGGCGTCGACGAGCAGGATCCTGAGCCGGCGCTCGACGCGCTGGCGGACGGCGTTTTCGCGGCTGGCGCCGACGCGCTGTGGGTGCATGCCCGCAAGGCGTGGCTGGAAGGGTTGAGTCCGAAAGAAAACCGCGACATCCCGCCGCTTGACTATGACCGCGTCTATCGGCTGAAGGCCAGAAATCCAAACAAATTCATTGGTATCAACGGCGGCATTCAATCCCTTAATGAGGCGCTTGACCACATTGATCACGTCGACGGCGCCATGCTCGGCCGGGCCGCCTATCACACGCCAGGCATTCTGGCGGGTGTCGACGCCGCGTTTTACGGCGACAAACCCGACGCGCTCGATTTTGCCGCGCTGATCGATGCCATGGCGGATTACGCGGCGCGCCATATCGAGCGGGGCGGGCGGCTTGGCCACGTCACCCGTCATATGGTCGGGCTGTTCCACGGACTGCCGGGCGCGCGCCGCTACCGGCAGATCCTTTCCACCGACGCGACAAGGCCCGGCGCCGGGCCGGATGTGCTGATGGCGGCTTTCGCCGCAATCGATTTCAGCAGGACGGACGCCGAAGCAGCCTAACTGTTCAATCGCGCAAGATCATGCGGTCGCCGCGCACGTCGAAACCGGACAGCGAGCTGATGAAATTCATGCCGAGCAGGCTCTGGCCGAGCATGCCGGGCGCAGCAATCATGACCGGCATGTCCTTGCGCACGATCCCGCCGATCGCCAATTCGTCGGTTCTCACAGCGGCAGCGCGCGCCATGCCGTTGGCGGTAGAAACCGGTATGTTGAAATTGAGAATGGCTGGATTGAACCCTGCCGCTTGCGCATCTTGCGCCGTCAGCACCGTGCTGGTCGCGCCGGTATCGACCACGGCCCGGACCGGCGTGCCGTTGATCATGATGCGCGCTTCGAAATGGCCATTGCCGGCCTTGTCCAGGGTCACCGTGGCGTGGCCGTCTTCCAGGCCCAATGCCAGCGGACTGCCGGGAACGAGGCCGGCGGTTACCCGGCTGGCGACATCCTGCAATTCATAACGGTACTGATAGCCGGCGATCAATGCGAGTACGATGACGGCCCAGGTGCCGAGATTGCGGGCCATCATGCCCAAGGGCCTGCCGGATCTGAGCAGGCCGGCCCCGATGAGCGCGACCAATGCGCCAAGCCAGATCAACCGGCTGAAATCGTAATTCTCCACGCCGAATGTGCTGCCGGCGGAATCGTTGAGCATGAGCAGGGCCACGCCTGCCCCGATCACAATCATCAAAACCCAGAAAAGCCGGTTCATATGGGGCTCACGAGAGGGCGTCGCGTTCGCGCGCGAGGCGGGTGCGGCGCGTTTCCCGACGCGGTCTGCGTTCAACCATCTCCAGCCGGGCCGGCAGCTCGGCCATGACGCTGCGGCGGATTTCAGAGGTCATCTCAATCCAGGCGCCGATTTCCTCGCGCGTGCGGCCGCAACCGAAGCAGAAGCCGGTTTTCATATCGATCGAACAGACCAGGACGCATGGGGATTCGATGGCCGTCATAATGTTCTCTCAGGATTCCCAAGGAATCCCTTGTCTCGCCTCCACATGGTGTAACGGCAAAGCCAATGCAAGCCCTCCGGAATGCGCCGCTGGCAACCGCTTTTGCGTCAATGCAAGCAGTTGTGCCGGCCGAGCAAGGCGGCTATGCCGCTTACCAACCCCAGGGAATGATCACCAACGACATGACCAGCGCGCTGCCCTTCGACGATTTTCGCAATCTTCTGGCGAGCCTGCCGTCGGCCGACACGGCGGCCGAAGCCCGCGTCCATGCGCTGTTTGCCAAAGCCGACAAACCCAAAGGTTCGCTTGGCCGCATCGAGGACGTCGCCGCGTGGCTCGCTGCCTGGAGTGGCCGGGCGCCACCGGCGGTGAACCGGCCCCTGGTGGCGATCTTCGCCGGCAATCATGGTGTCGCCCGGCATGGCATTTCGCCGCGGCCTGTTGCTGCCACGGCGAACGCGGTCGAGCTTTGCGCGGCGGGCGGCGCGGCGGTCAACCAGATCTGCATCGCCAACGATCTCGGGCTGAAAGTGTTCGATCTTGCGCTGGATATTCCGACGGCCGACATCACCGAGGACGCAGCGCTTGACGAGCGCGGCTGCGCCGCCACCATGGCCTTCGGCATGGAGGCGATCGCCGGCGGCACCGATCTGCTTTGCCTTGGCGACCTCGGTGTTGGCAATTCCACTGTAGCAGCGACTTTGTTTGCGGCATTGTTTGGCGGCAAGGGCGCCGATTGGGTCGGATCCGGATCAGGCGCCGATGCGGCGATGCAGGCGCGGAAGGCAGAAGTGGTGGATGCCGCGCTAGCCTTCCACGGAACAAGTCTCAGGGACCCGCTTGAGGCACTGCGCCGGATTGGCGGCCGTGAATTCGCAGCGATCGCCGGCGCCATCCTCGCCGCCCGTGTGCAGAATATCCCAGTGCTGCTCGATGGATTGGTGGCCACAGCCGCCGCCGCGACGCTGCATGCAGCCAATCCCGCTGCACTCGACCATTGCCTTCTTGCCAGTTTGTCGCCGGAGCCTGCGCACGACCGGGCCGTCGAGCGTCTCGGCTTGCGCCCGCTGCTTGACCTCGGCGTGAGCCACGGCGAGGGGGCAGGGGCGGCGCTTGCCGCCGGCCTTGTCAAGGCGGCCGCGCTCACCAGCTCGGGCATGGCGGCGGCGGTTCGTTAGGCGACTAGCGCCGGCGCGCGGCAACCGTCTTTGTCGGCAGGGCCGGCAATTCCTCCATCACCCGGCTCAACGGGAAGATGGCGATCGCCTCGGTGCCTTCGCGCAGTTTGGAGCGAAGTTCGAACTCGCCGCCATGCATGGCGAGCAGGCCCTGGACGATCGGCAGGCCGAGGCCGGTGCCTTGTTCTGCGCTCTTAATGGCGATCGAGCCCTGGCCGAAGGCGGACAGCACGATCGGAATCTCGTCTTCCGGTATGCCAGGCCCATTGTCTTTGATGGAGAGATATTGTCCGCCGCCCGCCGTCCAGCCGACGCGCACGCGGATTTCGCCGCCGGTCCCGGTGAACTTGATGGCGTTTGACAAAAGGTTGAGCGCGATCTGCCGAACCGCGCGTTCGTCGGCGAACAGGCGCGGCAAGGCGTTTTCGAAATCCTGGACGATACGGATGTCCTTATTGCGCGCTTTCAGCTCCATCATATGACAGCAATCCTCGACCACCGAGAGCAGCATCATCGGCTCCTCGTTCAGCTGGTAGCGCCCCGCTTCGATGCGCGAGAGGTCGAGGATTTCGTTGATCAGATCGAGCAGATGCTGGCCAGAGTCGTGGACGTCACGAGCATAGTCGCGATAGGTCGGGTTGCTCATCGGTCCAAGCACCTCGTTCGCCATCACTTCGGAGAAACCGAGAATGGCGTTGAGCGGTGTCCGCAGCTCGTGACTCATCGAGGCCAAGAAGCGCGACTTTGCCAGATTGGCGTCTTCCGCCCGTCGCCGCGCTTCGTCCGACATCGATTTCGCCGTGTCCAACTCAGCGATAAGCGCGTCCTTTTCAGAGCGGAACGAGAGCAACATCAAGGACGAGCGATTGAGCTGGCGCGCCACATAGGCGAAGAAGGGCAGCGACACGATCAGCAACCCGGCCATGACAAGCTCGGCCGGAATCCAATGCCTCGCGCCGGCATAGGCATAGACCGCGACCGGAACGGCAAAGGTCGACAGCAGCGCCCCGCGTAGCGATGACGCTGTGATCGCGGTCGCCGCCATGGCAAGCAGCAGCACCACCGCCTTGAGCAGTTGGAACTCATAGACCTGGCAAGCGTCGCAACGGAGCCATGCGAACCAGGCCCAGCCCAGGCCGCAAAGGAAATGACCGATCAGGAAATCACTGTGCGTTTGCAGCGGGTTGAGTTCGGCAGCTTCCGTCCGGTCGACGCGCCTCGCCATGAACACGACGATGGTGTAGCAGATGAGTGTGAAGAGCGCCCAGACGCCGATTTCGTTACTCACTCCAGCAAACAGACCCATTGCGGCGGTCGCCAGGACGAGAAGCGGAATGACGGTCGCGCTGCCTATCATCGCACGGGCGTGGAGTTTCAAAAGCTCGCGGTCGAAATCAAGACTTCCGGCCTGCTGCGAAAGACGGTCGCGCGTCTTGCGCACCGCGCGCGCCACATCGCTGTTGCGATGGGGTTTCCTGCGGTCCACAATAAACTTGTCCGCTGTGGTCGAGCGTTGCAAGGGCATGGAGACTTCAATTTATACGGGCAGCGGGTTCAAATTGTTAAGCTACGTTCGAATGATTAACCAACGGTTTGCCATATGAACCGTTCGTGGTCGTGGCGACCGCGACAGCGATACATGCCGCCGCGGCCGCGAAGCCTGTGGCGCCGGCTGGTGGACTACGCGCTGACCCTCATCGTCCTCGGTCTGCTGATCCTGCTGGCCGCACGTCTTGACCGGATCGAAACGCGTAAGACGGAGGGCGCCGCCGTCGTCAATGACGGCGACACGATCACACTCGGCACTGAGCGCATTCGCATGCGTGGCATCGATGCGCCCGAATATTCGCAAATCTGCCGCAAGGACGGTGCCGACTATGCCTGCGGCAAGCTGGCGCGGCAGTCGCTGGTGCGTCTGATATCAGGCAAACCCGTCTCCTGCACCGGCTGGCAGCGCGATCGCTACGGCCGGCTGCTCGGCGACTGCAAAGCCGGCGGCAAGGATCTCAACCGCGCCCAGGTCGAGGCTGGTTGGGCGGTGGCCTATGGCGATTTCGAAACCGAGCAAGCCGCTGCCCGCTCCGGCAAAGCCGGCATCTGGGCCGGCACTTTCGACGAGCCGCACGATTGGCGCGAGAGCCACGATCACAACGTGGTCGAAAGAAAGCACGGCACTTTGGCTTCGATCGGCGACGCCTTACGAGAAATTTTTCGCTTGTGGTGAGCAGCAACCTATAATTTGTCGGATCAAACAGGAGGATGGAATGAAACTCTTCGATGGCGGCCGCGCTCCCAATCCACGACGGGTACGCGTCTTCCTTGCCGAAAAGGGCATTCAGGTTCCGCTGGTGCCTGTCGATATGGGCGCGCTGGAGCACAGGCAGCAGACAGTCAGTTCGCGCAACCCGCTGCAGCGTCTGCCGGTGCTCGAGCTCGACGACGGCACCGTCATCACCGAATCCGTCGCCATCTGCCGCTATTTCGAGGAGCTGCATCCGGAGCCGGCTCTGTTCGGACGCGGCGCGCTCGGCAAGGCATTGGTGGAGATGTGGCAAAGGCGCATGGAGTTCAACCTGCTCAGCTGCGTCGCCGCCGCGTTCCGGCACATCCATCCGGCAATGAAGGAATGGGAGGTTCCGCAAATTCCCGAATGGGGCGAGGCCAACAAGCCGAAAGCCATCGAATTCCTGAAACTCCTCGACGACGAGTTGGCGAACCAGGAATTCGTCGCCGGTGACGCCTATTCGATCGCCGACATCACAGGTCTGATCGCCATCGACTTCATGAAGCCGGCGCGTATCAAGGTGCCGGAGGATTGCGCCAACGTATTGCGCTGGCATCAGGCGATCTCCAGCCGGCCGAGCGCCGCGGCTTGAGAAGAAGTCCCCGAGAATGAGCGAAGAGCTGGAAAACTTCGCCGCGACGGTACGCTCCTGCCGTATTTGCGTCGAAAACCCAGTCGGCCGGCCGTTGCCGCACGAGCCGCGCCCGGTGCTGAGACCCTCGTCGAGCGCCCGCATCCTGATTGCCAGCCAGGCACCGGGCACCAAGGTGCATGTGTCGGGCATGCCGTTCACCGACGCCTCCGGCGATCGGCTGCGAAGCTGGCTGGGCGTCAGCAGCGAAGAATTCTACGACACGACAAAATTCGCCATCGTGCCGATGGGCTTTTGCTTTCCCGGTCAGGATGCCAAGGGTGGCGATCTGCCGCCGCGCCGCGAATGTGCGCCGGCCTGGCGTGCGCCGCTGATGGCGCTGATGCCGCAGGTCGACCTGGTGCTGACGATCGGCCTCTATGCGCAATCCTGGCACATGGGCGCCGCGCGCCGGGCCTCACTGACGGAGACGGTGATGGATTGGCGTACCATCTGGGATGCGCCCACAAACCCGAAAGTGCTGCCGCTGCCGCATCCGTCGTGGCGCAACACCGGATGGCTGAAGCGCAATCCGTGGTTTGAAATGGATTTGCTGCCGTTTCTGAGATCGGAAATCCGATATCGCCTCGGTTGAAGCGTGAGCAAGAAACCACTCGCTTTCGCGTCATCGGGCAGAATTTCTTTCTTGTGAATGGCCTAAATAAGAGGGATTATAGCCAATCTATTCCTATTCTATCCCCGTGGGAGCACCCAATGGACCGGCTTGACAGAAAAATCCTCCGCCTCTTGCAGGAGGACGCGACGCTCGCGGTCGCCGACGTCGCCAAGAAAGTTGGCCTGTCGACGACGCCGTGCTGGCGGCGCATCCAGAAGCTCGAGGAGGAAGGCGTCATCAAGCGGCGCGTCGCCATCCTCGATCATGAAAAGGTCAATGTGCGCGTCACCGTATTCGTGTCGATCCGCACCAATTCGCACAGCCATGAATGGCTGCGGCGCTTTTCGGAGGTCATCCAGGAATTTCCTGAGGTGGTCGAGTTTTACCGCATGAGCGGCGACGTCGACTACCTCTTGCGCGTGGTGGTGCCCGACATCGCTGCTTATGATGCTTTCTACAAGCGGCTGATCGCCAAGATCGAGATCCGCGACGTTTCGTCGTCCTTTGCCATGGAGCAGATCAAATACACGACTGAGATGCCGCTGGACTACATGATGCTGGACAAGGAATCGGGCGCGAACGCTGCCTGAGGTGTTCTTACTTAGTTATTCTTTTTGTTGAGGAAACGCCACGGTGAGTTTGCCGGCTGCGTGATCGTGTCCGGCACCACATCGACGTTCACCACCTCCGCTTTGCGCACCGCGTAGCCCGACTGTATGACACTGGCTCCGTCGAGGATGAAGAGCTGGCTTTTCTCCATGCCCGGCTTAAGGGCGCCGGTCACGGAAACCGCCTGGTAGGCCTGCGACATCCGGTAGGGGCGGGCGGGTGTGACGAGCACGATCTGATTGGGCGGCGGCGTTGGCATGTGACTGCACGCACCCGTCCACGGCACCAGCAGGAACTGGTAGACGAGATCGCCCTCGCGATCGACCGGTAGCGCGTATCCTGCCAGTTGGATGGTCTTGTCCTGCAGATTGAGAGACAGCGTCTCGCCATGATCAGGCATTCTTGCCGCTATCATCGGCAATCCGAGACTTTCGGCGGCGGGCTGGGTCGCCGGGCGCAGATCCTTCCAGAAGATGCGCGCGGTTTCGGCGGAAGCGCTCGCTGCGTCGAAACAAAGCAACAACGCCGCGGCGGCCGCAGGCAATCCCAACCACTTCGTCATCCGCTCACCTTTTCGCCCAATAAAACCGTCGCCCGCCATGGCGTCAACGTTCGAGCCGCATTACAAATCGGCGCGGATTTCGCCCGGTCAGCCTTTCCTGGCGAGCCGCTCGAGCGTTTTGGCATCCGAAAGTTCCCTTGCGGCATCCTTGCCGATCCAGCGTGCCGTCTTGTCGGTTGAGGCAGCCAGCTTTTGTGCCAGGGCAAGGGCAGGGCCGTGCAGACCCATCGATCGCTTGCCGATCGAACGAAGCGCCCAGTTCACCGCCTTCTTCACAAAATTGCGACCGTCGGTGGCATGCGCTTCGATGATCGACAGGAAGTCGATGAAGGTCGCCTCTGGTTCCTTCTTCCGGTGGACCACCGACCAGGCCATCATGGCAAAGGCCGTGCGTCGAACGAATTCCCGTTCGTCGGCCGCGAACTCCACTATCAGTTCCTTCCAGCAATCCGTATCGACAAAGAGATCGGAGACGCCGTCGACGATATCCCATGAGTCGAAAGTCGCCGCCCATCGTCTTGCGTCTGCAGCAGAAAACCGCTCCGGGTCGGCCGTGACGGAAGCGATGAACTGCGCCTCCATGATGCCGGTCTGCCATAGCTCGAAGGCGCGCTCATGATTGCGCTTGATCTTCTTGGCAATCTGCCGCTGCACACCATGCGGGATGCCGAGCGCACGTTCGATCTTGATGCCATATCGCAGCATGCCTCGGCGATTTTCGTCCGAGCCGATCGAGCGCAAATGGACGACAATCTCTTCGGCGCTGGATTGAGGCGAAAGTTCGGGCACGACGAACCCTATTTTTCCAATCGCGCCAGCAAAGAGGACGTATCCCAGCGCCTGCCGCCCATCCCCTGCACATCCTTGTAGAATTGATCGACAAGCGCCGTCACCGGCAGCTTGGCGCCGTTGCGATCGGCCTCCGCCAGGCAGATGCCGAGGTCCTTGCGCATCCAGTCGACGGCGAAGCCGAAGTCGTATTTGCCGGCATTCATCGTCTTGTGGCGGTTCTCCATCTGCCACGAGCCGGCGGCGCCCTTGGAGATCACCTCGATGACCTTTTCGATGTCGAGTCCGGCCTTCTTGCCGAAATGAATGCCTTCGGCCAGGCCTTGGACAAGACCGGCGATGCAGATCTGGTTGATCATCTTGGTGAGCTGGCCCGAGCCGGCCGGCCCCATCAGCCCGACCATGCGGGCATAGGCATCGATGACCGACTTTGCTTTGTCAAAGGCCTTTTGTTCGCCGCCGACCATGACGGTCAGAACGCCGTTTTCGGCGCCGGCCTGACCGCCGGAGACCGGTGCGTCGAGGAACGAAAAACCGCCCATTTGCGCCTTCTCCGCCAGCTCGCGCGCGACTTCAGCCGACGCCGTGGTGTTGTCGATGAAGATCGCTCCGTTCTTCATCGTCTGGAACGCACCGCCGGCTCCAATCGTCACCGAACGCAGATCATCATCGTTACCGACGCAGGAAAAGACGAAATCCTTGCCATCGGCCGCCTCGGCCGGCGTCGTAGCAAGGCCGCCGCCGTGCTGACCAACCCATTGTTCGGCCTTTGCCTTGGTGCGGTTGTAGACGGTGACATCGTGGCCGCCCTTGTTCCTGAGATGTCCGGCCATTGGATAGCCCATGACGCCAAGACCGAGAAATGCCACCGATGCCATGTTTTCGAATCCCTTCGAGCCTGTTTTCCGGCCTTCTTAGCGGATCAGGCAAAGCTATGGGAGTCAGCGGTGCAGATGGATCGTGATGCGCCGTTCGATCCATTCGACCCCGTGGCGCAATATCTCGACAATGACCAGATAGATGATCGCCGCCCAGACATACGACTGGAAGTCGAAAGTGCGCGAATAGGTGAGCCGCGTGACGCCCATCAGATCGTAAACTGTTATGATGGCGACGATCGCCGAGCCCTTGATCATCAGGATGATCTCGTTGCCATAGGGTCGCAGCGCCACGATCAGTGCTTGCGGCAGGATGATCTTCCACATCGTCTGCAATTTGTGCAGGCCGAGCGAGGCGGCGCCCTCCCACTGGCCCCTGGGCACGCTCTGGATCGCGCCGCGCAGGATTTCTGCCTGATAGGCGGCGGTGTTGAGCGAGAACGCAAAGATTGCGCAGTTGAACGCCTCGCGGAAAAAACCCCAGAGGCCGACCATCTCAAGTTGCGGCCGGAAGGAGCCTACGCCGTAATAGATAAGGAAGGTCTGCGCCAGCAGCGGCGTGCCGCGGAAGAAATAGACATAGGCATAGGCAAGAGCCGAAAGAAATCGGTTCTTCGACATGCGGGCGTAAGCGATCGGCACCGACAGGATCGCACCGAGTACGATCGAGATGGCGACCAGCAAAAGCGTCACACCAAGGCCCGTCACGTAGGACGGCGCGTATTTCTGGAAAAGCTCGCCGTTCCAGGCGAAGACGAGATAGGCGGCGACCCCAGCGAGAAAAGCGATCCACAGACAGACCAGCGCATAGCCGAGAATACGTTGCCGGGGCCAGCCGCGTGGCAGAGCCGGCGGTCGGTCGGTGGCGACTACGCTCATCGCTGCACCTGCTGGCGGCTGACCGCACGTTCGATCGCGTTGATGCCGAAGGATGATATGATGGCGAGGAGCAGATAGATAAGAGCGGCGACACCGAAAAACAGGAAGGCGTGCTTCGTGACGCGGGCGGCGACGCCCGCTTGCCGCAAGATATCGGTTAGCCCGATGGCGGAGACCAGGGCAGTGTCCTTGAGCAGGATGAGCCACAGGTTGGCAAGACCTGGCAGCGCGATACGGATAAGCTGCGGCAGCACCACAAGCCGCATCGTCTGCCAGCCCGACAGGCCAACCGAGTAGCCTCCCTCATACTGTCCCTTCGGAATGGCCCGGAACGCGGAGAGGAAGACCTCGCTGGCGTAGGATGAGAAGACGACGCCGAGCGCGATCATGCCGGAAACAAAAGCGTTCACTTCGACCGAGGCAGTCGGGTCAAACAGGCGCATCACTTGCTGGATGCCGATTTGCGCGCCGTAAAAGATGATGAACAGGGTCAGCAGCTCGGGCAACCCACGAAAGATCGTGGTGTAGATATTGCCGGCCAGCCGCAGAGAAGGCTCACTTGATTGCTTGGCCAGTGCGACCAGAAAGCCGATCACCAAGCCGACAGGCAAGGTCGCGGCTGCAAGCGAAACGGTGATGAAAACGCCATAGGCTATGTCGTCGAGCCAGCCTTCAGGGCCCCAACTGAGCAGCGTCCAAACGCTTTGCATCCGCCTGCCTGTTCTCCTTCATGGGCTCTTTGAGAGCAGCGCCGCGTCGCCGCTCCTTGCGCGAACAGCGGGAATGCCCCGCCGTTCGCTGTCGGATCCAGAAGGATCAGGATTCGCCGCCGTAGACGTCGAACTTGAAGTATTTGTCGTTGATTTCCTTGTACTTTCCGTTGGCGCGGATGGCGTCGATCGCCGCATTGAACTGGTTGGTCAGCTCGGTCTCGCCCTTGCGCACCGCGATGCCGGCGCCCGGGCCATGGATCTTGATGTCGGGCGTGATCGCACCGATCACCTTGCAGCAGGCACCGTCCGGCGTGGCAAGCCAGCCTTCGAGAACAGTGATATCGTCGTTGACCGCATCAACGCGGCCATTGGCGAGATCGAGCTGGTATTCCTGCGCGGTCGGGTAAGGCTTGATCGTGCTGTCGGTATAGGTTGCGGTCGAATAGTTGAAATGCGTGGTCGAACCCTGCACGCCAATGGTTTTGCCGGCGAGATCTTCCTTGGTTACGCCTTTGATGTCGCTGTCCTTGGGCACGACGATCGCCGGCGGTGTGTTGTAGTATTTGTGGGTGAAGTCGACCTTCTCGGCACGCTCCGGCGTGATCGACATCGATGCGACGATGGCGTCGAACTTGCCGGCCTGGAGCGCCGGGATGATGCCGTCCCAATCCTGCGCGACGAAAGTGCACTTCACCTTCATCTCGTCGCAAAGCGCCTTGGCGATATCGATGTCGAAGCCTACGAGCTGGCCATCGGCAGTCAGGTTGTTGAATGGGGGGTAGGCGCCTTCCGTGCCGATCCTCAGGGTTTTCTCCTGGGCCTGGGCAACGCCAAGCGTCAGCAGCGCAGCCGATGCGGCGAGCGCTATACGCAATGCAATTCGCATGATGGTCCTCTCTTTATGATCCCGGCCGTCGTTCCAAACGGCTCTGTGGGCGGTGCTTTTGACCGCCCGCTGGCTCGATACTCCCACTCTTTCTCAAGAAAAAGCAACTGCAAAACTGCCGCCCACGGGTTTTGCGTTCCCGGATAACGATGACGCTGGGGCAGGGATGCTAAAGAGGAAATAGGACGTCCGAATGCGGCTTCGGCAGTGACTCAGCGCCTCAAACCTGTCGTGCGCTCAATGAAGTCGGCTATCGATGTCGTGTCGTCGAGATCGAACACAGGCAGGCTCTCGCCCGCTATGGCGAAGTCGGCGGCGATGGCGATGATATGCGGATCATTTGCCGAAAGCGGTGCCTTGTCCTTGGCCTCCAGCCGCCGCGTTTCGATCTTGCTGTGCGCCTCACGCTTGTAGCCTTCGACCAGCACGATGTCGGAGGTGCCGAGCCGCGACAGGATCGCGTCCAGCGTCGGCTCGTCCTCGCCGCGCAATTCGTGCATCAAGGCCCAGCGCCTGTCCGACACGATGGCGACTTCCGTGGCCCCGGCCTGCCTATGGCGAAAGCTGTCCGCTCCCGGTCTGTCGATGTCGAAATCATGATGAGCATGTTTCACCGTCGACACCCTCCAGCCGCGCTGGACGAGTTCGGCGACCAGCTTTTCGGTCAGTGTCGTCTTGCCGGAATTCTTCCAGCCGGTGATACCGAAGACGCGTCTCATCATGGCGTCATGCTCTGCAACAGACGTTCGGCTTGGGCAAGATCGTCAGGCGTATTGATGTTGAAGAAAGCGTCGTGCTCGTGGTCCCCCGACGTCAGGATCGGGAATTCCACATTGATATGGTCACGCCCGTCGATGAAAGCGGTAACCCGCCTGATGTCCTCGTCGACCAGGCAGCGCCGCAAGGCATCGCGGACCTTCAGCGGCCAGAGCGCGAATGTCGGATGCCGTTTGCCGCCAGAACAGGCGACAGCGATCGCGTCGGGACGTTCTTCGACCGCCGCCGCCAACCGCTCAACCAGGTCCGTCGGCAAAAACGGCGTGTCGCCCGCAGCCGTGACAACTGCCTTGCAAGCCGTGCTGGAAGCAGCCCATTCGAGGCCGGTCAGGATCCCGGCAAGCGGCCCGGCAAAACCCTTCACGATGTCGGCAAGCACTGGAAACCCAACCCCGGCAAACCGTACCGGGTCGCCATTGGCGCTGAGCACCAGCGGACCGACCTGCGGAGCAAAGCGGGCAACGACATGGTCCAGCAGCCTGCCGTCACCCAGCGCAAGCAGGCCCTTGTCGCCGCCACCCATTCGCCGCGACTGGCCACCGGCCAGAATGACGCCGGCAATCTCTCTGGTCATCGTCTGTCGTCCATGCGGTCCCGCTCGTCGTGAACGGCCAGCCTATATGCCGTCCGGCGCCATATCAGGTCCAGCGCTTTCGGCGGCGGTCTTTCGCCGGCCGACGACCCGCTCGCGGTAAAGTGCATAGAGGCCGGAGCCGACGATGACGGTAGCGCCGAGTGTCATCGGCAGGTCGGGGACGTCGCCGAAGATGACCAGGCCAAGCAGGATCGACCAGAGCAGGGCTGTGTAACGGAACGGCGCGATGAAGGAAATGTCGCCCACCCGCATTGCCATGATGATGAACTGGTAGCCGATAACAACAAGCACAGCCGCCAGTGCCAGCAATGCCGTGCTTTCTCCGGCCATCGGCGTCCACCCGCCCATTGGCGAAAGCAGTGCCGCGCCGAGCAACGTCATGGCAAGCGCTGTAGCAGTCGACACCAGCAATGTCGGAATGACCTGCGGTATCCGAGTGGTGGCGAGGTCGCGCACCGCGCAACAGGCGACGCAAGCCAGCGCCAGCAGCGAATAGATGCTGAACCCCTCGAAGCCGGGACGCACAATGATCAGCACGCCGGCAAAACCGATGGCGATGGCCAGCCAGCGCCGCCAGCCGACGCCTTCATTGAACACAAGTGCCGCGCCCATCGTCACCGCCAGCGGCAGCGCCTGCAGCACGGCCGAGACGTTGGCAATCGGCAGATGCGCCAAAGCAACCAGGAACGACACCGTAGCACCGGCTTCGCTGGCGACGCGCACCGCAACCATCGGCTGCAGCATCGAGGCGGGCAGGGCAAGCGCGCCGCGTTGCCAGGCGAGCAGGCTTATCAGGAGCGAAGCGAACGCACCTCGGACCAGCATGACCTGCGCCATGTTCATGGATTCCGACAGGACTTTGGTGATCGCGTCGTTGAGGGTGAAGCCACTCATGGCCACCATCATGAACAACGCGCCGCGCAGGTTTGGCGAAAGAGGCAAGGCGATTACCGGTTGTGGTTTTGCATCAAGCGTCTAGCAGCCGGTCGCAAGACAGAAATGTCAAAAGGGCTAGGCCACGGCCTTTATCTGCGGCCCGCGATCGTCTACAGGCCGTGCAAAGCAGGGCCTGACGGCAATCCTTCCATCAATCGGCGAAATATCAGCCGCCGGTGACGCTCATGTGCCGCGACACCGACGGACGGTTGGTACGGCGGTCGATGATGAAATCATGACCCTTGGGTTTACGGCCAATGGCTTCATCGATGGCGTCGGCGACCAGTTCGTTGCCTTCGGATGCACGCAACGGCGCGCGCAGGTCGGCGGCATCCTCCTGGCCGAGGCACATATAGAGCGTGCCGGTGCAGGTCAGCCGGACGCGGTTGCAGCTTTCGCAAAAATTATGCGTCATCGGCGTGATGAAACCGAGCCTGCCACCGGTCTCGGCGACTTGGACGTAGCGGGCGGGGCCACCGGTCTTGTAGGGAATGTCGTTCAGCGTGAATTGCCGCTCCAGTGCTGCGCGCAGCAGCGACAGCGGCAGGTACTGGTCAGTGCGGTCGGCATCGATCTCACCCATCGGCATGGTTTCGATGACCGTCAACTCCATGCCGCGGCCGTGCGCCCAGCGCAGCATTTCCGGCAGCTCGGCGTCATTGAAATCCTTCAGCGCCACCGCATTGAGCTTTACCTTCAGCCCCGCCGCTTGCGCCGCGTCGATGCCGTCCATGACCTTGTCGAGATTGCCCCAGCGGGTGATCTGGCGGAATTTTTCCGGGTCCAGCGTGTCCAGCGAAACGTTGATCCGCTTGACCCCGCAATCGGCGAGCTCAGCGGCAAAGCGCGAAAGCTGCGAGCCATTGGTGGTCAGCGTCAATTCTTCCAGCGCGCCGCTTTCGAGATGCCGCGCAATCTGGCGCACCAGATGCATGATGTTCTTGCGCACCAGCGGCTCGCCGCCGGTCAGACGCAGTTTCCTCACACCCTTTTCTATGAAGACCGTGCACAGCCGGTCGAGCTCTTCCAGCGACAGCAAATCCTTCTTGGGAAGAAACGCCATGTCCTCGGCCATGCAATAGGTGCAGCGGAAATCGCAGCGGTCGGTGACCGACACCCTGAGATAGCTGATCGTGCGACCAAAAGGATCGATCATGTCCATGCTGGTGCGTTTCCCGTGGCTGCGAACGGCATCGTTATATATGGCTATGTGATACGATCCAACCTGCCATTCAAGATAAGAGATCTCGATCTTTGGTAACATCGCGCCGCCGACAGATTATGTCGGAAGTCTCGAAGCGGCCTTTTCCCGCTGCGCGAAGCGGCGTAGGGAAAGGACAGATAATGCGGAATCTATCACCATGACGGCGCCGAAGGAACTCAGGGTCTCGAAGGACCGCAAGCTGCTTACCATGACATTCCCAGGCCATCAGCCGTTCGAACTGCCGGCGGAGTTTCTGCGTGTCGTCTCGCCATCGGCCGAAGTGCAAGGCCATTCGCCCGAACAGCGCGTGACCGTTCCCGGCAAGCGCAACGTTGCGATCCTGAAGATCGAACCGGTCGGCAACTATGCCGTCCGCATCACCTTCGACGATTTCCACGATACCGGCATCTTCACCTGGAATTACCTGCATACGCTCGGTCATGAGAAGGACGCACGCTGGGCCGCCTATCTCGCCGAGCTGGAGGAGAAGGGGCTAAGCCGCGATCGTTAGCTTCCGCCGTGCCCTATCGTCAAAACGTCACCGACATAGAGTAGCGCCGGCAAAGCTCCGGAGAAGAAAAATGTCCGTCATCACCACGGTCGAACAGCTCGAAGCGCTCTATGGCCTGCCCGGCGAGACATCGCTGGTCAAGGAACTCGACCACGTCATCCCTGAATATGCCGCCTTTATCGAAGCCTCGCCCTTTGTCGCGCTCGCGACCAGCGGGCCGGGAGGGCTGGATTGCTCGCCGCGCGGGGATCTCGCCGGCTTCGTTCGCATTCCCGATCCGAAAACTCTGATGATGCCGGACCGACGCGGCAACAACCGCGCCGATTCGCTGAAGAACATCATTCGCGATCCGCGCGTCGGGCTGTTGTTCCTGGTGCCAGGCTCCGGCACGACGCTGCGCGTCAACGGCCGCGCCCATATCACCACCGACGCCGCGCTCTGCGCCTCGTTCAGCGTCGACGGCAAGCCGGCGCGCTCGGTCACGATCATCGACGTCGATTCGGTCTATTTCCAGTGCGCCCGCGCCATCGTCCGGTCGGAACTCTGGAACCCGGCAAGGCATGTCGATCCGAAGTCGTTGCCGACACCCGGAAAGATCCTGGAAATTACCAGCCGGAAAGGCATCGACGGCGAGGCCTACGACAAGGAATGGCCGGAGCGCGCGAAAAAGTCGATGTGGTGAGCGGATCGCTCCGCGAGCTCCAAACCGATTTCCACCCTCGGGTCAGGCCCAAGGGCAGGTTTTGGGTCCGATGCTCCGGTCACGCTTCTTTGAGAACGTCGGCAATCTTACGCATCTGTTCGCCGATCATGTCGCATTGCTCCGGCGTCGACTGGCTCATCGCTTTCTCGATCAGAGCCATATGGACCTTCAGCGCCTGCATTAGCAGTTCCGTGCCGGCTTCGGTCAAGGTCAGCCGCAGCACCCGCTTGTCCTTCTGATCACCTTCGCGGCGCAGCAGACCGCGTGTCTCGAGTTGCGGCAAAAGCATGGTGATGTTGGAACGGCCGACCAGCAGCCGGCGGGCGAGATCGTGCTGCGACATGCCGGGATGCCGGTAAAGGTTCATCAGGACATCGAGTTGCGCCGGCTTCAGGTCGAGCGGCGCTAGCTTCACCGCCAGCGTGCGTTCCAGCACATGGCAGGCGCGCGCCACCGCGACCCAGTTGCGAAAACGCGGGTTGTCCCAGGGTAGCTCTTGTTTAATGTTCATGTTTGAACTATTATGTTCATGCTTGAACGAATGGATGGATCGCCACTATGGCATCATTTGGATTGAAGGTCATCCGGGGCGTGTTTGCCGCCGCCGAGCACGTAGCTCCGCGGCTTACCGGGCGCGCGGCCTTCGAACTGTTCTGCCGCACGCCGAACGCCAAGGTTCTCAGCGACGGCGAGCGGCGCGCCGTCGACCGCGCCGCCGGCTTCATGGCCGAGGCGCGCCATCATTGGCTCAGGACCGGCACCGGCTGCGTCATGGTGCATGAATTCCGGCCCGAGCCGGGCAGGCGGGCTGCCGGCACGGTGCTCGTCATCCATGGTTGGCGGTCGCGCACCGAATACATGCGCACGCTGATCGAGGGCTATCGTGACGCCGGTTACAAGGTTGTCTCGCTCGACCTGCCAGGCCACGGCCAATCGCGGGGCCGTCGGCTTACATTGGTCAGCGCTGTCGAAGCCGCACGGCTGACCGGCGAATGGTTCGGCCCATTCGTGGCGGTCGTGGGCCATTCCTTCGGCGGCGCCGTCGCCGCCAATGCCGTCGTCGGTTCGGTCAAGAACATTCCGCCGCTGGCGGCCGAGCGGCTGGTGCTGATCGCGGCGCCGAGCTCCCTGCCGGCGATTTTCAACGATTTCAGCCGCATGCTCAGTGTCGGCCCACGCTCGCGGGCCGCCATGGCCGACCGGGTCGAACGCATCGCCGGCCGGCCGCTGCACGAATTCGTCGGCGACCGCCAGCTTGCCCACACGCCAGTGCCAACGCTGGTCATCCATGCGCCGGACGACCGCGAAGTGTCCCCCGACCACGCAAGGCTCTATGCGGGCGCCGGAGACCATGTCAGCCTTTACTGGGCCGACGGACTCGGCCATCGCCGCATTCTCGCCGACAAGGGCGTGGTCGAGCGTGCGATCGGGTTCGTGGCCGAACACCGGGCACCGTCGCTGCTGCATTGATCAGGAATATCTCGTTTCTCCGTACCGGATCGGGAATTCGGCCCTCATCACGGGCGACATTTGTCACGCCGCGTCCGTGCCGGCCATCACCTTCCACGCCGCCATAGCTCCGGCCACCGTCGCCAGAAGGGCGGCGCGCGATGCGCCGTCTCGCGCCTGGATAGACATGCCGTGCTGCACGGTCGCGTAGAAAGTCGCGGCAGTGCTGCTGTCGAAATTTTTGAGCAATTCGCCTTCCGCCACGCCACGTTTCAGCCGTCTGAGCAAGGCGGCGCGGTTTTCGGCGCGGCGGCGGCGCAGGTCATCGCAGATGGCGCCGCGGCTTGAGTCCTGGTGCAGCGCGCCGAGCGCGATCAGGCAGCCTTGTGGACGATCGGTTTGCGAATAGGCCTTGGCCGTTTGGCGCAGGAAACGCTCGACCGCCTGGCGCGCCGTGGGTGCTTTTTCCAATGCGGACCAGATATCGGTGCCTTCGACCTGCGTGTAGAGCTCGACCGCTTCGAGAAAGAGCGCTTCCTTGCTGCCGAAGGCGGCGTAGAGGCTGGGCGAGTTGATGCCCATCGCCGCGGTCAGGTCGCTGATCGACGCGCCCTCGTAGCCCTTGGCCCAAAACACCTCCATTGCACGCAGCAAGGCGGCGGCTCGATCGAAGGTGCGGGGGCGGCCCCGTTCTGGCATGACATCCTTTCTGTATTGATTGATACATAAATCTATTGACGCGTCCGGGCAAGACTGGCAGACATTTATGTATCGATCAATACAAAAGGAGAAGCAAATGTCATCGCAAGGCTTGAATGGCAAGGCCGCGCTAGTCACTGGCGGCAGCCGCGGCATCGGCGCAGCGATTGCGCGAAGGCTCGCGGCCGACGGCGCCAGCGTCGCGCTCACTTACGTGAATGGCGAGGAGCAGGCCCGTGCGGTCGTCGGGGAAATCGAGGCGGCCGGCGGCCGCGCCATTGCCATCAAAGCCGACAATCGCGACGCCGCCGCAATCCACGCGTCGGTCAGCGAGACGGTGAAGGCTTTCGGGCGGCTCGACATCCTCGTCAACAGTGCCGGCATCTGGCGCGCCGCGCCGATCGATGAATTGCCGCTCGCCGACTTCGACGAAACCATGGAGGTCAATGTCAGAGCCCCGTTTGTGGCGTCGAAGGCGGCAGCAGTGCATATGGGCGAGGGCGGCAGGATCATCTCCATCGGCAGCAATCTGGCCGAGCGTGTCACCGACACCAGCCTCAGCGCCTATTCGGCCAGCAAGGCGGCATTGGTCGGCCTGACCAAGGCATTGGCGCGCGACCTCGGTTCGCGTGGCATCACCGCCAACGTCGTTCACCCGGGCTCGACCGATACCGATATGAACCCGGCCAGTGGCCCGCACGCCGAGCACCAGCGGCAGAAGATGGCCTTGCCTCGCTTCGGCAAGGCTGAAGAGATCGCCGGCATGGTCGCCTGGCTGGCAGGCCCCGAAGGGCGCTTCGTGACAGGCGCCGCACTGACTATCGACGGTGGCGCCAACGCCTGAACCGTGCACCAATTCCCGGAACCGGAGCGGAATCAAGTCGCTACTGACGTCACGGTGTTGTGAAACTGTTCTGCAACAGACTTTCCAAAATTTATGGAAGCTTAACGAAATCGGTATGAATCAGTATAGTCGCGTCTTACACCCGTCATACGGTGGGCGAGACCGTCAAGCGGCTCGAAAATGGGCGGTGCGGAACGGGAACCGGTTGCAGCCGGAGCGGGTGATCGATGAAATTCCTCGGAAACAAAGCAACCGTGATGCCGCTTGCGGTGATCGCGGCTTTGGTGGCCTTCGGCATGCCACAGGCAGACGCGCAAGGGCTTTTCGAGAGGCTTTTCGGCGGCGGCATCCGGCACACGCCGCAAGGTGATTTTCCCCCGCCGCCGTCAGGGCAGATGCCGAAATACAAGCCGAAGCCAAAGGCGCCGGCCGTTTCTCGCAACGCAGGCAACAAGCGCAGCGGCGGAGGGAGCGGTGCCGTCCAAATCAGCAGCCCGTCCTATTACACCTACAAGAGCGATCCACTGGTGCGCGTCGACTTCTCCACGCTGTCGATGATGCCCGAGCCGGCAATGCCACAGGATGCAGCCTTCCAGCCGTCTTCCGCCACTCCATCTTCAGCCACTGGCGCCGCCTTCCGCGAAGCGATCGCCGGCCTTGGTGACTATGAACTCTATGCCGAAAAAGACATCGCCAAGGCGCTTGTTGCCTATTACTCGGCCAATCCTGATTTTATCTGGGTAACGGGAGCCAGTGCCAACAGCCGCGCGCAGGATGCGGTGCGGGTGCTTGGCGAGGCGGCGAGCTATGGCCTCACACCTGCCGACTACACGGTGGAAGTGCCCGCGGCTAGCGAGTCGACCAGCGATGCCGATGCGCGGCTGAAGGAGCTGGTCCGATTCGAGATGGCACTGTCGGCGCGCGTCCTGCGCTATGTGCATGATGCGCAAAGCGGCCGCGTCGACCCCAATCGCATGACCGGATATTATGATTTTCCGGCCAAGCCGATCGACATGGAAGGCGTGCTGAAAACGCTGGCACGCACCCAACAAGCGCGCACCTATCTCGAATCACGGCATCCGCAGAACGAGGAATATCAGGCGCTGCGCGTCGAACTGGAATCGCTTCAGGCCAGCGCCGAAGACGAGATAGTCGTCGATCCCAAGCTGTTGCTGAAGCCAGGCGAGACCAGCCCCGAACTGCCGAAGCTTTTGGCGAAGATCGCGCGCAACCTCGACGACGAGATGGGTGGCGCCTATGGCGAGATATTAGCCCGGCTCGCCACGAGCGAAGTCTATGACCTGGAACTGGTGCCGGTTATCAAGGCGGTGCAGAAGAAGGCCGGCATGAAGGGCGACGGCGTCATCGGTCCGCGCACCGTGGCGGCGCTGGCCGGAACGTCCAAGGTCGACAAGATCCAGAAGGTAAAGGTCGCGCTGGAAGAGCTGCGCTGGCTGCCATCTGATCTTGGCAGCCCGCGCGTTTTTATCAACCAGCCGGCGTTCACGGCAAGCTACATCGAAAATGGCGAGGAGAAGCTGAAGACCCGCGCCGTGATCGGCAAGACCACAAACCAGACGTCCTTCTTCTACGATCAGCTCGAGCAGGTCGACTTCCACCCCTATTGGGGCGTGCCGCAGTCGATCCTCGTCAACGAGATGCTGCCCCGGCTGCGCCGGGATCCCGGCTATCTCGACCGCGCCGGCTACGAAGTGGTCAATGCGCGCGGCAAGCGCATTCCCTCCTCCTCGGTCAACTGGGGCGCTTATGGTGCGAAGATACCTTATGGCGTGCGCCAGCTTCCGAGCGAGGCCAATGCGCTGGGCGAGCTCAAGATCCTGTTCCCCAACAAGCACGCAATCTACATGCACGACACGCCGCAGAAGTCGTTTTTCCAGCGCGACATGCGCGCGCTCAGCCATGGCTGCGTTCGCCTGCAGGATCCGCGTGGCATGGCGGCGGCCGTGCTCGGCAACTCGGTCGACTATATCGCGGAGAAGCTGAAGCACGGACATTCGACCGAAAAGGTGGCGCGCACGATCCCGGTCTATGTTGCCTATTTCACCGCATGGCCTGATATGTCCGGCAATGTCGAATACTTCCATGACGTCTACGACCGCGACACGCGGCTGCAGCAGGCGCTGGACAGCACGGAAGCGGTGCGCTCGCCGGCAAGCTGAGGAATCTAGCGTAGGGAGAGCGGGCGCCGGAAGCCGGCTTCGCGCCCGGCGATCAGCCAGTAGACCAGACCGGCGACAAGGCCGGCGGCGGCGATGATGGCGATATCGGCCCAGCGCTCGGGATTGACGTCCTCCGGCGCGCTGGGCCAGATCAAGGCGAATCCGCCAGCCGCTGCCGCGGCGCCGAAGACCATATGCAGCAGGAAATTGCGCAGCGAAAACAATTCAGCGATCAACGCGAAGATCAGCGTCTGCAGGCCGGTCAGCACGATCGTCAGGAAATAGATGAACATGCCGAGCGGCGGCACGACCAGCGCCGCGATCGGGGTGACCCCCATGAAATCGAAATACGCCGGCGCATCGGGCAGCGAACTCAATGCACCATAGATCGTGGCCACGGCGATCAGCCCGACCAGCACCGCAACGAAATAGCCGGCGAGCATCATCAGAACGCGTTTCGCCACATGCTTTACCGTCGCCATGCCCACCCCCGTGCGGCTCAATGAGAACGCTGCCATCAGCCATCAAAGGGCGCATCGGCGCAAGAGACATCGAAAGCGTGCAGGAATTCAGCCCGCTCTTGGTAAAGCTACGGCGCTGCCAGTCTCCGAGGCATGCCACCAAGCTGCACACGTATTTGCTGGAGGAAAGTGCGGCGATCTATTTCGGCTCGGCTGTCACCGGATCATAGGTGATTTCGACTTTCGCCTTGTCGGTTGTGTAGTAGGTGACGGTGTAGGCGCCGCTGTCCCAGTCGACCTCGTCGACATAGCGAAAGTCGTTGCGCTGCTCGACCTTGGCAATGATTTCGGACAGTTTCCTGGCATTCTGCGGCGGCAGCGGGCTTTCGTCTGCGGCAAGTGCCGGTTCACCCAAAAAGAGAACTACGACACCTGTCGCCAAAACAAATCTGGACATGGCTTCCCTCACTGTTGGAGGAGCAGAAACTCGCGGCCTTGCAGGTTTGTTCCGGATTTCCGGAATGCACACTCATCCCGCCGCGCGAATCGCGCCCGATGCATCGCATTGTCGTTGCCCACGTTTACGGAGCAACTATTGCAGATCACTCTTCCTCGGGGAAGAGATGGGCTAAGGCCGTGTCGAACGCGAGCTCCAGAACGTCACCCGGTTGAAAGATCTTGTCTTCGTTGAAGGCGGCAATGAGCTCGCGATCGTCGCGAAGTGTCAGGTCCACAACCGTCTCGCTGCCCAACCGCTCGGCATGCGCTACGACGCCATGCAGCATGCCTTTTCCAGATTGCACCGCCCGAAGATACTGCGGACGGATGCCCAGTATGGCCTTACCGTCTCTCCGGAAGGGGCGCTCTTTGGTCGCGATCCTGATCGGCTCCAGGGATTGATTGCCAACCGTTGCCGCTTTGCCATCAAAGTCGAGGACATCGACATTCAGGAAATTCATCGACGGGGCTCCCAGAAAGCCGGCTACAAACCTGTTAGCCGGCTCGTGATAGAGTTCCATCGGCGCTCCGATCTGCATGACTTGACCGTCCTTTAGGACGACGATCCTGTCGGCCAGCGTCATCGCCTCAACCTGGTCGTGGGTGACATAGATCATCGTTGTGCCCAGTTGCCTGCGCAGCCGGCCGATTTCCATCCGCATGTCCATGCGCAGCGCGGCGTCGAGATTGGAGAGCGGTTCGTCAAACAGGAATACGGCCGGTTTCCGGGTGATTGCGCGCCCGATAGCCACGCGCTGGCGCTGGCCGCCCGAAAGCTGACTTGGGCGACGGTCGAGCAAATGTTCCATTTGCAGGATGCGTGCGGCCTCGGCGACCTTCTGCTGCTTTTCCTGCTTGGAAGCGCCCGCGATCGTAAGACCGAACGCGATATTCTCGCGCACGGTCATGTGCGGAAAGATGGCGTAACTCTGGAACACCATCGCAACACCGCGTTCCCTAGGTTGAAGCTCGTTGACCACCCGGCCTCCGATCTCGAGGGTACCTTCGGTTACGTCCTCAAGTCCGGCGATCACGCGCAGCAAGGTGGACTTTCCGCAGCCTGACGGACCGACAAAGACGACGAACTCGCCCTCGTTGATGTGGATATCGACGCCTTTGATGACGTCGACGCGGCCATAGGATTTCTTGATGCCCTTGAGCCAGACTTCAGCCATGAGCGATGGCTCCCGTTTCCTGATTCATGTGCCGCAATTCGGGGCCACCGATCGATTTTTCGGCCGCGAGGAAATGACAGTGCCAGCGCTTTGCAACCATGGGCAGACCTCTGTCCCAGATCGGCTGGTCTTTGAGCGCGACAACCATGTATTCAGCCCTTCACACCGGTCGAGGCGATCGATGCGATGAAGGCGCGCTGCAGGAATAGGTAGAAGATCAGCACCGGGACGGTGATAAGGGTGAGATAGGCCATGACCTCGCCCCAGGCGACGTTGAGTTGAAAGAAGTAGCCGAGACCGACCATGACCGGGCGGTAGCTTTCCTGCTGCACCACGATGAGCGGCCAGAGGTATTGATTGTACATGACGAGGAACTTCAGGATGGCGGCGGTCGCCAGAACCGGTCCTGAAAGCGGCATGACAATGCGATAGTAGATCTGCCACCAGCTCGCGCCCTCCACCCGGCCCGCCTCGATCAGCTCGCCCGGCAGCCCTTTGAAATACTGCACGAACAGGAAGATCGTCAGTCCGTCGGCGATCCAGGGGATGATCTGCACCCGGTAGGTGTTCAGCCAGCCCCATTGCAGCCCCTCGAGCCCGATCCAGGGCAGTTTCGAGACCAGGAGAAGGAGCGGGATAGCGATGGTCTCGAAAGGGATGATCAGCGTCGCGATGACGATCGAGAGCACCACATCGCGCCCCTTCCACCGTAGGAAAGCGAAGGAGAATGCGGCCAGCGAACAGATCAGCAACGAGAGAAGGACGGTCGCCCCGGTGACCAGAACCGAGTTCAAGACGAACAGGCCGACCGGAGCCCGCCGGAACGCTCCGAAATAGTTGTCGAGGCTGATGTCCCCGACGGGCAGGAAGGCACGCAGGCTGGAGGTGTCCGCGAGGAGTTGATTGTCGGGCTTGAAGCTCGAGTTGATCATGAACACGAGCGGAAAGAGGAAGATCAGAGCGATCAGGCACAGCACCAGATAACGGACGAAGAGCCTCAGGCCATGACTGTCGGGATGGAAGGCCATTTTAACGCTCCCGTGTCAGCCAGCGCTGGATAAGTGAGATCGCTAACACGATCGCGAACAGGATGACCGAGATGGTCGAGCCGCCCGAAATGTCCTGCTTGCCATAGCCGCGCTCGACCGCCTGGAAGACGAGGGTTTGGGTGCTGTCGAGCGGACCGCCATTGGTCATCACGTCGATCTGGGCGAAGAGCGCGAAGCCCTGCATGGTGATCACAACAAGGACAAGCACCGCGGTGTAGCGCAGCCCCGGCCAGGTGACATAGCGGAAGGTCTGCCATTTCGAAGCGCCCTCGATCGCGGCGGCTTCGTAGAGCGTGGGGCTGATCGTCTGCAACCCGGCCAACCAGATGACCATATGGAAGCCGACGGCCTGCCAGATCGACATGGCCATGATCGCAGGCAACGCGGTCGAGGCTTTACCCAGCCAGTCGACGGGCTGGAAAAGGCCGAAGCTGAGGCCCTGGAGGATACTGTTCAACAGCCCGTTCTGGCCGTCATAGATAAACCGCCAGAGCAGCGAGACCACGACGATGGAGACCACCACCGGCATGAAGTAGATGGTCCGGAATATGCTGATGCCCCTGAGCTTCTGGTTGACGAGCAGGGCAAGCATCAGCGCGAGGCCGCCCTGCATCGGCGCCACGACCAGGACGAAAAGGAAGGTGTTTAACAGCGCCTTCATGAACACGACGTCGCTGGCGATGGCGACCTGGACGTTCTCGCCGGACTGCCAGCGGAACCATTCGCGCATGCCGCGATACTGGGGATAGTCGTCGCTGCGGGTGATCGCACGCAGGCGGGGATACTGGATTTCGCCGGCTCCATTTCGGACCACTTCGCCAGCAGCGTCGCGCTCGGGTTCGAGGGTCACCACCGCAAAACCCAGGAGCTGACGATAGTTTTCCAACCCGACGAACTGGGTGGCGTTCGGTGACAGCAGCCGTTGATTTGTCAACGAGAGACCGATCGCGAAGAAAAACGGCAGGACGACGAATATGACGATGAGGGCGAAGCCCGGTAGGGCGAATGTCCAGCCCGTCCGGTTCGACAGGGTTAATTTCGACGCCATTTGCGATATCCGCCCAAGAAGCCAGAAAGCGTGGAGGCCGCGGCTGGCGGGGACTCCGGCACGACGGAACTACCGGTGACCGTAGCCGCCGTTGCTTTCGATGTCGGCGTCGATCTCGTCGACCGCCGCATCGAGCGTGTCGGCTACGTCGGCACCATCGGCGATGTCAGCCAGTGCCTTGGTGAGGACCTTGGCCTGGACCACGTAGCCCGGCGTGACCGGGCGCACCAGCGCCTGTGCCTTGGAGAGATCGAAAAACATGGCGAGCGGGCCGCCATCCCCGTAGTTCTTTGTCATCTGTGCCGCCGAGGGCGTGGGCGGGATCAGGCCGATGCCGTCGGAGAAGGCGGCTAGATATTTGTCCTGCGCCGCGAACTTGATGAACGCGGCAGCACCTTCGGGATGCTTGGACTTGGCCGAGACGCCGAACTGCCAGGAGCCTGCGCCGATCTTGTTGCCTTGGCCGAAGTCGGGTGCTGGAAGGAAGACAACGTCATCCACGGCTTCCATCGTCTCCACCGCGCGCCAGTTGCCATTCCACTGGAAGGCGAACTTCCCCTCGATGAAGCCGGTCTGCTGATCGGCGGGATCCTCGCTGGTGCCAGGCGCATAGCCTCCGGTGAACAGCGATTGCCACCACTTGCCAAACGCCTGTGCAGCCTCGCCGTTCAGCGCGCCTTCCGCGGTCCGGTAGGTCGAGCGGTCGACAATGTCGCCGCCGAAGCTCTGCAGGAATGGCGAGAAGGCATAGGAGTACCATTCGGCTTGATCGTTCATGCCGAGATCAAGGGCAAATTCATACTTGCCGGAGGCCTTGGCGGCATCGAGCGCGGCCATGAATTCCTGGTTCGACCAAGGCTTGTCGAGGGTCGGGGTGCGCAGGCCCAGCTCGTCCAGCGTCGATCGGCGAGCAAAAAGCGCCACCGCCGCGTCCCACAGACCGACCGAATAGAGCTTGCCGTTCCAAACACCTTTGGTGCCGGGCAGGAAGTCGGCGAACTCGCTCTCGTCGATCGGCAGCGGTTGCAGATAGCCGGCCCAGGCCCAATTGGGCATGATGGGGCCGTCTACATCCAGGATATCGGGAAGGTTGCCCGCCAGGGCAGCGGCCGCGACGGAATCGTTATAGCTCTTCTCTGGGAAGCTCTCGATGGCAACCGTCCAGTCGGACTGGCTGGTGTTGAAATCCGAGACGATCTGGTTGAGGATTCGCGACTCCACCTGGTTGCCGGCGCCGTGATACCACATGGTCAACTTCGTCTGCGCCAGCGCGGGCATACACAGGCAGGTTGACGCGATCACCACGCCGGCGAGGTGTTTTGTCAGTTTCATTGGCCATTCCTCCCTTTTGACTTAAGGACGCTTCTGCACTCAAGGTCATCCTCAAGGGCCGCCAGGACACCGGGCAGGAAGCCAGCGTCCTAGTTTCGGATCGGCCGCGATGGGCCCTTGATGGGATTCAGCAATGTTTGCGGAAGCCGGAAGCATTTGCAATTGCGCTGTTTCACCTTGGTCGGAGCGGAAGGTCGACGGCGATTTCCTCTCGTCAATTCCCGGTACAATCACTGAGATAGCAGCTCACCTAGGACGATTTCGTCGTCCGTCAACTTTCTCCCGGGCTGCGTTCAATATGCAGACTGCTGTTGCCTCAATGGGGCTCTGACATGGGGAAGCACCCTAGACGAAGGTTCCGCCGGAGCTCTTCCTCGGCATGATGAATATCGCCCGCGGCCCCGACGCTGTGCGCCGCTGGATCGAAGGATTCAACTGACGCCCGTTTCTGTGCGGTTTCTGTACGCGAAGGATAGGCGGTATGGCTAAGTGCTTGAAAAGATGGTGGGCGATGCAGGGATTGAACCTGCGACCCCACCCGTGTGAAGGGTGTGCTCTCCCGCTGAGCTAATCGCCCGCTCGTTGCCCGAAGGCCAAGCGCGCCGCGATATAAGGGGGGCAGGCCAGGGAAGTCAAGGCGATGTCCTGCCGTCCTGCCGAAGACCTGGTCGCCGTCGCTCAGTGCCCCACAGCGGCAATCAGGCGTTCAGCCAGACCAAGCGTCAGCGCATCGAAATGCGAGATCACCGCCGAAGGTTCGAATTCGCGCACATGGCGGTCGGTGTAGCCGAAATCGACCGCCACCACGGGAATGCCGGCGGCTTTCGCCGTATCGATGTCGGTCTGCGAATCACCCACCATCAGCGCGCGGTGCGGATCGCCGCCGGCCAGCGCGATTGTTTCGGTCAGATGGCGCGGGTCGGGCTTGCGGAACGCGAACGTGTCCTGACCGCAAATCGCAGCGAAATGCTTCGCCAGACCGAGCGCCTCGATCAGTGCCACCGAGTTGGCTTCGTATTTGTTCGTGCAGACGGCCAAGAGATAACCGGCTGCCTCGAATCGCGCGATCGTCTCGACGACGCCGGGATAGGGGCGTGATTTGCCGGGGATGTTATGGGTGTAATGATCGAGAAACAGCTTCAGCAACCGGTCTTGCTCCGCGCTTTCCAGCGATCTCTGCTGCGCGGCATGCGCGCGCTCGATCATCACTCGCCCGCCATGGCCGACGAAGCGCCGGAAGCCGACGTTATCGACGGCAGCGAGTTCGCTGGCGGCAAGGCTGTGGTTGAGGCTGTCGAGCAGGTCCGGCGCTGTATCGATCAGCGTCCCGTCGAGGTCGAACACGATGATCGGTCGGGTCATGGCCTGTCCTGTGGCGATTGCGTCGTTGGCAGGCGATAGCCGCTGCGATCCATTCAGGCAAGCCGGCTCAGTCAATCCACAGTCAAGGTCTTTGATCGGACTGGCAAAAATGGTAGGAGCGCCCAAACAAATTTTGGGGCGCGACACACGGCATGGATGCAAGGCAACTGAAGATTGAAGCCGCACGTGCTGCGCTTGCCCATGTGAGCGACGGGATGCGGCTCGGCATCGGCACCGGCTCGACGGCCGAAGAGTTCGTGCGGCTGCTCGCCGGAAAAGTCGCCACGGGCCTCACCATTATCGGCGTGCCAACCTCGGAGCGCACCGCCATCCTTTGCGGCGAGCTCGGCGTGCCGCTGTCGACGCTGGAGGAAACACCCGTACTCGACCTTACCATCGACGGCGCCGACGAGATCGATCCGGCGCTGACGTTGATCAAGGGCGGCGGCGGTGCGCTGCTGCGCGAAAAGATTGTGGCGGCGGCTTCCGCCCGCATGATCGTCATTGCCGACCGTTCCAAGATGGTCGAGACGCTCGGCCGTTTTCCACTGCCCATCGAAGTCAACCCGTTTGGCCTGCGCGCCACGGAAATCGCGATCGCCGCGGCAGCCGGAAGGCTCGGCCTTGCCGGTCCGGTCACATTGAGGATGACGGGGAGCCAGCCTTTTGTTACAGACGGCGGCCATTTTATCCTCGATGCATCTTTTGGCCGCATTCCGGATACAAGAGCGCTTTCGAATGCTCTCCATGCCATTCCAGGCGTGGTCGAGCATGGTCTTTTCATCGGGCTTGCATCCGCGGCCATCATCGCCGGCGACGGCATCCAAACCGTCCTTGCCGCCCGAAAACCAGGGAGTTCTATCGACCATGATGTTGCATAACCGGGTTCGCCGTTTTTCTGCCGTTCTGGCAGCTTCAGCCGTCTTTGCGCTTTCATCGCCGGCGTTCTCGCAGGACGTCACCGACGGGCATCTGAAGGCGGCGCGCGCCGCGGTCGCGGCGATCCACGCGACGGACCCGTTCGACAACATCCTGCCGCAGGCAGCCGCCGCGCTTCAGCAGCAGCTTATCCAGAAGAACCCGGATATGCAGGAGCTGATCGGCAGGACGATCAGCGAAAAGGCGCTGGCGCTGGCCTCGCGCCGTGCCGATCTCGAGAAGGAAGCAGCCATGGCTTATGCCAAGGTGTTTTCCGAAAAAGAGCTTACCGAGATCGCCGCTTTCTACAATTCCGATACCGGCAAGAAGCTGCTCGACAGCGGCCCGGCCGTGACGCGTGAACTGCTCAAGGCCGCCGATATCTGGCAGAACGGCGTCGCTCGCGATCTCGCCCAGCAGGTCGGCGAAACGCTGGCCGCGGCAGCAAAGGCCGCAGCACCGGCAAATGCCGCGGCTCCTGCCGATGGTGCGCAGCCGGAAGCACCGAAGAACTGAGCATATTTCCGGCGGCGTTATCGCTGCTGGACCGGAAGCCCGGTCTCTATTGCGCATCCGACAGCATGCGTGGCGTAGTGGTCCGGGCTTTTCTTTTGATGGTTTGCAGCCTACCTGTCTCAGAAATTTGAAGGGCAAGGAGCCGCACCATGGCCGGTTACGACTACGACCTTTTCGTTATCGGCGGCGGCTCCGGCGGGGTGAGGGCGGCGCGCGTGGCGGCGGCACTCGGCAAGCGCGTCGGCATTGCCGAGGAATACCGCTATGGCGGCACCTGCGTCATACGCGGCTGCGTGCCGAAGAAGCTCTATGTCTATGCCTCGCAGTTTCCCGAACACTTTGCCGACGCCGCCGGTTATGGCTGGACGGTGCCGCAGGCGAGTTTCGACTGGCCGTCACTGGTTGCCAACAAGGATCGCGAGATCAGCCGGCTGGAGGCTATCTACAGGAAGAACGTGCAAGGCGCCGGCGGCGAGACGTTTCAGTCGCGCGCCATGCTGGTCGATGCTCATGCGGTGCATCTTCTCGGCGAGGACCGCACCGTCACGGCCGATCAGATTCTTATCGCCACCGGCGGTCGCCCGGCGCCGCACCCCGCTCTGCCCGGCCATGAACACTGCATCTTTTCCAATGAAGCCTTCGACCTCAAGGAATTGCCGAAGGCGATCATGATCGAAGGCGGCGGCTATATTGCCGTCGAATTCGCCAACATCTTCCACGGCCTCGGTGTCGACACCACGCTTGTCTATCGCGGCAAGGAGATCCTCTCTCGCTTCGACATGGATCTGCGGCGCATGCTGCACGAGACGATGGAAAAGAAGGGGGTAAGGATCCTCTGCCATGCCGTATCCGAATGGGTGAGGAAGCGCCCGGACGGACGGCTAGACGCCGTCATCACTGGAGGCGAGGTGCTGACGATCGATCAGGTCATGCTCGCCATCGGGCGTCTGCCCAACACCGAGAATATGGGCCTGGAAGGTGTCGGCATCGAGTTGTCGAAGACCGGCGCGATCCATGTCGACAAATATTCCCGCACCAATATCGATAATATCTGGGCGATCGGCGACGTCACCAACCGCGTGCAATTGACGCCGGTGGCGATCCACGAGGCGATGTGTTTCGTCGAGACCGCGTTCAAGAACAATCCGACCGCGCCCGACCATGATACGATCGCCACCGCGGTCTTCTCCCAGCCCGAAATCGGCACGGTCGGCCTTTCGGAAGACGAGGCAATAAAGCGCTTTCCCGACATCGAGATCTACCGTGCGACATTCCGGCCGATGCGGAACATGCTGTCGGGCCGCGACGAAAAGATGCTGATGAAGCTGGTGGTAGACGGCGCCTCGAAGAGAGTGCTCGGCGCTCATATCCTCGGGCCGGATGCCGGCGAGATGGCGCAGCTTCTCGGCATTCCGCTGAAGGCGGGCCTGACCAAGGATGATTTCGACCGCACGATGGCCGTGCACCCGACCGCGGCGGAAGAACTCGTCACCATGTACAAGCCGACCTACCGGGTGAAGAACGGCGAGCGCGTCTGACGTTTTACCCGCAACGTCGCCAACGGGCATTCTGCAGCCGGCAAGGCGGGATCACCGGCGGCATTGAAAATTGGATCACCGATCCGGGTGAAACGCGACGGTGAGCAGCGATCTTTCGTCGCCGCTATTTCTGCCTCATGCGGCGAGGGAAGCGCAGCCATTTTTCCTCGACCGGCCTTGGATGCGCGAGGATGGTGGTGAGCTCGACCGGCAGGCTCGGCGCCAGCGGCTTCTTGGTCGCGACACCGTCCGCAATGGTAACGATGCTGTGGTAGAATTCGGCGCCTGAAAGCGATCTTGGCGGCACGGCCTCGTGCATGATCGAGATCACCGTGACGTCTGGACAATGGTCCTTGATCGCCTGATGGAAAGCGATCTTCCCTTCGGGATCGAGGGCGCCGGTCGCTTCGTCGAGGAACAGCAGCCCTGGCTGCTGCAACACGATGCGGGCGACAACCAGCTTCTGTTTCTGCCCGCCTGAAAGCACCTGGTCCCAGTTCATACCCTCACGGGTTTCATCGGCCATATGTTCGATGAAATCGCCAAGGCCCGCTCTGTGCAGAGCCGACGCAACCTGCGTGTCGGTGTGATCGTGCTCTGAGCCGGGCAGGCAGACCAGTTGCTTCAGCGAGACCTGCTGCAGCTTCACCTCCTGGGCGGCATAGAAACTTTCGACCCCTTCCGGGAAGACGATGGTACCGCGGCCATAGGGCCACAAACCGTTGATCGCCTTGATCAGCGATGTCTTGCCGCAGCCCGATTCGCCCTTCAGGAACGTCCACTCGCCGCGTCGGAAGCGCAAATTCGCAGCGCTCAGGAACGGCGTGGCGTCCTCGCCCTGATGGGTCAGCTCCAGCTTCTGGATAGT
Organism: Mesorhizobium sp. WSM4823; assembly: GCF_055811195.1. NCBI lineage: Bacteria > Pseudomonadati > Pseudomonadota > Alphaproteobacteria > Hyphomicrobiales > Phyllobacteriaceae > Mesorhizobium > Mesorhizobium sp. WSM4823. The sequence continues at coordinate 634,295 of NZ_JBVVQL010000002.1, forward strand.
CAGGCCGAAAACCGGGTTCTGGCGATCGTAACGGAAATCGGAGCAGCCGGTGAGACTGTAGAATTCCTGCGGATGCTGGACATTTTCGATCGCATTGGCGAGCTCGGTCACGCGTTGGCTATTGGCCCGCAGCGCCGCGATGGAAGGCATGACGTGGATGAACCACGAGCATTGACTGATCAGCGAGTTGACCATCTCGGAGCCGGTTATGTAGCCCTTGAGATCGAAACGGTTGTGGATGTAGGGCACGAGGCCCGGCGCATAGGCGACAATGCGGGCACCGATGAAATTGTAGACCAGCTCGAAAGAACGGTAGCTGGTGTTGACGATGTTCAGCCGCGCCCAGGTGCGATCGATGTCTACATAAAGCCGGTTATGCATCGTCTTTTGCACGTTCTCGCCCTGTGAGGCGGCGACGTGGAAACTGCGGCGCAGGAACGTCGTGAGCTCGCCGCGATAACTGCCTTCGGACTGCTGCATCATGATACTGAGCCGTTCCAGCAGTCTGCCGAGCTTGACCGCGATCCAGGTATTCAGCGGCACGTATATGGCGACCGCCAGGAAAGCCAGGACTGCGCTGCCATAGCTGCCGAGGAATTCCAACCCTTTCACCTCTACCGAGGTTTCAAGCAGTTTCTGGCCGACGAAATAGAGCGATGTGGCGACAGCCATGACCCCCATGGCGAGGCCGATGGCTCCGCCGGTCATGTCCTTGATCGATTCCTGGACGCGCTGGTCGATATTGTCGGGAGCAGCCGTGCCGGAGGACCCGTGCTGGGCGTGGAAATGCGTATGGTTGGTGTCGAGAAGCGCTTCGTTGAAACGGCTGTCCAGCCAGCCGCGCCATTTGCGATGCAGCGTCGCGGACACAAAGGTGCGGATGCCGGTAAAGCCCGCATCCTTGAGCACGACCAGAAGGATAAGTATGCCGGCGTTGGTGAGCAGCGACGCGAGCGGCGTGGTGTTCGCGGCATCATGGTAGAAGGCGATCGAGTTGACCAGTTCACCGGACGCTTCGGCGAACCAGACCCCGGCCTTGCTGGAGAGCGCGGTGAACAGCGCGATGACCAGCGTCAGTGTCCAGGCCTCCACCCAGCGGTCCGAGAACCAGTAGGCCCGCATCAGTCCCCAGAAGCTGCGCATCGAGGAAACCGGTGTCAGGAGCGGAGGCCTTGCGGCGCCGCGGAGCCATTTTTCCGATATTGAATGTCGCTCTGGTCTGCCGACCCGAATCACTATCCGCCCAAACCTCTTTTAGTTTTGTTACAGACAGTAACATCAATTGATCATTTTCCATTATCTTTTCTTGGCCTGCCGGGGGATTGAACCTCTCGCCGTTGCCGTCAGGCAACAGAATTCAGCATCGCAACGTCATGCGGTGACGTTCCCAAAGGCATATTATCTAAATAATTTCAATAGCTTGTACGGTTCGCATAGGCGAGCGCCTGTACCTTCCCCAAGGGAAGCTCTTTTGCACAGTTTTGTGAAAAGTCGATCAGCTAATTTTATGTTGGGGAGGACGCAAGCGCGCAAAAACGTGCTGTCTTCGACACATCTCTGTTGCCACGTTGACTTGGCGACGGTCGGAAAAGTGACCGGAAACGTGCGTTGGCGGCAGCGCCAAGGTGGCGGTGGGGTAGCGTCTATTCAGTCCGCTTTCTCCAGCTCACCCCGCGCCTTGGCCGCCGCAACCTGGCGAATGGCGTCTGTGAGCGTATCGGCATCCTGCGCACCCATCACCGCATACTTGCCCTCCAGCAAGAAGCACGGCACGCCAGTGATGCCCATGCGCGAAGCGGTGGCGATTTCGGTGCGGACCGCCTCGACATCGGCGTCCGTCGGTAAAAGCGTCTCGACCACGGATGCGTCCATGCCCGCCTCGCGGGCGGCTTTGATCAGCACGACATGATCGCCCAGGTTGGCGCCTTCCTCGAAATTCAACTGGAACAGACGTCGCACCAGCCGGTTCTGCACGGCCTCGCCGGCAGCTCCAGCCCAGCGGATGGCACGGTGCGCGTCCAGCGTGTTGGGCGCGACCTTGATGGCAGCGAAGGCGAAATTGATCCCCTCGGCCTCGCCCAGCGGCTCGATCCGGGCATGGATCTCGCGGATGCGTTCGTCGCTGCCGAACTTGGCCACCATGTATTCGCGGCGATCCTTGCCTTCGGGCGGGATGGTCGGGTCGAGTTGGAACGGCCGCCAGCGTATGTGCACGTCGATATCGCTTGCCGCGGCAATCGCCTTGTCGAGCCGCTTCTGGCCGATGAAACACCACGGGCAGACAACATCGGACACGACGTCGACGGTAATGGAGTTCAGTTCGCTCATCGCGATCTCCTGTCAGGAGGGGAGACATTTCTTTTGAGCATGACCTCATCTGGAGGTCGGCACGCAACCGAGGTTCCAGTTCCTGCTGACGCGGATCTTCGGTACGGATCGTATTCAGTTCGCCTTGCGCCACCACGTTGGCAGTCTATAGCCTGATATGGGCGTCTTCTCAGGATGTTCCAGGTAGTTCCAGTAGGCAAGCCATTGCTGCGTGTTGTGCTGCATCGGAACCATGTAGTTGCCGGAGATCAGCAATCTGTCGAGAACCCGGACGGCGGCAACGTAGTCTTCGCGGCTGCGGGCGTCGAGCATCGCCTCAAGTGCGGCATCCACCGCCGGATCGGCGACGCCGGCGAGGTTGAATGACCCTTCGGCATTGGCGGCAGCGGATCCCCAGCGCCCGAGCTGCTCGATGCCGGGCGACAACGAGTTCTCGAAGCCGCTGGTACCGATCAGCACCTCGAAATCGAAACGTTGCTTGCGCGACTGGATCTGGTCGCCGTCAAGGCTGCGGATGGCGACATCGATGCCGATCTTCGCCAGCGTGCGCTGGTAGATGGTGGCAAGGCGCTCCTCGTTCTGCGAGGCAGTCAGGATCTCGAAGCCGAAGGGTTTGCCCTCTGGATCGAGCATCGCTCCATTTTGCAAAGTATAGCCCGCGCCCTTCAATATGTCGTACGCGGCCTTTAGCACCTTGCGGTCCTGGCCCGAGCCGTCGGTGACGGGTGGCCGCCAGGTTCCGTCCATGACATCGGCCGGCACACGACCCGGGTAGGGCGCCAGAAGTGCCTTTTCCCTGTCGTCGGCCGGATGACCGAGCGCGGAAAGCTCGGAGTTCTGCCAATAGCTCATGGTGCGCATGTACTTGCCGCCAAACAAGCTCTTGTTGGCCCATTCGAAGTCGTAGAGCATGCCGAGCGCGCGTCGAACGACCGGATTGGAAAATTTCGGCAGCCGTGTGTTGAACAGGAATCCCGTCACCACTGGTGGGATGCCGGTGTCGAAGGTTTCGGCGATCACATCGCCCTTGTGGAAGGCCGGGAAGTCGAGATCGCGCTCGCGCTTGACGGGATCGCTGTCATCATCGATGGCGCAGATGCCTTTCTTGAAAGCTTCCAGCTTGGCGTTGGCATTGAGGAAATATTCGATGGTGATCTGGTCGTAATTGTCGAAACCGCGCTTGGCAGGGATGTCCTTGCCCCAATAATTTGGGTTGCGCTTGAACACGATGCGTTGGCCGGGCGCCACTTGCGCCACGGTGTATGGGCCACTGCCGATCACAGGTTTCAGCGTGGTCCTGTCGAAGGTCTTTTTGTCGAAAGCATGCCTCGGTACGATTGGCGTCATCGCGATAATCAACGGAGTCTCACGGTTGGCCTTGTCATTGAATGTAAAGCGCACGCTGCGGTCGCCGGTCTTTTCGAGTTTGGCGACCATGCTCATACGGGCGCTGTAAGGTGGCCGCCCTTTTTCGGTAAACACGTCGTAAGTGAACAGAACGTCTTCCGCAGTCACCGGTTGGCCATCCGACCATTTGGCCCGCGGATCGAGGTGGAATTCAATGCTCTTGCGCTCCGGGTCCATGTCGGCAGTGTCGGCAAGCAGGCCGTAAAGACTAAAGGCTTCGTCGTCATTGCGCTGCATCAACGGTTCGAAGACGAGATTGCCGAAGATCCTATCGATCACGCCGCGGGCGGTCGTGCGCAGGCTTTTCAGGATGAACGGGTTGAGATTGTCGAAGCTGCCGACGACGCAATAGGTGATGCTGCCGCGCTTGGGCGCATCGGGATTGACGTAGTTGAAATGCGTATAGTCGGCCGGCAGCGCCGGCTCGCCCTGCATGGCGATCGCGTGTTTCGGCTCCGACAGCGCTGGCTCCGGCGAAAGGCTGGCAAACGAGATCGCGGCGATCAGCCAAACAAGAACGCGGCCCATGACCGTCTCCTTACTGGGTCGGCTTGATGATTCGGAGCGCACCCTAACATGAGCCGGTCGCCTTACGGCCAATCGCCAGTTCAAGAATTGCGGGTAGCGGGCTGGATTCGGCACCGCTTGCAGTGTAACACGCCGTCCGAGTCATTCTGTTGCCTCATTTTGGCAACAGGTAGCTGGACCACACGGCGCGAAGAAGCCGGTCCCGGGATCATTTGAGAGGAAGTGCACGATATGACGAGCCTGAACAGCAACGCGTACCGCCTGTCGGTCCTGGCCGCTGGCGTGGTCGGCTTTCTGGGCGCACAACTTCCCGCTGCGTTTGCGCAGCAACAACAGCAGATTCCGCAGGGCTGGTTCAAAGCCTGCACCAAGCAGGAAGACGTCGACATCTGCAATGTCCAAAACATCACCACAGCCGGTAACGGCCAGCTCGTCACCGGCGTCAGCCTGATCGAATTGAAGGGCAAGGTGAACCGCAAGGTGTTCCAGGTAACGGTTCCGACCGGCCGCCTGGTTCCTCCCGGCATTGGCCTTCAGATCGATACCGGGAAGGCGCAGAAGCTCGATTATGTGATCTGCTTCCCCGACCGCTGCGTGGCGGAAGTACCGTTGACCGACCAGCTCGTCGCCTCCTTCAAGAAGGGTTCCAACCTGACGTTGACTTCGGTCAATTTCCAGAACCAGCCGAACCCGATCAAGATCGCGCTGACCGGCTTCAGCGGCGCCTTTGACGGGCCGCCGCTGCAGCAGTCAGACATCGAGGATCGGCAAAAGAAGCTTCAGGACTTCGTGGCCAAGAACAATCAGGACTTCGCCAAGAAGCTCAAGGAAGAGCAGGACAAGGCGAAAACCGCCAACTGATCGCCTCAGGGCCAAATAACTCAGAAAAAAGCGGGGTCATGCCCCGCTTTTTTTGTTCTGGCCGACCGTTCTTGACCCAAGCCAGGCCCGTAATCCCGTCACGTCAATGTCTTGACTGGCGTCTCGGCTCGTAGCGCCCATCGGGCATCTTGTCGAACATCTCACCGATCTGCGGATGCCGCACAGGTTCGCCAGACTGATCCTCGAGCAGGTTCTGCTCAGACACGTAGGCAATGTATTCCGTTTCCGAATTCTCGGCGAGCAAGTGGTAGAAGGGCTGATCCTTACACGGCCGCGCATCCGCGGGGATCGCCTCGTACCATTCGTCGGTGTTGGCGAATTGCGGATCGACATCGAAAATGATGCCGCGGAACGGAAACAGCCGGTGGCGAACCACCTGTCCGATCGAGAATTTGGCTGTTTTCATCGTACTCACCACTAAGTCCTAAGAGTGCCGCGCGTCCTTGGAATGCGCCAATGACTCTCTAGGACCTTGAAATTTACCCGTTACGCAACAAAAAATCGAGCCCGACTTTAGGGCCGAGACCTACCTCTATTTGACGCAAACGCCGCATCAATTCAATGCCGAAGCGCTTGACGCGCCATCAAGCTACGGGCTAGCCCCGCCCGAGGGTTAGTGTCAGCGCAAAATGTCAGACGTCATCGGTCTTGTTCTTCCATTCTTCGGGTTGATTTTCATAGGTTTCCTGGTGGCGCGCATCACCGGGCAGCCGCTGGAAGCGCTCGGCTGGATGAACACCTTCATCGTCTATGTCGCGCTGCCGGCCCTGTTCTTCCAACTGCTTGCCAAGACGCCGTTCGAGCGGCTGACCGAATGGAGCTTTATCTTCGGCTCGGTCTTCTCCACCTACACGGTTTTTTCGCTGATGTTCGCATGGTCGGCGCTGACGTCGAGAGGCGAGATAGCGCAATCGACCATCAAGGCGTTGGCCGCCGCCTACGGCAATATCGGCTATATGGGGCCGGGGCTTGCATTGCTGGCCTTCGGCGAGGAGGCGGCGGTGCCGGTAGCCCTGATCTTCTGTTTCGAGAACATCCTGCATTTCGCCGTCGCGCCGATGATGATGGCGCTGGCCGGCGACGACAAGACGTCGCCATCGCGGCTCATCCTGGGCGTTTTGCGAAAGATCGTGCTGCATCCGTTCATCATCGCGACCGCCCTGGGCGTGGGCGCCGCCTATATCGGTTTTCGCCCGCCTGTGCCGGCAGAGCGCTTCCTCGAATATCTTTCGAGGGCGGCGGCACCTTGCGCGCTGTTCGCCATGGGCGTCACCCTGGCGCTAAGACCACTCAATCGCATCCCGCACGAACTGGCGTTGATCGCTGCGCTGAAGCTGATCCTGCACCCGTTGTTCTGCTATGTCGTTCTGAGCTGGATCGGCAACTTTTCCGAGACCTGGATGTTTTCAGCGGTCCTGCTGGCGGCATTACCGACCGCAACCAATGTCTTCGTCATAGCCCAACAATATGGCGTTTGGGTGCAGCGGGCCTCGGCCAGCGTGCTGATCACCACTTGCCTCTCGGTCGTGACGGTGACCGGGCTGCTCTACATGATCCGCCATGGCGTACTACCGCCGGACTTGTTTCCTTAAGCCGCCGGTGAGCGCTGCAAAACCACTGCCGGGCCGCAAGCCCTCGCGCATGAAAAAGGCGCGCAGCGGCGCGAAGCCGCCGAGCACGCCGAGGCCTGCACTGCGCGCCATCTGGGCCGGCAGCATGTCAGAGAGCAGCGACTTGTTGAGCAGATTGACCGCACTGCTGCGTGCCAGAATGTCGGGTCGACGCCTGAAATCATAAGCTGCGAGTGCTTTGACGGCGCCTGGGTCAGCCCTGTTTTCGCAAGAAATCTCAATCAGATCGTCGATATCCCTGATACCAAGGTTGAGACCTTGCGCGCCAATCGGCGGAAACACATGGGCGGCTTCGCCGACAAGCGCCACTCGGTTGCGAGCGAAGCACCGCGGCGTCACGCCCGAAAGCGGATAGATCTGCCGGCCGGGCTCGACGGACACCCGGCCAAGCATCGATTGCATTCGAAGTTCGACCCGCGTCGAAAGCGTCGCGTCGTCCAGGGCGGCGAGTTCTTTGGCCGTCTCCGGTTCTACAACCCAGACAAGGCTGGAGCGGTTGCCGGGCAGGGGAACCTGGGTGAACGGGCCGGTCTCGGTGTGGAATTCGGTCGAGGTGAAAGCATGATCGCTGCGGTGGCTGAAATTGAGAACCAGTGCCGCCTGCGGATAGGACCGGGCGGATGTCGAGATGCCGGCGGCCTCGCGGGCCGGCGACAGGCGCCCGTCGGCAGCGACCGCCAGCGATGCTGCGATCTCACTGCCATCAGACAGGATCGCATGGGCATGCTCGGCGTCGAGGCGCCAGGTCTCCACCATCGATTTTCGCCATTCGATGCCCGAATGCGCGGCAACGGCCCCGGCAAGCGCAGGGTTGAGTGCGCTGTTGGGTAGGTTCAGCCCGAACTGCTCCTCACCGATTTCGCTGGCGCGAAAAGTGACCACCGGGCTGCGAATCAGCCGGCTGGTTGCGTCGACGATGCGCATCACCTTCAGCGGTGCGGCCTGGGATCTCACCTGGTCGACGACGCCCAACCGTTCAAGCATCTTCAGGGCCGGGTCCATCAAGGCCGTCGTACGGCCGTCCTGGCCATTTGCCTCAGGTCCGACGAGTGTCACGGGAAAGCCAGCATCTGCGAAGCCAAGCGCTGCAATCAGCCCTGCCGGGCCGCTGCCGGCAACCAGTATCCGTGCTGTCTCCCGATGGTCCAAATTCGGCTTCCCGGTTGCGATGCGAGGCGGTCGCTCCGACCTGACGAGCATATAGGTCAGATCATGCGGCTTGATCAACGCGGCGATTCGGCCCATTCGATTTGCCATGACCGGCCAAGATCATGATTTCAGCCATCTCGACCGTGTCGGCCGTGTCACGGCGAGCATCTCGCGCAATCCTCGACTGACCGTGACCCTCGTTTTGGGCGGGGGCGTCCTCCTGGCGTGGCTGCTTCTTGGCGCCATGGCGATACGTGGCGCCGAAAGCCGGATTCCTGGTATCGATGCACCCGGCGACACGATGCTCAGAAATCTGCCGCAGCTGCCACTGCCGGATTTTCTCGAGCGTTTCTTCACTCTTTGTCTTGCACCCGCGCCGCTCGACGGGGGCGTCGGCGCACAGGGCAGCGCGCTTGTCATCATGTGGTTCCTGATGGCGATTGCCACCATGCTGCCTTCAGCGGCGCCGATGATCCGCACCTATTGCGAGATCGCCGATACGGCCCGGATCCAAGGCGAACCGGTCGTCCACCCGCTGATCCTGGTCGCCGGATACGTCAGCGTGTGGCTGGCTGCGTCGGCAGCCTTCGCGGTGCTGACGCTCATCGTCCACGCCTTCGCCTCACCTGTGCAGATGCTCGATCCAGTGGCTGGAGCGACCGGAGCAGCCGCGCTTTCGATTGCCGGCCTCTACCAGTTCAGCGGCCTGAAGGAAGCCTGCCTGACAAAGTGCAGAAATCCGTTTGCGGTCCTGTTTTCGAATTGGAGCGCGAAGCCCGGCCGCATTTTCCGGCTCGGCATGGAGCAGGGCGTCTGGTGCCTCGGCTGCTGCTGGGCGCTGATGCTGGTGATGTTCGCCGTCGGTGTGATGAACGTGTTCTGGATGGCGCTGATCGGCCTGTTCACCTTGATCGAAAAACAGACGGCGGGCAGGCTGCCAACCCGGATCGCCGGTGCGATACTGCTTGTCTGGGCAACCGCCCTGCTAGTAGTCTCGGCATGAGGGGAGAGAATTCGATGGCAGAGCAAAGCTGGGCAATGAAAGGAGAGCTGGTGCTCTCCTGCAATTGCACGGTTTTTTGCCCTTGCGTGCTGTCTCTCGGCAGTCATCCGCCGACCGAGGGATATTGCCAGACCTGGGCCGGATTCCGCATCGATGCCGGCCATTTCGGCGAGGTCGACTTGTCCGGCCTCAATCTTGGGCTGGTCATGGAAATCCCCGGCTATATGAGCCGTGGCAACTGGACAGCCGGACTGTTCATCGACAAGCGCGCCTCAGTCTACGCGGTCAAGGCGCTGACCAGGATCTTCACCGGCAAGGCCGGCGGAACCACCTCGCTGCTTTCCATCCTGGTCGGAAAGTTCCTCGGCGTCGAGCAAGCGCCGATCACCTATGAGACGCATGACAGGACCCGTATCTTCCAGATCCCAAAGATCATCGACGGAGCGGTGACGCCGATTTCAGGCAAGGACCGCGACAAGGATACGGTGATCAGCAATTCGGAGTACTGGATCGCACCGGAAGTCATCGTGGCCAGATCCGACAAGAGCAAGATGCGGGCTTTCGGCCGCAACTGGAATTTTGCCGGCCGCTCGGCCGAAATCTGCAAGCTGGACTGGCGGGGCCCGTGAGCAAAAAAACAACGGCCAGGAAAATCACGGACAGGATTCCGAGGCCAAAGAAGAAAGTCACGTGGCCGCAGGCGCGCGCGTTTTCGGTCCATCTGCTAACCGCGTCGGGTTCGTTCCTGGCGTTCCTGTCGCTGGTGGCTGCGAGCGAGCAGCGCTGGACGGCGATGTTCTGGTGGCTGGGGCTGGCGCTGTTCGTCGACGGCATCGACGGGCCAATCGCCAGGAAGCTCGACGTCAAGGAAATCCTGCCGACATGGTCGGGCGAACTCCTCGATAACATCATCGACTACGTGACTTACGTGCTGATACCGGCCTTCGCGCTTTACCAGCGCGGCTTCATGGGTGAGGGCCTGTCGTTCCTGTCGGCGGCGATCATCGTTGTGTCGAGCGCGATCTACTATGCCGACACCGGCATGAAGACGAAGGAGAATTTCTTCAAGGGGTTTCCGGTGGTCTGGAACATGGTGGTGTTCACGCTGTTCGTCATCGAGCCGGGACAATGGGTTTCCTTCGCCGTGGTCGTGGTGGCCGGCATCCTGACATTTGTGCCGATCAATTTCATCCATCCGGTGCGGGTGGTGCGGCTGCGGCCGATCAACCTTGGCATGACGCTGCTATGGTGCGCTTTCGGAGCGCTGGCCCTGGCGCAGGCAGCGCTCGCCGCCTTCTACGATCAGATTGGCGTATTGGGCGAGCAGGTGAGCGTCTTCACCAAGATCGGCATCACGGTCACCGGGCTTTACCTCGCTTGCATCGGCGGTATCATGCAGCTCTTTCCAAATCTCGGCGCCAAGCCGGATGACAGGAAAGCCTGATCCCCAAGAGCATCTGATCCCAAAGAGCGCCTGATCCCCAAGAGCGCCTAATCCCAAGAGAGCCAGAAATGTCCAAAGCGATCCGCATCCATGCCAATGGCGGTCCGGAGGTTCTGACCTATGAGGACGCCGATCCGGGCCAACCCGGGTCGGGCCAAATCCTGGTCAGGCATACAGCCATCGGCCTCAATTTCATCGACGTCTATCATCGCTCCGGCCTTTATCCGCCGCCGGGCGGTTTCCCGCTGATACCCGGCAGCGAAGCGGCCGGGGTGGTTGTAGAAGTCGGTGCGGATATCGATTGGCTGAAGCCGGGCGATCGCGTCGCCTACGCCGTGACGACTGGCGCCTATGCCGAGCAGCGCGTGATCGCCGCCGATCGTGTCGTAAAGGTGCCCGACGGCATCAGCGACGAACAGGCGGCTGCCATGATGCTGAAAGGGATGACGGCGGAATATCTGCTGCGCCGCACCTTCAAGGTGAAAGCGGGCGACACCATCCTGTTTCACGCGGCGGCCGGCGGTGTCGGGCTGATCCTCGGACAATGGGCCAAGCATCTTGGCGCAACCGTGATAGGCACCGCCAGCTCCACCGACAAGATCGAGCTCGCCAAGGCGCATGGCTTCGACCATGTCATCAACTACCGCGAGCAGGATTTCGTGGCCGGCGTCATCGCAATCACCGGCGGCAAGAAGTGCGACGTCGTCTATGATTCGGTCGGCAACGACACCTTTCCCGCCTCGCTCGACTGCCTGAAGCCGCTCGGCATGTTCGCCAGCTTCGGACAATCGTCAGGGCCGATCCCACCGTTCAGCATGTCATTGCTGGCGCAGAAAGGTTCGCTGTTCGCGACGCGGCCGACTTTGTTCGTCTACAATGCCAGGCGCGAGGACCTAGAGGCGTCCGCAGCCGCGCTGTTTGACGTCGTGCTCAGTGGCGCAGTCAAGATAAGGATCAACCAGCGCTATGCGCTGAAGGACGCAGGCAAGGCGCATGCCGATCTTGAAGGGCGCAGAACGACCGGGACAACCATTCTCGTCCCATGACGTCGACTTTTCAGGCGCGCGCTCTTTACCCCTTGAGTTTCCGCTGAAATTCTTGAAGCTCTTTCAAGACGCGTGCCGCTTTCCGACGGGAGCAGGCCGCGCATACCATGCCTGCGGGAACACAGAACATGTCTGGCAAACCAGATGGGAGGCACTGTGAGTGCAAATCAGGACGGCGAGAACCTGCTTGAGGTTCGTGGCCTCACCAAGACATTCGGCACGCTGACGGCGTGCGACCATGTCGACCTCAATGTTGCAAAGGGCGAAATCCACGCGTTGCTCGGCGAGAACGGCGCCGGCAAGTCGACACTCGTCAAAATGCTGTTCGGAACACTGGAGCCTAATTCGGGCGAGATTTTCTGGAACGGTCAGGCGGTAACTATCACCAATCCCGGCTTTGCGAAAAAGCTCGGCATCGGCATGGTGTTCCAGCATTTCTCGCTGTTCGAGGCGCTGACGGCGGCCGAGAACATCGCGCTATCGTTGGACGACGGTTCGCCGATCAGCACGATTGCAGCGAAGGCGAGGGCGCTGTCCTACAGCTACGGCCTGCCGCTCGACCCGCAATCGCTGGTCGGCGACCTGTCGGTCGGTGAGCGCCAGCGTATCGAGATCATCCGCTGTCTCCTGCAGACGCCGCAGCTCATCATCCTCGACGAGCCGACTTCGGTGCTGACGCCGCAGGAAGCCGACAAGCTGTTCGAGACACTCGAGCGGCTGCGCTCGGAAGGAAAGTCCATCCTCTACATTTCGCACCGGCTGGAAGAGGTCAAGCGCATCTGCGACCGCGCCACGGTGCTGCGCCACGGCAAGGTGGTTGGCCATTGCAACCCGCGCAAGGAAACCGCAGCATCGCTGGCGCGCATGATGGTCGGCAACGACGTGCAGGCCGTGGTGCGCGCGCCGGCCCAAGGTATCGAGACCGCGCAGCCGCTGCTTGAAATCCGCGCGCTCAGCCGCAAGCCGGCAACGCCGTTCTCGATCCCGCTCAGGAACATCAACCTGACGGTACGCGCCGGCGAAGTGATCGGCATTGCCGGCGTCGCAGGCAACGGCCAGGGCGAGTTCTTCGAATCCGTTTCCGGCGAGGTGCCGCAGCAGGATGCCGCCTCGGTGCGCATCCGCGGTAAGGATGCCGGCGGCCTCAGCATCACCGGCAGGCGGCTGATGGGCGCGGCCTTCGTGCCGGAAGAGCGGCTCGGCCACGGTGCAGCACCCCGCATGAAGCTTTCAGAAAACCTGCTCCTGTCGCGCCATGCCACCGACGGCAAGATGTTTGTCGGCGCCGGCGGAATGGTCAGAAGCGATGCGATCTATGCCGCTGCGCAGCGCATCATCAAGGCGATGGATGTGCGCAAGAGCGCTCCGGACCCGGAGGCGGCGGCGCTTTCGGGCGGCAATCTGCAGAAATTTATCGTCGGCCGCGAACTCGACCGCAGGCCTGGCGTCATGGTCGTCAATCAGCCGACATGGGGCGTCGACGCCGGTGCCGCCGCCCACATTCGCCAGGCGCTGATCGAATTGGCGCGCAGCGGCTCGGCGGTGCTGGTCATCAGCCAGGATCTCGACGAACTGTTCGAAATATCCGACGCGATCGCGGTGATGCACAATGGCGAATTGTCGAGGCCTTTGCCGATCGCTGAGGCCACTTTCGAAAAAATCGGACTGCTGATGGGTGGCGCCGAGCCCGGCCACGCCGAACACGCTTTGGAGACGTCATGATGCGCCTCGAACTCGTCAAACGCCCACAGCGCTCGATGCTGTTCTCGGCACTGTCGCCATTCATTGCATTCGTGTTGACGATCATTGCCGGCGCCGTCCTGTTCGCACTGCTTGGCGTCAATCCTTTGAAGGCATTTCAAATCTATTTCATCGAGCCGGTTAGCCAGGTCTGGCAGCTGCATGAGCTGGCGATCAAGGCCGCACCACTCATCCTGATCGGGGTCGGCCTGTCGGTTTGCTACAGGGCCAACATCTGGAATATCGGTGCGGAAGGCCAATTCATCCTGGGCGGCATCGCCGGCTCGATCGTTCCGGTGCTGCTTCCGCAATTCGAAGGCCCGCTGGTGCTGCCGCTGATGCTGCTGTTCGGCATGGTTGGCGGTGCCGCCTACGCCGCCATTCCCGCCTTGCTCAAGACGCGCTTCAACACCAACGAGATCCTGACCAGCCTGATGCTGGTCTATGTCGCGCAGCTCTTCCTCGACTGGCTGGTGCGCGGTCCCTGGCGCGATCCGCAGGGTTTCAACTTCCCGCAGACGATACAGTTCAACGACTCCGCCATCTTGCCGGAACTGATGCCGGCCTCCGGCCGCGCCAATTGGGGTTTCGTCTTCGCGCTGGTCGCGGCGGTGCTGGTCTGGATCCTGATGAGCCGCATGCTGAAAGGCTTTGAGGTGCGCGTGCTCGGCGCAAGCCCCAGGGCAGGGCGCTTCGCAGGGTTCGGCCTCAACCGGATGGTGTTCTTCGCCTTCATGCTGTCGGGTGCACTGGCCGGACTTGCCGGTATTTCCGAAGTCTCCGGCGCGATCGGCCAGCTGCAGCCGGTGATTTCGCCCGGCTACGGCTTCACCGCCATCATTGTGGCGTTCCTCGGCCGTCTCAATCCACTCGGCATCGTCGCGGCGGGCCTTGTGCTGGCGCTGACCTATCTCGGTGGCGAGGCGGTGCAAAGCGCGCTCGGCATCTCCGACAAGGTGGCGCGTGTGTTCCAGGGCATGCTCCTGTTCTTCGTGCTCGGCTGCGATACGCTCATTCACTACCGCATTCGCCTGATCGGCTTTGCCACGCCAAAGCTTGAATCCGTGCCGAAGCTGGAGGAGGCCCGCTGATGGACATCACCGTCAACATTCTTTTGACCATCGCAACTGCGGCGACGCCCTTGCTGATTGCGGCGATCGGCGAACTGGTGGTCGAACGTTCCGGCGTGCTTAATCTCGGTGTCGAAGGCATGATGATCATGGGGGCCGTCGGCGGTTTCGGCGCCGGCTATCTCACCGGATCGCCGTGGATCGGATTGTTGGCAGCGATCGCCCTGGGTGCAGTGTTTTCGCTGCTGTTCGCCGTCATGACATTGTCGCTGGCCACCAACCAGGTGGCGACCGGCCTATCGCTGACATTGCTCGGCCTCGGCCTTTCCGGAATGATGGGAACCGGCTTTGTCGGTCTGCCCGGCGCGAGGCTGCCAAATCTCGACATACCCGGCCTGACGCAGATTCCCGTCATCGGCAGGTTGTTGTTCGGCCAGGACCCGATCTTCTACATCTCGATCGCGTTGACCGCCGCCGTCATGTGGTTCCTGTTCAAGACCCGCACCGGGCTCACGCTGCGCTCGATCGGTGACAGCCACACATCGGCCCATGCGCTTGGCATCCAGGTCATCCGCTACCGCTATCTCTCGGTGATCTTCGGCGGCGCCTGTGCAGGCCTTGCCGGTGGTCACCTTTCGCTGGTCTACACGCCGCAATGGGTGGAGAACATGACCGCCGGACGCGGCTGGATCGCGCTGGCGCTGGTCGTGTTCGCGTCATGGCGGCCGTGGCGACTGCTGGCTGGCGCCTATATTTTCGGCGCGGTATGGATCGGCCAGCTTCATGCACAGGCTTTTGGCATTCCGGTTCCATCGCAACTGCTTTCTTCGTTGCCCTATCTGGCAACCATCGTGGTTCTCGTTCTAATCTCGCGCAACAAGCGTTTGACGATGATGAACACACCGGCTTCCTTGGGGCAGCCATTCGTTCCGGATCGTTGACAATAAAAACAGACGGGAAGCTCCAAGGCTTAACTCAGAGAGGTAACACGATGAAAAAACTGCTTATTGCGCTGATGGCCGCCGCGGCAGCATGGTCGCTGGCGGCGACCGCCGAGGCGCAGGAAAAGCTAAAAGCCTGTTGGGTCTATACTGGCCCGATCGGCGATTTCGGCTATTCGTACCAGCATGACCAAGGCCGCCTGGACGTAGAGAAGGCCCTCGGCGACAAGGTCGAGACCGCCTACCTGGAGAACGTCTCCGAGGGTCCCGATGCCGCTCGTGCTTTCGAGCGACTGGCACGCGAAGGATGCAAGATCATCTTCGGCACTTCCTTCGGCTTCATGGACCCCGAAGTGAAGGTCGCCAAGAAATTCCCCGACGTCAAATTCGAGCACGCGACCGGCTACAAGACGTCGGACAATCTCGGCATCTACAATGCGCGCTTCTACGAAGGCCGCTACATCCTCGGCCAGATCGCAGCCAAGCAATCGAAGTCGGGCGTCGCCGGCTACGTCGTTTCGTTTCCGATCCCCGAAGTGGTGATGGGCATCAATTCCTTCATGCTCGGCGCCCAGTCGGTCAACCCGAACTTCAAGGCGAAGATCGTCTGGGTCAATTCATGGTTCGATCCAGGCAAGGAAGCCGACGCCGCCAAGGCTCTGTTCGACCAGGGGGCCGACATCATCGTCCAGCACACCGACTCGACCGCCGCCCTGCAAGTCGCCGAAGAGCGCGGGCTGCAAGGGTTCGGTCAGTCTTCGGACATGATCAAGTTTGCCCCCAAGGCGCAGTTGACCTCGATCGTCGACGATTGGGGGCCGTATTATATTAGCCGGGTGAAGGCCGTGCTCGACGGCACATGGAAGCCGGGCAATGTCTGGCTGGGCATCAAGGACGGCGCTGTTAAAATGGCCGCTTACACCAACATGCCCGATGACGTGAAGGCGATGGCGCAAGCCACCGAAAAGAAGATCGTCGAGGGATGGAACCCCTTCACGGGGCCGATCGCCAAGCAGGATGGAACGCCATGGCTGAAAGACGGCGAGGTCGCTACTGACGCCACGCTGCTCGGCATGAATTTCTACATCAAGGGCGTCGACGACAAGCTGCCGAAGTAAGCGCTAGCGGAGACCAAAATCCTGACAGGCCAAGATATTGACACGTCAAAATTTTGACAGGGCCAAGATCTTGACAGGAAAGGGCGCCGCGCGGCGCCCTTTCGTTTACAGCGAGCTGCGTCAGACAGCTGAGCCGTAGAGATCGTAGGCGTCGGCGCGGTCGATCTTGACGGTGACGATGTCACCGGCGCGCAACGGGCGCCGCGACTGGATATGCACCGATCCGTCGATTTCGGGCGCGTCGTATTTGGTGCGGCCCTTGGCCGAGGTGCCGTGCGCCTCGTCGATCAGGACAGGCAGGCGCTTGCCGACCTTCCTGGCGAGCTGCGTCGCCGAGATCTTCTGCTGGCGCTGCATGAAGCGGTGCCAGCGCGCCTCCTTGATGTCCTGCGGTACCTGTTCGAGGCCGAGGTCGTTGGAACGGGCGCCCCTGACCGGCTCGTATTTGAAACAGCCGGCGCGATCGATCTTGGCTTCGTCCAGCCAGTCGAGCAGCATCTCGAAATCGTCGTCCGTCTCGCCGGGGAAGCCGACGATGAAGGTGGAGCGAATGGCCAGATCCGGACAGATTTCGCGCCAGCCTCGAATGCGGTCGAGCGTCTTTTCGCCATGGGCGGGCCGGCGCATATTCTTCAGCACCTGCGGCGAGGCGTGCTGGAACGGGATGTCCAGATAGGGAAGGATCTTTCCCTCAGCCATTAGCGGGATGACATCGGCGACATGCGGGTAGGGGTAGACATAGTGCATGCGCACCCAGATGCCGAGCTTGCCGAGCTCCTCCGACAGATCGAGGAACTTTGCCCGCACTTCGCGGTCGCCAAACATGCTGGTCTGATATTTGATGTCGATACCGTAGGCGCTGGTATCTTGCGAAATGACCAGGATTTCCTTGACTCCGGCCTTGGCCAGTTTCTCGGCTTCGCGCAGCACGTCGGCGGCCGGCCGCGAGACGAGATCGCCGCGCAGCGCCGGGATGATGCAGAAGGTGCAGCGGTTATTGCAGCCTTCCGAAATCTTGAGATAGGCATAGTGGCGCGGCGTGAGCTTGACGCCTTGCGGCGGCAACAGGTCGACATAGGGATCGTGGCTCGGGGGCGCGGCCTCATGCACGGCAGCCATCACGCTCTCGTAGGCCTGCGGACCGGTGATGGCGAGAACGTTTGGGTGTCTTTCGCGGATGACGTCCGGTTCGGCGCCGAGACAACCGGTGACGATGACCCTGCCGTTCTCCGAAAGGGCGGAGCCGATGGCATGGAGCGATTCGTCGCGAGCCGAGTCGAGAAAACCGCAGGTGTTTACGACGACCAGATCGGCGCCGTCATGCTTGCGCGCGATTTCGTAGCCTTCCGCGCGGAGACGCGTGATGATGCGCTCTGAATCAACGAGCGCTTTCGGGCATCCAAGACTGACGAAGCTGACGCGAGGGGCGGACATATGCGGTTTCCAATGGACGCGGGCCGGAAACCCTGAGGCCCGGCCCGGAAGTCTCGATACATGTTGATCTTTGAACTTTCGCAGAAGCTCAATTTGCACGGCGCAATAGCATAGTTCGGCAGTCAAGCAAACCGAGGAGTGGCTGGTGCGCTCGTGCGGACCTGCACTGCCAAGGATCAGGTTCAATGACCGCCTGGCCCGAACCAGGGCGCCAGGAATGCAAACTGGTCGGGGAACTGCTGCACGGCACCATCCAGAAGCATCTTTACGGCGACGTAGAGAATGATCACGAGGCCGATATAAGCAATCCAGCGGTACTTATGCAGGAGGCGTGCGACAAACGAAGCGGCGAAACCCATCAATGCAATCGACAGCGCCAAACCAATGATCAGGACCGTCGGATGGTCCATCGCTGCGCCTGCGACTGCGAGGACGTTGTCGAGAGACATCGAAACGTCGGCAATGACGATCTGCCAGGCTGCCTGAGCGAAGGTCTTGCGCGGTCCCTTGCCGGCAATCGCTCCGCTTTTGTCGTAATCGACATTCGACAACGATTCCGTGGCGTCATGTTCCTGCTCGTGGCTGACACGGAGTTCGCGCCACATCTTCCAGCACACCCAAAGCAGCAGCAGGCCGCCGGCTATGAGAAGAATGGGGCCGATTGTGAGGAGCCACTGGGTGATCAGGGCAAAGAAGATGCGAAGCACGGTGGCCGCCGCAATGCCGACGAGAATCGCCTTCTTGCGCTGGTCCGACGGCAGGCCTGCCGCGGCAAGGCCGATGACGATGGCATTGTCGCCGGCAAGCACAAGGTCGATGGCAATGACCTGAAGCAGGGCCGACAGGCCAGCGGCGGTAAAAATTTCCATTAGCTGGAATTTCCTTGCTTGGTCGCCAATCGTTCGCGTCGAGTGTCCGGACGCCGTAACGTGTATGGTTCCCGCGCGTCAAGACTGCTCGGCGACAAAGACGGCAAACTGCCTGATCGCGGCGGCAATCACCAGCAGGCGAAAGCTGCCATGATCGGGACAGGCTAGTCGTAGAGGTTGTATTTCGACCAGTCGGCTTCGGGAATCTCCTCGCCGATCCGATAGCGAAAATCCAGAACCTGCATATGGTCCGGTGCCGTCTGACACTTGTATTTCAGCCGGTACCATTGTCCCTTGCTGCGAAAGGCAGCCCCAGGACTTGTGATTGCGTCAGTGTCCATTTCGGGCGTCGCAAAAGCGTAGGCGACCACGCGATCGGCTTTGTATTTGCGGTCGTCATGGGTAATCCGGTCGAGCACTTCGGCATCACATCGCTGTTCGAGCCGGGTTTGCGGATCGAGTTTCAACAAGCCGGCGCGCAATGCGCTATCCATCGCGCTAGCCGGCCACGACAGCGTCACCGACGCCAGAACCGTAAGACAGAGCTTCTTCATGGGCGCGAGGAGCATCATATTTGGGCGGAGAAATCAACTGGACGAGACCCCGGTCATCACGCCGCATGCTCACGATGCAGGCTTCAAACGATGGCTGAAGAGCAGTTTCAAATAAGTCCGGAACAGCATGATTTGAGCCGGCAGCGCACCCGGCTCGTTCAATGCCTTGGACAGAATGATACCTCCTTCGGCCACGCCCATGACCATGTCGGCGAGCGCGCCGATGTCGACAGGCTCGTTGGGAGGATATAACGCCCGGATATCCTCGAGCATTGCGAGAAACCTGGCACGCCAGCCCAGGATTGCGGAACGATTCAACTCGCGAACCTCGGCGTCGAACATTCTGTCCTGATAGGCGGTCGTAGCGACCAGGCAGCCGGGGTGCGCCTGCGGCAAATTCTCGAACAGCTCCGCAAGCATTTTCAGGCCGACCAGCATGGCATGCAGTGGATCGTCATTGAGTTCGCGCGCCCTGCCGAACAAGTCGTCGAAAATGCGATCCTCTTCCTTGATGTAACGCCGGATCAAGGCCTGCGCCAACGCATTCTTGTCGGCAAAATGATAGAAAAATCCGCCCTTGGATATCTCTACGGCCGCGACGATTTCCTCGATCGACGTCGCTTCGAAACCTTTCAGCAGGACAGCGTCCTGGGCGACATCCATAATCCGTTGTCGCGTCGAACTTCCGCGTACATTTGTGCTCAAGGCATACCCGCTTTCTGGACCGTCGGTACAAAATCTAGCGATACCGGCGAGCAGGTATGCCGGCTGTGGCTCTGCAAGGCGTTGTTTTAAAAAGTAATTTTCAATTCGCGATCAGTATACCGTAAGCCAACTGGTTTTGGAACGCTGGTCCGTGGATGTTCTGGGCATCCGAAACCACGAACTAGACGGCGCATCCGCTGGCTGGACTCAATCCGCCGATGCGCCGCAGGAGACAGAGCAATGTTCGACCAAACCCGTAGAAACGTATTGGGTGCATCCGTAATCGGTGCAAGTGGCCTGCTGAGCGGCATCGCGTCCGGCGCCACTCCGGCGAGGCAGAAAAATGATGTCAGTACAGCAGCCCCGGAGCGCGGCCTTGCACAGGTCTCCAGCTTTCCGCTGATCCAAGCGATTCACGGGCGCCGCTCGCGGCGTTTTGCGAAGGGCGCATCCATTCCGGACGGTCCTCTTGCCTATACCTCAAAAAGTCCTGCGGCGCCGATCACCGAGATGGAAAAGATGCTGCTCCTGACCACGGTGGCGGGCAATACGGGGTGGGCAAATCTCATCCCACACAACAAGACCTATGCTCCCAAAATACCAAATTATGCGGGCGCCGCCGGTGGCCGCACATTTCCGTCGTCGGCAGGGTTTCACACGTCGGAGGTATTCTTCACCGACGACACCGGAGTCTATTTCCTGCCGACGCGGGACATGGCGTCGATTAGTTCGGGTGGCGCAGAGACCGAGTTGGATGCGTATCTCGGGGCGCACCGGTCGCGCATCGTCAAGCTGGCGGATCAGCGGTTAAACGTTCCGCGCTCTCCCGAGCACATGGAGATGCACAACGAGTGGTGTGGCAATGTTCCAGGTAGCACGCTGATCATTCCTGTGGCGGATCTCGCTCAGCACATGGTGCTCACGCTTTGCTACCTCGTTCAGAACGGAGCTTGCGTCTATGACGACCTTAATGGCCGGCCAATCCCGGGGATGGAGAACTTCGCCGGACTGGTGGATCTGCAAAATCCATATCCATTGACGTTCATAGAGCAGCTGGCCCTCACCGAAGTCACCGTTGAAACCTCGACGGCCTGCTACGCCGGCGCCCTCATGCTGCAAGCACTTGGTCTCGGCGGCTGGATGTACGATGGCCTCAACCCATTCACGGTTCAGGGCGCCAGCGGTGATCCCGCCATTCCCGGTCTCGGATTCCGGTTCGACATGATCCCCGGGAAACCACTGCCCCATGTGACCGGACTGCCGGGCGTCTTTGAGGCGCACTGCCCACCACATTTTCCGGACATGCGCGCCGCTGTGGAAGCGGTGGTCGAGCGTAAGTTCGGCAGGGGCGGGCCGTTCCATGGCGAAACGAAAGGCCCCTACAAGCGCTCGGAGACAATCCGCAGCAGCGCCGCGCCGATGGGAGCGGAGTTCGTCGACTGCGTGTCCGTGATGGCCCAGTACATATACGATACCTTCGGCAGATTCCCGGCCACAGTGCCGGCGATCTTCAACCTGATGTATCTCCAGGCGCATCGCCTCGACACAGAGTTCTACGACACCCATTTCGCGCCCGGCGCCTACCTTAGCACGCACGCAGAGCACGACAAAAACTGGGGCTGAAACCCATTAGGGCTGCGCCGCTCGTTCGCGGCTTTGGGTCCCAATATTCCGATCAACGCAAAGCGAGGCCGAAGTCTAACCCTTCGGTCGTTGGAAACTTTTATGTCAAGATGGTCAAGTTCCCTCTACCGCAAGCTCGCGGCGTGTTTCGGGAGGCAGCCAAGGTCAAATCCCAACACATCGCCTGAACTCGCGCCACTCAGTTACCTCAACGACCATCTGCTTGAGGATCTTGCTCTGCAGCGTAGAGGTAAGGACTGTGTCAAAATGAACGTGGTTTGACACCGAGGCGAATTTTCGCCGTCACATCTGCACGGACATTCCGCCGTCGACGGTCAGCACATGGCCGTTGACGAAAGATGCCGCATCGCTGGCCAGGAAAAGGGCGGCGCCGGCGATTTCCTCCGGCCGTCCCCAGCGTTGCAGCGGAACCCGCTGGCGAGCGAAGGAAAGCATGTCGGGATCTTCTGCCAGCGCGGCATTGGTCTCGGTTGCGAACATCCCCGGGGCAACGGCGTTGCTGGTTACACCATGCGCGCCGTATTCGACGGCCATGCTGCGCATCAGGCCGGTTAACCCCTGCTTGGCGGCGGGATAGACGGCATCGCCGGGACGTGCCATCTCGCCGACGATCGAGGTGACAGAGATCAGCCGGCCATACCCTTGCGCCTTCATGATTTCCGCCGCATCCCGCGACAGAGAGATCGCCGAAAGCAGATCGGTCCGGATCAGATCAAGGATATCGTCGTCGTCGAACGCGGCAAGCGGCCTCCTGTCGCGGGCGCCGACATTGTTGACGAGGATATCGAGCCGACCGCGAGCCTTGCGGACATCCGCGATAGCGGTGCGGCCGGCCGCCACGTCTGCTACGTCGAAGACCGCCGCCTCAGCACTGCCGCCGCCTTCTGCAATGGCGGCGACGGCGCCGTCGAGCACCGCGGCCGTACGTCCGGTCACAACCACATGGGCCCCCGCTTCGGCAAACGCGCGCGCGATCTCGAAGCCGAGCCCGCGCCCACCTCCGGTGACGAGCGCCACACGGCCAGCCAAGGAAAATCTGTCGAAAATGCTCATGCCACGTGGTCCTCTGCAAGCATAGGAGTAGTAAGAATGGTGTCATGCGGCAATCGCCGCTGATGGCGCGCGTCGCGCGCAGGCGCCAAGGTCACCGACTTCGCCCTCCGGCGCCTGACATGCAACCATACCAGGCAGACCTGATCGAGGACCGCAACAAGGGTTGAAGCAAGCCGCCATCGCAATAGATTTCGGGACCGAAGACTGCGATCCCTGCGAAAATGTTCCTCAACAGGAGAGGCTCGTGATGTCTGGCGACAATACACCCGTCCTTTCCGGAGCGCCCATCCTTTCCGGGGCGATTGGGGACTACCGCGAGTTCAATCCTCCGGCCGTACTCGAAAGGCATTTCCAATGCGTCTGGTCCAATACATTGCGACGGGACGCGGGGAGCTTGTCGGCCGTGGTCCCCGACGGCTGCGTCGACATCACCTGGATCGACGGCGATCTGGTCGTGGCGGGTCCCGACGTGGCCGTAGCCCTCTCTACGCTGACACCCGGCTCTACCGTGATCGGCACCCGTTTCCGGCCGGGTGCGGCAAGCCGGTGGCTTGGCCTGCCGATGTCGGAGATCGTCGGCGGCCGGGTGGCGCTCAGCCACTTCTGGGGAACGCTGGCGCGCGAAGTCGCCCAGAGAATTGGTGATGCGTCCTCCACGGCGGAGCGAATGCAGGCGATGCAAGGTGCGCTCTTCAAGCTCGCACCCGAGATCGAGCCGCCGCCTCCGGACATGGGATTTGCCTTCAACGCGCTGAAAACCGAATCCGCCGGCCCGGGGATGGCGGTCATCCTAGACCGGCTCGACGTCAGCCCGCGAACGCTTCGCCGACGCTGCCAAGAGGCTTTCGGCTATGGTCCAAAGACGCTCGACCGCATTCTCCGCTTCCAGCGGTTTCTGAACCTGGCGCGGCAGTCCGCCGAGCCGCGCCTTGTCGATCTTGCGTTCGAAGCCGGTTATTCCGACCAGGCACATCTCACGCGTGAGGTGCGGCGTCTGTCCGGGTTCTCGCCCGCGGCGGTTCTGCGACAGTTCGGCGCCTGAGCTGGCCGTTTCGTTCAATACGCCACCGCCAACTCCGCCTAGTCTGCCTTCATTGGAAAGGAGGCAGATATGACCATCTACAAATCCCGCATCATCACCGTGTCCATCGACCGGGACTGGCGCGAAGTCTACGACTTCGCCTCCATCCCGGAGAATTTCCAGCGCTGGGCGGCAGGC
Organism: Mesorhizobium sp. WSM4823; assembly: GCF_055811195.1. Taxonomy (NCBI): domain Bacteria; kingdom Pseudomonadati; phylum Pseudomonadota; class Alphaproteobacteria; order Hyphomicrobiales; family Phyllobacteriaceae; genus Mesorhizobium; species Mesorhizobium sp. WSM4823. Next base: position 658,060 of record NZ_JBVVQL010000002.1, read on the forward strand.
CTCGGCAGACGCTTCGAAAGATCGGGCGAGGAATGGACGGCGGAGGGCCCCGATGGCCGGGTTATCCGCATCCGCTTCTCCCCGCCCAATGAATTCGGTGTCCTCGATCACATCGTCTTTGCCGAGCGCAAGGAAACCCGCAACGCGGTGCGCGTGGTACCCAACGGGACCGGCGCAGAAGTCATGTTCACGCTTTTGAAGGCACCGGGCATGACAGAGGAGATCTTCGCTGCCGACGCCGCCGCCGTGCAGCGCGACCTCAACACCCTGAAGGCAATGCTCGAACGCTGAGCTCCCAAAGACCACGAAAGGAGAAGATCATGGCCAAATCCAGCAACGACAAGTGCATCGACTATGTCGAGTTTTCCGTCGGCGACATCCCGCGTTCGCGCGACTTCTATGGCAAGGCCTTCGGCTGGTCCTTCAAGGACTACGGGCCGAGCTATTGCGAGTTCAACGATGGCCGCCTGACCGGCGGCTTCGCCCTCGGTGGCCAGAGCAAGGCGGCAGGCGGGCCGGTGGTGATCCTCTATGCCGACAAGCTCGACGAGACCCAACGCCGCGTCGAGGAGGCAGGCGGGAAGATCGTCAAGCCCGCCTATTCCTTCCCGGGCGGCCGCCGCTTCCACTTCTCCGATCCGGACGGCTACGAGCTGGCCGTGTGGTCGGCGAAGTGAAGAGGTGGGGAGGGGGCGCCGGACCGGATCCGGCGCCCCCATCAATTGTCCTTCTGCATGTCCCGGACCACCGAGGAAGGCGCGACCATTTCTCCCTACTGCGACTCATGCCGCTAGAAAAATAAGGACAAGCGAAAGTAGCTCTTAGCGAGAAAGCAACGTGCTGTTGGGTCCTGCTAGTCGCTGTCTATGCCTAAACAATAGCCAATCGCAAGGCGCCTTGGGTGGCTAGTAGCTTGTGCTTTTCGAAGATCGCTAGCTTCTGCGGATAGGTGATCCGCACCTTGGCATTACATCCGTCGCATCTGATGTGTGCGATTGTTCTCAGCGCAGAGCCCTTCCTTGCAGTCGGATGCGAGCAATCCGGACAAGCGAATGTGAGCGAAACATCAGACAAGTTTTCGGCTAAACCCATTTCCATCTCCCTCGCCAGCGCTCTGGCGACACCATTCAAAGCCGTCGTATGTGAAACTGATATGAAGGCGCTCACATAGCGACCGAAGAAGTTCGCCCGCCATTCAGCGAGCCTGGCTTCGAATGTACCAGACCGATTTCGGCCCCAACTCGGCGAGTCTCAATTTGCAATTTAGATGCCAATCCGATCGTGCCAAAACGGGACGAGGCATGCCGAGAACCTTAGGAGACCCCGCGCCGCGTCGAGGAGGCCGGCGGGAGGTTCGCCTATTCCTTCCCGGGCGGCCGCCGCTTCCATTTCTCCGATCCGGACGGCTACGAGCTGGCCGCGTTGGCGTCGTGCCGAGCTCGGCGCCTCTTCGAATGGTTGGGTGGGTCACCAAGGACCCGATTGCGCGGGTGGTTACAGCGGTGCTGAACCTAGTCAAAGGGGCAAGCGCTGCTGTTTAACGATGTAACAATTATTGTCCGATGGTGTGGCTCGCATCGTATAAGGCTGCCCTGAGAACCATCGCATACCGCGCCGCGCATGACGGAACTGACACGAACGACAGTACGGCAAAGACTGTACGCTTTTTTGATCGCTGGTCTGGGTGGACTGGCCGCATCGGCAATCTCGTTTTCCATGACGCTCTACGAGGCTGCCCATCCGCCGACGGTGCCTGTTGTTCAAGCAGGCCAGCAGATCGATACCGGTCGCTGGTTCGTCACCTTGCGAACGGCACGTGTCGGAACCGTGCCGCCGACAGGCGTTCCCCCATCGCAGCCTGTGCAGCTTCTGATGGTGGATCTGGACGTGGTGAACCGTTCCGCCACGCCAAACAATGTGCTCTACCGCGCTGTCACCCTCAACGCCTCGGCGCAAAAGCTGCCGATGCCGACGGTTTATCTCGATCGCGACAAGTATCTGGCGGGATATTTCAACCCCAACATGCCGGAACGCGCGACGATGGCTTGGGAGTGGCCGGCCGATGTGCCCGTGCCGGACAAGGTGACGATCACCGTCACCGGTCAGATCTATAAGCTGCGCGACAATCTCTACGGTGCAAGCGGGTGGTACGACCGAGATCCCGTTGCGACGGTCGATCTGCCGGTGGGGAAGGCGCCATGATGCGCATGGTGCGTTCGGTGCTTGCGCTGCTGTTCGCTGCCGCCGTGCTCTACGGTATGCAGCATACGCGTCCGCTCTACAGCGACATTACATCACCGATCGTCTCTTCGGGCGGCATGAACAAGCGGGTGGAGGCTCGCGCGTTTGCGCTTTCGCTGGATAGCGCCAGGGTGGCGCGGGTTCTCAATGTCGAGACCTTCGGGAAGTCAAAGACCTACACGAGTTCCGGCGTATGGGTTGTGGTCGAAGGCGAAGCCGAGGCGAAATTCGAGACCTTGGGTCTCACTTCGGGCGAGTGGCTGAGCGGCAGCGGCGTCCGTTATGTCTTGACCGACCGGGTGCCGGCGACGATCGAAATGATGCCGGGTAATGCCTACCAGCCCGGCCTGCCACGCCGTATCCTTCTGGTGTTCGAGGTGCCGGAGGACGCCGTCGCCGGCGGGACCGTGGTGGTCGCACGCACCAAATTGCTGCCGCTCGACGATGAGATCCGCATCGCCACGAACGTTTCCGGCAAGGACATTGAACCCGCGATCGCCATCCGCCGCAACCAGGAAGGACCACCATGGACAGTTCTCCCGCAAAGGTGATGTCAACGCGGCGACGCTACTGGCTCAGCATGATGGCGCTGATGGTTGCGCTGCCCGCCGCGCTCGCCGCGCAAACGTGGGGAAGCATCAAGGACTGGCGCTCCCAACATGTGCGTCAGCCGGTCTCTGCGACCTTGGGGCAACCGATCGACTATGCCGGCGCAAGCTGGACCGTGACGCGCTTCACCAGACTGGCAGGCAGCAAGGGAAGCGCCGTCGTCTTTGCCGAATTCGAGGCTCTTGCTGCTGACCCGAAAGCGCTCGGTGCCGTCCCATGCCAGGTGCGGCTTTCCGATGGAAGCGGTCGCGAATGGCAGCCAACCCTGTTTGCCGATCCGGTGGTCAGGAAGCAATATCCGGAGGCCCAGCAACGGTCTCTGTGTGGCGGCAGCGCATTCGCGGCGGCGGAACCCGGTAAACCGGCACGGATGGCTGCCAGCTTTTCGATCCCGCCTGCGGCAAGCAGCCTCACACTATCGATCGCCCTTTACTCGGCGCTGCCGAATTATCTCAGCGTCAGCGAACCGAGGACCTGAGGCGGTTCGGCTCGCCAGTCATGGCGACCGCGGTCTCAAGCACGGCTGCAAGCAGCGCGACCCGGACCGCGTCGAGCAGGATCCCCCCGTCGAGGTCGCTTGGGCTGCCGATGAACAGGCTGATCGTGTCGGCGAAGATCTGCCAGGTTGCGAGATCATGCGCTCCGATCAGCCTTGTCAGGCCATACCACATCCAGGCGCCGGCCCAGGAGATAGCCTGATAGGCGGTGACGAAGGTGACAAGCGTCGCGAGGCCGGCACTGAGCGTCAGCTTGAGGCAAGTCCAAACCGGCGAGTAGCGGCTGCGATAGCCGCCAACGAAATGGGTCGCGAAATCCTTCAGCCACTTCTGCCAGGACATCGTGCGAGTTGGCCCAGGAGCGGAAGCGGCCGGCGCGGAAAGCTCATAGCCGTTGATGATCGCCGCCATCACCAGCCAGACAATCGGCAGCAATGCGAAAAAGAAAAGATTCTGAAGCTGCTCTCCGAAGGGACGCGGCCGGAATTCCACGGGAACGAACTGGCCTGCCGCAACCGCCTGACTTACCGGCGCAAGCAAATCGAGGCTGAACTGCTGCAGCGCGGCGCCTGCGCCAAGCCAGCGGATGAACTGGTCTTTCCATTCGCCGAGCGCGTAGAGACCGATAAAGACCCAAGTTGCGTCCGTCGCCACGATCAGCAGCCGCCAGTAGGGGTGAGAGGCGCGCGCATTCAGTCGCTTGGCGGCGAAACGCACCAGCCAGCAAATGACGATCGACAGTACAACGCCGCTCGACTGAAGAATGGCGAAGATGTCGACGCTCTTGCCGAGTTCGGCCTGGGCCAGCGCCATGCGCGAATACTCGCGGACCGTATCGCCGAGAAACCCCCAGGCGGCATAATAGGCGAAGAACGGCAGGATCGCGGCCGCGGTAATCGCTAGGATCGGCTCGCGCTTGTTCTCGTCCGCTCCCTTTTTTGCTTCTTGTCTCAGTGCCGCCACCGCCGGCATGTGCGGCCGGAGCACCACGAACATCACGACCAGTACCGTCAGCTTGGCGAGAATCACCAGCGACAGCATGACCATTCCGCCTAGCGGGAATTGGAGGCCGATCGTCACGGCGCCCTGAAGCAGCAGATCACGAACGATCACACCAAGGCAGCCGACAAGCAATAGTTGGGGCCAGCACTGGAAAAGCAACCGCGCCGTTAACGCCAGCGGCCGGTATATGTCTTCAGTCGTCGTGGTCATCGCGTCAGGTGGCTTTCGTGCTCCGGTCCTGGACGTTCGCCAGACGGTCCTTCTCTATTCCTGCAGTTGCGATCAAACTCAAACCGCTTGGGTTCGAATTTGATCGCAGGTAACGCAAGTTTACCTCATCCGCCTTGCCGGGCTTGACCCAGTCGGTGAGCCGAAACCGGTTCAGGATTCGGAGATTTCCAGCTTTGGAGAATAGCGGCTAGTCGGTCAGCTTAGTAAAATCGTGGCGGCGTGCGCGAACATGTGCCAGCAAATTCGTTTCATTGACGACCCCGGATTGAAAGAGAGTCAGTGTGGTCGAGGCCAGAATCTGACCGTCTATCGAGGTGCTGTACCATTTAGCGTCGGCGGCTATCTGGTCGACCACCCGCTGGCAGATCGCCCGATCTTCAGGTTTTAGGAACTGACTTTGCGGTACTCGGAGCATCTCGACGCCTTTAAAAGGGGAATTACTGTGTCCACGCGACACAATGAGTGGTCGCAGAAAATGGACCGTAGGCGCAAGTTCAAGCGGCCCGGCAGCCCCATTGGGGGGTGACCATCAGCAGGCCGCCGGGCCTTGACCACCAGCGGGCTTAGAGGAGGCGCTGTGCTGGCTGATCAAAAGCTTGCGCTCAAGGCAACGGAAAAGCATCATTCGAACGAACACTGTTCGTCATGATGAGCAGCGAGTGTGATGGCGGATACAGTGACCGGGGTCGCAGATCCGCGCGCGACATGTCGGCGATGCGCTTAACGGCGTCTGGCGGAGGGAGTGGGATTCGAACCCACGGTGGGCTTGCACCCACGCCGGTTTTCAAGACCGGTGCCTTAAACCGCTCGGCCATCCCTCCATCGTGATTTTTCAACCACTTGGATGCTCGTCCTGATCTCAACTCGTACCTGTTGGCGCTGCTGCGCCGCCTGGAGATCGTGCTCGCTTCACTGCTCTAGTGCGCCCGACGAAGTCCTGTCAACCAGCCGCGGCCTCTTCCAGCCAAGGGCAGAGCATGGACGATTGACCGCGGGGCGGAAGCAGGAGGAACAGCGCTGCGCCGATGATCGAAAAGCAGCGGTTTTTCACAGCGATCGCCTGGGACCGTTTGTGCCACAATCTCGCCCGGTTCCGACCATAATCGGTTAATAGGCTGATAAACAATTCCTGCGCAAAAGGAATAGCGAATCAGGGTGGCGCTAGCATTTGTCGAGGGGTTTAGCCCTGCCGACAGTCAAGTTGCGGTGCCTGTTAAGAGGGGACAATCGAAACATGCAGAGCACGGCGCGCCCGCATCTTCGTCGCGCTTGCGCTTTCACGTTGTCTGCCCTGTCGGCTGCCTTGCTGGCGGCTTGCGCCGCCCCGCCACAGCCGAAGGCAATGGTCAACACGAAGCCCCGCTCCAAGGAATATTTTGCCGAATCCGAATATGGCGTAAAGGCCAGCCCGCGCGTTACCTTCAAGAAGTCCGGCCTGCAGCGCGGCGGCGGACGCGACCAGCTGGGTAAGCCCTACCAGGTGCGCGGCAAGTGGTATTATCCGAAGGAAGACAAACGCTACGCCAAGGTGGGTCTCGCCTCCTGGTATGGCGACGCCTTCCACGGTCGGCTGACCGCCAACGGCGAAGTCTACGACATGACCCACCTGACCGGAGCGCATCCGACCATGCCGCTGCCGAGCTATGCCAGGGTCACCAACATGAAAACCGGCAGTTCGGTCATCGTGCGCGTCAACGATCGCGGACCCTACCATGACGGACGCATCATCGATGTGTCGAAACGTGCCGCCGAAATGCTCGACTATGCCAACAGCGGCACGGCTAAGGTGAAGGTCGAATATGTCGGCCGCGCGCCGCTTGACGGCAAGGACGACCAGTATCTGATGGCCTCCTACAACCCCGGCAACAGGGCGCCGGACCCGTCGGACGGCTTGCCCACCGGCGTCATGATCGCCATGAATGGGCCGTCGCCGAGCACGGCATTGGGCGCTGCCGCTGCTCCATTTCCCGGTCAGTTGACGAATTCCGCATCAGCACAACCTGTCACGTCGGCGCAGACGTCGGCCGCTGGCACGGTGACGCTGCCCGATTTCGGGCCGATCGTGCCGGAACGCCCGGAGATCAATCTGCCGGCGCAATCGCCGTTCACCGTGGCGTCGCTGTCTTACGCGGACGAACGCGTGCAGCGCGGCTCCAATGTCTTTGCCGCGCTGGATGGCACCGGCATGTCGCCCACCGAAATTCTTCAATCGTGGAAGCGGCAAGTTCCTTCAGGGGAATCGCCGACGGACTATGTCGTAGCGGGCTCGTTCGACGATGCCGCCGAGGCGAACCGTGTGGCAGCCCAGCTTTCCGGCTTCGGCAAGACCGAAATCCAGCGCTCCGAATTCGAGGGCAAGGACTGGTATTCGGTCAATCTCTACCCGGACGGCCATGGCAGCCTGGACGAGATGCTGCAGGCGGCTTGGTCGCATGGCGCGCCGGACGCGTTCGTGGTTCGGAACTGAAAGCGCGCATAGCGCTTTCCATGAGGAAAAACAAAGAGATAGAGCGGTTCGGCATTTCCGTGAAACGATGAACCGCTCTAGTCATCCATGGCGCGGTTGATCGGCCGGGACAAAGCCTGATAGCTTGTAGAGCTTGCCCAGAAATGCCGGCTGACAGGTCGACCCTCTGATGAAATCTCGCTTCGCCGCGCCTGTCGCCGGGCTCCTGGGTTTTAGCCTCCTGCTGCTTTCGCTGGTGCCGGCCGCGGCGCAGCTTTTCGAGACCAAGGCCGCGCGGGCCTTCATGATCGATGCCGAAACCGGAACGGTGCTGTTTTCCAAGGGCGCCGACAAGCCAATGCCGCCGGCGTCGCTGGCCAAGCTGATGACGATGGAAGTGGTTTTTGACGCCATCAAATCAGGGCGCGTGACGCTCGATGACACTTTCGTGGTGAGTGAGAACGCATGGCGCACGGGCGGCGCGCCATCCGGAACATCGACCATGTTTGCCAAGCTCAAATCGACGATCCGGCTCGAAGACTTGATCCAGGGCGTGACGGTCCAGGCGGCCAATGACGGCTGCATCATCATCGCCGAAGGCTTCGCAGGATCGGAGGCGAATTTCGCAACCGAGATGACCGACCGGGCGAGGCGGATTGGTCTGGAGAAATCGATATTCGTCAATTCAACCGGTCTGCCGGCCGACGGTCAGCAAACGACAGTTCGTGAGCTTGCGCTTCTGGCCCTGCATATTTGGCGCGAGTACCCGGGTCTCTATCGCTACTATGGTCAGACGGACTTCACCTGGAACAAGATTACCCAACGGAACCGCAATCCGTTGCTGGCTATGGATATCGGCGCCGATGGCCTGGCGGTCGGCATGAGCGAGGTGTCCGGCTTCGGCATCGTCGGCTCGATCAGTCACGATGGCACACGCATCGTTGCGGCGATGAGCGGACTGGCAAGCGACCGTGAGCGCGCCGAGGAGGCGCGAAAGCTGCTCGACTGGGGCGTTCGCGCCTTCCAGAAGACCGAGATTTTCGCCAAGGACGAAGCCGTCGGTGAAGCCCAGGTTTTCGGCGGTGCGAAATCCGGCGTGGCGCTGAAGGCAAAGGGACCGGTTAACATCTTCCTGCCCATCGCCAACCGCGACAAGCTGACCGCCAAGATCGTCTATGACGGTCCGGTTACAGCACCCGTGGAGGAGGGGCAGCCAGTGGGTGCGCTGCAGGTCTGGATCGGTGACACGCTGAGCCAGGAGACGCCGCTTTTCGCTGCCGAGTCGGTTGGCGTGGGCTCGTTGCGGCAACGCGCGCTTGATGCCGCCAAGGAACTGGCCGTCGGCTGGCTGCGTTAGCCCGTTGTGGTGGACCTTTTTTCTGACCGGGACTAAGACGGTTCCCGCAGTATGGAAGAAGGCTTTTTGATTGGCGCGCGGATTTTTCATCACCTTCGAGGGCGGGGAAGGGGCAGGCAAGTCGACGCAGATCTCGCGGCTGGCCAGCAAGATGCGCGCCAAGAAATACAATGTCCTTGTCACGCGTGAGCCCGGCGGCTCGCCCGGCGCGGAGGCGGTCAGGCATGTCCTGCTTTCGGGTGCGGCCGAACCGTTCGGCCCCAAGATGGAGGCGCTGCTTTTCGCCGCCGCGCGTTCCGACCATGTCGAGCAGGTCATTCGGCCGGCGGTCGAGCGCGGCTCGATCGTGCTTTGTGATCGCTTCCTCGACTCCTCACGCGTCTACCAAGGCGTCACCGGCGGTCTCGACCCGGCGTTTATGGAGGCGCTGGAAAAGGTCGCCATCAACGGCATGGTGCCTGATATGACGCTGATCTTCGATATCGACCCCGCCGAAGGACTGCGGCGCGCCACGGTACGGCGGGGCACCGATGCCGGCGCCGATCGTTTCGAAAAGGAAACGCTCGATATCCATCAGCGGCGCCGCGAAGCCTTTCTGGCGATCGCCGCGGCAGAGCCCGAGCGCTGCATCGTCGTCGATGCGTCCGCCGACCCCGACGCGGTGGAGAATGTCGTCACCGCCACCGTTTTCGCCGCCTTGGAGACGATGACGCCGGTGCACAGGAAACAGGTGTCGCCGGCATGATTTTCGAACGGATCGCACCAGAACAGCACGACACGCTCGACGGCGTACCGGAGCCCTCCGAGACCCCGCGACTGGTCGGGCATGGCCAAGCGGCGAACATGCTGGCGTCAGCCTATCGCTCCGGGAAGCTGCCGCATGCGCTGATCTTTGTCGGACCGGTCGGTATCGGCAAGGCGACGCTCGCCTTTCATCTGGCGCATCATCTGTTGAAGCATCCGGCGTTCGAGCAGGCGCCGGACATTCTCGCCGTTCCCGATCCGGCATCATCGCTGTTTCGCCAGATCGCCACCGGCGCACATCCTTCGGTGCTGCACCTGACCCGCCCACCGAACGACAAGACCAAGAGCTTCAAGACGGTGGTCACCGTCGACGAGATCCGCAAGGTCAGCCGTTTCCTATCGCTAACCTCGCATGACGGCAGCTACCGGGTGGTGATCGTCGACCCGGCCGACGACATGAATATCAATGCGGCCAATGCCTTGTTGAAGAATCTTGAAGAACCACCGGCACGCACACTGTTCATCCTCATCGTCCACGCGCCTGGCAGCCTGCTGCCGACGATCCGCTCGCGCTGCCAGATGGTGCGGCTGACACCGCTCGATGCCGAGAGCCTGATGGCGGTTCTGGAGAACGTCGAACCACCGCCGCCGGACGATCCCGCGGCGCGCGCGGCATTGGCCAAGCGGGCAGGGGGCAGCGCACGCACCGCAATCCTGCTGACGCAGTATGGCGGGCTGGAAATCGCCGAGGCGCTCGACGCTCTGGCGACCGCGAGAAAGAGCGATGTTGCCGGCGCCTATCGCCTCGCGGAGGCGGTCGCCGGTCGCGACCAGGCGATCCAGTTCGATATCTTCAATCGCCGTGCGCTCGACCTGCTCTCGACCGGCGCAAGTCAGGCCGCACTGGCGGGCGACCTGGCGCGGGCGAAAACACTGTCGGATACTTGGCACGAGGCGCTGAACGCTATATCTGAGACCGACACCTACAATCTCGACAAGAAGCAGCACGCCCTCACCATGATCGACCGCCTGAATTCTGCAATGCGAATGTGACGGCCCATCGGGATGGCAATCGCCGTTTCGATGCGATATCTCACCGCTACATCTTCATTCAGACATTCATGACGGCTCATCCATGGCACGCGAAAAATACTACCTCACGACGCCGATTTTCTATCCGAACGGCAAGCCGCATATCGGCCATGCCTACAATGTCATCGCCAGCGACACGCTGGCCCGCTTCCACCGGCTCGACGGCAAAGAGGTTTTCTTCGTCTCGGGAACCGACGAGCACGGCTTGAAGATGCAGCAGACGGCGGACGCCGAAGGCCTGACGCCAAAAGCGCTTGCCGATCGCAATTCGGCGATCTTCCGCTCGATGCTCAAAGCGACCGGCTGTTCGAACGACGTCTTCATCCGCACCACCGAAGAGCGCCATTATAAGGCCTGCCAGGCGATCTGGACGCGCATGGCGGAGAATGGCGACATCTACCTCGACCGTTATAGCGGCTGGTATTCGGTGCGGCAGGAAGCTTATTTCGACGAGGCCGAAACCAAGGTCGGCGACGACGGCGTGCGCCGCGAACCACTCGGCTCGCCCGTCGAGTGGACCGAGGAAGAGAGCTATTTCTTCCGGCTTTCCGCCTATCAGGACAGGCTGCTCGCGCTCTATGAGAGCAACCCCGAATTGGTCGGCCCGGTGGAGCGGCGCAACGAAATCGTCAGCTTCGTCAAATCAGGGCTGAAGGACCTGTCGATCTCGCGCACCACGTTCAAATGGGGCGTACCGGTGCCGGGCGACGACAAGCATGTGATGTATGTCTGGGTCGACGCGCTGACCAACTACATCACCGCTGCCGGTTTTCCGGATACAGCCAATGAGAGATGGTCCTTCTGGCCGGCAAACGTCCACGTCATCGGCAAGGACATCGTCCGGTTCCACGCCGTCTACTGGCCGGCCTTCCTGCTGTCGGCGGGGATCGAGCTGCCGAGGCGCGTGTTTGCGCATGGCTTTCTGTTCAACCGCGGCGAGAAAATGTCGAAGTCAGTCGGCAATGTCGTCGATCCGTTCGCGATGGTCGAACATTACGGCCTCGATCAGGTGCGCTATTTCTTCATGCGCGAAGTGCCGTTCGGCCAGGACGGTAGCTATAGCCACGACGCCATCGTCAGCCGCACCAATGCCGACCTCGCCAACGATCTCGGCAATCTGGCGCAGCGTTCGCTATCGATGATCGCCAAAAACTGCGGCGGCGTGGTGCCGAAGCGTGGTGAACTGAGCGCAGCCGACAAGGCGATCCTCGATCAGGCAAGTGCGGCCCTTGTCACGGCGCGCAGGACGATGGCCGAACAGGGCATCCATCTGGCGCTGGCGGCGATCTTTGGCGTCGTGGCCGAAGCCAACCGCTATTTCGCGGGGCAGGAGCCGTGGGCGCTGAAGAAGACCGATCCCGCGCGCATGGAAACGGTGCTGTGGACGACGGCCGAGGTGATCCGGCGCGTCGCGATCCTTTGCCAGCCCGTCGTCCCGACCTCGGCGGCGAAGCTGCTCGACCTGCTGGCGGTGCCGGCGGACAGCCGCGACTTCGCGCATGTCACGGAGGCTCACGCGCTGATTTCAGGCACCGCCTTGCCGGCGCCGGAACCGGTGTTTCCACGCTATGTCGAGCAGCCGGACGCGAACATCTGATGCTGGTCGACAGTCACTGCCATCTCGACTTTCCGGATTTCGCAGAGGAGCGGGCGGCCATTGTCGCCCGCGCGCTAGCCGCTGGAATCGGTCGCATGGTGACGATCTCGACGCGTGTGAAGCGATTCCAACAAGTGATTGAAATCGCCGAATCTTTCGACGAGGTATATTGCTCTGTCGGCACCCATCCGCACAACGCCGCCGAAGAGCTGGACGTGACCGTCGAGGAGCTTGTCGCGCTGTCCGCTCATCCCAAAGTGGTGGCGATCGGCGAAGCTGGGCTCGATTACTTCTACGATCATGCGCCGCGCGATGCGCAGGTACAGGGTTTTCGCACACATATTGCCGCCGCGCGTCAAACGGGCCTGCCTCTGGTGATCCATTCGCGCGACGCCGACAGCGACATGGCTGATATCCTCGAGGACGAAACAGGGAACGGCGCCTTCCCCTTCATCCTGCACTGTTTTTCGTCCGGGCGTAGACTGGCCGAAGTCGGCGTGGCGCTCGGCGGCTACGTTTCCTTTTCCGGCATCCTGACCTTCAAGAATTCGGCCGAGCTGCGCGCCATCGCCGCCGACGTGCCACACGATCGCCTGCTGGTCGAAACCGATGCGCCATATCTGGCGCCGATACCGTTTCGCGGCAAGCGCAACGAGCCTGCCTATGTCGCGCATACAGCCAAGGTGCTGGCCGAAACGGTCGGGATCAGCGAGGCCGAAATCGCTGCCGTCACCACGAACAATTTCTTCCGGCTGTTCAGGAAGATGCCGCGCCCAAGCCCGCCGAGCACCTGACGCATGAGCGACCGGCTACGCCTCACCATTCTCGGTTGCGGTTCATCGCCGGGCACCCCGCGCATCACCGGCGACTGGGGCAATTGCGATCCGTCCAATCCAAGGAACCGGCGTATGCGCACCGCAGCGCTCGTCGAGCGGATCGCAGCAAACGGCGACAGGACCACAGTCGTCATCGACACCGGTCCGGATTTTCGCGAGCAGATGCTGCTGGCATCGGTCAGGCGCATCGATGCGGTCGTCTATACGCATCCGCATGCCGACCATATCCACGGCATCGACGATTTGCGTGGCTTCGTGCTCGAGCAGCGTCATCTGATCGATATCCACGCCGACCAGCCCACCATGCTGCGGTTGCGGGAAGCGTTCGGCTATTGTTTCGAAACACCTCTAGGCAGTTCCTATCCGCCCATCGTCGAGCCCCATATTATCGATCACGCCAGACCGGTGGTGATCGAGGGCGAGGGGGGTGCCCTCACCCTCGAGCCGCTGCCGCAGATCCATGGCGACATCATATCGCTTGGTTTTCGCATCGGCGGGCTCGCCTATTGCCCCGATATCAGTGATTTCCCGGACGCTACCGCCGAACGGCTGCGCGATCTGGACGTGCTGGTCATCGACGCGCTGCAATACAGGACGCACCCGAGCCATCTGTCGCTCGGCCAAGCGCTCGGCTGGATCGAAAAACTGGCGCCGAGAACGGCTGTGCTGACGCATATGCATGTGCCGCTCGACTACGCCACCGTGATGGCCGAGACGCCGGCCGATGTCGAGCCAGCCCATGATGGCATGACGATAGAAATACCTTTTAACTCAGCATGATAGGCGCGGCTTTTCATGGCTGGCAGCATTATCGTGTTTCGATCGCGTCTGGGCAGCGGCCAGCGCTCACGACGCCGTATGCCGCCGAGCCACACGCAATGCCTTTGACAATTTTATGGAATTTGGCCTGACCGCAATATCGGTCAGTTCCATAATCTATCTTATGCGACTTTCCGACGTGGCCTTGAGGACGGCTAGATCGGCGCGTTTCGCTCCACAGGGCTTCGCCAACCTGATACCAAGAGACCCTCTAATTCATCAAGGCCATCAGGAATGACCGCCTCGCCTCCCTTTCTCGGCTTTCCCGATCGCCTCGCCGATGGCCGAATGCCTCGTGCGGTGATCTTCGGAGCCGGTCACGGCAGCACATATCCTGGCAAGGACAGCAGTGGCTATGCCTTGGCCGCCGGCGCCGTCCGCGCTGCGAGCCAGGACGATGCCGAGCTCGTCGAACACTGGGATTTCGACCTCGGCGGCCCGCTGTTCGACGGTAAGTCGGTCTGCTGCATCGATGCCGGCGATATTCCGACCACCATGTACGACAATGCCGGCAACCGGGCCCGGATCGAGGCGAAGACGCGCGAAGTCCTGGCATCGCAGGCCGTACCAATCCTGCTCGGCGGCGACGATTCCGTGCCCATTCCCTTTCTCGCCGGCTTTGCCGATCACGGGCCGGTCTGGATCCTGCAGATCGACGCTCATATCGACTGGCGCGACGAGTTGCATGGCGAACGCTACGGCTATTCGAATCCGATGCGCCGGGCGAGCGAGATGCCGCATGTCGCCGGCATGGTTCAGGTCGGCATCCGTGGCGTCGGCAGCGCACGCCTCACTGAAATCGAAGCGGCGCGGCGCTATGGCAGCCGCTTCGTGACTGCCCGCGAGGTTCACGCCCAGGGCGTCGAAGCCGCACTCCGGCATATTCCGGAAGGAGCGCGGGTTGTCGTCACCCTCGACTGCGACGGCCTCGACCCCGGCGTCATGCCGGGCGTGGCGGCGCGTACGCCCGGCGGCCTCACCTACACGCAGGTGATTGACCTGATCGCTGGCCTCGGCGGCCGGGCCAGGATCGCGGGATTCGACCTTGTCGAACTCTATCCTCCGGCCGATATTGACGGCCTGTCGGCGCTGACCGCCGCGCGCCTTCTCATCAACGTGATCGGCACCATCGTCCGGCAGGTTTGAAGCCGGCTTCCTCCTGCAGCTTCACCGTCCCCTCGCCGCCATGGACGCCCCGACAGCGTTCGTTGTACGAATGGCCATTTGGAAGATCACGCCGGCGCGTCACTCCGGAAGTCCGGCCTTGCGGAAGCCATCGACGAAATGATCAAGCGTCGCAGCGTCGCGGAATGGCTCCGTCGCGGCCCAGTGGCCGGTTGTGAAATCAGGGTTGCCGACGAGGAACAGTTCGACCTCTGCGCGCGCCTCATCGAGCCGGCCGAGTTGCGCAAGGCTTGCCGCCAGAAAACGGCGTGAGCTTGTGCGATACGTCTCGTCCCTGCGCAGGGTCTCGACGGCGGCTTCGTATTCGCCGGCAGCATATAGCGCCTGGCCGAGCGTCAGATAGTACCAACTTGCCGGAAACGGGTTCAGCCGGAACGCCTTGCGAATGTGCTCAAGGCCCTCCTCGACCCGCCCGGCCAAGACCGCGATGTCGGATAATGCTGTCCAGGCATCGGCCTCGTTCGGGTCGAGCTCGATCGCCTTGGAGAATTCCGCATCCGCTTCGGCAAAACTGCGCTCATAGGCAAGCAGGTAAGCCAAAACCCAGCGGCAGCCGGCATCGTTGGGGTCGATCGTCACCGCTTTGCGGGCCAGTTCCAAAGCAACGCTACGGGACGTTTCGGTTGGTCCGCCAGAATGCACCCATCCCATCCAGTGATTCATCGCAAGCCAGCGATAGGCCTCGGCGTATTCCGGGTCGAGCGAAACCGCGCGCGTGAGCATCAGATGCGCTTCCCGTGCCATCTGCGGCGTGTCGTCCATAAGCTTGCGCGCCCGCACGCAGAGATCGTAGGCATCGAGATTTTTGGGCCGATTGCGCTGCGGCGGCGCGCGCAGCCGGCCCAGTAACGCCTCCACGATCATGCCGGTGACCTCGTCCTGAACGGCAAAGATACCTTCCAGGCTGCGATCAAAGCGTTCCGCCCATAGATGATCGCCACTCACCGCATCGACCAGCTGTGCGTTGATGCGCACACGCCCCGCGGCACGTCTTACGCTACCCTCCAGCAGGCATCGCACGCCAAGATCCTCTGCGATCGCGCGCACATCCATCGCCCTCCCCTTGTAGGCAAAGGCCGAGTTGCGCGCGATGACGAACAGACCTGAGATCCTGGACAGGTCGGTAATCAGGTCTTCGGTCAACCCATCCGCGAAGGATTCCTGCTCGGGATCGTTGCTGATGTTAACGAAGGGCAGCACAGCTATCGATGGTTTGTCGGGCAGCGGCAAAGGTTTTCGCTTCGCGCTGCCGAGCTGTTCGATGGTCCCGGTGAAACGATAGCCGACGCGGGGAACCGTGGCGATCCACTCACCGCCCCCATTACCGGCATCGGCGGCCGGACCAAGCAACTTGCGCAGCTGCGAGATCTGCACCGTGAGGTTGCCTTCCTCGACGGCTGTGCCCGGCCACGCCGCGTCCATCAACTCGGCCTTCCCAAGGATTTCGCCGGGCCGCGCGACGAGCGCCGCAAGCAGCTTCAGCCCGCGGTAGCCGACGGCAACGGGCACATCGTTCCGAAGGAGCGTTCCCGCACCGGAATCAAGCACGAAGGGACCAAAGGCAAAGCGCTCTTCCTGCATACGCCGCATCTATAGCCCGTTTGGAAGTTTTGAGAACTATTTGGCAGAGCTTAATTACGACGCTGTTCGTATCCTGCAGAATTCAATCTCTTTCAGGTCGACGGTCCTCCGGACCATCAAACCCACATGGAGGTTGCCATGAACGATACTCTTGCGTCGGTTTCGCCTCAGACAGCGCGGCCAGGAGCGTGCGTAGTGCCGACGGAAATGCCGCGTCGGCACTACAGTCTGATGACGCTGCAAAACATTGTCGCGACCTGGAGCGAGCGGAAACGCGTTCGCTGGCAGCTTAAGCAAATGTCGAAGGACAATCCCCATTTGATCGACGATATCGGTCTGACGAGACGGCAGTTCGAGGAAGAGATCGCCAAGCCCTTCTGGCAAGCATAAGGCGAATGCCGCAATGACTGCCGAAAGCACGACATCATCGCGAGAGGATCGGATGCCATGGACTGCGACGGCGGGCATCATCGCGACCGTCACGGTGTTCGCGCTGGCACAGGGGCTGACCTATCCGCTGCTCAGCTTCATTCTGGAGCGGCAGGGAACGACATCAGGTCTGATCGGCTTGTCGGCGGCGATGACGCCGCTGGGTTTCATCGTATCCGCGCCCTTCGTTCCGGCGCTGGAGAGGCGCGTGGGCGCGGCGCGGCTTGCGATCCTGTGTTCGATCCTGGCAGCGCTCGCCCTGATCGCGATTGCCTTGACGCAGGAAGTCTGGGCCTGGATGCCGCTGCGCTTCCTGCTCGGCTTCTTCGCCAATCCGCTTTACGTGATCAGCGAGACCTGGCTGATCTCGATCACGCCCGCGTCACGCCGCGGCCGCACCATGGGCCTCTATTCATCGATCGTTTCGGGTGGCTTCGCCATCGGCCCCCTGTCGCTGGGCCTGGTCGGCACGCAGGGTTGGCCGCCGTTCTTGATCGGCATCGTGGCCTTCCCGCTCTGCGGCCTGATCGTCCTTGCGGTCGTGCCGCGTCTCCCGAAGATGTCGCATGAGGGCAAGGCGATATCGGTCGGCGGCTTTTTCGCACTGGCGCCGCTGCTATTGTTCGCGGTTTTCGCCGCAGCCGTCTTCGAGCAGGTCGTGATCTCCTTGTTTGCGGTCTATGGCGTCGCGCTCGGCAGCGCCGAGGGGCGCATCGCTTCGCTGATCGCCTGTTTCACCGCAGGCAATGCCGTGTTGCAGATTTTGCTCGGGCGCGTAGCCGAACGGTTCGGCTCGATGCGGCCCATGCTATTCTGTGTCCTGGCTTCGCTGGCCGGCTGCCTGCTGCTGCCGTCGATCTTCAATTCGTGGCTCATCTGGCCGCTCGTTTTCGTCTGGGGCGGGGTCTCGTTCGGGATCTACACCATGTCGCTGATCCAACTCGGCGAGCGTTTCACCGGTCAAGCCTTGATCGCCGGCAACGCGGCCTTCGCGTTCGTATGGGGCATCGGCGGCATTGTGGGCTCGCCCGCGACAGGACTGGCGATGCAACTGATCGGACATCAGGGGCTGCCCTTGTCCCTTGGCCTGTTGTGCTGTCTACTGGCGGTGTTTCTGATGGCGGAGAGACGGCGGGGCTGACCGAGTACTTGCGTCTTTAGCTTTGACAACCTGCTGGCAGATATGACCTCGTCACAAATCTGCATTCAGCGCTTCATATAGCTCGACGATGACCAAACGCTGCCTCATTATCATCGACCTGCTGAATGAGTATCTCGACCTGTGGGAAGCAGATAAGGCCGATCGACTGGTTCAGAATACCAACCGGCTGGTGAGCGCTTTCAGAAGTTTACAGCTCCCGGTGATCTGGGTGCGGCAGGAGTTCCGTTCGGATCTCAGCGACGCATTTCTTGAGATGCGCGATAAACGCATAGCCGTCACAATTCAGGGCACGAGAGGTGCCCTACTTCACCCTGGGCTCGATTGGCAGCCAAGCGATGCGACGATAGTCAAGAAGCGCTACAGCGCGTTCTTCAAGACGGGACTTGACGAACTACTGGCTGAATTTGGTGTCGGTGAACTGGTTCTATGCGGCGTCAATACACACGCCTGCATCCGTGTGGCTGCGGTGGACGCCTATCAACGAGATTTCCGAGTGGTCTTGGCCGAGGAATGCATCGGCTCCTACGACGCAGAGCACGCGCGCGTCTCCCTGGATTATATGAACGGCAAAATCGCCAAAATAGCGACTGTTTCAGTGATCGTTGAAGCTCTCAGTGCGACCTAGTGAACGTCTGAAAGGCGCCGCACCACCCTACCCTTCGCTACGGTCGATGTCGGGCTCTCAGAACCAAATGCTCGCGAAGGCCGATTTTCTGGCCAGACCGCGCTCCGCGCTTTCCATTCGTGTCAAAATTCAACGTCGCCGAAATCACCGGCGTCGTCGGAACCGGCATCGTCTGCTTGTGGCGCCGGTGGTTCGGCCGCCTGCGCTTCACCGCTTTCGCCAAACATGCCTGCGATCGCGTTGCCGAGAAGCACGCCGCCCGCCACGCCCATCGCAGTCTGCGCGGCTCCGGCGAGGAAACCGCCCCCTGCCCGCTGCCGATCATTGCCGGAAAACGGCGGCGGCGCAGCAGCAGTGCGCCCGACCCGCGGCACCGAACCCGAGCGCCTGGCGCCGCTGCCGCCAAAAAGGCCGCCAAGCAATCCGCCGCCGGCAGACTGCTGCGCCTGTTGTTCCAGTTCCTCGATGCGGGATTGTGCCGCGTTCAGGGCCTGCTCTTGCACGACGATTGTCTGCGCCATGTAGTATGGCGCTCCGGGCTGCCGGGCAATCTGATCGTTGATGAAGCGTTCCGCTTCGGCATCGCGCGGCGGCGTCTGTCGCTCGACATTCGCAAGTTTCTCGAAAAGATTGCCGATCGCCTGCTGGTCGTTCCTGTCCATGGGAGCAACTCCGGTCATTTGGGCGCGCCGCGTCCAGGAGATTTTCGCGACGCGCCTAAGTCTCTGGTCAATGCATGTCGCTGCTCGAAACCGCTGCCGCGACATGCATTGATTCAACGCGGCTATTCGCGCTCGCCGGTGAAGTTCAGCAGCAGCTGGAAGATGTTGATGAAGTTCAGATAGAGCGAGAATGCACCGAAGACGGCGAGCTTCTGTTGCGATTCCGCACCGAAGTTTTCGGCAAACTGCTCCTTGATCGTCTGCGTATCCCAAGCGGTGAGACCGATAAAGACGGCGATGCCGATCACCGAGATGGCGAACTGAAGTGCGGTCGAGCCGAGAAAGATGTTGACGATGCTGGCAATCACCACGCCGATCAGGCCCATGATCAGGAAGGACGAGAACTGGGTCAGGTCGCGTTTGGTCGTATAGCCGTAAAGGCTGGTCGCGCCAAACATGGTCGCGGCGATGAAGAAGGTGCGCGCAATACTGGTGCCGGTGAAGACAAGGAACACGGAGGCCAGCGACAGGCCCATCACCGCACAGAATGCCCAAAACATCGCCTGAGCGCCGGCCGCCGACATCGTCTGCATCTTGAACGAGAACAGCAGCACGAAGGCGAGCGGCGCCAGCATCACCACCCACTTCAGCGGGCTGGAAAAGATCGGCACGTAGAGGGCTGGCGTTGACGCCACCATGAAGGCGATCACGCCCGTAACGACGAGGCCGACACCCATATAGTTGTAGACGCGCAGCATATGCTTGCGCAGGCCTTCGTCGAAGACGGCCCCGGTTTGGGCTCCGACGCCCGTGCGGTATCCTAGATTGGGGGTGTTCATGCGAGTTCTCCTTGATGAGGGTCAGTAAAGCGTTTTGGCTAGCGTTTCAGCGGTGCGATCAAGATCGCGGATACCGCTTCGGGCGACGACCGCGTAGGCAACTTCGCCGATCTGGAAATAGGCCGAGGAAATTTCGCCCGAAGGGGCGGCGGTCGGCTTGACCACATCGAACGTTCCGGGCCTGATCGCGAACAGCGAGACCAGCCCGAGGTCATGTGTTTCGACAGCCATCTCGACGCTCGGGCCGAACCGCGACGGATAGATCTGCACGTCACGGACCTTCCAGTCCTTCGGCAGCGACGGCATGACGATCGCCGTGGCGGCGCGGATTTCGTCCGCATCGTAGTTCGGCGCCTCGGGCTGCGATGACATGGCCTCGCGCACGATCGTCGTCCTGTGTGCCCGGATCGCCTCCTCCAGATAGGCAGGCGGCTGGGTCGAGGCGACGACTTTCGTCACCGATATCGGCCCGACGATGCCGTTCGCCAACCAGCCCGCGGCGAGCAAGACCGCGACCGCCGCAGCCCGGCGCAACGTGCCTAAGACGCGACCCCGGGCCAACCCGCGCTCCAGCCGTCGCGCTGCATCGGCCGTTGCCGGCCGCGCCATGCCCTTGGATCCGGCAAGCGCCACCCGCAGTTCGTCGCGCGTCCTGAGGTCGGACATCACGCGAGCGGCCGCCTCCGGACGGGCCGAAAGAAAGGCCTCGACCTCAATGCGGCGGGCAACGTCCAACTGATCGTCGACATAGGCGTCGAGGTCGGCATCGGTCACCGGGTCGCGCAGTTCGTTCATCACGGACATTACGGGCCTCCCACGATCCTGAGGTGGCTGTTCGATCGCGCCGGCAATTTGTCCTCCATCTCGCGGAGCGCTGCACGCGCCCGGCCGATGCGCGACATCAGCGTTCCCAGCGGTACGCCGCTGGCTTCGGCTGCCTGGCTGTAGGTAAGGCCCTCGATGGCGACGAGATGCAGCGCCGAACGCTGCTCTTCCGGCAATTTGAAAAAAGCTTCGCGAACCTGTGCCAGGCGGACGGAATGTTCCTGGGGAGCCTGCATGCTGGCGTCGGCAAGATATCCGGCCTGCTCGACGCGCGCCGCTTCAGACTTGCGGGACCGCAAGCCGTCAACGAAAGCGTTGTGGACGATCGACAGCAGCCACGCGCGCAGGTTTCCGCCGGAGCGGAAAGTGCCGCGCCGCTCATAGGCACGCACCAGCGCGTCATGCACCAGATCCTCCGCTTCGGCGCTATCGCGCGTCAGCGAGCGCGCATAGCGTCTCAGGGAACCGAGCTGTCCTACGATATCGAAGCGTGGCATCGACCCTCTCATGTCCGGTTTACGGAGCATGGCAGGTTTTTAATCCCGCACCTTGAGTTTTTTTCTCGATCCGGAAGGTCTTACCCCCTCACCGTCGCCGGTTACGGCTTCCCGTCCGCGCCTCTCAGCGCCACAACGCGCCGCGCAGTTTAGCGCCAGTGGATTTCAATGTTTATACCTGAATTAATTTGTGACGCGGGAAATCGCGAAGGTGTCATCTTTTTCGGGGCACTAGCGAGTTATAGGCAGGAAAGATTCACCGCCGAATCTTCCCTCGCCGACGGTCCTCTGGGTCCGCTTTGTTCAACGAATTATCGACCCCACATGACAAGCCCAGACACGACAAGCCCCGACATGACAGGCAATGTGCCAACCCAGCGGGATACCCGCATCGATGTCTTCCGCGCGCTAGCGCTACTGACGATCTTCATCAACCATGTCCCGGGCACGATCTACGAGCATTTCACGCTTAAGAACTTCGGCTTTTCCGACTCGGCCGAAGCCTTCGTGCTGATTTCAGGGATTGCCGTTGGGCTCGCCTACGGATTGAAGTTCCAGCCGGGGAACCGGTTGCTCACGACCCTGAAAGCCTGGCGGCGTGCCGGTGTCCTCTATGTCACCCACATCATGACCACGGTGGCGACGCTGGCGATCTTCTCGGCGGCTGCATTGCATTTCTCGCGGCCCGATCTTTTGAAGCTGATTAATATCCAGATGATCATCGAGGACACGCCGGAAGCGCTGCTCGGCATCGCGGCGCTCGGGCATCAGATCGGCTACAACAACATTCTTTCCATGTATGCCGTCGTACTTCTGACGGTGCCGCTTTTCCTGTGGATCGGCACTTTCAGCCTGCGCCTGATGCTTGCTGCGTCCGCTGTCCTCTGGCTCATCGCTGGCATTTTCCAGATCGCGCCTTCGGATTATCCCGGCGATGGCTTCTGGTTCCTGAACCCGCTCTCCTGGCAGTTTCTGTTCGTCATCGGGATCGCCGGCATGCTGCATGTCAAGCGCGGCGGCGAAATCCGCTTCAATTGGATGATGGCGAGCGCAGCCATCGGGTATCTGGTCGGCGCGCTGATTTGGGTGCGGCTGCCGCTGTGGGGCGTCGAGACGGCCTCCGGCCTGCCTACCGTGCTGACCGGTTTCGACAAGACATTCCTGTCGCTGTCGCGGCTCATGCACATTCTGGCGATCGCCTATCTGATGGTCGCGATCCCGGCGCTTTCCAACCTGGCGAAGACAGGGCCAAGCCACCCGCTCGCGGTCCTCGGCAAGCATTCGCTGCCAGTCTTCATCGCCGGAACGATCCTCGCCATGATCGCGCAGGTCATGAAGGTCGTCAGCCCGGGCGGGCTCCTCTACGACACGATCCTGATCTCGACAGGCATCGCGCTGCAGTTCGGCTTCGCCTATTACCTCGAATGGCTGCCGCGGATCGGTTGGGGCGGCAAGAAGCAGCAATCCGTCGCCGCCTTGCCGTCTGCCGCTACCCTCAAGCCGGCGTAAAAGAATGGCATGACCGGCTGACGTGCGGGAAGCCGCGCGGTTTGGCGGTTTTCACCCTAGTGCAAATGAAAACCGCTGGCGCGGCACGGCCGATTTGCGTATCACACCGCGGCCAACGGAACCGCGCCAAATGTTCGAAGACCTCCAGCCTGCCCCAGCCGACAAGATCCTTGCCTTGATCGGCCTCTATCGCGCCGATCCCCGCCCCGACAAGGTCGACCTCGGCGTCGGCGTCTACAAGGATCGCGATGGCAAAACGCCGGTGATGCGCGCCGTGCGCGAAGCCGAAAAGCGATTGCTGCAGAGCCAGGACACCAAGACCTACCTCGGCCTTGCCGGCGATACCGGCTTCAACACGGCGATGGCAAGGCTTGTCTTTGGCCCTGCGGCCGAGT
Source organism: Mesorhizobium sp. WSM4823 (assembly GCF_055811195.1). Classification (NCBI taxonomy): domain Bacteria; kingdom Pseudomonadati; phylum Pseudomonadota; class Alphaproteobacteria; order Hyphomicrobiales; family Phyllobacteriaceae; genus Mesorhizobium; species Mesorhizobium sp. WSM4823. The sequence goes on from NZ_JBVVQL010000002.1 coordinate 681,240, forward strand.
TGACGCGCATCCGTGCGGCGCAGGCGCCTGGCGGCTCAGGCGCTCTGCGGCTGGTGGCCGAGCTGCTCAAGAGAACGCGATCGGACGCGACGATCTGGCTGTCCGACCCGACATGGCCGAACCATGTGCCGGTGATGCGTGCCGCCGGCTTCCAGATACGCGAATATCCTTACTTCGACGCGGCCTCAGGTGCTGTTCGCTTCGCCGACATGATGAGCGCGCTGGCGACCGCCAGGAGCGGCGACGTGGTGCTGCTGCATGGTTGCTGTCACAATCCGACAGGCGCCAATCTGGACACGGCACAGTGGGCTGAAATAGCCGACCTTCTCGTCGAGCGGGGCCTGCTGCCTTTTGTCGACATTGCCTATCAGGGTTTTGGTGAAGGCCTTGACACAGACGCCGCCGGCTTGCGCCTCTTGGCTGAAAAAGTTCCGGAAATGGTTGTTGCTTCGAGCTGCTCGAAAAATTTTGCCGTGTATCGCGACCGCGTCGGCGCGGCGATGATCCTGGCAAAAGACGGCGCGCAGGCGGATGTCGCCATGAGCCAAATGCTGTCGGCGGCGCGCGCCATGTACTCGATGCCGCCGGACCATGGTGCGGCCGCCGTGCGCATTGTGCTTGAAGACGCCGCACTGCGCGCCGACTGGGAAGCGGAGCTCGAGGAGACGCGCCGGCGCATGCTTCGGCTTCGGGTGCAGTTCGCCGAAGCGCTGCGGCGGCAGTCCAATTCCGATCGCTTCGATTTCGTCGCCAGCCATCGCGGCATGTTTTCCCGCCTTGGCCTGTCGGAGGCACAGGTCGAGCGGCTGCGCGCCGAGCACGGCGTTTACATGGTCGGTGACAGCCGCATCAACGTCGCCGGCCTGCCGGAGGACGGCATGGACGCGCTCGCCAAGGCGATCGTCTCCGTGCTCGACTGAGGCGCTGAGCAACGCTGTGGACAATCGCCCCTCGCCGTCCGACGGCGTTGGCTACACGGTCGGACGCAGGCTAGCATCCGGCCGATGAAACCCTCGAAGGACATTTCCCGGCTGATCGAGATCATGGCGGCGCTGCGGGCGCCCGAAACCGGCTGCCCGTGGGACATCGAGCAGGACTTCTCGACCATCGCACCCTACACGATCGAGGAAGCCTACGAGGTGGCGGACGCCATCGCGCGCGGCGACCTGGACGATCTGCGCGACGAGCTCGGCGACCTTCTGCTGCAGGTCGTCTATCATGCGCAGATGGCCGAGGAGGCCGGTGAATTTGCCTTTGGCGACGTGGTTCAGGCCATCACCACAAAAATGATCCGCCGCCACCCGCATGTCTTCGGCGACGAGAAGGCGCGCAGCGCCGGCATGGCCAAGGGCATGTGGGAGAAGATCAAGGCCGAGGAAAAGGCGGAAAAGCGAAGCGCCCGCCTCGCCCGCGGGCACGATCCGGAGGATCATGGCAAGGGCTTTCTGGACAGCGTACCGGTCGCCCTGCCCGCTTTGACCCGGGCGCTCAAGCTGCAGGAAAAAGCTGCACGCGTCGGCTTCGACTGGAGCGAGGCCACGCCGATCCTCGACAAGATCGAAGAAGAGATCGGCGAGTTGCGCGAGGCTCTTGCCAAAGGCGATACGGCTTCGATCAAGGACGAGTTCGGCGACATGCTGTTTGCCGTCGTCAATCTCGGTCGTCATCTCAAGGTTGATTCCGAAGCGGCGCTCAGCGGCACTAACGAGAAATTCCGGTCGCGGTTCCACTATGTCGAGCTAGCGCTGGAAGCGTCTGGAAATACGCTGGAAAAGGCCACGCTCGACGAGATGGAGGCGCTTTGGCAGCAGGCAAAGAGCGTGAAGTAACAGAGATTACCCGTTGTTTTTGCGGTGCAATCGGCTTTCTATCTCTTCATGAGCGCTTTGCGTCGCCTTGAGCGCTACGGTCACGCCGCCATCCTCATTGTCGGTGCGCGAGACGACATCGCCATTGCGGTAGAGCCAGTCGACAAGCCCGAGCTGCTCAGGCTTGAGCGTGATAGTCAGCGTTTCCAGTTCGCCTGACACCCTTGTCTCGATGACCGCCTTCAGCACATCGATGCCCTCGCCGGTGGCGGCCGAGATCGCGATCGGCGGTGTCTTGGTACCATCGGCGCCATCGGCAAGAAGCCGAGCCCTGTTGCCTTCGTCGAGCAGGTCGATCTTGTTCCATACTTCGATGACGCGGCTGGTGTCGCCTGCATCGACGCCGAGATCGGCCAGGATGCGCTCGACATCTTCGGCCTGGGCGGCCGTGTCGGGATCCGAAATATCGCGCAGATGGATGACGAGATCGGCCTCGACCACCTCTTCCAGCGTGGCCCGGAAAGCCGCGATCAGATGTGTCGGCAGGTCCGAGATGAAACCGACCGTGTCCGAAAGGATGACTGGCGTGCCATGCGGCAGTCGCACCCGGCGCAGCGTCGGGTCGAGCGTGGCAAACAGCATGTCCTCGGCCAGCACCCCTGCTCCGGTCAGCCTGTTGAACAGCGTCGACTTGCCGGCGTTGGTATAGCCGACGATCGCCACCACCGGAAAGGGCACCTTCTTGCGCTTGGCGCGGTGCAGGTCGCGGGTGCGCCGCACTGTTTCCAGCTCGTGCTTCAGCTTCTTGATCTTATCCTGCAGGGCACGGCGGTCCGATTCTATCTGGGTTTCGCCAGGGCCGCCGAGAAAGCCGGCGCCGCCGCGCTGGCGCTCGAGGTGGGTCCAGCTTCGCACGAGCCGGCCCTTTTGATAGTTGAGGTGCGCAAGATCGACCTGAAGCGTGCCTTCTTTGGTCCGCGCCCGCTCGCCGAAAATCTCCAGGATCAGCCCGGTGCGATCCAGCACCTTTGCGTTCAATTCCTTTTCCAGGTTGCGCTGCTGCACTGGCGTCAGCGGATGGTCGACAATGACCAGTTTGGCGTGGCCCTCTTTGACGATCTCGGCGAACTCCGCGACCTTGCCGCTGCCGAGCAGGGTCGCAGGGCGCGGATCGTTGACGGTCACCACCGCAGTATGGATCGGGTCGAGGTCAATGGCTTGGGCAAGGCCAACCGCCTCGTCGTGGCGAGCTTCGGCGGACCGAGTCAGGCGCGGACGATTCGTGTCTTCGTCGCCGCGCGGCTGACGGGTAAGCACCGGAACGATAACCACGGCCCGGGTCCGGCCTTCGGCTTCCGTCCCTGGCTGATATGCTGGTTTTTCGCGAACGCTGCGGTCCGCGTCTTTTTTACGTGCCAATCAGGCGCCCTGGCTTTCCTCGCCATCGAACATCTGAACCGGCTGGCTCGGCATGATCGTGGAAATGGCGTGCTTGTAGACGAGCTGGGAATGGCCGTCCCGACGCAGCAGAACACAGAAATTGTCGAACGAAGTGACCACACCGGTCAGCTTCACGCCGTTGATGAGAAAGATGGTGAGTGGATTTTTGCTTTTACGAACTGAATTCAGGAACAGGTCCTGAAGATTTTGCGATCGTTCCGCCATTGTTCTTGTCTTTCGCCGATCCCCTTCGGTTTGCACGTCAATGCGCCAAATTGTCAGGCACATGTCAAGCACGCAAACACCATCTTGCCGTCAATAACGACAAGCAGAACGAGATATATTGATGTTCATTCCACCTGTGCGGTTATCAGGCTGGACTTTTTTCCGCAACGTCAAAAAAGGCTTGCCGCAAGGAAAGTGTTATTGAGCCCGGATGACCGTTGGCGACGGGAGCGCCGTCGATCGCCACGATCGGCATGGCAATCGTGGTCGCGGAGCTGATGAAAGCCTCGCGCGCTGCCTTGGCCTCGGCGACCGAAAAGCCGCGCTCCTCGATCTTCAGGCCGAGCTTGGCAGCCACCTCGAACAGCGTGGTGCGGGTGATGCCGCGCAGGATGCCGTGCTCGGCCGGACGCGTCACCAGCACACCATCCCTGGTGACGATCCAGGCGTTCGACGATCCACCTTCCTTGACGGTGCCATCGGCATCGACGAACCAGGCTTCCTGGGCGCCGGCTTCCTTGGCCTTCTGCTTGGCGAGCACATTTGGCAGCAGCCCGACGGACTTGATATCGACGCGGTCCCAGCGATTCTCCGGCACGGTGATGACCTTGATCCCGCTTTCGGCTCGTTTCGCGGCAGCAGCCGGGTCGGCTTTCCTGGCGGTCACCACCAGCGACGGCTTCGTGCCCGCCGCCGGGAAAACAAAGTCTCGGCTGGCGACGCCACGCGTCACCTGAAGATAGACCAAGCCGTCGCTGACATGGTTGCGGCGGACCACCTCGCGCAAAATAATCGGCAACACGCCCCGCGTGACCGGCCAGACGATCGACAATTCGGTCAGCGAGCGGTTCAGCCGTCCGAGATGGCGAGGCATGTCGACGATGAAGCCGCGTGCTACCTCGCAGACCTCGTAGACGCCGTCGGCAAACTGATAGCCGCGGTCTTCGATATGCACGGAAGCGTCGGCGTGGGCGACATAGCGCCCGTTCACATAGGCAATGCGCGGCATGGGTCACCCCTGGAAAAGTCGGCGCATGACCCCGAAAATCGAAATGGTTTTCGGAAAGGGATCGTGCGCCAAATCAAACTGCTACAGCGTCCTTTGCGCGTCCCAAAAGACGGGCGCTGCAGCGCTTTCTTATGCGATTCCGCCGCGGCCGTAACCGATAATTGCGTAGGCCACTATTGGATTTGGCTGTCAGACGCCCAGCGATTTCAGCTTGCGATGAAGCGCCGAGCGCTCCATGCCGATGAACTCGGCCGTTTTCGAGATGTTGCCGCCAAAACGGTTGATCTGGGCGATCAGATAGTCCTTCTCGAACTGTTCGCGCGCCTCGCGCAACGGCAGCGCCATGATGTGCTGATCGGACTGATTTGGCGTGCGCGGCATCACGTCGCCGATCTCAGCGGGCAAGAGGTCGGCGGTGATCGGCGCATCGGCATCGTCGCCGCGCGCCAGGATCATCAGCCGCTCGACATTGTTGCGCAGCTGACGGACATTGCCTGGCCAGTTATGGGCCTGCAGCACCGCCAGCGCGTCATCGCCGATGCGCCGCGGCCGGATGCCGGCCTGACGGGCGATCTGCTTCATGAAGTTGTCGACAAGGTAGGGAATGTCCTCCCGCCGCTCGGCCAATCCCGGCACCATGACCGGAACCACTGCCAGGCGGTGATAGAGATCCTCCCGGAAACGACCGTCGGCGATCATGGCCTCGAGGTTCTGCGATGTCGACGAAATGATCCGGACATCGACCTTGACCCGCTTGGTGCCCCCTACCCGCTCAAACTGCTGTTCGACCAGCACGCGCAGGATCTTGTTTTGCGTTTCGCGCGGCATGTCGGCCACTTCGTCGATATAGAGAATGCCGCGGTGGGCTTCCTCAAGGGCGCCGACCTTGCGTTCGACACCGTTTGATTCGGTACCGAATAGCTCGACCTCCATGCGTTCGGGCGTGATGTTGGCAGCGGTCAACGCCACGAACGGCGCGCTCTTGCGCGCTGACAGCGCGTGGATGGCGCGTGCTGCGAGTTCCTTGCCCGATCCGGACGGGCCGATGATCATGACACGGCTGTTGGTCGGCGCGACCCGCTCGATTGTCTGGCGCAATTGGCTCATCGCCGAGGACATGCCGATCAGGTCGAAGGTTTCGCCGCTGCGCAGCTTGAGATCGGAAACCTCGCGTTTCAGCTTCGAGGTTTCAATCGCACGCTCGGCGATGAGGATCAGCCTGTCGGCCTTGAACGGCTTCTCGATGAAGTCATAGGCACCGCGCCGGATCGCCGAGACCGCTGTTTCGATGTTGCCGTGGCCCGAGATCATCACGACCGGCAGGTTCGGGTGCATCGTCTTGATCTCGTCCAGCAGCGCCAGTCCATCCAGACGTGAGCCTTGCAGCCAGATGTCGAGGAAAATCAGCCTCGGCGCCCGGTCGGCGATCGCCGCCAGGGCGCTGTCGGCATCGAATGCCGTGCGGGTTTCGTGACCTTCGTCGCTCAGAATACCGGCGACGAGTTCGCGGATGTCTTCCTCGTCATCGACGATGAGAATGTCAGACGCCATTACCGACCTTTTCAGTTTCTCTTTCGTGTTCCGTCCTGCCTTCGCCGCGCGACGGCACGGTGGCGGCGGCAAGCGGCAGGATGATGCTGATCATCGCGCCACGCCCGCCGTGGAAATCCGCCGGCGCGTCATGCAGCTCGAGCTGACCACCATGGTCCTCCACTATCTTCTTGACGATAGCGAGGCCAAGTCCCGTGCCCTTCTCGCGCGTCGTCATGTAAGGCTCGAGCAATCGCTGACGGTTCTCGCGCGGCAGGCCCTTGCCATTGTCGATGACGTCGATGCGAATCGCGTGATTCTGGCGCCCGGCTTGAATCCGGATTATGCCGTGCGAGCGGTCCTTTTGATCAAGTCCGTCAATCGCCTCGGCAGCGTTCTTGATAATATTGCCGAAAGCCTGCGCCATCAGGCGGCTGTCGAAAGTGCCTTTGAGCGGTTCGTTGCCGAACACGCGCTCGAAAGTGATGTCGGCGCGGCTCACTTCGACGAGGAATGAGGCTTCGCGCAGCGACTCGCGCAAATCGAGGGCCTTCATTTCAGGCTTCGGCATGCGTGCGAAAGCGGAGAACTCGTCGACCATACGGCCGATGTCCTCAACCTGCCTGATAATCGTATCGGTGCACTGATCGAAAACCTCGCGGTCTTCGGTGATGACCTTGCCGTAGCGGCGCTTGATGCGCTCGGCGGAAAGCTGGATCGGCGTCAGCGGGTTCTTGATCTCGTGAGCGATGCGCCGCGCCACATCCGCCCAGGCCGAGGAACGCTGCGCCTGGACCAGATCGGTGATGTCGTCGACAGTCACGACATAGGACTTCTCCTCCGAACCGTCGTCGCCGGCCTCGACCGTGATCTGCACGTTGAAGGTCCGCTCTGCGCCGGCGCGATAGAAGGTCACCTGCTCGCGGTGGACAGGCTTGCCCGATTTGCGGCCGATCTCGAAGACGCGGCCGACATGCGGCAGCACGGCGGAAAGATTCTGCCCGAGTGCGGCGGTGGCGGATATGGCCAGCATCGTCTCGGCCGACCGGTTGACGATGGTGACGATGCCGTACGGATCGACGCCGATGACGCCGGCGGTGACGCCGGCAAGCACGGCTTCCGAAAAACGTCGCCGCTCGTCGATCAAATCCTTGGCGGACAGAATCTCGTTACGCTGCGATTTCAGTTCCAGCAGCATCTTGTTGAAGGTGTCGCCGAGCGAGGCGACGTCGCCGTCGGAGGGCCGAACGGGCACCGCAACGTCGAGATTGCCGGTCGCGACCTCGTCAGCCGCGCCGATGAGCTGGCGAATGGGCCGCACGAGGCGGTCGGCGACCGCAATGCCGGTCCAGATGGCGGACAGGATGATGATCAGCGTCAGCGACAAATAGGGAAGCGCGAAGGCCACCTGCGAGGTTCGGCGATTGGCTTCCAGACCGCGGTATTCGTCGGTGTTGGACCTGACGATCTGCCGCGCCTTGATCACCTCGGGGTCGACGAGGCGAATGGTGTAGAGATAGAGCCCCTCGATCTCGCGCAGCTTGACGATGGCGCCCATGATGTTGCGCGTCTTCGGCTCGATCAGCACCGGCCTGCCGTCGGCGGCACTGCTCATCGCGCCTTCCGGCGGCTCCGGCATGGCAAAGTCCGCATCGGTCTTGGCGCTCATGACGAACGAACCGTCAGGCTTGACCAGTGCGGCATGGGCCAGCGAGCGCCCGACGGCTTCTTTGTTCATGAGATCGAGGAAGCCGGTTCGATCGAGGCCGTAGAGCGTGCGGGAGGCATCGAGATCGTAGGCCATCGACAGCGTCGTTCCCTGGAGATTGCGCGCGTTCTCCTGCACATAGGCGTCCGCAATCGACAGCGATGAATTGACGATCGTCTTGGTGCGGATCTCGAACCAGCGATCAAGGCCGATGTCGAGCGTGATCGAGGCGATGATTGCCACCATGATGGCGGGAATCGCAGCGACCAGCGCGAACATCGCGACGATCCGTACATGCAGCCGCGACGCCGCCTTGCCGCGCCGACGCGCCATCAGGATACGATGCACTTCGCGGCCGACCATCGCGATCAGGAACAGGATGAACGCCGCATTGAGGGCGATAAGCGCCAGCGTCGTCCTCTCGTCCGGCGTGATCGGCGTGGCACCAACGAGAATGGCGAAAGAGATCGCTGCCGTAACCAGCGCACCGACAACGGCCACCACGCCTGGCAGCGCAAGCAGCCGGCGTCCGTCCCTTGTTCCGGGTTCGCTGAAAAGCGGTTCGCTCAGTGTCGGTGCGTGTGAAGCCATGTCGCCGTCTAGAGCCAGTGATTGCGTCGGATCTATGCAACGCATTGTGGCGATTATGCAACAAGTGTGGCCTGGACGGAAATCTTTCGGCGATCGATCCCCTGGAAAGGCGCCGCTCTACCGGATCGGGCCGAAAAAATCGGGATCGACGGAGAGCATGATGCGAACTCAAAGCGTTAGAGCGAGCTTTGTACGTCAAACCGACGTAGGTCGCTCTATGCCTGCCTCGTCGATTTGTAGACGTTGACACCGAGTTCGCGGATTTTCTTGCGCAGCGTGTTGCGATTGAGGCCCAGGAGTTCCGCAGCCTTGATCTGGTTGCCCCGCGTTGCCGTCATCGAGGCGAGGACCAACGGGTATTCGACCTCGGAAAGAATGCGCTGATAGAGGCCGGCGGGGGGCAATTCGCCGGCGAACGAAGCAAAGTAGCGCTGCAGGAAATGTTCCACCGCCTGGCCGATCGACAGATCGTCGGGAATGAGGTTGCCGCCACCGGGAACGACCGGCCTTTCGCCGGTCTTCAGCTCCGCCTCGATAATCTCGGCGGAAATCTCATCCTGAGAATACAGCGCGGCCAGCCTGCGGACAAGATTTTCGAGCTCGCGCACGTTGCCGGGCCACGGATAACGCTTCATCAGCTCGATGCCGCCGGTGGAAATACGCTTGGTCTGCAGACCTTCGCTTGCACCGATCTTGAAGAAGTGGCGGACAAGATCAGGAACGTCCTCGGACCGCTCGCGTAGCGCCGGCAGCCTCAGCGGCACGACGTTCAGGCGATAGAAGAGATCCTCACGGAACAAACCCTGATTGATCAGCGTGCGCAGATCCTTGTTGGTGGCGGCGACGATGCGCACGTCGGTCTTGATCGGCGTGCGGCCGCCGACGGTGGTGTATTCGCCCTGCTGCAGGACGCGCAGCAGACGCGTCTGCGCTTCCATCGGCATGTCGCCGATCTCGTCGAGGAAGAGCGTGCCGCCTTCGGCCTGCTCAAAACGGCCGGTGGAGCGGTTCTGCGCGCCGGTGAAGGCGCCCTTTTCGTGACCGAACAGTTCCGATTCGATCAGGTCTCGCGGGATCGCCGCCATGTTGATCGCGACGAAAGGGCCGCCGCGGCGGCGGCCGTATTCGTGCAGCGCGCGCGCCACCAGTTCCTTGCCGGTGCCCGATTCGCCTGAAATCATCACCGTCAGGTCGGTCTGCATCATCCGCGCCAGCATGCGGTAGATGTCCTGCATGGCGGCCGAGCGACCGACCAGCGGCATCGTTTCCGGCGGCTCGTCCGCCCTCGCATCGATCTTCGGCCGCCGGGGCTCGGAAAGCGCCCGGTTGACGATGTTGAGAAGCTCGGTCAGATCGAACGGTTTCGGCAGATATTCGTAGGCGCCGGTTTCGGAGGCGCGAATCGCGGTCATGAACGTGTTCTGGGCGCTCATGACGATGACCGGCAGTTCCGGTCGCGCCTTTTTGATGCGCGGCAGCATGTCGAAGGCGTTCTCGTCCGGCATGACCACGTCGGTGATGACGAGATCGCCCTCGCCCGCCGCCACCCAGCGCCACAGTGTCGAGGCGTTGGACGTCACGCGCACCTCATGGCCGACGCGCGAAAGCGCCTGGTTGAGGACGGTGCGGATGGCCGCGTCGTCGTCGGCGACGAGAATATTGCCGCGAACCGTCATTTGCGGTCTCCTTCGCCATCGTCGTCCGTTCCGAACGGCGTTTCTTTCCAGGCTGGCATCAGAATGCGGAAGGTGGTTCCGCGCGGCGTCGAATCGCATTCGATGATGCCGCCATGCTCGCCGACAATTTTCGCGACCAGCGCCAGGCCAAGCCCCGACCCGTTCGGCTTGGTGGTGATAAAGGGATCGAACAGGATCGGCAGGATGTCTTCGGAGACACCGGAGCCGTTGTCGCGCACGCAGAATTCCAGCGGCAGCGACACGCGGCCCTGTGATCCCGGAACGGAGACACGGATGCCCGGCCGGAACGCGGTCGACAGGGTGATCTCGCCTTGCGGGTCGCCGCCAATCGCCTCGGCAGCATTTTTGACCAGGTTGAGGAACACCTGGATGAGCTGGTCACGGTTGGCGAAAACCGGAGGCAATGATGGATCATAATCCTCCAATATCTTAATTCGCTTGGCAAAACCGTTCTTGGCAATAGCCTTCACGTGGTCGAGCACGACATGGATATTAACCGGATAGCGATCGATCGGCCGCTCGTCGGAAAACACCTCCATGCGATCGACCAGCGAGACGATGCGGTCGGTCTCATCGGTGATCAGCCGGGTCAGCGCGCGATCTTCATCGGAAGCAGACAGTTCGAGCAGCTGGGCAGCACCCCGTATGCCGGATAGCGGGTTCTTGATCTCGTGGGCGAGCATCGCGGCCAAGCCGGTCACCGAGCGTGCCGCACCGCGATGCGTCATCTGCCGATCGATCTTGTCGGCCATCGATCTTTCCTGGAACATCACCACGACGGAACCCGGAAATTCCGACACCGGCGCGACATAGAGATCGACGACTTTCTCGATGCCAAGGCGCGGCGACGACACATCGACCCGATATTCGTTGACGGGTGCCAGGCGCTCGCGCACCTGGTCGACAAGCGTCAGCAACGGGCTGCCAAAGGGAATGAGCTTGGGTAGCGTGTTGCGGGCGAGCATGGTCGCGCTCGAGCGGAAGAAATCCTCGGCGTCGGCATTGGCAAAAGTGATGAACCCTTCCGCATCGACCATGATCACCGGGCGGCGGATGGTGTTGAGTACGATGTGGGCGGCGTCCGCCATATCGGTGCTCTGTGCAACAGTGGCATTCATGCCGCGCTCCGCAGGTTCATCGCCTCGGGAGCGCGTAAAAACACCTCACGCAACGCGGCAATGACGCGGACGGGCTCGAAGGAGGTGAGGATGGCCTTTCGCTGCTCATCAATGACGCTGGCCTGGCGATCGAGATACCAACTAAGATGTTTGCGCGCCTGGCGTACGCCGCTTTCGGTGCCGTAGAGCGTCAGCATGTCCTCGTAATGGGCAACGACGTAGTCGGCCAACGCCTCAGGGCCTTCGGGCACGCCAGGCGTCGCCTCTTTTGCTGCGGCTGCCGCGATGCTGCCTGCTGTCCAGGGCGCGCCATAATGCGCGCGTCCGATCATCACCGCGTCGGCGCCCGACTGGTCGAGGATCATTGCTGCCTCCGCCGGCGAGCCGACATCGCCATTGGCAACGACTGGGATCGACACAGCCTGCTTTATGCGCGCGATGGCGCGCCAGTCGGCCTTGCCCTGGTAGAACTGGCAGCGCGTGCGGCCATGCACCGTCACCATCTTGACGCCCGCCTGCTCGGCGCGGCGCGCCAGCATCGGCGCGTTGAGCGCGGTTTCGTCCCAGCCGAGCCGCATCTTGACCGTGACCGGCACTTCGACGGCGCCGACCACCGCGTCGATCAGCGACAATGCGTGATCGAGATTGCGCATCAGCGCCGAGCCGGCATAGCCGCCCGTCACCTTCTTGGCCGGGCAGCCCATGTTGATGTCGATGATGTCGGCGCCCTCGCCCGCGGCTATGCGGGCGCCCTCTGCCATATGCGGCGCCTCACGGCCGGCAAGCTGGACCATATGAACCGGCAGCCCGGAATGACGGATGCGCAGGCCGCAACCGGCCCTGCCCTTGGCAAGCTCGCCGCTCGCCACCATCTCCGACACGACCAGCCCGGCGCCATGCGCGTGCGCGCGTTGCCGGAATGGCTCGTCCGTTATGCCAGACATGGGTGCGAGAAACACGCGGTTACGGATATTCACGCCTCCCACATCGAGCGGCGAAGCCAATTGGGTCGAATCAAGTTTGGTCAAATCAGGCATGCACAAAAACCAAGCATCTTTGATTGCTGCACATTCTGTAACCAGAATGGTGACGATGTGCAACGCGCAATGACGTCACATTGAGGCGTATTTGGGAAAATGCTGGCCTTCGGCCTTGGCCGCGACTAAGCGTCTCGGCATGACAGATGCAAGCGAAAAGCAAGCTTCGGCTGCGGACGACAGAGTCGCCGTGGTTATCGTCGCGGCCGGGCGCGGCGCGCGCGCCGGTCAGGCCGACGGGCCGAAGCAATACCAAAGGATTGGCGGCCGTGCCGTCATCGCGCGCACATTGGACATGTTTTTGGCGCATCCGAGGATCGGCCCCGTCGTCGTTGCCATCCATGCCGACGACAGCGCGCTTTTTCGCAGCGCCGCCGGAGCCAGCGCCGATCGGGTCGTCACGGTCACCGGCGGCGCGTCCAGGCAGGACTCCGTTCGGCTCGGGCTGCTTGCGCTGAGGGGCCATGCGCCGGGCCAGGTTCTGGTCCATGATGCCGTTCGCCCGTTCGTCGACGCGGAATTGATAGATCGTACGATCGCCGCCATCGGCGAGCGCCAGGGAGCGCTGCCTGCCCTGCCGGTAGCCGACACGTTGAAACGTGAGTCGGGCGACGGCATGATCGGCGAGACGGTTTCCAGGAACGGTCTTCATGCCGCCCAGACGCCGCAAGGCTTTCCGTTCTGGCCGATCCTGGCGGCCCATGAAAAGGCCCATCATCTGGGCAAGGCGGATTTCACCGACGACGCCGCGATTGCCGAATGGGCGCATATTCCAGTGAAAATCGTTCCGGGCTCGCCGGACAACGTCAAACTCACCTGGGCAAGGGATATTTCGATGGCGGATCAGCGGCTTTCCGGCGAACGGCCGCGTTTTCCCGATATCCGCACCGGCAATGGCTACGACGTCCATGCCTTCGAGCCCGGTGACCACGTCATCCTGTGCGGCGTCTCCATCCCGCACGGCAAGAAACTGTCCGGTCATTCGGACGCCGATGTCGGCCTGCACGCCTTGACCGACGCGCTGCTCGCCACCTGCGGCGCCGGCGACATCGGCACACATTTCCCGCCATCGGATCCACGGTGGAAAGGCGCGGCCTCGCGGATATTCGTCGAACATGCGGCAAAGCTGGTGCGCGCGCGCGGCGGGCGCGTCGCCAATGCCGACATCACGTTGATCTGCGAGGCGCCACGGGTCGGCCCACATCGCGAAGCGATGACCGAAACCCTTTCGGTGATCCTGGGAATTTCCCGGGACCGCATCTCGATCAAGGCGACAACCAACGAAAAGCTCGGCTTTGTCGGCCGCGAGGAAGGCATAGCCGCCATCGCGACCGCCAGTGTCGTGTTTCCAGGGGAGGTCCCAGAATGAGCGACAGCGGCCTCGCAGATGCCCTGCTTCAGGCCTGCCAGCAGCGCGGCATCATGCTGGCGACGGCCGAGAGCTGCACCGGCGGCATGATTATCGCCGCCCTGACCGACATCGCCGGCTCTTCCACGGTGGTCGACCGCGGTTTCATCACCTATTCCAACGAGGCCAAGACGGAAATGCTCGGCGTTTCCGCCGCCGCGCTTGAAGTGCACGGCGCGGTCTCGCGGGAAACGGCAGTCGAGATGGCGCAAGGCGCCCTCACCCGTTCGCGCGCCGGATTGAGCCTTGCCGTTACCGGCATCGCCGGCCCAGGCGGCGGCTCGACGGAAAAGCCCGTCGGCCTGGTCTGGTTCGGTGTCGCCTTGACGGGCCGGCCGGTCGTCAGCGAATGCCAGTTGTTCGCCGATAAGGGCCGCAATTTCATCCGCCGGGAGACGGTCAAGCATGCGCTTGAACTGGGCTTGCGCGCACTCGCTGCGGATCAGGCCGCCGGCGCTGCCCCATAGATGACGTCGGCGCGCTTTTCGAACGCCTCGGAGAACATACGGAAGGCGCGATCGAACATCGCCCCCATCACCGCTCCCAGAATACGGCTCTTGAATTCGTAGTCGATGAAGAAGCAGACGTTGCAGCCGCCGTCGGCCGGCTCGAAGCGCCATACATTGCTCAGATATTTGAACGGACCATCGATGTATTTGACGTCGATAGCGTTCTCGTCAGGCTTCAAAAGCACCTGTGTGGTGAAAGTCTCGCGGATCGCCTTGTAGCCGATGCTCATGTCGGCGATGAGCAAGGAGCGCCCGTCGCGTTCCTTGCGCAAGCGAACCGTCAGCGCCTCGCAAAGCGGCACGAATTGCGGATAGGATTCGACATCGGCGACCAGAGCGAACATTTGTTCCGGCGTATGCGCAACGCGGCGATGGGCTTCGAATTGTGGCATGAAACCAGTGTGTTAGGCGGACTTCTTGAGAAATGCTTCCCGCGCCGCGCGCAATCTGGCGAAATCGTCGCCGGCATGGTGCGACGAGCGCGTCAGCGGACTTGACGCCACCAGCAGGAAACCCTTGGTCTTGCCGATCGTCTCGAAGGATTTGAATTCCTCCGGCGTGACGAAGCGGATCACAGGATGGTGCTTCTTCGACGGTTGCAAATACTGGCCGATGGTCATGAAGTCGACATTGGCCGAACGCAGATCGTCCATCAGCTGCAGGATTTCGTTCCGCTCCTCGCCGAGGCCAACCATGATGCCGGATTTGGTGAAGATCGACGGATCGAGTTCCTTGACCCGCTGCAGCAGCCTGATCGAATGGAAATAGCGGGCGCCCGGGCGGACCGTCAGATAGTTCGACGGCACGGTTTCGAGATTGTGGTTGAACACATCAGGCTTTGCCGCCACTACGATCTCCAGCGCGCCTTCCTTGCGCAGGAAGTCGGGCGTCAGGATTTCGATCGTCGTCAACGGCGTTGCCACCCTGATGGCGCGGATGACGTCGGCGAAATGTTGCGCGCCACCATCGGCAAGATCGTCGCGGTCGACGGAGGTGATGACGACATGGCTTAGGCCCATTTGCTTGACAGCGTGTGCGACGCGGGCGGGCTCGTCGGGATCGAGCGCGGTCGGTATACCGGTAGCCACGTTGCAGAAGGCGCAGGCGCGCGTGCAGATCTCGCCCATGATCATGAAGGTGGCGTGCTTCTTTTCCCAGCACTCGCCGATATTGGGGCAGCCGGCCTCTTCGCACACCGTCACCAGCTTGTGC
This sequence comes from Mesorhizobium sp. WSM4823, assembly GCF_055811195.1. Classification (NCBI taxonomy): domain Bacteria; kingdom Pseudomonadati; phylum Pseudomonadota; class Alphaproteobacteria; order Hyphomicrobiales; family Phyllobacteriaceae; genus Mesorhizobium; species Mesorhizobium sp. WSM4823. Next base: position 696,532 of record NZ_JBVVQL010000002.1, read on the forward strand.
GACTTCACGATCTCGCGCGTCTCGGCATAGCCTTTCGACATCGGCGCCTTGACGCGGATCCAGTCGGGCTTGCGCAGCACGTCCTGGTCGGGCTTGTGTGCCTTTTCAGGATGTCGCAGACGCGGCGCATTGGCGATCGTGTCGAGGACGGTGACCATCTGAAATCCGGTTTGTTGGCGATCGCCTGTCCGACGTTCGCTTTTCACAAGTCATCTAAGACTTTTCGCAGCAAAGAAAAAGGCCGCGGCGACGCATGCCGCCACAGCCGTTTTCGCATGGCAAGAGTTCAGCAACTAACGGCGCACCATGCGTCCTACCCAGATCAGCAGGCACGCACCAATGAAACCGGTGATCAGATAAGCGATCCAGCCGGCGCCGAAGGCGCCGATGTTGAGCGCCTGCAGGATGGCGTTCAGCACGATCGCGCCGACGATGCCAAGAATGATGTTCATCAGGATGCCGGTGTTGCTCTTCATGAACATCTCGGCAAGCCATCCTGCCAAACCGCCGATGATGATGGCTGCTACCCAGCCCACGCCGTTCACGTCCATATGCCCTATCCTTGTGTGATGAATGCATCCGGAAACGAATTACCTTGCCGTCGAGTTCCTTGGCTCTCGCGTGTTGAGTCTGAGGCAGCCGATTTATCATGCGTTCAGCGCGCGGCCATAGGCGTCTAGGACGCTTTCCTTCATCATCTCTGACAGCGTTGGGTGCGGGAAAATCGTGTGCATCAGTTCTTCCTCGGTGGTCTCCAGATTCATCGCCACGACAAAACCCTGGATCAGCTCGGTCACTTCGGCGCCAACCATATGCGCCCCAAGCAACTGCCCGGTTTTCTTGTCGAAAATGGTCTTGACGAAGCCCTGGTCCTCACCAAGCGCAATGGCCTTGCCGTTGGCGGCGAACTGGAAGCGGCCGACGCGGATGTCCTTGCCCTCGGCTTTCGCTTTCGCTTCGGTCAGCCCGACGGAAGCTACCTGCGGATTGCAATAGGTGCAGCCCGGAATCTTCAGCTTGTCAGTGGCGTGCACGCCGGGGAAATTGGCGATCTTTTCCACGCAGACCACGCCCTCATGCTCGGCCTTGTGGGCCAGCATGGGCGGGCCGGCGACATCGCCGATCGCATAGATGCCGGGCACATTGGTCTTGCCGTAGCCGTCGACGACGACGCAGCCGCGTTCGGTCTTCACACCAAGCGCTTCGAGGCCTAGATTCTCGATGTTGCCCTGCACGCCGACGGCCGAGATCATCCGCTCGGCGGTGATCTTCTCGACCTTGCCGTCCTTCATCTCGACATGCGCGGTGACCGAGTTCGCTGATTTCTCGACCTTGGTCACCTTGGCTTCGAGAATGATCTTCATGCCTTGCTTCTCGAACTGCTTCTGCGCGAACTTCGAGACCTCGGCGTCCTCGACCGGCATTACCGCCGGCAGCAGCTCGACCACCGTCACCTCGGCGCCCATGGTGCGGTAGAACGAGGCGAACTCGATGCCGATGGCGCCCGAACCCATCACCAGCAGCGATTTCGGCATTTCCTTCGGCACCATTGCCTCGAAATAGGTCCAGATCAGTTTGCCGTCGGGCTCGATGCCGGGCAGCGCACGCGGCCTGGCGCCGGTGGCCAGTATGATGTGCTTGGCGGTGTAGGTGCCCTCGCCCTTGACGCCCTTGGGCGCCGGCGGCTGCGGCTCCATCGGCTTCTTCGACGATTTCGACACGACGATCTCACCGGGTTTGGTCAGCTTGGCTTCGCCCCAGATCACATCGACCTTGTTCTTTTTCATCAGGAAGGCAACGCCGCCGTTGAGCCTGAGCGAGACTTTTCGCGAGCGGTCGACGACGGCAGCGGTGTCGACGCTGACCTTGCCGTCGAGCTTCAAGCCGTAGTCCTTCAGATGGTCCGAATAGTGCATTATCTCGGCCGAACGCAGCAGCGCCTTGGTCGGGATGCAGCCCCAGTTGAGGCAGATGCCGCCGAGATGCTCGCGCTCGACGATTGCCGTCTTGAAGCCGAGCTGGGCCGAACGCACCGCCGTGACGTAACCGCCGGGGCCGGAGCCGATGATGATGACGTCATAGGATTCAGCCATTTTACGGTCCTTGTTGAAGCGTGGCTTTACCGAAAGAAGGATTCGGTATCGAATACGGCTCGTACCTCAGTGTTGGAGGCGCGAAAGCTGGCTCGTGCATCAATATCGAAAAGGCGTCGGAAACCCAGAGCCCCAGGCATGCATAACCTGCAAGAAGCCGACTTCGACGACCTTGCCAATGCACAGCCAACCAAAAGCCAATGATCAGACTTGCATCGACTATCATGTCGCTAACATCACGCGCACGAGCGGCGCCAGCGCCTCGCCAATGTTGCGTGTGTTTTCCGCATCAAGATGAACGCCGTCGAGCGGGGTGGTCTCAGCCACCGTGCCGGCATCGAAGAAGCCGCAGCCGGCCTCGTCGGCAAGGGCGGAATATTGCGCCGCCAGGCGCTTCGACGCCTCGTCGCCGCCGGCGAACATTTCCTTGAACTCGGCATTCTCGGTGCGGCTGACAGCGGGCGGCGAAACGATGAGGATCTGCGGCGCCGGCCAATCGAACGGGTAGTCGTGGCCACGCACGATATCGATCAGGCGCTGGATGCCTTGCTTGGCTGCGACCGGATTGCCGTGGATCCACGGCTTCATGTCGTTGGCGCCGAGCATGATGATGATCAGGTCGATCGGCGCGTGCGTCATCAGGATGGTCGGCAGCACTCTTGCGCCGTTTCGGTCGGCGCCGGCCAGATGATCGTCGAAAGCCGTTGTGCGGCCGTTCAAGCCTTCGGCAATAATCTCGACACCGCCTCCCAGCGCTGCCTGCAGCACGCTCGGCCAGCGGTCCTCGAGCGGGTGGCGATCCAAGCTTGCCGCATCATAGCCCCAGGTCAGCGAATCGCCGTAGCAAAGAATTGTTTTCATGCGTTCGCCCCGCTTCCGCCAAAGCCTGTTTGGGCGCGCTCTATCAGCCGGCCCACGAACAGCCCCTGCACAATGATCGGTGCGACGCCGGGGCCAATGAAGGCAAAAAGGCTGGTGAAGAATTTCCGCACCGCCTTCTTCCTTTCTAGACCAGCATGCCCATCGGATTTTCGATCATGCGCTTGAAGGCGACGAGCAGTTCGGCGCCGAGCGCACCGTCGACGGCGCGATGATCGGTCGATAGCGTCACCGACATGATGGTGGCGATCTTGATCTCACCGTTCTTGACCACCGCGCGCTGCTCACCGGCGCCAACGGCTAGGATCGTCGCATGCGGCGGGTTGATGACGGCGGCAAAGTCCTTGATGCCGAACATACCGAGATTGGACACCGCGGTGGTGCCGCCCTGATATTCTTCCGGCTTCAGTTTGCGGCTGCGGGCACGGCTGGCAAGATCCTTCATCTCGTTCGAGATGACGGACAGCGTCTTTTCGTCGGCACGGCGGATGATCGGCGTGATCAGGCCGCCGGGGATCGACACGGCGACACCGACGTCGGCATGCTTGTGCTTGACCATGGCGCTTTCGGTCCATGAGGCATTGGCGTCCGGCACCGCCATCAGCGCCATTGCCATTGCCTTGATCACCATGTCGTTGACCGACAGCTTGTAGGCCGGCGCTTCGCCCTTGTCGGTCTTCTTCACCGGGGCGGCCGAGTTGATCTGCGTGCGCAGCGCCAGAAGCGCGTCAAGCTCGCAGTCGAGCGTCAGGTAGAAATGCGGGATGGTGGTCGTGGCCTCGACCAGCCGGCGCGCGATGGTCTTGCGCATGTTATCGTGCGGAACAAGCTCATAGGAGCCTTCTGCAAACAGCTTCAGCACCTGCTCGTCCGCCATTGGCTTGGCTGCGACAGCCGGAGCCGAAGCGCCGGCGGGCGCCACTTTTGTAGCGGGCGCCTTGGCGCCACCACCGGAAATCGCTGCATCCACATCGGCCTTGACGACGCGGCCATGCGGGCCGGAGCCGGTCACCGCGGAGACATCGACGCCGGCTTCCCGGGCGATGCGACGGGCCAGCGGCGAGGCGAAGGTGCGCTCACCGCTTGCATGGCCGTTGGCGACCGGAGCCGCTTCCGCTTTGGGCGCAGGTGCGGCGGCAGGTTCCGACTTCGGCGCTTCGGGCTTTGGCGTTTCGGCTTTGGGGGCATCCGCTTTCGGAGCCTCGGCCTTTGCCGGCGCAGCGCCGTCACCGCCCTTCGCGGCAGCCGCTGCATCCTCGCCCTCAGCCGCGAGCACGGCGATCAACGCGTTGACCTTGACGCCTTCTGTGCCGGCCGGAACGACCAGCTTGGCGACCGTGCCCTCATCGACGGCTTCGACTTCCATCGTCGCCTTGTCGGTCTCGATCTCGGCGATCACGTCGCCCGGCGAAACCTTGTCGCCCTCCTTGACGAGCCATTTGGACAGATTGCCCTCTTCCATCGTAGGCGAGAGGGCCGGCATGGTAATGTTGATCGGCATTTTGTCCTCCCGCCCTGCTCAGCGATATGTGACGGCTTTGACCGCCTCGACGACCTCGCCGACATTGGGCAGCGCCAGCTTTTCGAGGTTTGCCGCGTAGGGCATCGGCACGTCCTTGCCGGCAATGGTAATGACAGGCGCGTCCAGGAAATCGAAGGCGCGCTGCGACACTTGGTTGGCGATGTGGTCGCCGACCGAGTTCTGCGGAAAGCCTTCCTCGACCACGACCAGCCGGTTGGTCTTCTTGACCGAGGCGATGATGGTGTCGAAATCGAGCGGACGGATGGTCCTGAGGTCGATGATCTCGGCATCGATGCCCATCCCGCGCAACTCGGCCTCGGCCTTAATCGCATAGGTCATGCCGATGCCGAAGGAGACGATCGTGACATCCTTGCCTGATTTATGGATGCGCGCCTTGCCGATCGGCAGCACGAAATCATCCATCTTCGGCACGTCGAAGGAGTGGCCATAGAGGATTTCATTTTCGAGGAAGATAATCGGGTTCGGGTCGCGGATCGCGGCCTTCAGCAATCCCTTGGCGTCGGCGGCGGTGTAGGGCATCACCACTTTCAGACCGGGAATGTGGCTGTACCAGGCGGCATAGCACTGCGAATGCTGGGCGGCGACGCGGGCAGCCGCGCCGTTCGGCCCACGAAAGACGATCGGTGCGCCCATCTGGCCACCGGACATGTACAGCGTCTTGGCGGCGGAGTTGATGATCTGGTCAATCGCCTGCATGGCGAAGTTGAAGGTCATGAACTCCACGATCGGTTTCAGGCCGGCCATCGCCGCGCCGACGCCTACGCCGGCAAAACCGTGCTCGGTGATCGGCGTGTCGACGACGCGTCGCGCCCCGAATTCCTGCAGCAGCCCTTGCGTGATCTTGTAGGCGCCCTGGTACTCGGCGACCTCCTCGCCCATGACGAAGACGTCGCCGTCACGGCGCATTTCCTCGGCCATCGCGTCGCGCAACGCCTCGCGCACGGTGGTCGAGACCATTTCGGTGCCAGCCGGGATGTCCGGATCGGCGGCAATTTCGGTTCTCGGCGCGGCGGCGACAGGTGCTGCTGCCTCGCTCTTGGCCGGCGCAGCCGCGGGCGCTGCCGTTTCAGCCTTGGCGGGCTCCGTGGTTGCGGTTTCAGCCTTAGCGGGTTCTTCTTCGCCGACGCCTTCGCCTGCCTTGTCGATGTCCTCGCCATCAACGGCGAGCACGGCGATCACTGCATTGACCTTGACGCCTTCGGTGCCGGCAGGAACCACGATCTTGGCCAGCGTGCCTTCGTCGACGGCCTCGACTTCCATCGTTGCCTTGTCGGTCTCGATCTCGGCGAGAACGTCACCGGCGGCGACCTTGTCACCCTCTTTCTTCAACCACTTGGAAACATTGCCCTCTTCCATCGTCGGCGAGAGAGCGGGCATGAGAATTTCGATCGGCATGTCCTTGCCCTCTCGTTACAGTACGATGTCGGTCCAGAGATCGGACGGATCCGGCTCTGCGTCGTTCTGGGCAAATTCGGCGGCGTCGGCGACAATGTCGCGAACCTCCTTGTCGACGGCCTTGAGCTCGTCCTCATCGGCCCACTTCTTCTCGATCAGGCGTGCCTTGACCTGCTCGATCGGGTCACGCTCAGAGCGCATCTTCTGCACTTCTTCCTTGGAGCGGTACTTTGCCGGATCGGACATCGAGTGGCCGCGGTAGCGGTAGGTCTGCATTTCGAGGATCAGCGGCCCCTTGCCGGCGCGGCACCATTCGGTGGCGAGATCGCCGGCTGCCTTGACCGCGCGAACATCCATGCCATCGACCTGGATGCCGGGGATCTTGAAGGAGGCGCCGCGGTGCGAAAAATCGGTCTCGGCCGACGAACGCGACACCGAGGTGCCCATGGCATAGCGATTGTTCTCGATGATGTAGATCACCGGCAGCTTCCATAGCGAGGCCATGTTGAAGCTTTCATAGACCTGGCCCTGATTGGCGGCGCCGTCGCCGAAATAGGTCAGCGTCACATTGTTGTTGCCGCGATAGCGGTTGGCGAAAGCGAGGCCGGTACCGAGCGAAACCTGCGCGCCGACAATGCCGTGGCCGCCGTAAAAATGCTTCTCTTTGGAGAACATGTGCATGGAGCCGCCCTTGCCCCTGGACAAGCCGCCGCGGCGGCCCGTCAATTCGGCCATGACGCCGCGCGGCGACAGTTCCATCGCCAGCATATGACCGTGGTCGCGGTAGGCGGTGATCATCTGGTCGCCATCGACCAGCGCCATCTTCATGCCGGTGACGACTGCTTCCTGGCCTATATAGAGATGGCAGAAGCCGCCGATGAAGCCCATACCGTAGAGCTGGCCGGCCTTTTCCTCGAAGCGGCGGATGAGCAGCATCCGCCGGTAGGCGTCAAGCTCCTCTTGCTTGGTGAAATCGACAGGCTTGGGGGCTGAAAGCCCCGCCGATTTGCCGTCGGATCTGGATTTGGATTTGGCAGGCGCTTTTCTGGCGGCGGTGGCCATGCATCACTCCCTGTTGGCGTCTCTTGCGGACACTGAGGGAGATCAGTTCTCCCCACCGATTTTGGGGAGGCTAACACGCGAGAAGGCGTTTCGCCATGCTGAAAATGCATGGCTGACATGCGTCTAAGCGATTAAAATCATTGAAAATATTTGCGATTAACTGAAATATGGTTATCTCGCCACAGCCGGTAACATGATGGTGATTTCGTCAGCATGGGACATATTGAGCGCCTTGCGCGCCTGCTCGTCGAGCATGTCCTTCTCCAGCGTGCCCTGATGCAGGAGCTGAACGCGCCGCTGCAGGTCGAGCCGGCGCGCCTTGACGACATCGAGCTTACCTTGCAGGTCGACGGTTTCGGCTTCCAACCGGTATTTGGAATAGATGCCGAATTCGCCGTGATAGGCGTGGAAGCCGAAATAGGCCAGGAACGCCACGCAGAGCGAAGGAATGATCAGCCGCCCGGTATTTCTCTGCTTGTGCTGACGTGTCCACATGATCCAAATCCCTTGGAGTGCCGTGCATCCTCTTGGACGCGCAAAGGACGCTCTAACACTCTGTGACCTAGCCTCTTTCTCGCCCGATTGTGCTTAATGGACGGTTACGGGCAGCCGGATTTGGCGATGTTGAAAGCAAAAAGGCGGGGAATACCCCGCCTTCTCATTCCAGATATTTCTGTAGGCTCAGCCTTTGACGATCGACTTGCCGGCGTAGAGCGCCTGCTTGCCGAGCTCTTCCTCAATGCGGATGAGCTGGTTGTACTTGGCCATGCGATCGGAGCGCGACAGCGAACCTGTCTTGATCTGCCCGCAATTGGTGGCAACGGCGAGATCTGCGATGGTCGAATCCTCGGTTTCGCCCGAGCGATGCGACATGACAGCGGTATAGCCGGCCTTGTGCGCGGTCTCGACGGCGTCGAGCGTTTCGGTCAGTGAGCCGATCTGATTGACCTTGACCAGGATCGAATTGGCGACGCCCATGCGGATGCCGTCGCGCAGCCGCGCCGTGTTGGTGACGAACAGATCGTCGCCGACCAGCTGGGTCTTCTTGCCGATGAGATCGGTCAGCGTTTTCCAGCCGTCCCAGTCGTCTTCGGCCAGCCCGTCCTCGATCGTGATGATCGGATAGTCGGCGGCGAGCTTGGCCAGATATTTGGCCTGGGTCTTGGGATCGCGGGTCTTCTTCTCGCCTTCATAGACGTAATTGCCGTCCTTGAAGAATTCGGTCGCGGCGCAGTCGAGGCCGAGCGCAACCTCTTCGCCCGGCTTGAAGCCAGCCTGCTCGATCGATTCCATGATGAAATCGAGCGCAGCGGGCGCGCTTTTCAGGTTGGGAGCGAAGCCGCCCTCGTCACCGACATTGGTGTTATGGCCGGCGTCCTTCAGCCGCTTCCTCAACGTATGGAAGATTTCCGAGCCCCAGCGCACGCCATCACGCAGTGTCGGCGCACCGATCGGCAGGATCATGAATTCCTGGAAGTCGATCGGGTTGTCGGCGTGCGCCCCACCGTTGATGATGTTCATCATCGGCACCGGAAGCACATGCGCCTTGGTGCCGCCGACATAGCGGTAGAGCGGCAGGCCAGCCGCTTCCGCCGCAGCCTTTGCCACCGCCAGCGACACGCCGAGGATGGCGTTGGCGCCGAGCCGGCTCTTGTTGGGCGTGCCGTCGAGCTCGATCATGGTCTGGTCGATGTGGATCTGGTTCTCGGCTTCCATGCCGCCAATCGCCTCGAACAGCTCGCCATTGACGGCCTCTACCGCCCGCAGGACGCCCTTGCCGAGATAGCGGGCGCCGCCGTCGCGCAGCTCGACCGCCTCATGTGCGCCGGTCGAAGCGCCTGAGGGGACCGCTGCGCGGCCCATCGAGCCGTCTTCGAGCACGACGTCGACCTCGACGGTCGGGTTTCCGCGGCTGTCCAGGATTTCACGCCCGACAATGTCGATGATGGCGGTCATAGCGATGTCCCCGATTTGATCTGACGAAGCGTCGCGCACGTCTTAGCCAAAGTGCCGCAAAACGCAATCGGGGCGTCCCCAAATATTGCCGCCACCTCCGCCATGCCGGTTCACAAAGCAAAAATTGCTGTCATCATAAGTCTTGGCGGCACGCGGCTTTCTGGTTTATGCTCGCAGCCGCGCGGGGCGAAACTGGAGGAGTTTCGCCATGTCTCAGTTGAGCGGTATCGTGAGTTTGTTCCTGATCGCGGCGGCGTTTCTTACGTCGTGTGACACTCAGCAGCCTCAACAAGGCGCGGTAGAGTTGTCGACCCTTCAAGCGACGGAGTAGATATCCTGCAGAAAAGGCCCTCGGTTCAATGAAACCGAGGGCCTTTTTGATTCCGGCAGATCAAGGTCAATGCCAATAAGGCTCGACCCTATAGTAGCTATATGAAGCATCCCGCGCGGCCTCGCCGTCGGCGCCCGTCAGTTCGTTGATAGAATAGGCGGGAGCAGCCTTCAGTTGCTCCTTGGTGAACGGCACGACGTAGCCGCCCTTGTCCTCGTCATAGTCGAGGGTCGCCCACGGAATGGCGTGATACTTCTCGCCGATGCCGAGAAATCCGCCAAAGCCGATCACGGCAAACATGATGCCGTTCGACAATTTGTCGAGCATCACGTCTTCGATGTCGCCGATATGCGTGCCTTCGGTGTTGTAGACGGATGTGCCGATGACCCGCGAGGCAGCGATGGCTTCAGTGTGTCCGGTCTGGGTTGTCATTTATGTACTCCTCGTTGTCGTTAACGCTATGCTTGACAATGAGGGGCGCGGATGAAGGTTCCAGACTTTTCGACGCTAGAGCGCGATGTGTTCAAATTGAGCTGGGCATCCCGCTCTATCTATTTGTTTTAGCCGCATTTCCTACGATGCCAAGTGATTCCACCCGCTGGTCACAAGTTTAGAGGGAGACGAGACTTAAGATCCTGGGCATGCTCAGCTCTTGGCAACGCGGTCAAATGCCATCAGCCTTTCAAGCAGGGCGGGAAGATCCTTCAGCGGCACCATATTGGGCCCATCGGAAGGTGCGTTGTCGGGATCCTGGTGCGTCTCGATGAAGACACCGGCGACACCGACCGCAACCGCGGCGCGTGCCAGCGTCTCGACAAAGCGCCGATCGCCACCCGTAGAGCCGCCCTGCCCGCCCGGCTGCTGCACGGAATGCGTGGCGTCGAAAATAACCGGTGCGCCGATCTCGGCCATAATCGGCAGGGCGCGCATATCGGACACCAGCGTGTTGTAGCCGAAGGACGCACCGCGCTCGGTGACCAGCACGTTGGCATTGCCGGAACCGGTGATCTTGGCGACGACGTTCTTCATGTCCCACGGCGCGAGGAACTGGCCCTTCTTCACATTGACGACCTTGCCAGTTCTTGCCGCCGCGATCAGCAGATCGGTCTGGCGGCTGAGGAAAGCCGGAATCTGCAGGATATCGACATGCGGCGCCACGACCGCGCACTGTTCCTCGGTGTGGATATCGGTGAGGATCGGCAGCGAAAACGCCTTGCGCAGATCGTCGAAGACCGGCAGCGCCGCATCGAGCCCGGCGCCGCGCGTGCCGCCGAGCGAGGTGCGGTTGGCCTTGTCGTAGCTGGTCTTGTAGACGAGACCCAGCCCCAGCTTGTCAGTCAGTTCCTTCAGCGCGCCCGCCATGTCGAAGGCGTGCTGGCGTGATTCAAGCTGGCACGGGCCGGCAATCAGCGACAGCGGCGCGGTGTTGCCGAAGACGACATTGCCGACGGCTACGGACGAATTGGGCTTGCTCATGCGATCTCCCGGAAAATGAAGGCCGCACCCTGTCCGGGTGCCGGCTGCACGACAATATCATTGCCGCGTATATCGTGTTCGACGGAACAGGCTGCAAGCAGCCTTGCGACAGTGTCTGCGCGGCAAACTGAAAAGACCACCGCCGCGAAGCGGAGTTCCGATGGCGCGCCGGCAGGTATGCCGAAGCGCGCTTCGAAAGCGGCGGGGTCAACCAGGGTCAAGGTCGCGTTCGGCAGGCCAATCGCGGTGCTCCCCTGTCTGGACGCGGAACTGCGCGCCGCGATCGAGATCAATCGATGCTGTTCGGATGGCTGGTCGCTGACCGCCACGACTTCGATGATGCCGACTGCGCCATTGGCATGGGCCTGCAATGCGGTGCGGTCCACTTTCGGCGCATTGATCCGCTCGCAGGCGAACAGGAATGCGTCCTTCGCCCCGGCACCGGAGGCGAAGGCCAGTTTGAACGATGCTGTGTCGCTCTTTCCAGCTGTGTCAGCGAAGGCGCGCGAAAAGCTCAGCATGTCTCCGGCCGACAGGCCGGCTTCGACATAGCGCATATGATCGGCATCCGCATTTCCGGTGCCCAGGACAAGCGCGGAAAATCCCTCGTCGCCGCGCTTGTCGCGATAGGCGCGATCGCGCGTGACGAAGACGTTGCCGTCCGCAATCGCTTTCGCCGCCGCTTGCGCGTTGCCCACCGCCAGCGGCTCGAGATAGGTGCCGTCTTCAAGGAAGACGCAGCAGTTTTCCGTCCCGAAAGGATGGATGCCGGTCGGCGCCACGACAAAACCAAGCGAATTGAGCCGCGCCCGTGCCCCATCGAGGCTCGCGGTAGGCAGCACAAGATGGTCAAGAGGATAGGAGCCTAACGGATAAGCGCTCGGCGAATGAGTGCCTGCTGGCATTGTCTCGGTCATGCCGGCGCGGTGTGCATCATTCTGGAGGTTGGTTCAAGAGCTTCGCCTGACACCGCCAGGATCCAGATTGCCGATTGTGCGGCATCGGTACGCAAGCCCCTGAATACTTGCCGCCGCTGGAAATCAACCTACGTGATCCAAATGAGAAAGACATTGTTCGTAGCGGCAGCGGTCGTCGCAATGGCTGTTCTTGCCATGCTGGTCTGGAACGCGCCGAAGCGGCCTAGCGCCGATCTGACCGAACCCACCGCCGCTCAGACAGAGTAAGCGACGCGCGTTCGGTCGCTTCTCCCTTCAGGGCGCCGCCACGACATCCGCCGAATATCGCAATTCGCGCAACGGTTTGACCTGGCTGGTCGTCTCGGCATAGAGCGGATGTGCCTTGTAGGCGGCCAAAGCGGCATCATCCTCGAACTCGGCATAGACGACCACGTCGATCTCGTCCGAAAGCGGATCGACCTTGGTGTTGAGCGTCACCTCGAAAAGACGGGAATGCGGGATGTTGCCCAGCGCCAGCAAACCCGTGCGTACGGCCTCGACATCCTCTTTGTGCCGCGCGCTGAAGAAAACGATATGCCGGATCAACCCAGCCTCCTCGATCGATGTGCAAGCGTGTTCTGTGTGGGCAAAGCGGTCGCGTCAACCGGCAACGATGTCGCGGCGGCAACGCGTCGAGCGGGAAAGGAAACCTACACCAGGCTGGTGATGTGGCGCACGGTACGCGTTATCTCCCTGACCGTGGTGTCGAGATAGCGGCCCTGATTGTAGAGCCCGTCCCAGATCAGGAAGAACGTGATGGCGCAAATGACGATAACATAACGCATGGCGAAAACTATCGCATGGCAATGGCTACAGCCATAGTGATTTCGGCGCTGGTCGGCGCTCTCTCCGAACCTCGCCGATCTTTCTCGCTTGCCGTGGTGAAATGTCCGCGTCGGACACACCCGAAATCCCGGAACGCCGCCGCTTGGCACAGTCAGTTCCTCGCCTGCCCCTTGAAGTTCGTGTCGAGGACGTGAAAGACTATGATGGGGATTCATCGGGAGCGGCCTTCGCGCTCCGGCGAATGAACTGCGTCAGAGTGTGGAACTGGCCATTTTAAGCCGGCTCCGCAGAAGTCCGGGGGCGTGACATGGCTCATAAGGAAGGCACCAGCGTTGCGTCGGGCGACGCTGTCAGGCTGGACGAATTCAATTTCGCCGAAACGGTAAAAGGCCTGCCGGCCAAGGCGCGCATGGTGTTGTCGGCGGCGATGAACCTGCCGCGCGGCTCGCTCAAGGTGAGGATGCCGGACGGCCGCGCCGTGCTCGTCGGCGGCAAGGCGCCGGGTCCGGACGCCGAACTGGTGCTTAAGAACTGGCGCTTACCTGGCCGCGCCTTCACCGGCGGCACTATCGGCATCGCCGAGTCCTACATGGACGGCGATTGGGACAGTCCCGACGTGACTAGTTTTCTAGAACTGTTCGTGGTCAATTCGGAAATCGGAGAGCGCATCGCCGGCGGCGCCAGCTGGCTCATCAACGCCGCCCAGCGTGCCCGCCACTGGTTCAACCAAAACACCCGCACCGGCTCGAAGCGCAACATTTCGGCGCATTACGATCTCGGCAACGCCTTTTACAAGGAATGGCTGGATCCGAGCATGACCTATTCGTCGGCGCTCTATGCGGCTGGCGCCAACGATCTGGAAAGCGCGCAAGCCGCCAAGTATCGCGCTCTGGCCAAGGACACGGGCATCGGCGCGAAAGATCACGTGCTGGAAATCGGTTGCGGCTGGGGCGGCTTTGCCGAATTCGCCGCGCGCGAGATCGGCTGCCGCGTCACCGGGTTGACCATCAGCCGCGAGCAGCATGATTTCGCCAAAGCGCGCGTCCAGAAGGCTGGACTTGCCGACAAGGTCGACATCAAGCTGCAGGACTATCGCGACGAGACCGGCACTTACGACCGCATAGCCTCGATCGAGATGTTCGAGGCGGTCGGCGAAAAATACTGGCCGGTGTTTTTCGGCAAGATGAAGGATTGCCTGCGGCCTGGCGGCACCGCCGGCTTGCAGATCATCACCATCAATGAGAAGGCTTACGACACCTATCGTGCGCGGCCGGATTTCATCCAGCGTTACGTCTTCCCGGGCGGCATGCTGCCGACGCCGTCGATCCTGAAAACGCTCGGTAAAGACCATGGCCTCGCTCATCTGCGCGAGCGCATTTTCCCGGACGACTACGCCCGCACACTCGCCGAATGGCGCCACCGCTTCTGGGCGTCATGGGAAAAGATCGTGCCGCTCGGTTTCGACGACCGCTTCAAGAAGCTCTGGGAGTTTTACCTGCACTATTGCGAAGCCGGCTTCCGCGCCAGCTATATCGATGTCCGCCAGGTGGTCTACAAGGCTTAGCGCAGTTCGGCGACATCACCGCTTGATTTGCGGCCACGCAATCATCTGGCTGCCGTGAAAAAGTCCGATCCCGACGCAAGATGCGGCGCCAAGAATTGGAATCACATCATGCGCAAACGGACGATCTTCCTCGTTGCCATTCTTGTCGCTGCGAGCGGCATCTGGCTTAACAACAGCTCGCTGCTGTCGAGCCGTCCGGCCGACACGCCGGCGGTGCTTGCCCATCGCGGCATGGCCCAGGATTTCGACCGCAAGGATCTTGGCCCCGACACTTGCACGGCCGAACGCATGCTGCCGCCACGCCATTCTTTCCTTGAAAACACGATCCCCTCGATGGAAGCCGCCTTCGCGCTTGGCGCGGACGCGCTCGAACTCGACGTCCACCCGACTACGGACGGCAAATTCGCCGTCTTCCACGACTGGACGCTGGATTGCCGCACTGAAGGCAAGGGAGAAACGCGCGCCCATGCCATGTCCGAGTTGAAGATGCTCGATGTGGGCTATGGTTACACGGCGGATGGCGGCAAGACCTTTCCGTTTCGCGGCAAAGGCATCGGCATGATGCCGTCGCTGGACGAGGTCCTGCAGCACTTCCCGGACCGTCGCTTCAACATCAATATCAAGAGCAACGACCCCAAAGAGGGCGAGACGTTGGCCACCTGGCTCGCCACGCTGACGCCAGCCGAGCGCGCCGGCTTGACAGTGTATGGCGGCGACAGGCCGATCGCGGCCGTCAAGGCGGCGCTGCCGGACATGCATACGCTGAGCCGCGCGTCGCTGACCCAATGTATCCTGCGTTACGCAGCGCTCGGCTGGAGCGACTACGTTCCGGAAGCGTGTCGGCAGGGCACACTGCTTATCCCGATCAACGTCGCCCAATGGCTGTGGGGCTGGCCCGACCGTTTTCTCGATCGCATGGATGGCGTCGACACCCGCATCTATTTGCTCGGCCCCTATGCCGGCGGCGGCTTTTCGCAAGGGCTCGACGATCCCGAACTGATCGACCAGTTGCCGGACGGCTATTCCGGCGGCATTTCCACGGATGCGCTGGATCTGGTCATGCCCGTGATCAAGCAGCGTTTCGCACCGCCGACGTGAAAGGACAAACCCACACCACCTGGCGGTGACATTGGGTTTGAGCGAATGCGCAAAGCTTCGTCTTCAAAGAGGTCAACCGACCGGTTGATCGCGTTTTGGCTGCCGAGATAGCGAACAGATGACGTGCGAATGAATATCCGCGGGCGGAGACGTCAGCTCCTGTCGTCGTCACCTTGGGTGATCAGTCGCGCGCTGCGCTGACCTGTCACGTAGATCCAAAGCCAGCTCAGCGAAACCGCAAGCCGGTTACGGAAGCCGATCAGGAAGTAGATATGCGCCAGGCCCCACAGCCACCAGGCAAGCCGGCCGGTAAGCTTGATCCAGCCGAAATCGATCGCGGCGGCGCGCTTGCCGATCGTCGCCAGATCGCCGTCATGCTTGTAACGGAAAGGCCGCGGGGTCGCGTCGCCGGCAAGCCGGGCCTTGATCGTGGCGGCGACATGCCGGCCCTGCTGCTTGGCGGCGGGTGCCACGCCGGGTACCATGCGGCCATCCGGTCGCAAGACATGTGCAGCGTCACCGACGACGAAAATCTCCGGGCTGCCCGGCACGGTCAGGTCGGGTTCGATCAGCACCCTGCCCGCGCGGTCCGCCGCCGCCCCCAGCCACTCGGCGGCCGGCGAAGCGGCAACGCCTGCTGCCCACAGAATTGTCCTGGCCGGCAGGTGCGTATCGCCGAAGACCACGCCCTCGGCATCGCAGCGCGTGACGGGCCGGCCGAGTTCGACCGTCACGCCGAGCCGCTCGAGCGCCTTGCTGGCGTAATCGGACAGTTCCGGGGCGAAATTGGGAAGGACGCGGTCGCCGGCCTCGATCAGCACCACGCGCGTTTGCCGCGTGTCGATGTTGCGGAACTCGCCGCGCAGCGTGTCGTGCGCCAGTTCGACAATAGTGCCGGCCAGTTCCACGCCGGTCGGCCCGCCACCGACGATCGCCAGCGTAAGCAGCGCCTGGCGCTTGGCGGGGTCGGCTTCCCGCTCAGCCTGCTCGAAAGCGAGCAGAATGCGCCGTCGAATAGTGGTGGCGTCCTCCAGCGTCTTCAGCCCCGGTGCGAAAGGCTCCCATCCGTCATGGCCGAAATAGGCGTGGCGGGCGCCGGTAGCCAGCAGCAGCGTGTCGTAGGTAACCGCATTGCCATCATCGAGCAGTACGCGTTTGCCGGCACGATCAACACCTCTGACCGTTGCGAGCAGCGTCGTCACGTCCTTGCGCTTGCGCAGAAGATGGCGGATCGGCCAGGCCACTTCCGAGGTCGCCAGCGCCGTGGTCGCCACCTGGTAGAGCAGCGGCTGGAAGAGATGGTGGTTGCGCTTGTCGATCATGGTGATGCGCACCGGCGCATCGTCAAGCGCGCGGGTGAATTCGAGCCCTCCAAAACCCGCCCCGACGACCACGACATGATGGCTGGATTGGTTCATCTCATTCACTCCGGGAGATCAGGTTGGCCGGGAGAGCAGGTTGGCCGGGAGAACAGTTTCGCCAAGACTTATGTAGATACTTTTGTGCACCGCAACAACGCCCGGCTTTGCCGACTGTCCGCCCTGGGATGTCGCGAATGTACATGCCCTGTCCTGCCACGGGGTATAATTTCAACGAAACAGACGACAGGAGTTGGAACGTGGACAGCGATCATGACGACAGTCCGGCGCAATACGCCTCGCCGCCTTGCTTCATGCATGAGCTAGACCCGGAATTCCACGCGCCACTATCCGACTGGACTGACGTAAGACGTTGGCGCAAGGCCGAACGCGAACGGCTGATTGCGGCCCGCCTTGCCGTCCCCGCTGACGTACGAACGGCAATGTCACAGCGCATCGCCGAAGGGCTTGATGCCGTGATCGGCGACATTGCCGGGCGCATGGTCAGCCTCTACTGGCCGTTCCGCGGCGAGCCGGATCTGCGGGCCTGGATGACTTCCGTCAATGAGCGCGGCGGCCGTACCGCACTGCCTGTTGTCATTGAGAAAGCCCGCCCGCTTATCTTTCGTGCCTACGTTCCGGGCGATCGGCTGGAAAAAGGTGTCTGGAATATCCCGATCCCGGCTGAAGGCGATCCGGTGCTGCCCGACATCGTCATTTCGCCGATCGTCGGCATCGATCCGGCCTACTATCGCCTGGGCTATGGCGGCGGCTTCTTCGACCGCACCTTGGCGGCGATGCCATTCAAGCCGCTGGTCATCGGTGTCGGCTACGAGCTGCAGCGCATTCCCACCATCTACCCGCAGCCGCACGACATTCCGATGGGCCGGGTGGTGACGGAGGTCTTCGAGGCTTAGGCAAGTTCCGGCTTCATCCCCACAGCCGTCCGGTCGACGATCTCTCGCAAGGCGAAGGACGAATTGATTTTTGTCACATGCGGCATCGCCGACAGCCACTCCTTGTGGATGCGCTCATAGTCGACCAGATCCTTCGCAGCGATGCGCAGGATGTAGTCGTATTCGCCCGACATCAGGTGGCAGGACAGGACATTCGGGCAACGTTTGATCGCCGCCTCGAAATCCGACAGCGTCTTTTCGAACTGTCCCGACAGCGATATATGTACGATCGCCGTCATCTGGTGGCCAAGCGCGGCATTGGAAAGCCTGGCGTGGTAGCCGCGGATGGTTCCGGATTTCTCCAGATTGTCCAGCCGCCGCGAGCAGGCCGACTGCGACAGGCCGACCTTCTCGGCGAGCGCCGCATTGGGTATGCGTCCATCTTTCTGCAGCGCTTCGAGAATGGCGATATCGATCCTGTCGAGCGGCATTTTTCGTGATTCCTGCGACAATCCAGCTATTTTGCGCAACGATTATCGAGCCGCGCCTTTCTGCGCAAGCGCATTCGCAAACACTTACGGGACGATTCGTGGTTCACTATCTCTAAACAGGGAACACGCCCCAACAGGGCTGGATCAGGAGAAAAACATGCGCGTCGGCTGCCCCCGGGAAATCAAGAACCACGAATACCGCGTTGGTCTGACGCCAGGTTCGGTCCGTGAATATGTCGCGCATGGCCATGAGGTGCTGGTCGAGACCGGTGCCGGCGCCGGCATCGGCGCCGACGACAACGCTTATCGCGCCGCTGGCGCCACCATCGCCAAGACAGCCGCCGACGTGTTTGCCAAGTCCGACATGATCGTCAAGGTCAAGGAGCCGCAGCCCAACGAATGGGTTCAGCTTCGCGACGGCCAGATCCTCTACACCTATCTCCATCTCGCGCCGGACCCGGAGCAGACCGAGGGCCTGCTGGCCTCGGGCGTGACGGCCATCGCCTACGAGACCGTCACTGACGACCGCGGCGGCCTGCCGCTGCTGGCGCCGATGTCGGAAGTCGCCGGTCGGCTCTCGATCCAGGCTGGCGCTACCGCCCTGCAGAAGACCAATGGCGGCCGCGGCGTGCTGCTCGGCGGTGTACCCGGCGTATTGCCCGGCAAGGTCACTGTGCTCGGCGGCGGCGTCGTCGGCCTGCATGCCGCCCGGATGGCGGCCGGCCTTGGCGCCGACGTTACCATCATCGACCGCTCGATCCCGCGCCTGCGCCAGCTGGACGATATCTTCGGCGGCCGCGTCCACACCCGCTACTCGACCGTCGAGGCGCTGGAAGAGGAGTGTTTTTCGGCCGACATCGTGGTCGGCGCCGTGCTGATCCCAGGTGCCGCCGCGCCAAAACTCGTCTCGCGCGAGATGCTGTCGGGCATGAAGAAAGGTTCCGTGCTGGTCGACGTCGCCATTGACCAGGGCGGCTGCTTCGAGACCTCGCACGCCACCACCCACGCCGAGCCGACCTATGAGGTCGACGGCGTCATCCATTATTGCGTCGCCAACATGCCTGGCGCGGTGCCGGTCACCTCGGCCCATGCGCTCAACAACGCGACGCTGCATTACGGCCTGCAGCTCGCCGACAAGGGCCTGAAGGCGCTAGTCGACGATCATCATCTGCGCAATGGGCTGAATGTCCACAAGGGCAAGATCACCAACCGGGCGGTGGCCGAAGCACTCGGCTACGAGCTGGTCGAGCCGAAGGCCGTTCTCGCCGCCTGAACCCGCCGCTGATCCCTCTCCCGACAGAGCCGCCGACGCCCTCGGCGGCTCTGTTTTTCCCCAAGCAGAATTTCATGATTTGCGGTTAGCTGACCGGTTTGCTCGCCTTGCTTGCAATCCGCTGCTCCCGTGACTTTTTTGTTACAGCGGCCAGCATGAGCTGCTGCTAGAGACGTGCTGGGTTTAAAAGGGGTAGGGGCAATGATCCACAAAAGATTCGCGAAATCTGTTCTTCTTGGCGCGGTTTCCGTTCTGGTGCTCGGATCGGTTTCTCATGCCGCCGACGCAGTTGTGCCGGTCGTCGAGACATCGGGCTTCAACTGGAGTGGCATCTATGTCGGCTTTGGCGTTGGCGCCGGCGCCAATGTCCACGAGCTCAGCAGCGATTTCCTTCCTGGCTTCTCGCTGAACGGCATTGGCGGTGAAGGCGTGTATGGTGAATTGACCGTCGGCTACGACTACATGGTGTCGCCGCGCTTCCTGATCGGCGGACTTTTGGACGCCCATATCGGCAACATTGAAACCACGCTCGATGTTGCTGGATTGGATGCTTCGATCCGCGAGACCTATGGTTTCGACGCTGGTTTGCGGGTTGGCTATCTCTTCACCCCAAACACTTTGGGCTATGTGCTCGGCGGCTATTCCTGGCAGAAGTACAAGCTCGACACGAACGCAGGCTTCGACTTCGATTGGGACCAGAGCGGCTACTTCGTCGGAGCTGGCGTTGAGACGGCCATCAACAGCAACTGGACCATCAAGTCAGAATATCGCTATACCCGCTTCGGTACTCAGAACATTCTTTCCGAGTTCGATATACCGGACGGCGTTCTCGACACGGACACCTCGCGGCATACGTTCCAGGTTGCGGCCAACTATCGCTTTGGCGCCCAGAATGGCGGCGTCGCCTCTTTTGAGGCCCCTACTTACAACTGGACGGGCTTCTACGTCGGCGGCGCCGCCGGTGCGGGTGCGTCGGTGCACCAGATCGAAGTTCCGCCGCTTGGCGGTCTAGAGTTCAACGGGCTCGGCGGCGAAGGCGTGTTCGGCGAATTGAATGTCGGCTACGACCATGATTTCGGCAGCTGGGTGGCAGGTGTCATGGTTGACGCCCGCTACTCCGGCATGACGACGGAATTGGATCTCGGAGGCGGATCCGTCAATCTGGATACTGATTACGGTTTCGATGTGCTTGCTCGTGTCGGTATGAAAGTCAACGAATCAACCCTCGCCTATGTTCTCGGCGGCTACAGCTGGCAGCACTTCGATCTGAATGCGTCCTCACCCATCGGCGATATCCTCGATTGGGACTCCAGCGGCTTCTCAGTTGGTGCCGGTCTGGAAACGGCTATGTCCAGCAATGTGACCGTCGGCCTCGAATACCGCTATTCGCAGTTCTCCGAGAAGGATTTTTCGTCGGATATCGGGTTGGCGGATGACACTCTCACCTCCACGCCTTCGTTCCACACCGTTCGCATCGGTGCGAAGTACAAGTTCAACTAAACCGGTCCAGACAACAGTCAAAGCCCGTCGGTCATTGCGGCGGGCTTTTCTTTGGGCGGAGGTGTGGGCAACAAAAAAGCGGAGCCAAAGCCCCGCTTCCTCGGATGTCGAGACTTCCCGCCGGTTCATCCGCGGTCGGCAAATCGATCGACGACGCTTTTCTAACGCGACATTGCGACAGGCGTACGACAGCTGAATACCGCCGGATCGTCACGCGCGCTCGACGCGGCACTGATAGCAATTGTTGCGCGCCGAGCGGACATGCACATAGGCGATGTCATCGCGCTCGAACAAAGCCTCTGCCCGCGCAACGATAGCGCCCGTTGGGATGACGCCGCCGCTGCCATAGACGATGCGGTCGTCCTTGCCGTAGCCACGCACGATGTAGTCGGTGCTTTCGAGCATTTCGGGAAGCGCCTCGACCTCGGCAGCGCGCTCGCATTCCTCGGCGTGCAGGAAGATCGGCCCGGTTTCGGCATAAGGCTGCAATTCCGGGAATGGCCGGTAGGCCAGGATAAGATAGACATCGCCGGCGGCCACGTTGTTCAGGCAGTGGCGGCAAGGCACGCCGTCACCATCGGATACTTTCCGCTCCGGTGTCAGGCCGTAGGCGTCCGGCCCGCCGCGCTGCAAGGCTCTGACATCTTCAGTGGGCAAGGCTTTGAACTGGATGGCCATGGCGAAATCTCCGGTGTCGTCGATCGGAAATTACGCCGCTGCGCCAGCGCTTCCACCCGATTCCTGCCAATCTGGATCGGTCTATCAGGGCGTCGAGACCCCGCACCAGCCCTGTGATCCCGGCCAGCACCATGGGCATTGGAGACGCAGACGACACCTTCAGACGGCCGCCAATGCGATTCTTCGGACAGGCTCAGCGGATGAAGTCGTCGAAACGGCGGAGCGTCACCCGGCGATTGCGCCAATTCTCGTTCTGCGTTTGCACCAGCAGAAACTCCTCGCCGTAGCCGACGGTTTCAAGTGCATAGCCCGGCACGCCGAATTCGCGCACCAGGGTGCGCTTCAGCGAGGCGGCGCGCCGCTCGGACAGGATCTGGTTCGACTGGAAGGAGCCAACCGCGTCGGTATGGCCTTCGATCAGCACGCGGGCACCGGGATCGCGTCGCAGGATGCGCTGAAGCGCATCGGCGATGTTTTCGATCTTGCCGTATTGCGAGCTGGAAATGGCTGCCGAGCCAAACGCGAAATTGATCGACTGGATATCGATCGAACGGGCCATGCGCCGCAGGTCCGGCCGTCTCTTGAATTCGCGGATGGTGACACGCTGGTTCGGGCGCAGCTTAACTCGGGGCGCTGCCTCGAGCTGACGCTCGATCGTCGCTGCCGAAGGCGTGGTCGCCTGGGCGGCGGCAACGGTCGGCGCGGCAAGTGCCGCAATCAGCGCGGCGGCAAATGTGCGTCGGGTCAGCATGTCTTTCTCCTTCGGCCTCGGCCGCATTGATCATTCCGGCAAGATGGCAAAGACAAGCTGAAGCATTGATGAACAACAAGTTCAGTTTTGGGGAGAAATCACGGTCGCATGACGCTGGCCGCCCGCTCGGCGAAGGCCATTGGATGAACGATCTCCTTCTTTTGCGCTACCGGCGCAAAGCCGAGTTTCTGGTAGAGCGGCAATGCCGCCGGATGATCGAGCGTGCAGGTCTGCACCGTCACCCGCCTTGGGCCGTGCGACCAGGCGGCGGCGATCGCCGCACCGAGGAACCAGCGGCCGATGCCTTGCCCGGTCGCGTGCTCCATCATACCGAAATAGGCGAGTTCCACCTCCTCCGGCAGATGCGGCTTGAGGTCGAAGAAGCCGGCCGGTGCGCCATCGAGATACAGCACCCTTATGTCGCGGTCCTCGCGGTGGATGCCTGCGGACAACTCCTCGTCGCTCAGCCGCAGCACGTTGACCCAGTGCCATTTGCGACCCACCCGATCCATCAAATAGCGGTAGAAATGCAGCGGAATGTCCTTGGTCTTCAGCAACGCGATCTGGCGGTTGTACGGCAGCGGCGGCGAACAGGCCGGCGGCACATGCATTTCGAGAAACGTCACCGTGACCTCGATGTCCTCAACCGCTCCGTTTTCCATCACCGTCAGTCCTTGCCCGTCACCACGGGCGTATCGCCAAGCCCGCCCCATTCGGTCCATGAGCCGTCGTAGAGCCTATTGTCGGTATGGCCGAGCGACTCGAGCGCCAGCGTGATCGCTGCCGCGGTGATGCCTGAGCCGCAAGAGGTGATAACCGGCTTCGACAGGTCGATGCCGGCGTTCTCGATCACCTTGCGCAAACGGTCTTTCGACAGCAGTTCGCCGTTCTCGGCAAGTGCCGCAACCGGCACATTGTGCGCGCCGGGCATGTGGCCTGAACGGATGCCGGCGCGAGGTTCAGGCTCGGTACCGGCAAACCGGCCAGGCGAACGTGCATCGGCGATCTGGCTTTCCCCGGTCTCGACGATCCGGCGCATGTCGGCAAGGCTGGCGACGCGAGCGGCATCAAAGTCGGCATGGAACACCCCAGGCGCGATCTTTGTCGGCTCCGACGTCACCGGCCGTCCGTCTGCCTTCCAGCGGTCGAAGCCGCCGTCCAATATGTAGACCTGGAACACGCCCATGACGCGGAACATCCACCAGGCGCGCGGCGCCGAGAAAAAACCCGGACCGTCATAGACGACGATCGTGTCATCGGCCGAAACACCCATGGCGCCGACATATTGGGCGAAATGCTGCGGCGACGGCAATGTGTGCGGCAGCGGGGAATCGGGATCCGAGATCGCATCCTGGTCCAGGAAACGGGCGTTTGGGATGTGCGCTGCATCGTATTCGGCGCGCGCGTCGCGCTTCTGTGCCGGCAGATACCACGAGGCATCGACGATGGTCAGGCCAGGCTCGCCGAGGCGCTTCTGCAACCAGTCCGCATCGATGGTGAAAGGACTGTCTTCGGCCATTTTTCTTCTCCTGCCCCGCCTTTGGCAATCTATATATCAAGCCGTGGGCATCGGACCAAAGCGTATTCGGAAGCGCCGGTTTTCGCGACCCTTCTTCTCGATTTTGCCAATATGGATCTCGCCGACTTCTCCAGTGCTCTTCACATGGGTGCCGCCGCAAGGCTGGCTGTCGATAGAGGCGTTCTCGCCAATGCAGACCAGGCGGATCTTGCCCGTGCCGACGGGTGGCCGAACATTCTTGGATTTCACCAGTCCCGGATTGGCCGCCAGTTCCTCGTCGGTGATCAGCCTGATAAAGACCGGGTGGTCGGCCCGCACCAGCTCCATCAGCCTGGCCGTCACGTCTTCCTTAGTGAAGCCGGCATCCGGAATATCGAAATCGACGCGGCTGTCGTCCTCGGAAACCGAGGCGCCGGTGATCGGGAATGGGCAGGCGACGGTGAGCAAATGGCAGGCTGTGTGCATGCGCATCAGCAGATGCCGCCTCTCCCAATCGACAGCGAGCTTTACCGGCTCGCCGACCTCAAGCACCGCCTGCTCAGGCGGCGGCACATGAATGATCTCGTCCTTGGTCTCGCCGGTAATGGCGGCTGCAACAGCGATCAGGCTGCCGTCGGCGCGTTCGAGAGTGCCAGTATCGCCCGGTTGCCCGCCCGACGTGGCATAGAAGATCGTCCGGTCCAAAATGATGCCGCCACGGTCGTTGACGGCGACAACGACGGCATCAGCCGCCCTGAGATAAGCGTCGTCGCGAAACAGGGCATCCGTCCTGTAAGCCATCACGCAACCTTTTCGAACGGCACCGAAATTGTGCTTCGTTGTTCCATCCAACCCGGCACCGGCAGTTTCTTTTGGCGCAGGAATTCCGGGTTGAACAATTTCGACTGATAGCGCGTGCCGTAGTCGCAAAGCACGGTCACGATGGTGTGGCCGGGGCCTATTTCACGCGCCAACCGGATCGCGCCGGCAATGTTGATGCCGGTCGAGCCGCCGACGCACAGGCCCTCCTCCTGGATCAGGCCGAAGACGATCGGCAGCGCATCCTCGTCCGGAATCTGGAACGAGAAATCCGGCGTGAACCCTTCCAGATTGGCGGTGATCCGCCCCTGCCCGATGCCTTCGGTGATCGAGCTGCCTTCCGATTTCAGCTCACCACTGGTGTAAAAACTATAAAGTGCGGCACCCAGCGGATCGGCGAGCGCGACCTTCACGTCCTTGTTTTTGGCCTTCAGCCCGAGCGCAACGCCGGCCAGCGTTCCGCCAGACCCGACGGCGGAAACGAAGCCATCGACCTTGCCGCCGGTCTGGGTCCAGATTTCTTCCGCCGTAGTGCGGATGTGGCCGTCACGATTGGCGACGTTATCGAACTGATTGGCCCAGATCGCGCCGTTCGGCTCGGACCTGGCCATCTGCTCGGCCAGACGACCCGACAGTTTCACATAATTGTTAGGGTTCTTGTAGGGAACGGCAGGCACTTCGATCAGCTCGGCGCCGAGCAATTTGATCGTGTCCTTCTTCTCCTGGCTCTGCGTCTCGGGAATGACGATCACGGTGCGATAACCAAGTGCCTTGGCGACCAGCGTCAGTCCGATACCGGTGTTGCCGGCCGTTCCCTCGACGATGACCCCGCCCGGCCTCAAGAGTCCGCGCTGTTCGGCGTCGCGGATGATGAACAGCCCGGCGCGGTCCTTGACCGACTGGCCCGGATTCATGAATTCGGCCTTGCCCAGGATCTCGCAGCCGGTTTCTTCCGAGGCTTTGTTGAGGCGAATCAGAGGTGTGTTGCCGATCGCTTCGATCACAGAACGGGGCATGGAGATTCCTTTATGCTTGCGGCGGAACCCTAGAAACCCGAAGCTTCGGTTTCAAGGCAAGAATTTGTCTGGTCCAGCGGCATTTCTGGGCTGCAATTTCCTGAAAACAGATGTCGCGTTCCGGTATTCATTTGAAGCTCGCGCTGAAAAGCGCTCTTTTCATTCGATTTCTTCACCGCTAGAGCACAGGCTAAGACAATGTCGCAGGGCATAGCATGACACTCTATCGGGCTAACCCGAAGCACGGCGTCGCCTGGATCACGGGTGGCAGCAGCGGCATCGGCCGTTCACTGGCCAAGGACCTGGCGGCTCAAGGCTATACCGTCGCGGTGACGGCGCTCGACGGCGATCCGATCGACTCGCTGGTTGTCGAGACGGCCCAGATGCCGGGCCATGTCACGGCCTATCCCTGCGACGTCACCGACGAGACGCGCATGGCAAAGACGGTCGCGGCGATCGAGAGGGATCTCGGCCCCATCGTCTTGGCCGTCTTCAACGCCGGGAACTATATTGCGACCCCCGGCGAAGACCTCACCGTCCGAGGGTTTCGCCAGTCCTTCGAGGTCAATTACTTCGGCATCATCAATGGTCTGGTACCCGTCATCGAACGCATGCGCGTCCGCGCGCGCGGCCATGTCGTGCTGGTCGGTTCGGTCACCGCCTATTTCGGCTGGCCGACTACGGCCGCCTATGGCGGCACCAAAGCAGCGATCAACATATTGGCGGAGTCGCTGAAATACGACTTTGATAAGATGAACGTGCGCATTCAGGTGATGAATCCGGGCTTCGTCGACACGCCGCTGACCGAGAAGAATTTGCTGCCGATGCCCGCGCTGATGCCCGTCAATCGAGCCTCGCGCCGCATCGCGCGCGGCATCAAATCCGGCGGCTTCGAAGTCACCTTCCCGCGCCGCCTAAGCTGGGGCCTGAAGCTGCTCAGCATCCTGCCGCGACCATTCTGCCGATGGTTCATCAGCACCGCGACCCGCTGGAAGTCACGTCCGCTGAATTTCGACCGCAAGCCTCCGAGCGAATAGGCCCGCCATAAAGTTGGCGATCCCGCCCCGGGGCGGGATCCCGTTGCCTGTTTGCATTTTGCGGCCATAGATTGAGAATTGATGCGTGGAGTCTGCGATGGGGCGACGGATCGTGCTTGCGATATTGGGTCTCGCCCTCGTCCTCGTCCTCGCTTTCTCGCTTGGCCCGCGTGTACCGGTCGACACCACGATACGCTTCGATGCCTCCGCAATCGGCGACGATCCACAGGCCTATCTGGCACGCAAGGAGGCTGCCATACCGGACATTTACGATGGGCTGGAGAAGGAAATCATCTGGGCCAACCCGATGGTCCGTGCCAGGACGCCGCTCGCGATCGTCTATATCCACGGCTTTTCGGCGTCGAAGGGCGAGGTTCGTCCGCTGCCCGACGAGGTGGCCGATCAGCTGGATGCCAATCTTTACTACACCCGCCTCACCGGCCACGGACAGGGCGGTCCCGCAATGGCCGAAGGCAGCGTCAACGCGTGGATCAACGATTATGAGGAAGCGCTCGCCATCGGCCGGGCGATCGGCGACAAGGTGATCGTCATCGCTACCTCGACCGGCGGCTCGCTTGCGGCCTGGGCCGCGACGCAGCCGGGCGCTTCGGACGGGGTTGCGGCAATCGCGTTCATCTCGCCGAATTTCGGCGTCAAGGCTTCCGGCGCCGAACTTCTGACCATGCCGTGGGGCCGAGCAATCGCCGAGCTGGTCGCCGGCAAGGAGCGCAGCTTCGTGCCACGCAACGCGCTGCACGAGAAATTCTGGACCTACCGCTATCCGATCGCGGCTGCGTTGCCGATGGTGGCGCTGACCGAGCTTGCCTATGGCGCGCCGGTGGAGAAGGCAACGATCCCTGCCCTGTTCATCTTTTCGGATTCGGACAAGATTGTGCGGCCCGACCGCACCCGTGAAATTGCCGGGCGCTGGGGCGCCGCGCACGAGCTGGTGCCGGTCGACGATACCGGCGATCGGGATAACCACGTCATTGCCGGTGACGCGCTGTCGCCAGCAACGACAGCTTTCCTCACGCAGCGCATTGTGGTGTGGGTGGAGGCGGTGGTGAATTAGCCTCAGGACGCATTGCTTATTGAACCAGAAGATGACGGTTGCAGCGATGCAGATCACCGATCTTGAATCGGATTTGCAGCCCCTTGGAAATGCCTCCGATCCGAGGGAAGATCATCCCGCTCTAACTCTTGGGGGTTCTCATGGAAAATCACGAGCCGTTTCTGCGCGAGGCGATTGCGCTCTCGAAATCCGCGATGGCAAACGGCGACGAACCGTTTGGCTCGCTATTGGTAAAAGACGGCGAAGTCATCCTTCGCGCCGAAAACAGCGTCTTCACCGGCCACGATATGACAAAACACGCCGAGATGAACTTGGTTAAACTGGCGGCGCAGCACTACGATCCTGCTTTTCTCGCTGACTGCACGCTCTACACCAGCACTGAGCCGTGCGCGATGTGCTCCGGGGCGATCTACTGGTCGGGTATCGGGCGTATGGTGTTTGCGTGCTCCGAAACGCGGCTCGGCGAGATTGCTGGGATCGGGTTAAATGTGCCTAGCCGGGCAGTGTTGCAGACCGGCGCGCGGGCCGTCACTGTGGTTGGCCCGACGAACCTCGAAGACGAAGCCGCCGAAGTCCACCAGGAATTCTGGCCAAAGCATTTGGGCAAGGTTTAGGTCTCAGGCGAAAAAGGCGACCGAAGCATCGCTCCGATCGCCTTTTTCATTGCGAGCAGCCGAGCCGTACGGCTCGGCCGGATGCACCTATGTGATTACGCAGCCCGCGCCGCCGGCCGCTTGCCACCGAAACGACGCTTGTTGTTGCCCTTGAAGGGCTTGGCGCCTTCCGGCTTGCGCTCGCCGGCAAAGGCTGGCTTGTCGCCGAAGCGCTTCTTGCCGAAGCCGTTGTTCTGGCCTCCGGGCCGCCGGCCGTCGCGACGGCCATTGTGGTCGTTGCGGTCATTGGCCGGCTCGAAGCGCTCGTTCTTTTCAGCCGGATTGCGCACTGGATCGGGACTGCCGAGATGGTCGGCAACAACAGGCAGCTTGGTGCGGATGATGCGCTCGACCTGGCGCAGCTTGCTGTTCTCGGACGGATCGCAAAGCGTGATGGCGATTCCGTCCATGCCGTTGCGGCCGGTGCGGCCGATGCGGTGAACATAGCTCTCCGCCTCGTCCGGCAGGTCGAAATTGACCACGTGGCTGATGCCGGGCACGTCGATGCCGCGCGCCGCGATGTCGGTCGCCACAAGAATGCGCACCGAACCCTCGCGGAAATCGTTCAGCGCCTTCTGGCGAGCGTTCTGCGACTTGTTGCCGTGGATGACGGCGGCCTTAAAGCCGTCGCGCTCGAGGTCCTTGGTCACCCTGTCGGCGCCATGCTTGGTGCGCGAAAAGATGATGACGGACTTCATCGCCTCGTCGGCGAGCATCTTGGACAGCACCTGGCGCTTCTGCTTGGTGCGGGCAAAAACGACGCCCTGCACGATCTCGGCCGCCGCGGTGCTTTGCGGTGCCACTTCGACGCGGATCGGATTCTTCAGCAGGCCTTTCGCCAGCTCGGCGATTTCATTCGGCATGGTCGCAGAGAACAGCACCGTCTGACGGTCGGGTGCGGTCGCCTTGGCGATGCGCTTGACGTCGTTGATGAAGCCCATGTCGAGCATGCGGTCACCCTCGTCCAGCACCAGCCATTTGGTGTCGGAGAGAATAAGGTCACCCTCGCGCACCAGATCGGTCAAGCGGCCCGGCGTGGCGATCAGGATGTCGACACCGGGTGCAACTTTCTTGACCTGGCTGAAGCGAGAGACGCCGCCAAGCACAAGCGCGGTCGAGACATGCGCCCCCTTGGCGAGAATCTTGATGGTGTCTTCGATCTGTACGGCGAGCTCGCGCGTCGGCGCCAGGATCAGGGCACGTGTGGTCTTTGCACGGCGCTTGGTGCCGAGCGCGATGATTTTCGACAGGATCGGCAGCGCAAAGGCCGCCGTCTTGCCGGAGCCGGTCTGGGCGATGCCGAAGATGTCACGGCCTTCCATCTGGGGCGGGATCGCCTGAGTCTGGATCGGCTTCGGCTCGGTAAAGCCGGCGCCATGGGTCGCCTTGAGCAGCGCGCCCGAAATTCCAAGCGCTGCGAAACCGGTGAGTTCCGCAGTGTTACCGGTCGAAGTGGTACCGGCAAAAGTGTTTTCGTTGGTCAAAATAGTCTTCTTTCACGCGGCTCCTGGCCGCAACATCGATGGCGGCAGGGCGCAACCTGCCGTCGAAAAAATTGATATGGAACGACAAGGCGGGCGGACGGATCGTCCACTCGGCTGCGCTGTCGTGCCCGCAGGCATCATGCCGCGGGGCTTTTTCGCCGCCTCGCCGATGTGCCGGAAAGTGGGAAAACAGACGCAACCAGTCTCATTCGTCGAGAAGGCCGGAGACTCCCGGCCCAAGCGCCTATGTGGCTGCATATGGCTGAGTTCGCCGCGGAATGCAAGGGGCGCCATGTTGCAGTGCGGCAAAAACAGACAGGATGAGCAACCGTGGACGTCTGCTAAAACTTCATCCGGCCACTCCCTTGCCCCGTGCTGGACGATAGAACTTCTATTTGAGTGTCGTTCACCCGATACGCGACGATGTAGGGTGTGCCGGAAATCACCAGTTCACGAGTGCCTTTGATCTCGCCGATGCGTCCGATGAATGGATTGGCGGATAACAGCCGAGCAGTCTTTGAATGAATGTCATTGACGACTCGGGCGGCGGCCCGCGGGCTACGCTGGGCGATATAGTCGCCGATTGATGCAAGCTCGATCAGATAGTGGCGGGTCCAGACAATTCGCACAGACCTTTATGCCTGACCAAATTTGTTGAGAACCGCCGCAATCTCTTCCTCGCTTGCGAAGTCCCCATGATTAGCGGCCTCGATTCCCGCCTGCACACCTGCGACACACTTTTCCTGCCACGCCAGGGAACGGCCGTGCGACAGCGCATCCTCAATGATCTGATCGCGAGTCAAGGTTGAGCGCGAGGCCAAGATGTCGATCCGGCGGCTCAAATCCTCTGATATTTCAATGTTGTTCTTCATAAGTTCAGTCTGCCACATCAGGCGAATGCCTGCCAAGAAGTTTCGCCGCGGGAGAAACGGCTACGGGACACCCATCGGCGTATCGAGACCAAAGGCAAAAGCGCGGCCGATAGTACGCAGCAAGCCGTGACGAAAGCGGCGCTTGCGCTCCTTTGCCGGCATGATTACCACAAATCAGCTTTCCGTTTTGAGGATCGACCGATGAAGGACGTGCTGAAGGAACTCGAGCGCCGCCGCGACATGGCGCGCATGGGCGGCGGCCAGGCCCGTATCGACGCTCAGCACAAGAAGGGCAAGCTCACCGCGCGCGAACGCATCGACGTCTTTCTCGACGAGGGCTCGTTCGAGGAGTTCGACATGTATGTCGAGCATCGCTCGACCGATTTCGGCATGGAGAAGACCAAGGTCGCTGGCGACGGTGTCGTCACCGGCTGGGGTACCGTCAACGGCCGCCCGGTCTATGTCTTCGCCAAGGACTTTACCGTGTTCGGCGGCTCGCTCTCCGAGGCCCATGCCGAAAAGGTGGTCAAGGTGCAGGAGATGGCGCTGCGCAACCGCGCGCCGATCATCGGCCTCTACGACGCCGGCGGCGCCCGCATCCAGGAAGGCGTGGCGGCACTCGGCGGCTATGCCGAGATTTTTCAACGCAATGTGCTGGCCTCTGGTGTCATCCCGCAGATTTCACTGATCATGGGCCCTTGCGCCGGCGGCGACGTCTATTCGCCTGCCATGACCGACTTCATCTTCATGGTGCGCGACACCTCCTACATGTTCGTCACCGGGCCAGACGTGGTGAAGACGGTCACCAACGAAACGGTGACCGCCGAGAGCCTTGGTGGCGCCTCAGTCCACACGACGAAGTCCTCGATCGCCGACGGCGCTTACGACAATGACGTCGAGGCGTTGCTGCAGATGCGCCGACTGGTCGATCTGCTGCCGGCCTCCAACACGGCTGATATCCCCGAGATCGAATGCTACCAGTCGGTCACCGATCACGATCTGTCGCTCGACCGGCTGATCCCCGATAATGCCAACAAACCCTATGACATCAAGGAGTTGATCCTTAAAGTTGCCGACGAGGGTGACTTCTTCGAGATCCAGCAGAATTTTGCGAAAAACATCGTCACCGGTTTCGGGCGCGTCGAAGGCCGCACGATCGGCTTCGTCGCCAACCAGCCGATGGTGCTGGCCGGCGTGCTCGATTCGGACGCCAGCCGCAAGGCGGCGCGGTTCGTGCGCTTCTGCGACTGCTTCTCGATTCCGATCGTCACCTTCGTCGACGTTCCAGGCTTCCTGCCCGGCACCGCGCAGGAATATGGCGGGCTGATCAAGCATGGCGCCAAGCTTTTGTTCGCCTATGCCGAGGCGACCGTTCCGAAGATCACCGTCATCACCCGAAAAGCCTATGGCGGCGCCTATGACGTCATGGCATCAAAGCATCTGCGCGGCGACATGAACTATGCCTGGCCGACGGCGCAGATCGCGGTGATGGGCGCCAGGGGCGCGGTCGAGATCATCTATCGCAAGGACATCGGCGATGCGGAGAAGATCGCAGCGCATACAAAGGCTTACGAGGATCGCTTCCTGTCACCCTTCGTCGCCGCCGAGCGCGGCTATGTCGACGAGGTGATCATGCCCCATTCGACCCGTCGGCGCATTGCGCGCGCGCTCCGCATGCTGCGCAACAAGGATATGCAGAACCCCTGGAAGAAGCACGACAACATTCCACTGTGACATCGCTGGCAGCGCGAAGGCGGCTACAGCAAAAGCTCACTCTGCTGCCGCCGCTCCGAACCCAGCTCCCATCGTCGCGCGGACGGCGCCCGCCCAAGGCGTCGCGTGGTTGTCGATGCGCATCTGGAAAATGAAATAGGTCGGCGAGCAGAAGCCAATACCCTTCACCTTGGCTACACCCGGCGTGTCTGATGGCAGCGACTGGCACATATAATCCTCGCGGCAGAAATGATCGGCCGAGCAGGCCGGCCGGTTGCCGCGATTGACCGCGCCGCCGAGGCACTGGTCGAAATTGTTGGTCGCCACGCAAATGTCGAATTTCTTGCCGCCGACCAGCCCACAGATCTCGTTCGGCATCGGCTTGCCCGGCTTGAAGCCGGCGAAGCTGCGGTCCTTCTCGTCGCAGCCGCGATAGGCGATGCCTGCCGGCACGCCGATCTTCGGAGGGCGGCAGGTATAGGCGGTGCGCGAAATGTCGGTCGCGAAGGCGGCGAACTGGCCCGATATGCTGTAGCGGTCATTGAACGGCTGCGCCGGATTGCTGGTGATCGAGCCGGTCAGGCATGGATGGCCGGAAAACATCTTTTTATTGTCTTTGGGCAGCAGGCATTGCGCCAGTTTGGTCCGCACGGCCGAAGCAGTCGCCAGCGGCGTGCAGACGGTGCCGCCGCCGCATTGCCAAGTCGTGCCGAAACGGGCCGCATCCTCCGGCATCAGACATGGCATCGCCATCTCGGCCGGTGCGTAAGCGACCTCGCCGGCGTCCTTCCATGCGGCCGGCGGCGCGAAGGACAGCGGGCGGAAGCGGTTCGGCTCCTTGCCCTCGGCGGTCGCGCGCAGCCAAGCCTCGCGCCGCGGCATCTCGGCATGAAGATGCGGCGAGATGCCGACCTCGATGCGGTTCAGCGGCGAGGTCGTCTTGTCGTCGAGACCGATGAAATGGAAACCGGCGGTCGAGCCCGCCTGATGGCAACCTTGGCAGGCGCCATTGTCCAGCCGCTCGACCAGCGCTTCCGGCGTGCGCACCAGTCTCAGCGCGGAATAGTCTAGCCCAGAAAAATCCGCGGGCTGGAAAAGCGGCGTGAATGGGTGGTTGGCCTGCCTTGCGCTACCGAAGGTCGACCAAGAGATGATTTTCTTCGCCAGGAATTCATCCGGGATTTCGTAGACGCCGAGATCGACTGCCGTGAGATTGGCGTCGATGTAGTCGGCGAGTCTTTGCTTCAGCGCGGCGTCTTCCGACAGCAGCGCCACGTCAGGCGTGTTTTCCAGCGGCCTCTCGATGACTTCAGCGCCGTCGATGCCGAAAATCCGCATGAGATAGGCGGCCTGCCCGCCGAATTCGGTCTCCTGGCCGGAGGGAAAGCGCACCACCTGGGCGTTGAGCTCGAGCTGCTTGAAGCTCAGCCCGGCCTTTTCAACCGGCCCGCCGATGAGCCAGCCGATGTCGACGGTTTCATCGAGCTGCGGCGTCCATCGCCCGGCAACGCCGACGCAGCCGCCATCGGCGTCCGGCGCGACGCTGTAGATGGCATTGAAGTTGAACGGCAGGCGCGAGGCCAGAACCTTGCCGTTTTTCTTGAAGCTGTAGGCAAGGCGATAGATGAAACGCACCTCGCCGCAGCTTCCGTCACCCCGCATCTCGGCGAAATCGCGCCGATCGAGCCGGTTGACGACACCGACCAGCCGGAAGCGCGCGGCGTCGGTCTTCAGCCAGCGCATGTCCATGATGCGGCCGACATTGCCGTCGGTGACTTCGTAGAGCGGCCGCCCGCCAGCCTTCATCTCGGCTCGCAGCGCAGCGACATCGCCGGCAACCGTTTCGACGATCTGGTGATAGGCCGGTGCCTTGTCATAGAGCGTCTTCAGGTCGCCCTTGCCATCGACGCCGAAAATGCCGGCGAAACCAAAGCCTCTACTGTCGAGGGCGGCAAGCACGGCCGGATCGTCTACGATGATCACCGGACCTTCGGCACGCGCGAGATTGGCTGTGAAGAGGACGACGAAAATTACGGCGACCAAGGCGAGCCAGCGGTTCATCCAGCGATCATCCCATTGCGATTTTCTGCAAGCTCGCGCAGCACCGGTAGCAGCGCCAGCGGCAAGTCTTCGGCGATCAGCCCAGGTCCGAAACGGCTGCCGGCCTCGGCATGGATCCAGACCGCCGCGCAGGCGGCTTCGAAAGCCGGCATAGTTTGCGCCAGGAGGCCGGCAATGATGCCCGACAGCACGTCGCCCGACCCGGCAGTGGCCAGCCATGGCGCACCATTGCCGTTGATCGCCGCTCTGCCATCGGGCGCCGCGATTACGGTGTCCGCGCCCTTGTAGACGACGATGGCGCCAGCGCGCTCGGCGGCAGTGCGCGCCTTGGCCAGCTTGGACAGGTTGTTGTCTCCTGCGATGTCCGGAAACAGCCTGGCGAATTCGCCCTCATGCGGCGTCAGCACCAGCGCCGGCGCGTTCGAAGGACGGGCGGCTTCGAACAAAGCGTTCGGCGCATCGCGAAACGACGTGATGCCATCGGCATCGAGCACCAGCCCGTCGACCTTTCCGTTTGGCCGCTGCCCGGTGGCCAGCACGTCGAGGGCAAAATCCCGTGTTTTTTCACCAACGCCAAATCCGGGTCCGAGGACGAAAGCCGACGGCCGGTGGCCGATGAATTCTTTCACGTCCACGATTGTGTCGGCCTTACGCAGCATGATCGAGGTCAGATGCGCGGCATTTACCTGCAACGCGTTCGCCGGCGACAGCACGGTCACCGCCCCTGCCCCGCTTCTGGCCGCGGCAAGCGCCGACAGCCGTGCGGCGCCCGTCGCCGATGGCCCGCCGGAAAAAACACCGACATGGCCGCGCTTGTATTTATGGGCGTCGACGGCTGGAACCGGGAAATCCCCTATCCAAAGCTGCAGGGTGTTCTCGAAGGTTCGCGGTTCAAGCTGCGCAATGATCCCGTCGCTGATGCCGATGTCGGCAAGCACCAGCTCACCGCACATCTCGCGCCCAGGCAACAGCAGATGGCCAGGCTTTTTTCGCGCAAACGTCACCGTGATTCGGGCGCGGAATGCCTGGCCGAAACTCTGGCCGCTCTCGCCTGACACGCCCGAGGGCAGATCGACCGCGACGACAGGCAGGTTCAGTTCTGTCGCGACCTCGACCGCCTTGGCGGCATCGCCGGACAACGGCTTGGACAGCCCTGCCCCATAAAGCGCATCGACCACGATCGAACCTGCCTCGGCAACAAACGCCGATAGCGGCCTAGGTTCGACCGGGCATTCCAGGGCAGCGAGCGCTGCATCGCTGCCAGGCCTAGGTGAGCCGGATGCCCACACGGTTACGTCGACGCCACTGTCATGAAGCAAGCCGGCCACGACGTAGCCGTCGCCGCCATTGTTGCCGGGACCGCACAGGACGTGAACCCCTCTGGCAGCCGGGAAATGGGCGAGCACCTCTGCAGCGACCGCGGCACCGGCATTGCGCATCAAGCCAATGCCGTCGAGTGGTCCAGCGGAAATCGCCAGCCGGTCGGCCTCGGTCATCTCGGCCGGAGACAAAAGTTCGTTATTCATGGATTGCCGATACGCATTGGCTCAAGCTCGATCCTTGTGTTCAAACCCCGGTCCTTGTGTTCAAAGATCGTCCAGTTTTCGGTTCGAAGCAAACGGGTGCCGAGATGGCGCAATCTGTAAGCACATCGTTGGGGACAATGGCGTCGCCGAAACAAAATTGCCTGCAAAGCGCGCTATATGCTCAATTATTGTGCGGACGGGAGCGCTGACAATGTGTAGGTTCCCAGTATCCATGACGCATCCAACGCAGCGAATGACGCGAAATCATATCCTGACGCGGCATGGCATCGAAATCGCGTGATACCGCTTCGAATCCCCTCAAATTGGCACAGTTCGTGCTTGAAAGAGGCGCAAGCGGGGCTCACAACCCGTCTTTTTTGGCAGCGGAGGCCACTTTTTACATGAAAAAGATCGAAGCGATCATCAAGCCGTTCAAGCTAGACGAAGTGAAGGAAGCGCTTCAGGAGGCCGGGCTGCAAGGCATCACCGTTACGGAGGCCAAAGGTTTTGGCCGCCAGAAGGGCCATACCGAACTCTATCGCGGCGCCGAATATGTCGTCGATTTTCTGCCCAAGGTGAAAATCGAGGTCGTGCTCGGTGACGACGCGGTCGAAGGCGCGATCGAAGCCATCCGCAAGGCCGCTCAGACCGGCCGCATCGGCGACGGCAAGATCTTCGTCTCCAACATCGAGGAAGTCGTGCGCATCCGCACCGGCGAAACAGGGATGGACGCGGTCTGAGGTTTCTGATTTCAGATCATCTCCTCGAAACGTCATCAGACAGGGAAACATGACATGACGACAGCCAAAGACATCATGAAGCAGATCAAGGACAACGATGTGAAATTCGTTGACCTGCGCTTCACAGATCCGAAGGGCAAGCTGCAGCACGTGACGATGGATGTCGTTGAGGTCGAGGAAGACATGTTTGCCGACGGCGTCATGTTCGACGGGTCCTCCATCGCCGGCTGGAAGGCGATCAACGAGTCCGACATGGTGCTGATGCCCGACACCGAGACGGTGCATATGGACCCGTTCTTCGCACAGTCGACCATGGTCATCCTGTGCGATATCCTCGATCCGATCTCCGGAGAGTCCTACAACCGCGACCCGCGCGGCACCGCCAAGAAGGCCGAAGCCTACATGAAGGCGGAAGGCATCGGCGATCAGATCTTCGTCGGCCCGGAAGCCGAGTTCTTCGTCTTTGATGACGTCAAGTACAAGGCCGACCCGTACAACACCGGCTTCAAGCTTGACTCCACCGAACTGCCGTCCAACGACGACACCGACTACGAAACCGGCAACCTCGGTCACCGTCCGCGTATCAAGGGCGGCTATTTCCCGGTGCCGCCGATCGATTCGGCGCAGGACATGCGCTCGGAGATGCTGACTGTGCTCGCCGAAATGGGCGTGCGGGTCGAAAAGCATCACCACGAAGTCGCCGCTGCCCAGCATGAACTCGGCATCAAGTTCGACACGCTGGTCCGCAATGCCGACAAGATGCTGATCTACAAGTACGTCGTGCACCAGGTCGCCAATGCCTATGGCAAGACGGCCACCTTCATGCCGAAGCCGGTCTTCGGCGACAACGGCTCGGGCATGCACGTCCACCAGTCGATCTGGAAGGGTGGCAAGCCGACCTTCGCCGGCAATGAATATGCCGGCCTCTCGGAGAGCTGCCTGTTTTACATCGGCGGCATCATCAAGCATGCCAAAGCGATCAACGCCTTCACTAATCCGCTGACCAACTCCTACAAGCGCTTGGTGCCCGGCTATGAAGCGCCGGTGCTGCTCGCCTATTCGGCCCGCAACCGCTCTGCCTCCTGCCGCATCCCATTCGGCTCGTCGCCGAAGTCCAAGCGCGTTGAGGTCCGCTTCCCCGATCCGGGCGCGAACCCCTACCTCGCCTTTGCCGCCATGCTGATGGCCGGCCTCGACGGTATCAAGAACAAGATCCATCCCGGACAGCCGATGGACAAGGATCTCTACGACCTGCCGCCGAAGGAGCTGAAGAAGATCCCGACCGTCTGCGGCTCGTTGCGCGAGGCGCTGCAGAGCCTCGACAAAGACCGCGGCTTCCTGAAGGCCGGCGGCGTGTTCGACGACGATCAGATCGACAGCTACATCGAGCTCAAGATGGCCGAAGTGATGCGCTTCGAAATGACCCCGCATCCGGTCGAGTACGACATGTATTATTCGGTCTGATCGGACGAATAAGAGACAACAAAAACCCCCGCCGGAGCGATCCGGCGGGGGTTTTCTTTGCACCGTCAAGAGCTGGCATGACAAGAAGTGGTCACGGCGCAGACGGGGCGTCCACGCCATGACGAATGCTCAGGCGGCGGCCTTTTTCTCCGCCGTGTCCACGCTGGCGATCGTCTTCAGGATCTGCGAAGCGATCTGGTAGGGGTCGCCCTGCGAGTTCGGGCGGCGATCCTCGAGATAACCCTTATAGCCATTGTTGACGAAGGAATGCGGCACGCGGATCGAGGCGCCGCGATCGGCGATGCCATAGCTGAACTTGTTCCACGGCGCGGTCTCATGCTTGCCGGTCAGACGCTTGTCGTTATCCGGCCCGTAGACGGCGATGTGGTCCATCAGGTTCTTGTCGAAGGCAGCCATCAGCGCTTCGAAATAGGCCTTGCCGCCGACTTCGCGCATATAGGCGGTCGAGAAATTGGCGTGCATGCCGGAACCGTTCCAGTCGGTGTCGCCGAGCGGCTTGCAGTGGTATTCGATGTCGATGCCGTATTTCTCGGTGAGCCGCTGCATCAGATAGCGGGCCATCCACATCTGGTCGGCGGCCTTCTTGGAGCCCTTGCCGAAGATCTGAAATTCCCACTGTCCCTTGGCCACCTCGGCATTGATGCCTTCATGGTTGATGCCGGCGGCGAGGCAAAGGTCGAGATGCTCCTCGACGATCTGCCTGGCGACGCTGCCGACGTTGCTGTAACCGACGCCGGTATAGTACGGGCCCTGAGGCGCCGGGTAGCCGCTTTCGGGGAAACCGAGCGGGCGGCCATCCTTGTAGAAGAAATACTCCTGCTCGAAGCCGAACCAGGCGCCTTCGTCATCGAGGATGGTGGCGCGCTTGTTGGAAACATGCGGCGTCACACCATCCGGCATCATGACTTCGCACATGACGAGCACGCCATTGGTGCGCGCGGGATCCGGATAGATGGCGACCGGCTTCAGCACGCAGTCGGACGAGTGGCCCTCGGCCTGCATGGTCGAAGAACCGTCGAAGCCCCACAGAGGAAGCTGGTCGAGCGTCGGGAACTCGGCATATTCCTTGATCTGCGTCTTTCCGCGAAGGTTGGGAACCGGGGTGTATCCATCGAGCCAAATGTACTCGAGCTTGTATTTCGTCATTCTAGCCTCTCGTTGCTTTGATCACCGAACCCTGGACGGCGCCGGCGTGCCAGCCACCCTGCAGCCGACCTGCCGAATTATTAAAAAGCAATTCGTGTGCCATTCTCGCCGGCAAAGGATGCGACAAAACTGACGTCGCACCCCGACAAATTCGTCGTCCCGTCACCACAATGCGTCCGGATCAATCACAAGCATACTTCGCCTAAATAATAGGCATTTACTGTTCTTTTTGTAATCATATTGCCTAACTCGGTTGCATAACCTATCTTCAGGAAAGATTGAATCGGCAAGGCTCTGCAGAAGAAAGGAGACCGACAATGGAAATCACTCCTGCTCGTCAGTCGGCCAAAATCCTGATGTTCCCGGTGGCAGCGCGCGCTTCTGCCTCAAATTTAAGCGGAAAGGCTAAGTTCGCGGCAGAACTTGCTTCATTGCGCAACCGTACGGATTTCGGAAGCGGCTGGTATCACGAAGCGGCCATCGATGAAGAGAAACAGGACCGGAAGAGCTAGGCCCTTCCTTCCGCATCGCTTCTGACGAATTGCAAAGCCCGGCGCGATCGCTCGCGCCGGGCTTTGCATTGTTGCTATCAGGCCAGGATCAGCTCTTGGCGTGCAGGTCCGTTCCCAGCGTATCTCTGACAAAGATTAGGCCGATGATCAACGACATCGCCGCGATCACCACCGGATACCAGAGGCCGTAGTAGATATCGCCCTTGTAGGCGCTGAGCGCGAACACCGTTGCTGGCAGCAGGCCCCCGAACCAGCCATTGCCGATGTGATAGGGCAACGACATGCCGGTATAGCGGATGCGGGTTGGGAACATCTCGACCAGGATCGCGGCGATCGGTCCGTAGACCATGGTCACATAAAGAACCAGGATGAACAGGATGCCGATGACCTTTGCCCAACTGACCTGTTCAGGGTCGGCAAACATCGCAAAGGCGCCTCCCTCCGGAACGTTGTAGACGGTGATCTCGGGCGCTCCCGCCGCCTCGTCGGCCGTCAGCAGCTTGTCCTTGATCGCCTGGTCGGCCGGAACCGCCGTCTTGTCGCCGGCGCGGATGGCGGCGGCGTCGAGCTTCAGTTCCGGATTGGTCGCAGCGAAGGCGTCAAGCTTCTGGTCGGCGACCTTGGCCGCAGCTCGCTTGAGCGGATAGCCGCCGTCCTGCAACGCGATGTTGATTGCCTTCTTGAACGCGGCGTCGCTTGACGTTGCCTTGTCTGCGGCTGCCACGGCATCATAAGACGTCACCGTTGCGTTGCCGATCATGACGCTGGCCGCGGTCCCCGGTGCCGCTGTCGTGACAATGTCATAGGGCACCGAGCTCTTGGCAAGAAAGTCGGTCGCGATGTCACACGACGTGAGAGGCTTGCGCGTTCCGGTTGGATTGAACTGGAACTTGCAGTCGCCAGGCGCAGCGGTAATCGTGGCACGGGTGTTTTGCTGGGCGGTGGCGAGCGCCGGGTTGGCTGCCCAGGTCAGCGCCTTGAATAGCGGGAAGGTGGTGACGATCGCCAGCGCCAGGCCTGCCATAATGATCGGCTTGCGGCCAATCTTATCGGAGAGCCAGCCGAAGACGACGAAGAAGATCGTGCCGAGCGCCAGCGCGATGGCGATCATGATGTTGACCGACTGAGGATCGACCTTGAGCACATTCGCCAAGAAGAACAGCGCGTAGAACTGGCCGTTGTACCAGACCACGGCCTGGCCGGCGGTAAGGCCGAGCAGCGCGAGCAGTGCGATCTTGGCATTTTTCCATTGGCCGAAGGCTTCCGTCAGCGGTGCCTTGGAGCCCTTACCCTCGTCCTTCATGCGCTGGAAGGTCGGCGATTCGGCAAGTGACAGGCGAATCCAGACCGATATGCCGAGCAGGATGGCTGAGAGCAGGAATGGAATACGCCAGCCCCAGTCTGCGAAATCCTCCTTGCTCAGCGAATTCTGCACGATCAGGATGACGATCAGCGACAGGAACAGGCCGAGCGTCGCCGTCGTCTGAATCCACGACGTGTAGAAGCCGCGACGGTCGTCGGGTGCGTGCTCGGCGACGTAGGTCGCGGCGCCGCCATATTCACCACCGAGCGCCAGGCCTTGCAGCATGCGCAGCGCAATCAGGATAATGGGCGCTGCAATGCCCCAGCTTGCCGAACCAGGCAGCAGGCCGAC
This sequence comes from Mesorhizobium sp. WSM4823, assembly GCF_055811195.1. NCBI lineage: Bacteria > Pseudomonadati > Pseudomonadota > Alphaproteobacteria > Hyphomicrobiales > Phyllobacteriaceae > Mesorhizobium > Mesorhizobium sp. WSM4823. The sequence goes on from NZ_JBVVQL010000002.1 coordinate 737,906, forward strand.
CAGGAAAGTCGACAGGCCCATGATCATGATGGTGACAAGAAAGGTGTATTTGCGACCAACGAGATCGCCGATGCGGCCGAACACCAGCGCGCCGAACGGGCGTACGAGGAAGCCGGCGGCGAAAACCAGCAGCGTAAAAATATTGCGCGTCGCCTCTGGATAAGAGGCGAAGAATGTCGCACCGATCGCGGCCGCCAACGCGCCATAGAGATAGAAATCATACCATTCGAAAACGGTGCCGAGTGAGGAAGCGAAGATGACTTTCTTCTCTTCCCGCGTCATGCCGCGGCTTGCTCTGCCGGCGGTCGCTGCCATTACCATGAATTCGTCCTCCCGTGATATCTCGCTGTGCTCGATGCTGCGCGGTGTCGTGCCTCCGGACACGAACTCGGGCAGCTATCGCCGCGAGAAATGACAGAAAGCGCCGCCCAGAGGCAGCCCGCCTTTGGGATTATGACTTTGGTTCAATGCATCGGCCCGAAGATCGGAATCGATCTTCGGAAAGCACGATGCATAGATTCAAAGTGTTAGAGCGTACTTTGTGCGTCCCACTGGACGCACGTCGCTCTAACGTGCGGGCGGCGATTGCGGTCAGCCCTTGAGCGCCTCGAGCAGGCCGACGGCGGCCATCATGTCGCGCTTGCGGGCCGAGCGGCGCGCGACAGCTTCCGCGTCATGGCCCCAGTGCTCGGCCTGCCAATCCTCGTCGACATGGCCGGCAGTCCAGGCTGCCTCGCCGTCGATCTCGCCGAAATCGACGGCCAGCGCCAGCAGGGCCGATCCCGTCAGCGATGTCATGACGTGGATGGCCGCCAGCCGTAGCGGGTCGGCACGCTGGGCAAGATGAACACCGAGCACCGCGATGCTCTCACGCGGCTGCTCGACATGGATCACCCCTTCGGCGAGATGAAACCGGGCGCCGAGCGCGCTCCGCGCCCAATCGATGATGGGATCCCAATGTTGGTTCTGCCGGTCGACCAGCCCTTGTGGGGTCTCGGCGCGATAGCAGAGCAGATCGGACGAGGCAAAGCGCAAGATGTCCTCCAGCACCGCTTGCGGGTCGCTGGCGACGCCATCGATGGCCGTATTGACCAGACGCATGACCGGCATCGTCACCGGGTCGATGGTCTCACCTTGTGCGGCGAACTCGTCGGCGACCAGAGCGGCCGCTTTTTCGGTCGGCAGGACCAGCAGCGCCTTGCCCGGCGTGCGAACTGGCTTGCCATCGAGATGAACGGCAAAACCATTCTCGGCCGGCGCGACCGAAACGGCTTTGTAGAAGCGTTTCGGCAGGTGCGTCTTCATCTGGATCTGGGCGCGACGCACCGGATCCGGATCGGAGAGCTGCTTTCCCGCTTCAAGGTCGTTGAGAATATCGCGCATGCCGGAGCCTTTCATCCGGGGATCTGTTTTCGGGCCGGCCGGTTCACAATGATCAGGCCGGCTGCGATGAGGCCGAGAGCCAGGAAAATACGAACGCTCAGCGGCTCGTTCAAGAAGATGGCGCCGCACAGCACGCCGAACACCGGCGACAGGAAGGTGAAGCTCGATAGGCCCGACGCCGGATAGCGCCTGATCAGCCAGAACCACAGCACATAGGTGAAGGCGACGATGTAGACCGCCTGGAAAAGCAGAGCCAAGGTCGGCAAAGCGGCGAAGTCGCGGACGGGCGGGCCGGCGAAAGGCAGCACCAGGGCGCCGACCACGGCAGCGCCGGCCAGTTGGTAAAGCAGCAACTTCTCGGCGCTCGTTTCCGCCAATTTCGTCCGCTTGATGACGATGTAGGTCAGGGCCCAGAGAATGCCGGCGCCGAGACTGAGCAGATCACCGGTCAGTGTCACGCCATTATCGGCGCTCAACTGGTCGGAGAACACCGCAACTAATCCAGCGAATGCGAGCAGAAGGCCGACGAGCCGACGCGCGGTGATGCGTTCGTTCAGCAGGAAATGCCCGCCGACCAGCACCCAGAACGGCATGGTGTTGACCAGCAAGGTGTTGCGCGCGACGGTCGTCTGTTCGAGCCCAATATAGAGAAACAGGAACTCGAGACCAAAAAGCGCGCCTGCCAGAATGCCGGCGACAAGCGTTCCGTCGCGGGTAAAAAGCACAATGCCGCGCCAGCGGCACCAGATGAGAACGCACAGCCCGCCAATGACCGACCGTGCGATCGACAGGAAAACGGGATCGTAGCCGGCATAGGAGATCTTGGCGGCGACGTAGTTCAGCCCCCAGGAAAAGGTCAGCCCGACCATGATGGCGGCGGCCGCCATGTCGACCGTGTCGCGGCGATCGAGCGTTTCGGTGGCGATACCCACTGGATCTAATCCTCCGCGCTCGCGTCCTCGAAACCGAGCAGGTTCCAGCTCTGGCGCATATGCGGCGGCATCGGTGCGGTGACGTCGACAAAACCCTTGTCGGGATGCGGGATGACGATGCGGCGCGCGTGCAGATGCAAGCGGTTCTGCATGCCGCCGGGGAAATCCCAATTGGTGTCGGCCTCGAAATATTTGGGGTCACCGATGATCGGGCAGCCGATGTGAGCCGCATGGACGCGAAGCTGGTGGGTGCGGCCGGTATAGGGTTCCATCTCCAGCCAGGACAAGGTCTGCGCCGCCTGCTCGACGATCCGGTAATAAGACACCGCATGGTCGGCGCCCTTTTCGCCATGCTTGGCGACACGCACGCGGTCGCCGTCCGGTGTCGGCTCCTTGATGAGCCAGGTCGAGATCTTGTCCTCGCGCTTCGGCGGCACCCCCTTGACCAGCGCCCAATAGGTCTTCTTGGTTTCACGCGCCCGGAACGCCTCGGCAAGCTTCATCGCGGCGAGCCTGGTGCGAGCGACGACCAGAACGCCTGACGTGTCGCGGTCGAGCCGGTGCACCAGGCGCGGTTTCTCGCCCTTCTGATTGCGCCAGGCTTCCAGCATGTCGTCGACGTTGCGGGTGACGCCCGAGCCGCCTTGGACGGCAAGGCCGGCCGGCTTGTTGAAGACAAACACTTTCGGATCTTCATGGATCAGCATCTTGGCCAGAACGTCGGCGTCGCCCTGGTTACGGATGGAGTGGCCGGTGAGCGGGCTCTCGCCCTTCTTGTCCACTTCGAGCGGCGGGACACGGACCATCTGGCCCGGCTCGACGCGGGTATCGGCTTTCACCCTGCCGCCATCGACACGGATCTGGCCGGAGCGCAGCAGTTTTTGCAGATGGCCGAAGCCAAGGCCCGGGAAATGGGTCTTGAACCAGCGGTCGAGCCGCATGCCCGCCTCGCCGGCCTCCACCGTGATCTGTTCTACGCCTGCCATGGTCTCGCTTTACCCGTTTCCAGCGCATGACCTGAAAATCGAAACCGATTTCTCTGGGGATCATGCGCAAAAATAAAAATGCTACGGCGTCCTTGCGCGTCCAAGGGACGCACGGTGCTGTAAGCGGGGGCAATAGCATTAAGGCAGGCTTCTTGCGAGCCAAAGACCCAGAAACAGGGCAATGATCGCGCCAATCAGGCTGGCAAGCGCATATCCGAACGCCGGCAGCGTCGCGCCACGCTCCCACAGCGTCGCAAAATCGAGCGAAAAGGCGGAGAAGGTGGTGAAACCGCCGAGGATGCCGGTGGCAACGAACAGCCGAAGCTCGCTTGATCCACCGTAGCGCCGCGCCAGAGTCGCGATGAACAGGCCCATGGCAAAGGAGCCGACGATGTTGATCGCCATCGTGCCCCAGGGAAAACTCGGGCCGACAAGACGCAGCGCAACGAAATTGACGATGTGGCGAAGCCCGGCACCAATAGCACCGCCGGCGGCAACGAGGAGGAGATTGACCATCGCCGTCTACTGCCCTTACAGGGCGACCTCGGTCAATCCCTGTTGCTCAGGGTCCGGCGCCGTCCCGAGCAGAACCGTGCGAGGCTACTTTTCCCGCTCGCTTCTCAGCTTCGCCCAATAGTCCAGCCGCTTCCTGATATCGCGTTCGAAGCCGCGCTCCGGCGGATCATAGAATATGTGGCGGCCCATCTTTTCCGGAAAATAATCCTGTCCGGAAAAAGCGTCCGGCTCATCATGGTCATAACGGTAGCCCGCGCCGTAATCCTCTTCTTTCATCAGCTTGGTCGGCGCGTTGAGGATGTGTTTGGGCGGCAGCAGCGATCCGAACTCCTTCGCCGCCCGCGTGGCAGCCTTGAAGGCGGTGTAGACGGCATTGGATTTCGGCGCGCTGGCAAGATAGACGGTGGCCTCGGCGAAGGCGAGCTCGCCCTCTGGCGAGCCCAGATAGTCGTAGGCATCCTTGGCGGCATTGGCGATGACCAGCGCCTGCGGGTCGGCCAGCCCGATATCCTCCATCGCCATGCGCACCAGCCGGCGGCCGAGATAGAGCGGATCCTCGCCGGCGTCGAACATGCGGGCGAGATAATAGAGGGCGGCATCCGGGTCGGAACCGCGCACCGATTTGTGCAGGGCCGAGATCAGATTGTAGTGGCCGTCCTGGCCCTTATCATAGATTGGCGCGCGGCGCTGGACGATGCGCTGCAGGCCTTCAGCGCCGAACACCTCCTCCGACTTGGCGGCGCGCCAAACCTCTTCGGCCAGTGTCAGCGCCGCACGGCCATCGCCATCACTCATGCGAATGAGCACCGCCCTCGCCTCGTCGTCGAGCGGCAGCGCCCTGCCCTCGGTCTCCTCCGCCCTGGCCAGCAGCTTGGCGATGCTGTCCTCATTGAGCGAATGGAAGACCAGCACGCGGGCGCGGGACAACAGCGCGGCATTCAGCTCGAAGGACGGGTTCTCGGTGGTGGCGCCAACCAGCACGACGGTGCCGTCTTCCATGACAGGCAGAAAACTGTCCTGCTGAGCCCGGTTGAAGCGATGTATCTCGTCGACGAAAAGCAGCGTCTGCCGGCCGTTGGTGCGGCGCAGCTTCGCCGCCTCGAACACTTTCTTCAGGTCGGCGACACCGGAAAACACCGCCGATATCTGTTCGAATGCAAGGCTGGTCTCGCCGGCAAGCAGCCGCGCGACCGTCGTCTTGCCCGTCCCAGGCGGCCCCCAGAAGATCATCGAGCCGAGCGAGCCCGAGCCGATCAGCCGCGTCAGTGCGCCGTCTGGCCCGGTCAGATGCTCCTGGCCGACGACCTCGCCAAGGTTCTTCGGGCGCAGTCGGTCGGCCAGCGGCCTGCCGGGCGGCGTCTTTTCCGGTTCGTCGACACTGAACAGATCGGCCATGCACTTCTTTTCGTTGGAGCGCGATCTCGTCCCGCGGATCGAGGCTCGGGCTCAGTAACGCAACACCTGGCGTAGTATCTGCCCGCCGCGCTCGACGGTAAAGCGCCACCAGCGCGTCTCCTGCATGGCTGCCTGTTCCAGCGTCGCGGCGGTATCGATGGTCAAGCCATTGACCTCGCGAACGATGTCGCCTGGCTGGAAACCGAAACCGGCTGCGGGCGAACCGCGATTGATATCGACCACGGTAACGCCCTTGGCATCGGTGCGCATGCCTAGCCGCTGAGCGAGCCGAGGCGACAGTTCTGCAACCTTGGCACCGGAAAACGGGCTGCGACCGCGCAGTGTCACTTCCGCAAGTTTTGCGCCCTCCGGCGCGCGTTCCAGCGCGATGTCCATCGTCGCTTGCTGGCCTTTGCTCAGCACGGCGAAGCTGGCATTGCTGCCGATCGACAGCGTCGCCATCCGGTAATCCAGCGCCTCGATACTCTCGACCGGCGTGCCGTTGAGCGACAGCACGACGTCACCGGGTTTGAGCCCCGCCGTGGCCGCCGGCCCTGTTTCTTCGACGGACGAGACCAGCGCCCCGGTCGGTGTCTCCAGACCGAGCGATTCGGCGATTTGCGGCGTCACGCGCTCGAATTCGGCGCCGATATAGGGGCGTTCGAAGAAGTCGCGCCCGGCCTTGGCCGCATCGGCAAACGCATGAACCATGTTGGAGGGGATAGCAAAGCCAATGCCGATAGAGCCGCCGCTGCGGCTATAGATCGCCGTGTTGATGCCGACCAGTTGGCCACCCATGTTGATCAGCGCACCGCCCGAGTTGCCGGGGTTGATCGCGGCGTCGGTCTGGATGAAGAAACTGGAATCGGAAACGCCGATGTGGCTGCGGGCAACCGCCGAAATGATGCCGCTGGTGGTGGTTTGGCCGACACCAAACGGGTTGCCGATGGCCAGCACCAGGTCGCCAACTTCGAGCGCGTCGGAATCGCCGATGGCGACGACCGGAAATGGCTTGTCGGCGGAGATCTTGAGCACGGCGAGGTCGAGCGTCTCGTCCTTAAGCAGCACCTTGCTGTCGAACTCCCGCCCGTCCGCTGTGGCGACCTTGACCTGGTCGGCGTCCTTGATGACGTGGAAGTTGGTGACCACAATGCCAGTCGGGTCGACCAGCACGCCGGAGCCGAGCGATGACTGCGCTCGCGGCTGCGAACGGCCGAAGAACTCTTCGAAAAACGGATCGCCGTCGAAGGGCGATCTCACCCTGGCCGTTTGCGAGGCATAGACATTGACCACGGCCGGCGCCGTCTGCTTGACCAGCGGCGCGAACGACAATTGCACTTCCTCGCGGCCGAACGGCACACGCTTGTCTGGGCCGGAGGTGGCGTTTTCGCCTTCGGCGCCGCGCAGCATGTCCGTCAGCACATCGGACAGACCGGGATCGGCCTTGGTGTCCTGTGCCAGCGCCTGCCTGGTCGCCGGCACGGCTGCCAGCGCCATCAAGGCGCAAAGTAGAACAAGGGACAGCCGTTTGACACGCATTCCGAATCCTCCAGGTCGGGCGCCATTGTCCCGACGATTGTGCAAAATGAAAGGCTAAGGCGATGAAATCGAATTATTTTGGACGGTAAAGGGCATGAGCTGAGCCAAGAGATCGCCGCAAATGCTTCCTCCTGGTTTCCGGAATACAAAAAGGGGCCCGCAGGCCCCTTTGAACTCCTTCAGCAAACCGAAGCTTATGCGGCTGCGGCTTCCTCGTCAGTGCCTTCGGCCTCGATGCGGGCACGGTCGCCTGCGCCCTTGGCCGAGGTGTCGCGATCGACGAACTCGATGACCGCCATGGCGGCATTGTCACCGTGGCGGAAGCCCGCCTTCATGATACGCAGATAGCCGCCGTTGCGGGTAGCGTAGCGCGGCGCGATCGTATCGAACAGGCGCTTGACGACGCCTTCGTTGCCGATCTGGGCAATCACCTGGCGGCGGGCATGCAGATCGCCGCGCTTGCCGAGCGTCACCAGCTTCTCGACGATCGGACGCAAATCCTTCGCCTTCGGCAATGTGGTGAGGATCTGCTCATGCTCGATGAGCGACACGGCAAGATTGGCAAACATCGACTTACGGTGGCTGATGCTGCGGGCGAACCGGCGGCCTTTAAATCCGTGGCGCATGGCTCTTCTCCTGATGTTGTGGGCGGTTGGCCCGGCTGTTTCGTTTGTGAATGGTCAATAGTGAATGGTGAATGGAAGGGCTCTATCTCTCCGAAGTCGCCGACCGGCGACCATTCACCATTCTCAATTCACCGGTCAGTATTGATCTTCGTAACGCTTGGCGAGGTCTTCGATGTTTTCCGGCGGCCAATCCGGCACTTCCATGCCGAGGTGCAGGCCCATCGCCGCCAGGACTTCCTTGATCTCGTTCAGCGACTTGCGGCCGAAGTTCGGGGTGCGCAGCATCTCGGCTTCGGTCTTCTGGATCAGGTCGCCGATGTAGACGATGTTGTCGTTCTTCAGGCAGTTGGCCGAACGCACCGAAAGCTCGAGCTCGTCGACCTTCTTGAGCAGCGCCGGGTTGAAGGCAAGTTCGGTCACCTGCTCGGCGGCGACTTCCTTTTGCGGCTCGTCGAAATTGACGAACAGGCCAAGCTGGTCCTGCAGGATGCGGGCAGCGAAAGCCACCGCATCCTCGCCCGAGATCGAACCGTCGGTGTCGATCGTCATGGTCAGCTTGTCATAGTCGAGAACCTGACCCTCGCGGGTGTTCTCGACCTTGTAGGAGACCTTCTTGACCGGAGAATAGAGACTGTCGACCGGGATGAGACCGATCGGCGCGTCTTCGGCGCGATTGCGCTCGGCCGGCACGTAGCCCTTGCCGGTATCGACGGTGAACTCCATGCGGATTTCAGCGCCCTCGTCCAGCGTGCAGATGACGTGGTCGGGATTGAGGATCTCGACGTCGCCGACCGTCTGGATGTCGCCGGCGAGAACGGCACCCGGTCCCTGCTTGCGCACGACCATGCGCTTGGGGCCGTCGCCTTCCATGCGGATGGCAATTTCCTTGATGTTCAAGACGATGTCGGTCACGTCCTCGCGCACGCCGGCAATGGACGAGAATTCATGCAGAACGCCGTCGATCTGCACAGCGGTCACAGCCGCGCCACGCAGCGAAGACAGAAGCACGCGACGCAGCGCATTGCCGAGAGTGAGACCAAAGCCGCGTTCGAGCGGCTCGGCGACCAGCGTGGTCAGCGTCTTCTTCTTCGAAGAAAACTCGATCTTGTTCGGCTTGATCAGTTCCTGCCAATTTTTCTGGATCATAATGCTTTCCTTCCGTTGACCCGCCACCATCCAATCGTGGCGGGCGACCTGGAATGCCGTGGAGGAACGCTACTGGCGTTCGCGCGGCGTTCGGTAATTTCCTAAAGCGCGTCGCGCTTTAGATCTTTGTTTTTATGCACGTCCTTATCCCAAAACCGCTGCGCAATTTTGGGCGACATGCCTTAGACGCGGCGCTTCTTGCGCGGGCGGCAGCCATTGTGCGGGATCGGTGTCACGTCACGGATCGAGGTGATGGTGAAACCGGCTGCCTGCAGCGCGCGCAGCGCCGATTCACGACCGGAGCCCGGTCCGCAGACTTCGACCTCGAGCATGCGCATGCCATGTTCCTGAGCCTTCTTCGCGACGTCTTCGGCAGCCATCTGCGCAGCGAACGGCGTCGACTTGCGAGATCCCTTGAAGCCCTGGGCTCCCGCCGACGACCAGGCAATCGAATTGCCCTGCGCATCGGTGATGGTGATCATCGTGTTGTTGAAGGTCGAGTTGACGTGGGCAACGCCCGACGAGATATTCTTGCGTTCGCGACGGCGAACACGTGTGGCTTCCTTGGCCATGATGGTCCTTTCAGTTGATCTCTACACCGCCGTAATGCCAGCGGCTCCACCTAGTGAATGGCGAGCGGTAAAATGGTGAATGGTAACAACGTCGGCTCTTGGCCTCGTCACCATTCACTATTCACCATTGACCAATTACTTCTTCTTGCCGGCGATCGACTTGGCCGGACCCTTGCGGGTACGCGCATTGGTATGCGTGCGCTGACCGCGAACCGGCAGCGAGCGGCGATGACGCAGGCCGCGATAGCAGCCGAGGTCCATGAGCCGCTTGATGTTCATCGACACTTCGCGGCGCAGATCGCCCTCGACCTGATAGTCGCGGTCGATCGTCTCGCGGATCTGCAGCACTTCCGCGTCGGTCAATTGGTTGACGCGGCGCTCAGCCGGGATGCCGACCTTGTCGACGATCTCCTGGGCAAAGTTCTTGCCAATGCCGTGAATGTACTGAAGCGCAATGACGACGCGCTTGTTGGTCGGAATGTTGACGCCGGCTATACGAGCCATGTTCTTCTCTTCTCCATGTGGGCCGGACAAGCCGGCGCTATCAAAGTTGCCCCGCGTCCGGTGGAGGCCGGCCCTTGCGGGAGTTTCCAGTTCAAAGCGGCTGCCTTGCCCTTGCGGGCAAGCAAACCTCATGCCTGATAGGAAGACGGGCCGCCATACCCCAGCGAACCGCTCCAGTCAAGCGCAATCGTTTATTTTCCGTTTGCCGCCGCTTGGGACGCTGCCGCGAGCACCGCTTCGATCTGTTGCGTCACCGCATCGATGTCGGCCATTCCGTCGACACCTCTCAGCTTGCCCTTGGCATAGTAGTAGCCGATCAGCGGCGACGTTTTCTTGTAGTACTCCCTCAGGCGCTCTTCGAACACCGCCGGATTGTCGTCTTTGCGCACCGGCTGACCCGCGGCCTTGGCCTCTTCAGCGCGCTTGACGATTCGGCCAACCAGCGCCTTGTCGTCGACGACGAGTTCGATGACGGCGTCGAGGGTAAGGCCACGATCCGAGAGCATCGATTCAACGGCGTCCGCTTGCACCAGGGTTCGCGGATATCCATCAAGGATGAACCCCCCGCAGCAATCGGCCTGATCGATGCGCTCGGCCACGATCGCGTTGACGATGGCGTCGGAAACCAGTTCGCCAGCGTCCATCACCGCTTTGGCGCGCTTGCCGACTTCGGTGCCGGCCTGGACAGCAGCGCGCAGCATATCTCCCGTAGAGAGCTGGGGTATGCCGTATTTTTCTACCAGTCTTTGTGCCTGTGTTCCCTTGCCCGCCCCTGGCGGTCCAAGCAATATCAACCTCATCTGGCCTTTTTCCCCCCGCGCAGCTTCGACTTCTTGATCAGGCCCTCATACTGATGCGCGATCAGGTGACCCTGAATCTGCGCCACCGTATCGAGCGTTACACTGACCACGATCAGAAGCGATGTGCCACCGAGGTAGAATGGTACGCCAGTCGCTGAAATCAGGAACTCGGGCAGCAGACACACCAGCACCAGATAAATGGCGCCGACGACGGTGATGCGGGTGAGAACATAGTCGATGTAATCGGCGGTGCGCTCGCCCGGACGGTAGCCCGGAATGAAACCCGAATGCTTCTTGAGCTGGTCGGCGGTGTCCTTCGGGTTGAAGACGATCGCCGTATAGAAGAAGGCGAAAAACACGATCATCGCCGCATAGAACGCCATGTAGAGCGGCTGGCCGTGGCCGAGAGCCGCCAGAACGGTACTGGCCCAGGCAGGCATGTTGGTGGTCTGCGAGAAGCCTGCGACCGTTGCCGGCAGCAACAGCAGCGAAGAGGCGAAGATCGGCGGAATGACGCCGGCCGTGTTGAGCTTGAGCGGCAGGTGCGAGGTGTCGCCCTGGAACATGCGGTTGCCGACCTGGCGCTTCGGATACTGGATAAGCAAGCGCCGCTGGGCACGCTCGAAGAACACGATCAGCGCGATGACGACGACGGCGAGAACGATGATCGCCAGGATCAGGCCGGTCGACAGCGCGCCGGTGCGGCCCAGTTCCAGCGTACCGGAGATGGCTTGCGGCAGGCCGGCGACGATGCCGGAAAATATGATCAGCGAAATGCCGTTGCCGATGCCGCGGGCGGTGATCTGCTCGCCGAGCCACATCAGGAACATGGTGCCGCCGACCAGCGTGATGACCGTCGAGACGCGGAAGAACATGCCGGGATCGCTGACGATGCCGTTGCCGCCTTCCAGGCCGACCGAAATGCCGTAGGCCTGGACCAGTGCCAAAAGCACGGTGCCGTAGCGCGTGTACTGGTTGATGACCTTGCGGCCCTGCTCGCCTTCCTTCTTCAGCGCTTCCAGCGACGGGATGACGGAGGTCATCAGCTGCATGATGATGGAAGCGGAGATATAGGGCATGATGCCGAGGGCAAAGATCGCCATGCGCTCCACGGCACCGCCGGCGAACATGTTGAACATGCCAAGCACGCCCTTGCTCTGCGAGGAGAAGGCCTGGGCGAAAGCGTCGGGATTGATGCCGGGCAGCGGAATGTAGGTGCCGAGGCGGTAGACGAGCAGCGCGCCGATGGTGAACCAGATGCGCTTCTTCAGATCCTCCGCCTTGGCGAAGGCCGAGAAATTCAGATTCGAGGCTAGTTGTTCAGCAGCCGAAGCCATGCCTGATTCTCCGCTTGGTCACGCTCGATGGCCCGCACTCAGGCGGCGCGTGTCACCGAAGCTCACGAGATAAGCTCCGGACTGCAAACATGCAAGCGGCCGCGTTGACGCGGCCGCCATATTGGTCGGATCAAAACGCAATCGAAAGCGAAACGGATCCCACTCTTGCCGATCGCGCTTCAAATCGACGTTACTCGGCGGCTGCCTTTTCCGGCAGCTTCACCGAACCGCCGGCCTTTTCGATCTTCTCGATGGCAGCCTTGGAGGCGCCGGCCACGTCAAAGGCGAGCTTCGCCTTGATGTCGCCGTCCGAGAGGATGCGCACGCCGTCCTTGACGCGGCGGATGACGCCGGCAGCGACTAGCGCTTCGGCCGTCACGATCGTCTTGGCGTCAAGCTTCTTGGCGTCGAGCGCGGCCTGGATGCGGGCCAGCGACACGACCGTGAAGCTCTTGGCGAAGATGTTGTTGAAGCCGCGCTTCGGCAGGCGACGGTAGAGCGGCATCTGGCCACCCTCGAAGCCATTGACGGCAACGCCCGAGCGCGCCTTCTGACCCTTGACGCCGCGACCGGCGGTCTTGCCCGAGCCGGAACCGATGCCGCGGCCGAGGCGCTTCTTGGAATGCGTCGCGCCGTCCTTGTCACGCAGATCGTTGAGTTTCATCTGAGTTCTCCTGCGCTCTGGCTCAGCCCTCGTCCACGACGCGGACGAGATGCTGGACGGCAGCGATCATGCCGCGCACGGAGGGGGTATCCTCCAGCGTGCGCTGCTTGTGCATCTTGTTGAGGCCGAGGCCGACCAGCGTCGCGCGCTGCTCCTTCGGCCGGCGGATCGGCGAACCGATCTGCTCGACGGTGATGGTCTTGGTTGCTTTCTTGGCCATGGTCAAAATCCCTGGTCAGATCGACTATTCTTCGGCCGCAACGGCGGTGCCGCGGCGGGCCTGAAGGGTCGAATACTTGATGCCGCGCGCAGCAGCCACATCCTTGGGATGCATCTGGCTCTTCAGCGCGTCGAACGTGGCGCGAACCATGTTGTATGGGTTCGACGAACCCATCGACTTGGCAACCACGTCGTGCATGCCGAGCGTCTCGAAGACGGCGCGCATCGGACCGCCGGCGATGATGCCGGTACCCTGCTTGGCAGCGCGCAGCAGAACGCGTCCGGCACCCCAGCGTCCCTCGACGTCGTGGTGCAGCGTGCGGCCCGAGCGCAGCGGCACGAAGATCATGTCGCGCTTGGCCGATTCAGTCGCCTTGCGGATCGCCTCTGGCACTTCGCGCGCCTTGCCGTGACCGAAGCCAACGCGACCCTTCTGGTCACCGACGACGACGAGTGCTGCAAAGCCGAAGCGCCGGCCGCCCTTGACGACCTTGGCAACGCGGTTGATGTGGACGAGCTTGTCCACCATGCCATCGTCGCGCTCTTCGCGATCACGGCCGCGGCCGCCATCCCTACGTTCCTGTGCCATATCCTGTTCCTTGTTTTTTTCCGGAAGCACGGTTGATGATGATATCCGGCACCTCTGCGGGTTGCCGGGGGCGAAACTTTTTAGAAGCTCAAGCCGCCTTCACGTGCAGCCTCGGCCAGCGCCTTGACGCGGCCGTGATAGATGTACGGTCCGCGGTCGAAGACGACTTCCTTGACGCCGGCCTTCGAAGCACGCTCGGCAATCAGCTTGCCGATTGCCACTGCCGCGGCAGTGTCGGCGCCGGTCTTGAGCGAACCCTTGAGGTCCTTCTCCAGCGTCGAGGCTGCAACGATGGTGTGGCCCTTGGCGTCGTCGATGACCTGGACGTAGATGTTCTTCGACGTGCGGTGGACCGACAGGCGCGGACGCTCGCCCGCGACCTTCTTGATCTGGCGGCGGACGCGCTGAGCGCGGCGTTGGGTGGATTCTTTCGAGCCCATGATATCAGTTCCTTGCCTTCAAAAAACGGGGGCAACCCTGTGCGGTAGGACAGGCCTCCCGCGACCGCTCCCCGCGGCGTTGATTTGCAGTGAATGGTGAATGGAAAAACGGTGAATGGTAGAAACGAGGTGCCACCCGGCCCCCTGCTCTATCCTATTGCCATTTTACCATTCACCATTCACCATTGACGAAACTACTTCTTCTTGCCTTCCTTGCGGACGATCTTCTCGCCAGCGTAACGAACGCCCTTGCCCTTGTACGGCTCGGGACCGCGATATTCGCGGATCTCGGCGGCAACCTGACCGACCTTCTGCTTGTCGATGCCGGTCACGGTGATTTCCGTCGGCTTCGGCACGGTGATCGTGATGTCCTGCGGCGTCTCGTAGACAACGTCATGGCTGAAGCCGAGCGCCAGCTGCAGGTTCTTGCCCTGCATGGCGGCGCGATAGCCGACGCCGGTGATCTCGAGCTTCTTTTCGAAACCGTCCTTGACGCCCTGCAGGATGTTGACGATCTGCGTGCGCGACATGCCCCATTTGGAGCGGGCGGTCTTGGTCTGGTCGCGCGGCTGGACAGCGATCTCGCTACCTTCCATCTTGACCAGAACTTCGTCGTTCACCACGAACTTCAGCTCACCCTTGGGACCCTTCGCCGTGACGGTCTGGCCGTCGACGGTCGCGGTCACGCCCTGCGGCAGCGAAACGGGTTTCTTTCCAATACGAGACATTTTGTTGTCCTCGTCACTTCTCTTGTTTCAGGTCTCTATTTTCGAGCGAGATCTTGCCCGAAAACCGGTAACCACTTTTCGGGATCTCGCTGCCAGATCAGAAGATCTGGCAGAGGATTTCCCCGCCGACATTCTGTTCACGCGCTTCGTGGTCGGCCATGACGCCCTTCGGCGTCGAAAGGATGGCGATGCCGAGGCCGTTGGCGACGTGTGGGATCGACTTCGCCGAAACGTAAACGCGGCGGCCAGGCTTGGAGACGCGGGCGATTTCGCGCACGACCGGCGCGCCGTCGAAATACTTCAGCTCGATCTCGATTTCGGACTTGCCGTTGTCGAAGTCGGTCTGGCTGTAGTCGCGTATATAGCCTTCCGCCTTCAGCACGTCGAGGACGCGGGTACGCAGGCGCGAGGCCGGCGTCGAAACGCTCGACTTCTTGCGGCCATAGGCGTTGCGGATGCGGGTCAGCATATCGCCGAGAGGATCGCTCAATGACATGTTATGTCCTCCTTACCAGCTCGACTTGACCAGGCCCGGGATCTGGCCGTTGTTGCCGAGATCACGAAGCGCGATGCGCGATACTTTGAGCTTGCGATAGTAGGCACGCGGACGTCCGGTGACTTCGCAGCGGTTGCGGATGCGTATCTTGGCCGAGTTGCGCGGCAGTGCCGCAAGCTTCAGCTGGGCGCGGAAGCGCTCTTCCATCGGCTTGGACTGATCCATGATGATCGCCTTGAGGGCCTTACGCTTGGCAGCGTACTGGTCCGCAAGCTTACGGCGCCTGTTGTTCTTCTCGACTGAGCTGGTCTTTGCCATTTCAGATTTTTCCTTTTCTCGCTGCCGTTACTGGCGGAAGGGGAAGTTGAAGGCCTTGAGCAATGCCCTGGCTTCGTCGTCCGTCTTCGCAGTCGTACAAACGATGACGTCCATGCCCCAGATCTGATCAACCTTGTCGTAGTTGATCTCCGGGAACACGATGTGTTCCTTGATGCCCATGGCATAGTTGCCACGCCCATCGAAGCTCTTCGGATTGAGCCCGCGGAAGTCGCGGACGCGCGGCAGCGCGATATTCACGAGGCGGTCGAGGAACTCGTACATGCGTTCCTTGCGCAGCGTGACCTTGGCGCCGATCGGCATCTTTTCGCGGACCTTGAAGCCGGCGATCGAATTGCGGGCGTGAGTGACGACGGCCTTTTGGCCGGCAATCAACGCAAGATCTTCCGCCGCGATCGAAGGCTTCTTCGAATCGCCGGTCGCTTCGCCGACGCCCATGTTCAGCACGATCTTGTCGATGCGCGGAACCTGCATCTCGTTCTCGTAGCCGAACTGCTCCTGCAGCGCCTTGCGGATGGTCTCGTTGTAGACCTGCTTGAGGCGCGGCGTGTTCTGAGCAGTCGCCTGCTTGGTTTGAGCCTTAGCCATTGATGACTTCTCCCGAGCGCTTGGCGACGCGCACCTTCTTGCCGTCCTTCTGGAAGATGAAACCGACGCGGGTCGGCTTGCCATCCTTGGGGTCGGCCAGCGCGATGTTCGACAGCTGGATCGGCGCTTCCTTGGTGATGATCCCGCCCTCTTGGGACTGGGACTGCTTCTGGTGACGACGGATCATGTTGACGCCGCGCACCAGCGCGGTGTCTTCCTTCGGCTGTACCGAGAGGACTTCGCCCGAACGGCCCTTGTCCTTGCCGGCCAGCACGACGACCTTGTCGCCTTTTCTAATCTTCTGCATTGGTCCGGCTCCTTACAGCACTTCAGGCGCGAGCGAGATGATCTTCATGTGGTTCTTGGCGCGGAGTTCGCGCGGAACCGGTCCGAAGATACGCGTGCCGATCGGCTCTTTCTTGTTGTCGACGAGAACGGCCGCGTTCTTGTCGAAACGGATCACGCTGCCGTCCGGGCGGCGGATGTCCTTGGCCGTGCGAACCACGACCGCCTTCATCACATCGCCCTTCTTGACGCGGCCGCGCGGGATGGCTTCCTTGATCGACACCACGATGATGTCGCCCACGGAAGCGTATTTCCGCTTCGAGCCGCCCAGCACCTTGATGCACATGACACGACGGGCGCCGGAATTATCCGCGACGTCGAGGTTTGTTTGCATCTGAATCATGACTGGCCGCCTTCTTTTCTTCTAACGGGATGGGTTCTTCACCCTTCCCCGGTCTGTCCAAAATTCGTTTCGTTCGCCCTGATCAGGCCTGGTCCGAAGAGACTACGGTCCAGCGCTTGTCCTTGGAAATCGGCTTCGATTCCTGGATGAACACCTGATCGCCTACCTTATGGGCGTTGTTCTCGTCGTGCGCCTTGTACTTCTTGGTCATGCGCACGGTCTTCTTCATCACGGGATGCGTGAAGCGCCGTTCGACCTTGACGACAACCGTCTTCTCGTTCTTGTCGCTGACGACGGTGCCCTGCAGAATGCGCTTTGGCATGGTTTTCGTCCTTAAGCCTTCTTAGCCGCGGATTTTTCCGCAGCGATGGTCTTGATACGCGCAATGTCCTTACGGACCTGCCTCACGCGCGCGGTCTTCTCGAGCTGGCCGGTGGCCTTCTGGAAGCGCAGGTTGAACTGCTCCTTCTTCAGGCTGGCCAGATCGTCGGTCAGCTGGTCCTGGGTCTTGGTCCGGATGTCTTCGGCTTTCATGATCAGCCCGTCCTTATTCTGCGATGCGCTGTACGAAGCGCGTCCTGACCGAGAGCTTGGCCGCGCCGAGACGCAGCGCCTCACGGGCGGTTTCCTCATTGACGCCGTCAATCTCGAACATGATGCGGCCGGGCTTGACGCGCGCCGCCCAGTAATCGACCGCGCCCTTGCCCTTGCCCATGCGGACTTCGGTCGGCTTCGACGTCACCGGCACGTCCGGGAAGATACGGATCCAGACGCGGCCGGCGCGCTTCATCTCGCGGGTGATCGCGCGGCGAGCCGCCTCGATCTCGCGCGCGGTGACGCGGTTCGGCTCAAGCGCCTTCAGCCCGAAACCGCCGAAATCCAGATTGGTGCCACCCTTGGCGGCACCGTGGATACGACCCTTGAACTGCTTGCGGAACTTTGTGCGCTTTGGCTGCAGCATCGTTCTAACTCCAAATTCTCAACTGTCTCAGGCGTTTTCGCGACGGCGACCGCGTTCGCGCTCACCACCACCACCGCCATGCGCATGATCGCCCTCGGTCGCGCGGCGCTCCGAAGCCATCGGGTCGTGCTCGAGGATTTCGCCCTTGAACACCCAGACCTTGACGCCGCAGATGCCGTAGGCGGTATGCGCCTCGGCTGTGCCGTAGTCGACGTCGGCGCGCAGCGTATGCAGCGGCACGCGACCTTCCCGGTACCATTCCATGCGCGCGATCTCGGCGCCGCCGAGACGACCTGCGCAGTTGATGCGGATGCCTTCGGCACCGAGGCGCATCGCCGACTGCACGGCACGCTTCATGGCGCGGCGGAACGCGATGCGGCGCTCGAGCTGCTGGGCGATCGACTGGGCGACCAGCGTCGCGTCGATCTCGGGCTTGCGCACTTCGACGATGTTCAAATGCGTCTCGGACTTCGTCATCTCCATCAGCTTCTTGCGAAGCTTTTCGATGTCGGCGCCCTTCTTGCCGATGATCAGGCCCGGACGCGCCGCATGGATGGTGACGCGGCACTTCTTGTGCGGGCGCTCGATCACGACTTTCGAAATCGCAGCCTGCTTGAGTTCCTTCTCAAGATACTTGCGGATCTTGATGTCCTCATGCAGCAGCTTGCCGTACTCGCCGGTGTTAGCGAACCAACGCGAATCCCAGGTACGGTTGATGCCGAGACGCAGACCGATCGGAT
This sequence comes from Mesorhizobium sp. WSM4823, assembly GCF_055811195.1. NCBI lineage: Bacteria > Pseudomonadati > Pseudomonadota > Alphaproteobacteria > Hyphomicrobiales > Phyllobacteriaceae > Mesorhizobium > Mesorhizobium sp. WSM4823. The sequence goes on from NZ_JBVVQL010000002.1 coordinate 756,091, forward strand.
TGATTTTCTGGCCCATTATGCGGCCTCCACTTTTTCTTCGACTTCACGAACGACGATCGTGAGGTGCGAGAACGGCTTCTCGATACGGCTGGCGCGACCACGGCCACGGGCATGGAACCGCTTCATGACGATCGACTTGCCGACATAGGCTTCCGCCACGATCAGCGCATCGACGTCGAGGTCGTGATTATTTTCGGCGTTGGCGATCGCCGATTCCAGCGTCTTCTTGACCGTGCCGGAAATCCGCTTGGCCGAGAATTCGAGATCGGAAAGCGCTGTCGCGACCTTCTTGCCGCGGATCAGCGCGGCAACCAGGTTCAGCTTCTGCGGGCTGATACGGATCGTGCGCAACACGGCGCGCGCTTCGTTATCAGCAAGCCTGCGCGGAGCTTTGGCCTTGCCCATGATTATTTCCTCTTCGCCTTCTTATCCGCGCCGTGACCGTAATAGGTCCGGGTCGGAGCGAATTCACCGAACTTGTGGCCGACCATGTCCTCGTTCACCGAAACGGGAACGTGCTTCTGGCCGTTGTAGACACCGAAGGTGAAGCCGACGAACTGCGGCAGGATGGTGGAGCGACGGCTCCACATCTTGATCACCTCATTGCGACCACCTTCACGAACCTTGTCCACCTTCTTGAGAAGGTAGCCGTCGATGAAGGGGCCTTTCCAAATCGAACGAGTCACTTGGCGTTACCTCTTCTTAGCTCTTGCGCTGATGGCGCGAGCGCAGGATGAACTTGTCGGTCGCCTTGTTGGACCGCGTCTTCTTGCCCTTGGTCGGCTTGCCCCAGGGCGAAACCGGGTGGCGGCCACCCGAGGTGCGGCCCTCGCCGCCGCCATGCGGATGGTCGACCGGGTTCATGGTCACGCCGCGGTTGTGCGGACGTTTTCCCCGCCACACCGTGCGGCCTGCCTTGCCGTCATTGATATTGCCATGGTCCGGGTTGGACACGGCGCCGACAGTGGCCATGCACGAGCCGTGGACGACACGCTGCTCGCCCGAGTTCAGGCGCAGGATCGCCATGCCTTGGTCACGGCCGACGAGCTGGGCATAACCGCCAGCCGAACGGGCAACCTGGGCGCCCTTGCCCGGCTTCAGCTCGATGTTGTGGACGATCGTGCCGACCGGCATCGAGGCCAACGGCATCGCATTGCCCGGCTTCACGTCGACCGCTTCGCCGGCCACGATCTTGTCGCCGGCAGCGAGGCGCTGCGGGGCGATGATGTAGGACAGCTCGCCATCGTCATACTTGATCAGCGCGATGAAGGCGCTGCGGTTCGGATCGTACTCAATACGCTCGACCGTGCCGACAACGTCGAACTTGCGGCGCTTGAAGTCGATGATGCGGTACGTGCGCTTGTGACCGCCGCCGATGAAGCGGGCCGTGATGCGGCCGTAATTGTTGCGGCCGCCCGACTTGGTCAGGCCCTCGGTCAGGCCTTTGACGGGCTTGCCCTTGTAGAGGCCCGAGCGATCGACGATGACCAGCTGGCGGGTGCTCGGCGTTATCGGGTTGAATTTTTTCAGTGCCATTGTTCTGTCCTCGCGGTCTTGCTCAGAGACCCGTCGCGACGTCGATCGACTGGCCGTCGGCCAGCGTCACAATCGCCTTCTTGACGTCGCTCTGGCGGCCGATCGTGCCGCGGAAGCGCTTGATCTTGCCCTTGCGGACAAGCGTGTTCACGGCCATCACCTTGACGCCGAACAGCGCTTCGACGGCGGCCTTGATTTCCGGCTTCGACGCCTTCTTGGCGACGTTGAAGACGACCTGGTTCTGCTCGGAAGCCATGGTCGACTTTTCGGTGATCGCCGGCGAGACGATCACGTCGTAGTGACGAAGGTCGGTCATTTGAAGCGCTCCTCGAGAGCCTCGACGGCGGCCTTCGAGAGGACCAGCGTGCCGCGGCGCAGAATGTCGTAGACGTTGATGCCCTGGATGGGCAGCACGTCGATGTTCGGGATATTCGTCGCCGCCAGCTTGAAGTTCTTGTCGAGCTCGGCGCCGCCGATCACCAGGGCGTTGGACAGGCCCAGCGTCGCGAAATTCGCGATCAGCGCCTTGGTCTTAGCCTCGGTCATCATCAATTCGTCGATGATGATCAGCGATGCGCTCTTGGCTTTGGCCGAAAGAGCATGCTTGAGGCCCAGAGCGCGCACCTTCTTCGGCAAATCGTGCTCATGGCTGCGGACGACCGGACCGTGGGCCTTGCCGCCGCCGCGGAACTGCGGAGCGCGTGCCGAATGGTGGCGGGCGCGGCCCGTACCCTTCTGCTTGTACATCTTGGCGCCGGTGCGGGCGATCTCGGCGCGACCCTTGGTCTTGTGCGTGCCCTGCTGCTTCTTGGCAAGCTGCCAGCGCACGACGCGCTGCAGGATGTCCTCGCGCGGGTCAAGGCCGAAAATCTCCTCGGAGAGTTTCACCTTGCCGGCGTCCTTGCCGCCAAGCGTTGTGATCTTGAGGTCCATTATTCCGCTCCCTCTGTGGCCGGGGCATCTACTGTGGCCGGGGCATCGTTCTTGGCGGCGTCATTGGTTGCAACGGCGCGGATTGCGGCAGGCTTCGGCGCGTTGGCCGGCAGCGCAATCTTGGCCGCATCGCGGACCAGGATCCAGGCGCCCTTCGAACCGGGAACCGCGCCGCGGATCAGGATCAGCCCGCGATCGGCGTCGGTCGAGACGACCTCGACATTCTGCGTGGTGACGCGGGTGTCGCCCATGTGGCCGGCCATATGCTTGCCCTTGAACACCTTGCCCGGGTCCTGGCGCTGGCCGGTCGAGCCGTGGGTACGGTGCGAGACCGAGTTGCCGTGCGTCGCACGACCACCACCCATGTGGTGGCGCTTGATGACACCCTGGAAACCCTTGCCGATCGTCGTGCCCGTCACATCGACCTTCTGGCCGGCGACGAAATGCTCGACGGTGATCTCGGCACCGACATCGATCATGTTGTCGGCGGAGACGCGGAACTCGGCAACCTTGGCCTTCGGCTCGACGGAAGCGGTCGCGAAATGGCCGCGCATCGCCTTCGACGTGTTCTTCACCTTGGCAAGCCCAACGCCGAGCTGAACGGCAGTGTAGCCATTCTTCTCCTGCGTGCGCTGCGCCACGACCTGGCAGTTCTCCATCTGGAGAACGGTGACGGGAACATGTTCCCCGGCATCGTTGTAGATGCGGGTCATTCCCACCTTCTTTGCAATCACACCTGAACGCATCGGTTCAATTCCTTTAGAGTTCCGGGCCGGGGCACCGCCCCTACCGCGCTCTCAATCCCTTAGAGCTTGATCTCGACGTCGACGCCGGCGGCCAGATCGAGCTTCATCAAAGCATCGACCGTCTGCGGGGTCGGATCGACGATATCGAGCAGACGCTTGTGCGTGCGCATCTCGAACTGCTCGCGGCTCTTCTTGTCGACGTGAGGCGACCGGTTGACCGTGAACTTTTCGATCCGCGTCGGCAGCGGAATGGGGCCGCGGACGTTGGCACCGGTGCGCTTGGCCGTCGACACGATTTCCCGCGTCGAGGCGTCGAGCACCCGGTGATCAAACGCCTTGAGGCGGATGCGGATATTCTGACCGTTCATTCGTCAATTCCTTGTTCTGGCGCGGCGCGGGCATCCCGCGCCCGCGACAGATCGGTTTAAGTCCAATTACTCTTTGATGGTGACGACGATGCCGGCACCGACGGTGCGGCCGCCTTCACGGATGGCGAAGCGCAGCTTCTCT